>DAOMGB010000006.1:0-29419 GCA_035430095.1 Casimicrobiaceae bacterium | reverse complement strand
CGTTTCGGTGGCGCTGCCCGGGCCGCCCACTGTCCGCCGATCCTCGACCCGCTGCACCGGCAGGCGTTTCAGGTCGTCCAACGACAGCGTGAGCGGGCGCTCGACATTGCCGGGGACCCGCAGGGACCGGGTAGCAAACTGCGCGTCGACCGCCGCCTGCGACCAGGCCGGCGATGCGCAAAGCGCCAGCGCGCGCGCCGGCTTCACTCCGTGGCGACGAGGACGCTGCTGGCCTTGACCAGCGCGGTCGCCTTCTTGCCGACCTTGAGCTTCAATGCCTCGGCCGACTGCGTGCTGATCACCGCCACCACGTCGACACCCTTGGCGACGCCGATCGTGACCTCGGTGCTGACGGGCCCCTTGACCAGGTTCCTGACTTTGCCGCTCCACTGATTGCGCGCGCTGATTTTCATGTTCGTTCCCTGGAATTTGCCGAAGCGACCCATTGCGCCACAGCGCCCGGCAATGATCCCGCATCAAGCATTTCGCCGGCAACTCGCAAGAGTCATGGTTCGGTGCCAGCCGGAGTCCATGGCATGACGTGGATCATCTCTGCCAGCAGCGACGCCCGGATCGGCTCACCGGCCGCCACCCGGTTGCGCTGCGCGACATGGGTCGGCACGCGCAGCCAGAGCAGGTTCGGAGCATTCGCGACGCGCATGCCGACCACGGTGTCGTCGCCGACCTCGTAAGCCTCGGCAACGGTCCCGTCCACCGGATTCTCGTGTTCGCCGCGCGACGGCCGGTCGCGGCGGTGCAGAAGCACGCCGGACATCGGGATTCCCCAGGCCACGCGGGAGCCCGGAGCGAACGGGAGTGCTCGCGCGAGTTCGAGCACGCGGCCGTTCCAGACAAGGCCAGGCGCACCGGTGCCTGCAGACTCGAGGCTGCCTTCAAACAGGTTCTTGAGATCGACCAGTCGCGCGACAAGCGCGTCCGCCGGACGCGCCATGACCGCGCGCGGCGTGCCGGTCTGCAAAGTGCGCCCGCGATGGAGAATGGTCATGCGGTCGGCGAGCATGGCCGCTTCGTCGAGATCATGCGTGACCAGCACCATCGGCACCGCGGTCGATCGCCGCAATTCCGCCAATTCGCGATAGAGCTTTTGCCGCGTCACGCGATCGACCGCGGAAAACGGCTCGTCCAGCAACAGCACCTGGGGATCCCGCGCCAGCGCGCGCGCCACGGCGACGCGCTGCTGCTGGCCGCCGGACAGTTCTGCCGGCCTGCGCGACTCGAGTCCATCCAGGTGCACTCTCGCCAGCAGCTCTTTAGCGCGCGCGGAACGCGCATCCTGCGCGAGATGTCCCAGGGCCGCCTTCACGTTGCCCAATGCGGTGAGATGCGGGAACAGCGCGTAATTCTGGAACACGAATCCCACGGCGCGTTGCTGCGGCGGCTTGTTCGTTCCGGTCTTCGTTTCGTACCAGGTCGAATCCGCGCACTCGATGCTCCCTGCTTTCGCCGCGCGCAGCCCCGCGATGCAGCGCAGGATGGTGCTTTTCCCGCTGCCCGACGGACCGACCAGCGCCAGGGTCTGCCCGGGCTCGCATTCCAGGTGCGCGTCCAGCGGAATCGGCGCCTCTTGCCGCAGGCGCACGCGCAGCCCAGCGGCTGCGCGTTCAGCCACGGTGCGCGCCCCGCGCCGGGGTTGTCCCGTAGGCCACGGCCATGGCCACCAGCGACAGCGCGAGAAGCACGGCCGCCATCAGTCCGGCGCCGGCCGTGTCGAATGCCTGCACGCGGTCATAGATGGAGAGCGCAATGGTGCGGGTCTCTCCGGGAATGTTGCCGCCGACCATCAACACGACCCCGAACTCGCCCATCGTGTGGGCAAAGGTCAACACCAGCGCCGACAGGATGCCCGGCCACGCCAGCGGGAACTCGACGCCGGTGAATATCCGCCACGGCGACATGCCGCAGCAGGCCGCGGCTTCGCGCACGTCGGCAGGGATCGACTCGAACGCGCGCTGCATCGGCTGGATGGCGAATGGCAGGTTGAAAATGATCGACGCAACGAGCAAGCCTGAAAAACTGAATGCCAGCGAGCCACCGGTCAGCGCGTGAAATCCGCGACCCAGCGGCGAACCGGCGCCGAACGCGTACAACAAGTAAAAGCCCAGCACCGTCGGTGGCAGGACCAGCGGCAGCGCCAATGCCGCTTCCACCCATCGCCGGCCACGAAACGGTTTCCACGCCAGGCGACGCGCCACGACGAGTCCAAGCGGGATCAGCACCGCAACCGTGGTCGCGGCGAGTGCCAGCGAGAGCTTGAGCGCGGACCAGTCCATCGCCGCTCACTCTCCGGGCAAGGTGAAACCGAAACGCCTGAAAACGGCGCGGGCGGAGGGTCGCTGCAGATAGCCGTAGAACTCGCGCGCCGTTTCACCTGCGCCCTTGATCAGAACCATTCGCTGCTGCAGCGGCGCGTGACTGGCGGCGGGCAGCAGGATGCTCGTGCCCTTGTTCGCAATGGGCGGCGCCAGCGCCAGCGAGTAGGCAAATACCCCGCCTTGCGCGCTGCCGCTGGTGGCAAATTGCGCGGCTTGCGAAACGTTCTCGCCAAGGACAAGCCGCGGAGCCAGCGCTTCCCAGACACCGGCGCTGCGCAATGACTGTTCGGCGGCGCGGCCGTAGGGAGCGTGCTCCGGATTGGCGATCGCAAAGCGCTGCACGCGTCCATCCGCCAGCGCCCGCTTCAAGTCGGCAAAAGTGGGATCGAGCGCAAGCGCCGAACCGGTGGGAACGAAAAGCACGATTCGGCCACTCGCGTAGCGGGTACCCGCGCCGTCCGTTCGGCCTTCGCCGGACAGTGCTTCGACCATCGCCTCGTCCGCCGACAGGAACAATTCAAACGGAGCGCCTTCGGCGATCTGCCGGCGGAAGTTGCCGGATGAGCCGAATGTGAGTCGCACCGCACGCCCGGTGTCCCGCTGGAATGCGGCGGCGATCTCCGGCAGGGCGAATTGCAGATCCGAGGCGGCAGCGACGTTGGGCACGTCCGCGGCGACGGCTGCCGACGCCAACACACAGGCCGGCAACATCGCGACGACGCGCAAAATCAGGCGGCGACGCACCGTTATGTTCCGATGGATATGACGGGACGCGCAATATACCGTGCGATATCGCGCTCGTCCACCGGAACCCGCCCACATTCGTCCCCGCGCACTATCGGCGGGCGAGCAGCGCCAGGAACGCCTTGATGTCGGCGGCGCCCGCCTTGGCGGCGGCGCGCTCGATGCGGCGATACCGCTGCACCACGTCGGCGCCGAGCGTCGTCAGCGCCGTGCCCCCTCCGCGGCGTCCGCCCGCCTCGGCGGCGACCACGGGCGACTTGAAGCAGCGGTTCATCGTGTCCACCAGCAGCCAGGCACGGCGGTAGGACATGCCGAGCTCCCTGGCCGCCGACGTGATCGATCCGGTGCGGGCAATCGCCTCGAGCAGTTCGATCTTGCCGGGACCGACGGCAATGTCCTCGCCGCGCGTGATGCGCAGCCTGAAATTCACTTCCGCCGGCTTCGGCATGAGTTCCCTACGCGCTCGCTGCATGCGCCGCGCCGGTTCAGCGGCGGGGCGGCAACGGCTTGCGCGCGAGGTTGGGCCGCGGCCCGAACTTCGGCTTGAGCACGCGCGATTTCTTCGCGAGCCCCAGCGCGGTTGCCAACGCCTGCTCGAGCTGCCGGTCGCGTCCGGCGCCCGCATCCTGCGGCGCATTGTCGACCTCGATTTCCGGATCCGTGCCGTAGTTCTCGACACCCCAGCCCACGTCACCGAACCAGAACGAGAATTCCGGCTGGGTCGTCTCGGTCCCGTCGACGAGTGCATGGCGCGGCCAGATGCCGACGACGCCTCCCCAGGTGCGCGTGCCCACCAGCGTGCCGATGCCCATCATCTTGAAGCAGTGCGAAAAGATGTCGCCGTCAGACCCCGCATGTTCGTTGGTCAGTGCCACCAGCGGACCGGCGGGCGAGTCGCTGGGATACGGCTCCGGCTTGCCCCAGCGCATCATGTTGTAGCCGATGCGCTTGCGAGCGACCTTTTCCAGCAGCAGCTGCGACACGTGCCCGCCGCGGTTGTAGCGGACGTCGACGATCATCGCATCGCGGTCGCACTCGCCGCCGAAGTAGCGATGGAACTCGGCAAAGCCCGCCGACATCATGTCCGGAAGGTGCAGGTAGCCGACGCGTCCGCCGGACTGCGCATGCACCCACCTGCGATTGCGCTCGACCCATTCGCGATAGCGCGCGGGCACTTCATCGGCCAATGTCGTCACCAGGACGTTCCGCGTGGACCCGGACCGGGTGCCTTTGCCTTTCCCGGCGGCAAGCGTCAATTCCACCTTGGCGCCGGCCTGGTTCACCAGCAACGACTGCGGCGGCCGGTCGCGCGCCACGGGCTGCCCGTTGACCGCGGTGATGCGCTCGCCTGCCCTTGCCTGGACGCCGATGGCATTGAGCGGCGAGTCCGCCGTCGCGTCCCACGCGTCGCCCTCGACGATGCGCGCGATCTCGTAGGCGGATCCCCCGTCCACGGCCTTGAGCTCCGCGGCAAGGTGCCCCAACGCGACCTGCGGCGGCCGGCGGTGGTCCCCGCCCATCTCGTAGGCGTGCGACGTCCCCAGCTCGCCCTGCATTTCCCATATCAGGTCCGACAGCTCGCCGCGGGTGGCCGCGCGCGCGAGAAGCGGCTCGTAGCGACGGTAGACCGCCTCCCAGTCGGTGCCGGACATGTTGGCCACCCAGAACTGGTCGCGCTGCAGCCGCCAGACCTCGCGCAGCATCTGCCGCCATTCGAGACGCGGCTCGACGGACAGGCGGACGCGCGCGAGATCGATCCAGCCGGTCTTGCGCGACGGCTCGTCGGACGTCGTCGCGTCCTTGCTTTCCACTTTCGCGTTCGCGCGAACGGCACGCAGCCGCTTGCCCTCCCGCACGACCAGCGTCACGTGGTCGGCCGCGAGCGCGAAACTGTCGGCGGCCTCGACCAGCGTCTCGGCGCGCAGCGTGGCGAAATCGAACAGTTCCAGTTTTCCCGGCGTGTCCTTGTGCCCGCCGCGACCGTGCGCGCCGGGAATCGGGAACACCGTCCACAGCACCTTGCCGGTCGTTCCGGCGATCTGCCCGAAGCGGCCTTCGGCGACCGGGAATGCGGCGACGCGGCGCACGATGCCGTCGAGATCGACCCTGACCGCCGGCGCTGGCACGTCCGTGTTATCGCTCTTGCGGCGATCCTCGGACGGCTTCAGTCCCTTCGGCTCCGGATCGAACGGCGGGCGCTGGTCGTCCTGCAATGCGATCAGATAGGGCCGCGCCGCGCGGGGGAAACTCAACTCGAATTGCACGCTGTCGTACACCGGATCGAACGTGCGCACCGAGAGGAAGTAGAGGTACTTTCCGGCCGGATCGAAGGCCGGCGAATAGTCGCGAAACTCCGGCTGCGTGACCAGCGCGCTGGTCTTCTTCGCAACGTCGTGCAGCTTGATGGCGCAGTGATGCGAATCGATCCAGAACGAATAGGCGAGCCACGCCCCGTCCGGCGACCAGGCGAGGTCCTCGCTACGCCCGGTGTCGCTGCGGTCCACCACCGTCAATTTTTTCGTCGCGAGATCGCCCAGCAGCACCTCGTTGCGATGGTTGGTGATGGCCAGCCGCTGGCCGACCGGCGCGGCGCGCATTGCCAGCACCCGGCCGATGTCCCAAGGCAACGTCGTCTCCCTGCCGCCGCTCTTCACGACGATCCTCTCCTCGCCGGATTCGTCGCTCACCGCGACCAGCGTCTTGCCGTCGGGCAGCCATTGCCCGTGCCGGTAGCGCACGCCGTCCATCGCGCCGTGCTGGGCGACCGCGCCCTCCCACATCGCCATCGTGAACAGCTTGCCCCGCGCATCGAGCGCCAGGCTGTGGCCTTCGGGGTGCACGTTGAATCCGCCCAGGTGATCCGCGGCGTTGACGAACTTGCGCGATGCCTGCGTGCGATGCGACGGCACGTCGACGTCGATGCGAGCGGTGCGATCGCTCGCGGGATCGAACAGCCAGATGTCGGCGCCGCACTGGTAGACGATGCGCGTGCCGTCGGTCTGCGCATTGCGCGCGTAGTAGGTGTCGTGGTCGGTGTGGCGGCGCTGGTCGGAACCGTCGGGCCGGCACGAATAGAGGTTGCCGACGCCTTCGGAATCCGACAGGAAATAGACGCGCTTGCCGAGCCACATCGGACTCGTGATGTTGCCCGTGAGCCGCGTCATGCGGCGGAACTTGCCGCTGCCGGTGGGGTCGATCCACAAATGCCCCGCGGTTCCGCCGCGGTAGCGCTTCCAGCGCGCCGGGTCGGCGGTGTTGCGGCCGATGACCATCGCGCGGCCGGGACCGAAGGACAGGTGATTGACCTGGCCCAGCGGCAGCATCTGGGGCAGGCCGCCCGCGACATCCAATGTGAATGCGCGGTAGTTGCGGAAGAAGGGCTGGCCGTGCGTGGTGACGAACAGGATGCGGCCCTCCGGCGTCCATCCGCGCACCATCACGTCGGGACCCAGCCACGTCATGCGTCGCGCGGGCCCGCCCTCCGCGGGCATGAGATAGATCTCCGGATGCTGTTCGTCGCGCCCGACGTACGCTATCCACTTGCCGTCGGGCGAGAGCACCGGCGTTGCGGGCTCCCCCAAGCCCGCGGTCAGGCGTCGCGCCGTGCCGCCGGCGGCGTCCACGCGCCACAGGTCGTCGTCGCAGACAAAGACGATGGCGTCGCCCGAAAGCGAGGGCTGACGCAGATAGCCACGTTGGGTCATGATTTCGTTTCCCGCAAAGGTCGTCGGAGACGTGTAACGGACCGGGGATCATATTCCTTTCGACCTGCCACGACATCCGGACTATTCGCCTCCTCGTTGTGCAGCCGCAGCAATCCCGGGGGTTGCGGACGCACCGGGGAACCGGATTCGCTAAGATTCGCCTTGCCGTTGAGTCCCGCCCCGGAACGCGGCGCATGAGGATAGTTGTGATGAAAGCGATCAATGGTCGGTGGTGCAGCTTGCGTTTGGGCACGGGACTGCTGGCGGCGCTCCTGCTCTCGGTTCCCGCGCTGGCGCAATCGCGCTTTGCCTTCGATTCCACGCCGGGCATCCTCCCGAAGGACGTCGTGCCGTCGGAATACCGCCTGGCGCTGGACCTCGATCCCGGAAAGGACGCCTTCAACGGGGTGGTCGACATCACGCTCAACGTGCGGCGCGCCGTCGATGCCATCGTCCTCAATGCGTTCCAGCTGACGGCCGGCGACATCGTGCTGACCGGCCCCGGCGGCGCGCGCCCGATGAAGGCGACTCCGGACAGGGAAAAGCGCCAATGGCGGATCGCCGACGGGCGCGCGATCGAGCCGGGCGACTATTCGCTGCGAATCGCCTATGCCGGCGTCGTCCACGCGTATTGGGAAGGCATGTTCGCGGTCGCCTACACCGCGGAGGGCAAGCCCGCCCGGATGCTGGCGACGCAGATGGAGCCGATCGCCGCGCGCAGCGTGTTTCCGGGTTTCGACGAGCCGTCGTTTCGCGCGAAGTTCGCGATCAGCGTCACGGCGCCGTCGGCATACGACGTCGTGTCCAACATGCCGGTCGCGGCGCGCGTCGCCAACGGCGGCTCGACGCACTGGCAGTTTGCGCCGACGCCGCCGATGTCTTCCTACCTCGTCACGGTCACCGTCGGCCAGTTCGACGTGCTGGAAGATGCCGTGGACGGCATTCCGCTGCGCGTGCTCACCGCCAAGGGCAAGCGCGAAAACGCGCGTTACGCCATGTCGGTTACCAAGCAGATACTGCCGTTCTACCGCGACTATTTCGGCGTGCCTTATGCGCTGCCCAAGCTCGACCAGCTGGCCACGCCCGGAGTGCGAGGCGGCGCGATGGAGGACTGGGGCGCCATTTCCTACATCGAGAACGCGCTGCTCTACGACCCGGCCAGGAGCTCGATCGGCATCAAGCAGAACGTGTTCGAAGTCGTTGCACACGAAGTCGCGCACCAGTGGTTCGGCGACCTGGTGACCGCGGCTTCCTGGGACGAGATCTGGCTGAACGAGGCCTTCGCCACGTGGATGGCGAAAAAGGCGACCGCGCACTTCAATCCGGATTGGCAGGTTCCCCTGACGCACGTGCTGTGGCGCCAGCGCGTGATGCGCCGCGATGCCGGACCCTCGACGCGATCCATTCGTTCCGGGCCGGTTGTCGAAACCGCCGTATTCGACGTCTTCGACGACGTCACCTACATCAAGGGGGGCGCGGTGCTGGAGATGCTCGAGACCTATCTCGGGCCGGAAGCATTTCGCCGAGGACTGAACGCCTATTTCGAGGGCCAGAAACTGTCCAACGCGACGGCCGGCGATCTCTGGTTCTACCTGTCGCAGGCGTCCGGCAAGGATGCGCTGGCCATCGCCCGATCGTGGACCGACCAGCAGGGCTACCCGCTGCTCGAGGCGGGCGTGACCTGCGCCGCAGACCAGCAGTCGCTGGCGCTGGAGCAACACCGGTTCAGCATGGGCGGCGCGGTGGATTCGATGAGCCTGTGGCAGGTCCCGTTCGCCGCATCGTCCGGGCGGGCGGGTCCGTCCGCGTACCTGCTCGCGGACCGGAAGGCGACTTTCACCACGGGGCCGTGCGCAGCGCCCCCGTTGTACGTCGACTCGTCCGCAGGATTTTTCCGGGTTCGGTATCCGGCGGAGCATCTGCGCAAGCTCGGGCACGTATTTCCGGCATTGTCGCCGCAGGTCCGGATGGCGCTGCTGACCGACACGCTGGCGCTGGCGCAGGCGGGACGCCTGCCGCTTGCGGATTATCTGGCGCTCGCGTCCTCGCTGAAACCGTCCCGGGACGCCGCGACCCAGGTCCTGTTCCAGCAGAAGGTCTGGGCGCTCCAGGGCCTCGACATCGCGCTCGAGGGAACGCCCGCGCAGCGCGACTTTCGCAAGTACGCGCGCGGCGGGCTCCGGCCCATGCTTTCGCAGCTGGGATGGACCGCGGCGGCGGCCGACGGCGCCGTGACGCTCAACCTGCGCAACAGTCTGATCGAGGCACTCGGACAGTTCGGCGACGAGACGGTGCTGCGCAAGTCCGCCGCGCTGTTTGCCGCTGAACGCAAGGGCGGCCCGGCGATCGACCCGACCATTCGCCCGGCGGTGATGGGCAACGTTGCGCGCAGGGCCGATGCCGAGGTCTACGCGGAACTGGTCCGCAGGCTCAAGTCAGCGGATCGGGTCGAGGACCGCTGGCTGTATGCGTCCGCGCTGGGCCACGCGGAAAGCCGGGAACTGGCCCAGCGTCTTCTTGCGCTGTCCCTCGAGGACACGCTGCCGCCGGACATTGCTTCCAGATTGCCGAGAATGCTTGCCGATGCGACCGTTCACGGTGACCTTGCCTACGCATTCACCCGAGATCACTACGACGCGCTGGCGGCAAAGGAGTCCGAATGGGGACGATCCAACCTCCTGCCGGGCGCCGCATCGAATTTCAACGATGCGGCGAAGGCGGCCGCGATGCTGGGCGACCAGAAGCGGCTGCTTGGCGCCGCCGGAGACAAGGCGGCCAGCGAGACCGCGGGAGACATCGAATTGCGGGATCGCATCAAGAGCAGGAACGGCGCGACGCTTTCCGCCGACCTCGCGCGAATCGGCGCCGCGACCCGCTGATGCCGAAGCGGACGGGCACCGTTCTCGTCACCGGCGCGAGCGGCTTCGTAGGGTCGGCGGTCGCGCGTGCGTTGATCGGCGCCGGATACCCGGTGCGCGCGCTGGTCAGGCCGTCGAGCCCAAGGGGCAATCTCGCGCATCTCGACGTCGAGCGGGTCGAAGGCGACATGCGCGACGCGGCGGCGGTTGCTCGGGCGATGGCCGGCGTGCGCTACGTGATGCACGTGGCGGCCGACTACCGGCTGTGGTCGCGCGACCGGGACGAGATTCGCCGCAACAACGTCGCCGGCACGAAAGCAGTCATGGAGGCCGCGCTGCTCAGCGGCGTGGACCGCGTCGTCTACACGAGCAGCGTCGCCGCGCTCGCATTGCGCGCCGATGGACAGCCGGCGGACGAATCGGTGGCGATGGACGAAACGGCGGCGGTCGGTGCGTACAAGCGCAGCAAGGTGGCGGCGCAGGAATTGGTCGAGGCCATGATCGCCCGCGACGCATTGCCGGCAGTCATCGTCAATCCGTCGACGCCGATCGGGCCGCGCGACATCCGTCCCACGCCCACCGGGCGCATCATCATCGAAGCCGCGTGCGGACGCATGCCCGGCTACGTCGACACCGGGCTCAACCTCGTGCACGTGGACGACGTCGCGGCGGGGCACGTGGCGGCACTGACGCGCGGCAAGGTCGGCGAGCGCTACATCCTGGGCGGCCAGGACGTGCTGCTTGCGGACATGCTGCGCGACATCGCGCTCAAGGTCGGCCGGCGGCCGCCGCGCATCCGGATGCCGCGCCGGCTTCTCTTTCCCGCGGCCGCGGTCGCCGAGGCGATCGCAAGTCGCACCGGGCGGGAGCCGTTCCTCACCCTCGACGGGCTGCGCATGGCCAGGTACCGGATGTTCTTCAGCAGCGCGAAGGCAGCGCGGGAACTGGGATATTCGGCCCGGCCCTACACCGAAGGCCTGAGCGACGCGCTCACCTGGTTTCGCGACGCCGGATATCTGGATTGAGCGAAGCAATCGCATTGGCCTCCGCGGCGCTGGCCTGCGCGGCCTGGGGCTACCTGCTGGCGTTTCGAGGCGGATTCTGGCTTGCCGCCGAACGCGACGATGAACCGGAAGCCGCGATCGCCGCGGAAGAATGGCCGCGGGTGGTCGCCGTCGTGCCCGCGCGGGACGAGGCGCAGGTGATCGCGACGAGCGTCGAGTCGCTGTTGCGGCAGGCATATCCGGGCACGTTCGATATCGTCGTCGTCGATGACCACAGCGCCGACGGTACCGCCGGCGTCGCGCGCGCCGCGGCCGTGGCTGCGCGTGAAACACCGCGACTGACGGTGCTGTCCGCGCCGAGCCTCAGCGCAGGCTGGACCGGCAAGCTGGCCGCCATGGACTTTGGATTCCAGTACGCCGCGAGCCTGCGCGAGCCGCCGGATTACGTTCTCTTCGCCGACGCCGACATCTGCTTTGCCACCGACGCGCTGGCCACCCTCGTCTCGCGCGCGCAGCGCGAACGGCTGGCGCTCAATTCGCTGATGGCGAAACTGCACTGCGAAAGCTTCTCGGAGCGCGCGCTCATGCCGGCCTTCATTTTCTTTTTCCGTTTGCTCTACCCCTTTCGCTGGGTCAATCGCCCGAACCGGAGAACGGCGGCCGCGGCCGGCGGCTGCATGCTGGTTCGGCGCGATGCGCTGACTGCCGCCGGCGGACTCGCGGCCGTCCGCGGCGAACTGATCGACGACTGCGCGCTCGGCCGCCTGATGAAGCGGCAGGGACCCATCCGGTTGGCGTTGAGCGACCGCGCGCGCAGCCTGCGTGCGTTCCGTTCCGTTGGCGATGTTCGTCCGATGATCAGTCGCTCCGCCTATGCGCAGTTGCATTACTCGCCCTGGCTGCTGCTCGGCACGGTGCTGGCCATGGCGGTCACCTGTCTGTCGCCGCCGGTGCTTGCGCTGTTCGCCACCGGCCCGGCGCGGCTGCTGGCCGCCGCCGCCTGGGCAGCGATGGCCGTGGCGCTGCAGCCGACGCTTCGCTTTTACGGCGTCTCGCCGTGGTGGGGCGCAGCGATGCCAATGATCGCCGGACTGTATCTCGCGTTCACGCTGGATTCGGCGTTCCAGCATTGGCGCGGCCGGGGGGGCATGTGGAAGGGGCGCGCCCATTCGCCGACTTCCGGTACCCGGTGATCCCGGCAGGGGACTCCCTTCCGTCCGACGTGCGATGGCCCGGTCCGGCCCTCCCAAAACCGTACGGCGACGAAGGGAATATAATCCCCTGTTTCGTTCGGGGTCGCCGGCACCGGTTGCAGAGCATCGCGGATCCCGATCGGCTCACGGAGCTTGCCGTGCTTGATTTCCCATCGGGGCCGCCAGCGTGATCCAGCGCGTCTTGCGCAGCATGGGCCGCGCTCGCCATTCGGTCGCCGATGCGGCCCCGCCGGTTCGCACCTTCGACGCGCGCGAAGCGCCGGAATCGCTGCTGGAAGAGTGCATCGAGCGCTCGACGCGCGCGCTGCTGGCCGAGCAACGGCACGACGGCCACTGGGTGTTCGAGCTCGAAGCGGACGCGACCATTCCCGCCGAATACGTGCTGCTCAAGCGCTGGCTGGGCGAGCCCGACCTCGCGCTCGAAGCGCGGATGGCCGGTTACCTGCGCCGCATCCAGGGCGCGCACGGTGGGTGGCCGCTCTATCACGACGGTCCCTTCAACATCAGCGCCAGCGTCAAGGCCTACTTCGCGCTCAAGGTGGTCGGCGATTCCCCCGACGCGCCGCACATGCGCCGCGCGCAACAGGCCATTGCCGCGCACGGCGGCGCCGGCACGGCCAATGTGTTCACGCGCATGCTGCTCGCGCTGCACGGCGTCATGCCGTGGCACGCGTCTCCGACGGTGCCGGTGGAGATCATGCATCTGCCGAGGTGGTTTCCATTCCACCTGTTCCGCATCTCCTATTGGGGACGAACGGTGCTGGCGCCCTTGCTCGTGCTGCAGGCGTTGAAGCCCTCGTCGCGCAAGCCGCACGGCGTGACGCTCGATGAACTCTTCAGCGGCCGGTCCCGCATCCGCCGCGCGCCGCGCGCGGTGCACCAGTCCCGCCCCTGGTTTGCGGTATTCGCGACCATCGACGCGCTGATCCGCTTCACCGAGCCGTTCTTTCCGGCAGGGCCGCGCCGACGCGCCATCGACAAGGCGGTCGCATTCGTCACCGAGCGGCTCAATGGCGAGGACGGACTCGGGGCCATCTTCCCGGCCATGGCCAACACGGTCATGGTGTACGACGCACTGGGTTACCCGCGCAATCACCCCGATGTGGTCACGGCCAACCGCGCCATCGACAAGCTCGTCGTCCAAAAGCGCGACGAGGCGTATTGCCAGCCCTGCGTCTCCCCGGTGTGGGACACCGTCCTGGCCGCGCATGCGCTGATCGAGGTCGGCAGCGAGGACGCCCTTTCCGGCGCGCGCAAGGGACTCGTGTGGCTGTTGCCGCGCCAGGTGCTGGACACGGTCGGCGACTGGGCCGAGCAGCGGCCGAACGTGCGTCCCGGCGGCTGGGCATTCCAGTACGCGAATGCGCACTATCCCGACCTCGACGACACGGCCGTCGTGGTGATGGCGATGGATCGCGGCGCGCATCGACTGGAAATCTCGGGCGGCGCCGACTTCAGCGAGGCGGTCGCGCGCGGCCGCGAGTGGGTGCTGGGATTGCAGAGCAGGAACGGCGGATGGGGAGCGTTCGATGCCGACAACACCAGCGAGTACCTGAATCACATACCCTTTGCCGACCATGGCGCGCTGCTCGACCCGCCCACCGCCGACGTCACCGCGCGTTGCGCCAGCATGCTCGCGCAGCTTGGCGCGGACGCCGATCGCAAGGCGCTGGCCGCCGCCCTCGATTTCCTGCGCCGCACCCAGGAACGCGACGGCTCCTGGCACGGGCGCTGGGGAATGAATTACATCTACGGGACCTGGTCCGCGCTGTGCGCGTTCAATGCGGCGGGGGTGAGCCCGCAGGCGCCGGAAGTGCGGCGCGCGGTGAAGTGGCTCGAGTTCATCAACAATCCCGACGGCGGCTGGGGCGAGCATGGCAGCAGCTACGAACTCGAGCACCGCAGCCACGAGCCCGCGCCCAGCACGGCTTCGCAGACCGCGTGGGCGCTGCTCGGACTGATGGCAGCCGGCGAGGTGGACAATCCGGTGGTTGCGCGCGGCATCGACTACCTGCTTCGCACGAACGACGCAGACGGCAACTGGCCCGAGCCGCAATTCACGGCGGTCGGCTTCCCTCGCGTGTTCTACCTTCGCTACCACGGCTATTCGAAGTTCTTCCCGCTGTGGGCGCTGGCGCGCTACCGCAACCTGAAAATTTCCGGCGACTGCACGGCCAGGATCGGCATGTAGCCTTGGCCACTGCGCCTTGACCGAAGTGGACACTGCGGCGGCAACGGCGGCGGAACGCGAGGCAGGCACCGTCGTCGCGGTCACCGGTCTCGCATTCGAGGCGCGCATCGCCGCGGGGCCGGGAGTGTCCGCCGTGGCCGGCGGTGGAGACCGGGTTCGACTGGAGGCCGTGCTGGAGTTGGCCTTCGCGCGCGGCGCGCTGGCTCTCGTGAGCTTCGGCCTGGCGGGCGGACTGGACGACGCGGCGATCCCGGGGACGTTCGTCATCGCCGAGGCAGTGGTCACGCCTTCGGGCCGCAGACTCGCCGACGCGGCGTGGTCCGCGCAGCTCGCGCAGAAATTGCCGGGCGCGCTTCGCGGCGACATTGCCGGCGTCGACACCATCGTCGCCACGCCTGCCGAAAAACGCGCGCTGCGGCAGAGCATCGGCGCGTGCGCGATCGACATGGAATCACACGTCGTGGCCGCGTTCGCCGCGGCCCATGGCGTGCCTTTTGCGGTACTGCGGGTGATTGCCGACCCCGTGCACCGCGCATTGGCCCCGGCGGCCACGCAGGGCATGCGGCCGGACGGCGCCGTAGATCGGCTTGCGGTGCTGTCGTCCCTGCTGCGCAACCCGGGGCAGGTTCCGGCACTGACCCGCACTGCGCTGGATGCGCGAGCCGCGCATCGCGCGCTGTCACGCGGCCGTCGGCTCCTTGGCCCGGGCCTTGACTACCCGGATCTCCGATAGCTTTTGCTCGACGTGCGACGAGAACACGTACTTCGCGGGCCGTTGCTGCGAAAGTGAGATCTCGGGCGCCATCGGTCCTTCCGTAGTGACGCCCCGCCGATTGATTCCCAATGCCTTCAGCGGGTGGCGCACCGCATCCTGCACCGCGGTGGCTTCAAAGCCGCTGTGCACCATGCAGTCGGCGCACTTTTCGTAGTTGCCGGTGCCGTAGAGATCCCAGTCCGTCTCATCCATCAGCTCGCGAAAAGTCGCCGCATAGCCTTCGCCCAGCAGGTAGCAGGGCCGCTGCCAGCCGAACACCGTGCGCGTCGGATTGCCCCAGGGTGTGCACTTGTATTCCTGGTTGCCCGCGAGAAAGTCGAGGAACAACCCGGACTGGCTGAACGACCACGCCTTGCCGCCGTCGCCGCGCTTGAAGATGTCGCGAAAGAGCTGCTTGGTCTTGGCGCGGTTCAGGAAATGCGCCTGGTCGGGCGCGCGCTCGTAGGCATAGCCCGGCGACACGGTGATGCCGTCCACGCCAAGCGCCTTCACGCTGTCGAAGAAGCGCGCCACGCGCTCGGGATCCGCGTCGTTGAACAGCGTGCAGTTGATGTTGACGCGAAAACCGGCTTCCTTCGCGGACCTGATCGCGGCGACGGCACGGTCGTAGACACCCGTTTCGCACACCGAGCGGTCGTGCATTTCCTCGTCGCCGTCCAGGTGCACCGACCAGACGAAATAGGGACTGGGCTTGAACATCGCCAGCCGCTTGCTCATCAGCAGCGCGTTGGTGCACAGGTAGACGAACTTGCGCCGGGCGATGATGCCCTCGACCACCGCCCCGATCTCCTTGTGCAGCAGCGGCTCGCCGCCGGCGATGGATACGACGGGTGCGCCGCATTCGTCGACGGCCTTGAGGCAATCCTCGAGCGACAGGCGCTGGTTCAGGATCTCCTCGGGATAGTCGATCTTGCCGCAGCCCGCGCAGGCCAGGTTGCAGCGGAACAGCGGTTCCAGCATCAGCACGAGCGGATAGCGCTTTCGGCCGGTCAGTTGCTGGCGGACGATGTAGGCGCCGATGCGCGCCTGTTGCATGAGGGGGATCGACAAATTGTGCTTTCGCGCGGATTCGGTAGGTCGGGAGGCTGCCGTGCGTCCCCAGCACTGCGAGGGCACAATGCGACGCAGCGTCGGCGACGGGAAGACCGGATTCTACCTTCTCGGCAAATCCGGGAACAGCAACCTGCCCATGACCGCAGCCTCGGTACAATCATGACTCGTCGCGTGCCCGCCAACGTGGTTGGAGGGCACCGCTGAGCCACGGCAGCTGCACCCCAGGATGGAGACGCGGAAGTTGCGAGCGCTGATTACGCGTGTGGTCGGTCGTTGCGCCAGGCACGCCTGGCTGGTGCTTGCCACCGCCGCCCTGGCCGGCGTCCTCGCGTCGGTCTACGCGGCGCGGCACATCGCCATCGACACCAACACCGCGACGCTGATTTCGCCGGACCTGCCGTGGCGCCAGCGCGAGATCGATTTCGCCAGGACGTTTCCGCAGCGCGTGGCCGTCATCGCGGTGGTCGTCGACGGGACCTCGCCCGAACTGGCGGAGCAGGCAACCTCGGCGCTGGCCAAGCGCCTGGCGGGAAAGTCCGGGGCCATCCTCGGACTGCGCCGCCCGGATGGCGGTCCGTTCTTCAACAAGGCGGGCCTGCTGTTCGCGCCGACCGACGAGGTCGCCCGCACGACGCAGCAGATGATCGCCGCGCAGCCGCTGCTGGGAACGCTGGCGTCCGACCCGACGCTGCGCGGGGTGATGGACGCGTTGTCGCTGGTCCTCGAAGGCGTTCGCCGCGAACAGATCAAGTTGGATGACCTGGCCCGGCCGCTGGCGGCGTTCGCGGACGCGCTGGACGTCGTCAATTCGGGAAAGATGCCAAACTTCTCATGGCGAACGCTGATCATGGGCCGCGCCGCCGATCCCCGCGAGCTGCGCCGCTTCATTCTCGTGCAGCCGGCGCTGGATTTCGGCGCGCTGCAGCCGGGCGCGCGCGCCGTGGCGGCCATCCGGGACGCCGTGCAGGAGACCGGCTTCGCCGCCGATCCCCGCGTGCGGGTTCGCCTCACCGGGCCCGTGCCGCTCGCCGACGAGGAGTTCGCCACGCTCGCCGAAGGCGCCGCGTTGAATGCGGTGGTGACGATGCTGGTCGTCGTGCTGCTGTTGTGGGTGGCGCTGCGTTCGGGCCGACTCATCGTCGCCATCCTGCTCAGCCTGACGGTCGGCATGGCGCTCACCGCCGCGTTCGGCGCCTATGTCTACGGCGCGTTCAACCTGATCTCGGTGGCGTTCGCCGTATTGTTCATCGGACTCGGCGTCGACTTCGGCATCCAGTTCTGCATCTGCTATCGCGCGAAGCGCTTCCTGCACGACGACCTGCAGCTGGCGTTGCGCGAGGCTGGTGCGGAAGTCGGCGTGCCCCTCGCCCTGGCAGGCGCATCGACCGCGGCCGGGTTCTACGCATTCCTGCCCACCGAATATCGCGGCGTGTCCGAGCTGGGCGCCATCGCCGGGACCGGCATGGTCATCGCCTTCGTGACCAGCGTCACGCTGCTGCCCGCCCTGCTCGCGGTGCTACGCCCCGGCGGGGAGCGCGGCGCGGTCGGTTATGCGGCCTTTGCGCCGCTCGACCGCTTTCTCAGCCGGCGCCGGACCGGCGTTCTCATCGCAGCCGCACTGCTGGCCGTGGGAAGCCTCGCGCTGTTGCCGCAGCTGCGCTTCGACTTCAATCCGCTGAACCTTCGCAGCGCGCAGGCCGAGTCGGTGGCGACCTTGCTCGACCTCATGAAGAGTCCCGACACGACGCCCAACACCATCGAGGTTCTCGCGCCCAACCTCGACGCCGCCGTGGCGCTGGGAAAGCGCATGTCGGCACTGCCGGACGTGAATCGCGCGCTGACGCTGGCCAGCTTCATTCCGGAACAGCAGGACGCCAAGCTCGCGCTGCTCGGCGACGCGGCGATGCTGCTCGACCCCGCCCTCAGTCCGCTGGACGTGAAGCCGCCGCCCACCGACCAGGACACCGTTCGCGCGATGAAGCGCACCGCGGACGCGCTGGCGCAGGCGGCCGGACCGAATCCCGCCGGCGGCGCCGCCAAGGATGCCGCGCGGCTGGCGAAGGCATTGACGATCCTCGCCGACGGCAATGTGGAAGCGCGCGAGCGTGCGACGGCGGCACTGATCCCGGGCCTCATCGTCACGCTCGACCAGCTGCGGGCCGCGCTGCAGGCGGAACCCGTGACGCTGGAAAGCCTTCCCGCGGACCTGAAGCGCGACTGGCTGGCGCCGGACGGCCGCGCGCGAATCGAAGTCTTTCCCAAGGGCGAGGCCGGCGACAACGCGGCCATCCAGCGCTTCACCGCCGCGGTCCGGGCCGTGGCCCCGGACGCCACCGGCACGACCGTGGGCATCCAGGAGTCGAGCCGCACGATCGTGAAGGCGTTCCTAGAAGCCGGCCTGTGGGCGCTGCTTTCGATCACGGCGCTGCTGGCGCTGACGCTGCGCCGCGCCAAGGACGTGCTGCTGACGCTGGCGCCGTTGAGTCTGGCGGGACTGGTCACGCTGGGCACGTGCGTGGCGATCGACCTGCCGCTCAATTTCGAGAACATCATCGCGCTGCCGCTGCTGTTCGGCATCGGCGTCGCGTTCAGCATCTATTTCGTGATGGCGTGGCGCGCGGGCGCCACCAACCTGCTGCAGTCGAGCCTGACGCGCGCCGTGCTGTTCAGCGCGTTGACGACCGGCACGGCGTTCGGAAGTCTCTGGTACTCGCATCACCCGGGCACCGCGAGCATGGGCAAGCTGCTGGCGTTGTCGCTCGCGTTCACGCTGGTCGCCTCGCTGCTGTTCCTGCCCGCGCTGCTCGCGTCGGTGCGCCGACGCGGGTGAATGCCTTTCCGTGACCGGCCGCGCCGCATTTGCCGCAACGGTGCTGTGCGCCGCGCTGGCGGGGTGCGCAACGACGCAGGGAACCCGCGACCACGAAAACAACGATCCCTTCGAGCCATTGAACCGCATCGTCTTCGATGCCAACGACGCCATCGACTCGGCGGTCATCAAGCCGCTGGCCCAAGTCTATCGGGACGCCATTCCGGAGTTCGTGCGCGACCGGATCCGCGCGTTCATCGACAACCTGCAGGAGCCGCGGATCTTTGTGAACAACCTGCTGCAGGGGCGCGTGGATGCCGCGGGCATCACGTTCGGCCGCATGTACGTCAACACGACGCTGGGCCTCGCGGGATTGTTCGACGTGGCCAGCGGGCGGGACCTGCCGCGACAGACCGGCGACTTCGGCGAGACGCTTTACTTCTGGGGCGTCGACAGCGGCCCGTACCTCGTGCTGCCGTTGCTGGGACCGTCCAACGCGCGCGACGCCTTCGGGATGGCGGTCGACCTCTACACCACGCCGCCCGCGCATTGGTTCGCCGGCAGCACGGGCATCTGGATCACGGTCGGCGTGTACGCGGTGGGCGGTTTCGACCTGCGCGCGCGCAACATCGAAACGCTCGACGAAATCAAGAAGAACGCGCTCGACTATTACGCGCAGTTCCGAAGCATCGCCCGCCAGTATCGGGAGGGCCAGTTGCGCGCGGCGCGCGGGCTCGCCGAATCGCCGGAGGACCTGGTCGACCCGGGCGCCCCGGCACAGTGACGGCGGCGGCTCCGGTCAGGCCTTTTTCATCAGCTTGTCGATCTGCTGCTGCAGGCTTGCGATCAGCGCAGCGGCTCCGCCCGACTTGAGGATGGCGCCGAATTCCGAGCGCTGCGTGGCCAGTTCGCTGATGGTGCCGGAGAGATAGATGTCCACGATCTTCCACGACTCCCCGGCGCCGCGCATCAGGTAATTGAGCGTCACCGGCTCTTCCTTGGGCCGGACCAGCCGGGTGCGCACGATGCGGCCGTTGTTCCGCGAGAGCACCTCGGGATCGACTTCGAAACTCTGGCCGGAGAAGCCGTCGAAGCGGTTGGCATAGGTCGCGATGGTCATGCGCGCGAAGTTGTCCAGCAGGGCGGCCTGCTGATCCGGGGGGATCGTCGTCCATTCCGGGCCTACCGCGATTCGCGTCATGGCCGGCAAGTCGAAAGTCGATCGAATCACCGGCGCGAGCTTGTCGTAGCGCCCGCGCACGCCCAGCTGATCCGCCTGCTTCATGGCGGCCAGCAGCGCGTCATAGAAGGCGCGAATCGGCACCACGGCCGGGTCGGCGTCGCCCGCAGCCGCGGGCCCAGGCAAAGCCCATGTTGCAATCAGGGCGAGCGCGCCCTGCAGCGCGCGCCGGCGGCTCGTGCCGTGCATTTCGTTCATGTCCCGGGAAGACCTTAAGTTGGGTTTCAGCACTTTCGGCAATAATAGCGGCCTTGCCGATGCGCCGCCACGAGCGGGCTCCGGCGCCCACCCACTCGATCCGAGGTTCCGCCGATGTCGACCCGAATCCTTGCCGTACTGCTCGCCTTCACGATGGCCGGCCCCGCGCTTGCACAGACCAAGCAGCGCATAGAAAAGGCCGCCGACCTGCCGCGATTCACATACAAGATCGACGGCAAGGTCGAGGACCTGGTCAAGGACGACGCCAAGTTCCGCGCGTTCGCGGCGCAGATGCGGCGGGACATCGAGAGCACTCTCGCGAAGTACGACATCGCCGACAAGTCCGCCGAGCGCCAATTGCGCGGGACGTTGCTGCAACTCGACATGCTCGACGGCAAGTACGATGCGGCGCTGGCCGGCGTCGAGAAGATCCGGGCATTGCAGGAAAAGCCCGCCGACAAGCTGCTGACCGGGCTGTCGACCAAGGCCATCGTCGCCGGCGAACGCAAGGCTGGCAACCGCACGTCGCCCGAGTATCGCGGCACCGTCGGCCGTTCCATCGCGGACGCGCTGCAGCCCATGCCGTACGAGGTCATCGCCAACGACGTCAAGGAGATCAAGGCCGGCGCCGAAACGCTGGGCGAGGGCCGGCTGATCGGCGCGCTGCGCGAGCAGCTGCAGCCGATCGTCGACAAGAGCGGCAGCCTGTCGTCCGACCTCGCGCCGACCGTGGTCCGGATCAAATATGCGCTCGCCTATTCGCTTCCGCTCAAGCAGACCTACGTCGACACCTACACCGCGTACCTCAACGCCCATCGCGTGGAAAAGGCGGACATCTGGGCCGACCGCGACGTTTCGCTGCCCTGGGGCAGGGGCTTCACGCCGGTGACGATTGCCGTGTGGGACAGTGGCACCGACACGGCGCTCTTTCCGGGACGAATCGCCATGAAGGACGGAAAGCCTTCCGTGATCGCCTTCGACCGCTTTGCAAATCCGGCAACCGGCGAGCTGATGCCGATCCCCGCAGAGCTTAAAAGCAAGGTTCCCGCGATGAAGTCGCGGCTCAAGGGATTTTCGGATCTGCAGTCGAACATCGACAGCCCCGAAGCCACCGAAGTGAAGCAGTTCCTGTCGGCGCTCAAGCCCGATGAATACAAGAGCGCGATCGAGGAACTGTCGCTCGCGGGCAACTGGATGCACGGAACGCACGTCTCGGGGATCACGCTCGCGGGCAATCCGTACGCCAGGCTCGTGGTCGGCCGCATGGAATTCGACTGGCACCTGCTGCCCGACCCCTGTCCGAGCAAGGAACTCTCCCAGCGCGACGCGCAAAGCAAGCAGAGCTTCGTCGACTTCTTCAAGGCCAACGGCGTGCGCGCGGTCAACATGAGCTGGGGCGGCAGCGTCAAGGGTTACGAAGGCGCGCTCGAGGAATGCAGCATCGGCAAGAACGCCGACGAGCGCAAGGCACTCGCGCGCGAGTATTTCGACCTCGAGAAGAATGCGTTGACCAAGGCCATCGCAAGCGCGCCCGAGATCCTGTTCGTCGCGGCCGCCGGAAACTCCAACGACGACGCGTCGTTTGTCGAGTCCATTCCGGCGGGCATCGCGTTGCCGAACCTGCTGGTCGTCGGCGCGGTGGACAAGGCCGGCGACGAGGCGAGCTTCACGAGCTACGGCCCGACCGTCGTCGTGCATGCCAACGGATACCAGGTGGAAAGCGTGATTCCCGGCGGCGAGAAGGTCGCCGAGTCGGGCACGTCGATGGCGTCGCCGCAAGTGCTGAACCTGGCGGCCAAAATCCTCGCGGTCAATCCCAGGCTGAAACCCGTGGAGGTGATCGAGATCATTCGCTCGACCGCGGACAAGACGGCCGATGGCCGGCGCACGCTGATCAATCCGAAAAAGGCGCTGGTCGCGGCGGAGCTCAAGAAGGCGGCGTGACCGCTGCGGTTGGACCAACCGCACCCCGGAGCCGGCGTTGAGGGAGTCGCCGGGCGGTCCTCCCGGAAACCCCCGGGCGGCGCCTACTCGCGATACTTGCCCATCGCCTCGTGCAGGAACCGCAGCTGCCGCTCGAAGTGCTCGCAGGCCTTGCACCAGGCCAGGTGAAGCCTGAGCAGCAGGCGATCCAGCGACCCAAGCTTCCGTTCCTGCATCTCCGAGACGAGATGGGTCGCGTGCTTGCACGTGATGAGGTGGCCCAGGGCGCGCTTGATGGTTTTCATGGATGCGATGGACGCCTGTTCAGGCGGTTGCCCCGCCGCCCTGGAACCAGTTCTTTTCCAGGCATTCGCGCAGCGACATCCGGGCCCGGTACAGGATCACCCAGAGATTATTCGTCGTAATCCCCAATTCCTTACAGATTTCTTCGCTTTCGAGTTCCAGGACCTCCCGCATCATGAACACGCGGGCCGTGTTGGGCGGCAGGCGTTCCAGGCACAGGTCCACGACGTTGAAGAAATCGCTGCGGTTGAGCGCCTGCTCGGGATCGCCCCAATCCGCCGGCGGGTTGCCCCAGCTCGCGAACGGCCCGCTGAACAGGCTGTGGATGTCCTCGATGTCGCATTCGTCGTCGAAGGTGCTGGCCACGATCGGCTCGCGCTGCTTGCGCCGGATGGCGTCGACGATCTTGTGCTTGAGGATGCCGGTGAGCCAGGTCTTGAGGCTCGACTTGCCGGAGAAGCTGCTGCCCGACAGCGCGGCCAGCAGCGTCTCCTGCACGACGTCCTCCGCCAGCGCCGGGTCCCGCAACTGCAGCTGTGCGACACGCATCAGGTAGCCGCGGTGCGCGTTCAGTTGGGCGGCGAAGTCGGGATCGGGCATGGGACGCGAGGGTGCGCAGAGTCTGCGATGGTACCTTGACGGCGGTCCCGCTGCACCCGCGCCCGCGTCGCGGGAGCGCTAAGCTATCGATCCGCCGATTGCGCCGAAGGTGAACCGCGATGAAGATTATCGACGTCAAGACCCACGTCCTGACCACGCCGCTGGACGAGCCGTTCGCGTTCTCCATGGGCTGGGTGACGCGGCGCAGCACGATGATCGTCGAAATCGCCACGGACGAAGGCGTCACCGGCTGGGGCGAATCGCTGTGCCACGGTTTGCAACCGCCTGAAATTGCCGCGACCATCGTGCAAGTCGCGCTGAAACCCATCGTGCTCGGCCAGGACGCGTTCGACGTCGACGTGCTGTGGGAGCGCATGTACAACCTCACCCGCCCCTACGGTCAGAAAGGGGCGGTGCCGAACGCCATCAGCGCCGTCGACATCGCGATCTGGGACTGCCTGGGACGGGCGCTAGGAAAGCCGGTGCACAAGCTTCTCGGCGGCGCCTATCGCACCCATGTCCAGCCCTACGCGACAGGTTTCTATCGCGTCGAAGGCAGGTCCTATCCGGCCGACGCCGTCGAGGAAGCGCGGCGTCACCTGAAGAACGGCTTTTCGGCGATGAAGCTCAAGGTGGGCTTCGGTGTCGAGGAGGACGTCGACTACATCCTCGGCGTTCGCGAAGGCATCGGCCGCGGCCCGAAGCTGATGATCGACGCCAATCACGCGTACAACGTGGCGTCCGCGCGACGGATCCTGAAGGCGATCGAGCCCGCCGACATCCACTGGTTCGAGGAGCCGATCTCGCCCGAGGACATCGACGGCTACCGCGAACTCAAGAATCTAACGAGCATCTATCTCGCCGCGGGCGAGAACGAATTCACCAGGTTCGGGTTTCGCGAATGGATTTCCCGCCGCGCCGTGGACATCCTGCAGCCCGACCTTTGCTCTGCAGGCGGCTTCACCGAGTGCCGCAAGATATCCGCGCTGGCGCAGGCGTGGCACACGACGCTGGTCCCCCACGTGTGGGCTTCCGGCATCGGCCTTGCGGCCTCGTTGCAGTTCCTCGCCACGCTTCCGCCATCGCCGCTGGCGCTGAACCCTGTCGAGCCGATGCTCGAATACGATCAGTCCGCGCATCCATTCCGGCAGGATCTCATCTTCGGCGCGATCACGATGGTCGATGGCATGGTGCGGATTCCGACCGCGCCCGGGCTGGGTGTGGAGATCAACCGCGAGGTCATCGAGCGCTACGCGCAGCCGCGCTAGCTGTGAAGCTTCAAGACCGTGTTTCCGCAATGCATGAATTGCTCTCATCCGTAGTTCCCGCGAACGCCGGAATCTCATCCGTCGTTCCCGCGAACGCGGGAATCTCATCCGTCGTTCCCGCGAATGCGGGAACCTCATCCGTCGTTCCCGCGAACGCGGGAACCCAGTGTCGTAGGGTTTCGACCTCGCGCCATCCGACGGAAGTCGCTGGGTTCCCGCGTTCGCGGGAACGACGGTGGCTTGGATGCATCTATGGCATTCAACCCGGCAACAACGTCTTGATGATCGACAGCCAGCGGCAACGAGCGCCACAGGCGACCGCGCTACCTGAACCGCAGGTTGTCCCGAGTGAGTTGGTCGATCGACCTGCAGCCCATCAATTTCATGTCCCGCTCGATTTCCGTCCGCAGGAGGCCGAGCGCCCGCTCGACGCCCGCCTGTCCGGCTGCGGCCAGCGGATAGAGATAGTAGCGGCCGATGCCGACGGCCCTGGCGCCAAGCGAAAGCGCCTTCAGGACGTGCGTTCCACGCTGGATGCCGCCATCCATGATCACGTCGATGCGATCCCCGACCGCATCCACGATTTCGGCCAGTTGATCGAATGCCGCGCGCGAGCCGTCGAGTTGTCTTCCGCCATGGTTGGACAGGATGATGCCGGTGCAGCCGATTTCGACGGCACGTCGGGCATCCGCGACGGACATGATCCCCTTCAGGCAGAACTGGCCGTTCCACAGCCGGACCATCTCCGCCACGTCGTCCCAGTTCATGGAAGGGTCCAGCATTTCCGTGAAGTAGCGGCCGATCGACATCGCGCCGCCGCTCATATCCACGTGCTCGTCGAGCTGCGGCAGCTTGAACTTCTCATGGGTGACGTAGTTGATTCCCCACATCGGCTTGAGAGCGAATTGAAGCATTCCTCCGAGCGTCAGCCGGAATGGAATGGAGAATCCCGTGCGCAGGTCACGCTCGCGGTTGCCGCCGGTGATGCTGTCCACGGTCAGCATCATGACCTCGACACCCGCCGCCTTGGCGCGTTCCATCATCGCGCGGTTGAGTCCGCGATCCTTGTGAAAGTAGAACTGGTAGACCTGCGGCGTGGAATATTGCCGGCGCAGCGCCTCCATGCTGACGGTACCCAGCGACGACACGCCGAACATCGTGCCGTGCTTCGCCGCCGCCGCGGCCACCGCGAATTCGCCCTGGTGGTGGAACAGCCGCTGCAATGCAGTGGGTGAGCAATAGAACGGCGTCGCGAGCTTCTGGCCCATGACCGTGACCGAGAGATCGACGGTCTCGACGCCGCGCAGCACGTTGGGGACCAAGTCGCAGTCGTCGAAGGCGCCGGTGTTCCGGCGACAGGTCGTTTCGTCGTCGGCCGCGCCGTCGATGTAATTGAAGATCGGGCCGGGCAGCCTCTGCCGCGCCAGGCGGCGGAAGTCGTGAAAGTTGTGGCAATCGCGAAGTCGCATGATTTTCGGGGTCGCTTCGATGCCGCTCAGCCGTTATCTCGGTCGGGAAGGCTTGAGCGCCATGGCGCCGTCGCCCAGCAGATACAGGGCGATCAGGGCCACCGTCCACAGGGCCGGAAACTCCCAGCCGCCGCCGGCGTTGGTGGATAGCCAGCCATTGGCGCCATGCACGAACACGATCGTGCCGAGCATCTCCAGCGCCAAAGGCAAAGCGACCAGCGACGCGTAGATGCCCAGGATAAGCGCGAGGCCGCCGAGTAATTCGAGCGCGATTACGGCATAGGCAACAATCGCCGGCAATCCGAGGGACGCAAAGAAGCCTACAAAGCCGGGAATGGTGAAGACGAAGATCTTGAGGCCTACGTGCGCCAGGAACAGGATGCCGAGCGTCACCCGCAGCAGCAGTGCCGCATAGGGAGCCGTTGTCGCCTTGATCATCGCGTCCTCCGATCGAGAAGTTTGGCGAGGCAATATTACGCCTTCGCAAAGTGCGGCCACGTGTTCGCAATACCGCGGGAAGTCCGGCAATCGGGCAATGGAGGGAAGTCGGCGGCCTGCCGCATCCGGCCGATGCCTGTTCCTAGACTTGAAGGCGGTCGACGAACTTCCGGATACGGCCATAACCGGCCGGCCAGCGTTTCCATCCGCATTGCTCTGAGGCGGTCATCGCGGAGCCGGCCGTCTTGTCTGTCGCCGGTTAACATGCAACGCTAGGTGAGCTATTTCATGTTCGGCCGTAGCGCGCCGGCAGGGCCAAGTGAGTTCCGGGTCGGGGTGGAGATCTACGCAGGTGGCCCGACCCGAATCGGGTTACAAGGCGCCGATTCAGGAGGTAGTCGCGATGACGACGTTTGTTCTGGTCCACGGCGCGTTCGGCAGCTCCGCCGAACTGGCGCCGGTTATTCCCGAGCTGGATGCGCTCGGCCACCGCGCGATCGCCGTCGACCTGCCGTGCACTGACCCAGCGGCCACGCTCGATGACTACGCCCGCGCGGTGGTCGATGCGATGGCCGGGATTGCGGGGCCGGTCGTGATCGTCGGTCACTCGGCAGGCGGCGCGACGATCTCGCTCGTGCCGGCTCGGACCCGCGTCGATCGACTGGTCTACGTGACGGCATTCGTTCCCGAGCCGGGGCGGTCGATAGCCGACATTGCCGGCGCCGATGTCCACGCGACGATCCTGTCGGTATCGCACGACGACGGCAACGGCTGCCGGTCGTTCGACCTGGAGTTGCTGGCCTCGCTTGCACCACCGGAGCAGCGGGACGCGTATCTCGCCTTCCTCAGAGTCACGCAGCGGCCCCAGGGTTGGGCCGCGTTGGAACAGCCCTGGCCTGGCCGGTCGCTTCCCGACGTGCCACGCACGTACGTCCTCTGTACGGAGGACCAGATCATCCCACCGGCGAGACAGCGCGAGATGGCGGCGCGCCTGGGCGTGGAGCCCATCGAGATCGCCTCCGAGCATGCGGTCTTCAGCTTCCGGCCACGCGAGCTCGCGGCGGTGCTGGTGGGGTAGGCCAATCCACGTTAGCGCCCGGGATTCGTGGGCTTGAGTAACTAAGCGGCGCAGGTATCCCGTCGACGTCGCCCTACCGTTTGTCGTGGACACTCACTACCTTGCGAACCGTCAGATGGTGCGCCCCGAGTGCGCAAGCGGGGACTGTGAGACGCGTCGCGTTCTGCGGGACCTCGAAGCGAAGAAATGCAACGTCAGTACTGCCAAACCGCATACGCAGTGACGTCGCAGCGACGGACCGCTTTTCTGATCGCCGACGTCCGGTTCGGAGCACGCGGTACGTCGGCATGGGGTCGGATGCGGTCGTCGCGCGATCCATCCAGTGTTGTTGCCAAGACCCGATGCAGGGTCCAAGATTCGCGGTGCCTCATTGCATAGGGAGCACCTACATGCCGAGTTGCTTTGCTCGCTTGGTCGCCATACTGACGTTGGTCGTCACCACTGGCGCATTTGCACACGATGTGGCGGTGCCCACCGCCTCCAATCCGGGGATCGATCCTGGGCTCGGACCAGTTCATCACCCGGTAACGACGCGAAACAAGCAGGCCCAGGCTTACTTCGATCAGGGCATGCGACTCCTCTTCGCGTTCAATCACGAAGCGGCGATCAAATCGTTCACGTATGCGTGGGAGCTTGATTCCAAGCTCGCAATGGCAAAGTGGGGTATTGCGTATGCGCTCGGCCCGAACATCAATCGTCCGATGGACCCGGAGGCGCACAAGGCGGCATACGAGGCGCTGCAAAAGGCCATTGCACTGAAATCGGGAGTCTCAACCGCAGAACGAACCTATATCGATGCTCTTGCGAAACGTTACAGCGCGAATGCGGACGCTGACGTCGAGCCGCTGCAGGTCGCGTACAAGGATGCGATGCGGGACCTCGTCCGTCGCTACCCGAACGACAATGATGCTGCAGTTCTCTATGCCGAGAGCCTGATGGACCTGAATCCCTGGAAGTTCTGGGCACCTGATGGCACGCCCGCAGAAGGTACGCTCGAGCTCGTCGCGGTACTGGAACGTGTGCTGGCGCGCGCGCCCAATCACACCGGTGCCAACCACTATTACATCCACGCGGTCGAGGCTTCACCCCATCCGGAAAAGGCGCTGCCTTCCGCGAGGCGGCTGGCGACGCTGGCGCCATCGGCGGGCCACCTGGTCCACATGCCAGCGCACGTCTACATCCGCACCGGCAACTATCTGGAGGCGGCGCATGCCAATGTCGAGGCCGCAAAGGCGGATGAACGCTTGGTGGCTACCGGCGGCGATTCGTCCACTTTCTATCTTATTAACTACTACGGGCACAACCTGCATTTCCTCGCGATCGCAAATGCGTTTGCTGGCAATTCTCGCGACGCACTCACGGCTGCCAAGAGGCTGTACGAAGTCGAGGCCCCTCGGATCAAGGAGGTGCCGCTCGTGGATGGCTTTCTGATGACGCCGTCGCTAATTCTGGTTGACTTCGAGCGTTGGGACGAGATCCTGTCCCTTCCGGAGCCCGCCTTCGAGGCGCCGATCACCGGCGCCATGTGGCATCTTGCGCGCACATTGGCGTTCGCCGCCAAGGGTCAAGCTGACGATGCGCGGACCGAGAGAGCGAGGTTCGCCGAAGTTGCGAGAGTGCTGTCGAAGTCCATCGAATATGGCAACAACAATGCGGAGCTGCTGGCAATGGTGGCAACGCCATATCTTGATGGCCGGCTTGCCATGATGGCGGGCGACACCATGGCCGCGATCACGTATTTTCGGAAGGCAGTCACCGCGGAGGACGCGCTGACCTACGATGAGCCGCCCGGCTGGTACCTGCCGTCGCGCAACTCGTTGGGTGCCGCGCTGCTGCGTGCCGGCGATCTACCAGCCGCCGAGAAGGTTTTCCGCGATGAGCTTGCGATTCATGCCGAAAGCGGGCGCGCACTTTTCGGGTTGCGCGCTGCGCTGGCCGGGCAAGGCCGCGACCGGGAAGCACTTGCCGTGCAAAAGCGGTTTGATCGTGCGTGGCGCGCCGCTGACGTGGTATTGAAATAGTCATTCGCCCTTATGGTTCCGCGCCGACCGGGCCGCGCTGCGGCCGGGCAGCTTGGGTGACCGCTTTCTTCTTTGATGAACGACGTCTATGGGTTGCGGATTCAACCGATCGACGCAACAGTTTGGTGGAATCGTTCGGCGGGTGTTTCGTAGTCTAGTGTTTTTCTTGGGCGCTCATTCAATCTTCTTGCCACTG
>DAOMGB010000005.1:0-102137 GCA_035430095.1 Casimicrobiaceae bacterium | reverse complement strand
AACATCAGCGGCGCCATGTTCTCGATCAGGAAAGCGGTCATGACCCGGCCCCCACTTTCGCTGCGCTCATGACTTCCTCCACGCTTGTGGCCGCAACTTCAAGTGCGGCCACGGCGCTGCCTCCAAAGGGGGCTGAATTCGCGCCTTGAGACGGCTCCGCGGCGCTCATGACTTCCCCCACGCTTGTGGCCGCAACTTCAAGTGCGGCCACGGCGCTGCCCCCAAAGGGGGCTGAATTCGCGCCTTGAGACGGCTCCGCGGCGCTCATGCCTGCTCCCCCCGCTGGCGAAGGATTTCCTCGGCCAGTTCCTCTTCGGCGCTTTTTTCATGCTGCTTCTGCGCCGGGTCGGGAATCAATCCCTTGAGGAACGCGACACGCTTGATCAGTTCCGATATCCCCTGGAGCACGAGCAGGAAGAAGCCGATGGGGACGAAGAGTCGCGCCGGCCAGATGATCAGCCCGCCCGCGTTGGTGGATACCTCGTTGCGCTCGAACGCCTGCACGAAGACCGGCCAGGACAGCCACATGATGATGAGAGACATCGGCATCAGCATGAGCAGCGTGCCCAGGATGTCGATCCACGCCTGGGCCTTTGGCGACAGCCGGCCCGCGATGACGTCGATGCGAACGTGCTGGTTGCGCAGCAGCGTGTATCCGGCGCAGAACAGGAAGATGACCGAGAACAGGTACCACTGGATCTCAAGGAACGCGTTCGAACTGGTGTTGAGGAGTTTGCGGATCACCGCGTTGGCCGCGCTGATGAGCACGGCCGCGAGCACCAGCCAGTACACGGCGTGCCCGACGCGCTCGCTCAGCCGGTCGATGGCACGGGATAGGGCAAGAAGTGCGTTCAAGGATCCTCCGATTCGGCGCCGCCGTTTCCGGCATGGGGCACGCCCGTCTGCGGTCACGGCCATCCATCCGCTCCGGGTCCCCGACCGCCCCGGATGCTGTCCGGCGGATTATAGGGGGAAAGCGATCCGGTGTATCGTCTGCAAGCGCGCGGACCGTCGACGTGGCGCCGCCGATGCTAAAATGGGCCGTTTCGACGCTCCCGCCGCTCACCGCCATGTTCAGCCGCTCCCGAACGCTTGCCGACGCCGACCCCGAGGTCTGGAATGCCATCGCCGGCGAAACCAGGCGGCAGGAGGACCACATCGAGCTGATCGCGTCCGAGAACTACGCCAGTTCCGCGGTGATGGCAGCACAGGGTTCGCAGCTCACCAACAAGTACGCCGAGGGCTATCCGGGCAAGCGCTATTACGGAGGCTGCGAGTTCGTCGACGTGGCGGAGCGCATTGCGCTCGAACGGGTGATCAAGCTGTTCGGGGCGGAGGCCGCGAACGTGCAGCCGCATTCCGGCGCGCAGGCCAACCAGGCGGTGTTCTTCGCGGCGCTGAAGCCGGGAGACACGATCCTGGGAATGAGCCTGCCGCATGGCGGGCATCTGACCCACGGCTCGCCCGTGAATGTCTCGGGCAAATGGTTCAAGGTCATACCGTACGGCCTCGATCCGGCCACCGAACTCATCGACTATGCCGAAGCCGAGCGCCTGGCGCACGAGCACAAGCCGAGGCTGATCATCGCCGGCGCTTCCGCGTACTCGCGAGTGATCGACTGGAAGCGGTTTCGCGAAATCGCCGATTCGGTCGGCGCGCTGCTGATGGTCGACATGGCGCATTACGCCGGACTCATCGCGGCAGGGCTGTACCCCAGCCCGGTGGGCATCGCGGACTTCGTGACCAGCACCACGCACAAGACGCTGCGCGGCCCGCGCGGCGGCCTCATCCTGATGCGAGCCGAGCACGAAAAGGCGATCAACTCGGCGGTCTTTCCCGGCCTGCAGGGCGGGCCGCTGATGCACGTCATCGCCGCCAAGGCTGTGGCCTTCGGCGAGGCGCTGCAGCGGGACTTCAAGGTCTACCAGGAGCACGTGCTGGACAACGCGCGCGTGCTGGCCCGCGTCCTTCAGGACCGCGACCTGCGCATCGTTTCCGGCGGCACCGACTCCCACGTCTTCCTGGTGGACCTGCGTTCCAAGAAGATCACGGGCAAGGATGCCGAGGCCGTGCTCGGGCGCGCCCACATGACCGTCAACAAGAACGCCATTCCCAACGACCCCGAAAAGCCCTTCATCACGTCGGGCATCCGTTTGGGCAGCCCGGCGATCACCACCCGCGGATTTACCGAGTTCGAGGCCGAGATGCTGGGACACCTGATCGCCGACGTGCTCGATGCGCCGAAGGATGAATCGGTCATTGCGACGGCACTGAAGGGCGTGGCGGCGTTGACGGCGCAATTCCCGGTCTATCGGCCGTGACGCGGGCGCATGTTGCCTAGAACGGGTCGCCGAGGATGAAGTGCCCGTTCTGCGGCAGCGCAGACACGCAGGTCATCGATTCGCGCGTGTCCGAGCCGGGCGATTCCATTCGCCGCCGCCGCCGCTGCGTGGCCTGCCAAAAGCGTTTCACCACCTACGAAACCGTCGAGTTGCGCCTGCCGCAGGTCGTGAAGACCAATGGCAACCGCTCCGATTTCGACGCCGCGAAGGTCCGCGTCGGCTTCCAGCGCGCGTTGCACAAGCGGCCGGTTCCCACCGATTACGTCGACGCCGCCATCGATCGCATCGTCCAGCAGGTGCTGTCGCTCGGCGAGCGGGAAATTCCGTCCAGGCTGATCGGCGAGATGGTGATGCAGGAGCTGCACAAGCTCGACAAGGTCGGCTACATCCGTTTTGCGTCGGTGTATCGCTCGTTCCAGGACATTTCCGATTTTCGCGACGCGCTGAAGGAAGTCGAGGCGCCGCCGCCATCGCCGCGGCGCACGCGGCGCTAGACGCCGCATCCCATGGAGTCCACGGCGACCGAGCGCCTGCACATGGCGCGTGCCCTTGCGCTCGCGGCGCGCGGACTCTACACCGCCACGCCCAATCCGCGCGTCGGCTGCGTGATCGTCAGGGACGGCGACGTGATCGGCGAAGGCTGGCACCTCCGTGCCGGCGAGCCGCATGCGGAAGTCAACGCGCTGGCGGATGCGCGCGCGCGGGGGGCCGACCCCCGCGGCGCCACCCTGTTCGTTACGCTCGAGCCGTGCAACCGGTACGGCCGCACGCCCCCCTGCGTCGACGCGATCGCGGCCGCCGGCATCGCGCGGGTCGTGATGGCGATGCGCGATCCCAATCCGGAACAGGAACGTGGCGCCGAGCGATTGCGGTCCGTGGGTGTGGACGTCGATGTCGGCCTGATGGAGACGGAAGCGCGCGAACTCAACATCGGCTTCGTCTCGCGCATGACCCGCGGACGCCCATGGGTGCGCGCCAAGCTCGCGGCGAGCCTTGACGGCAGGACCGCGCTGGCCAATGGCCGGAGCCAGTGGATCACCGGCCCCGAGGCGCGTGCGGACGGCCATGCGTGGCGGGCCCGCGCCTGCGCCATCCTGACCGGTGTCGGCACGGTCATGCAGGACGATCCGGCCATGACGGTGCGCGCCGTCGAAACGCCGCGGCAGCCGCTCAGGGTGGTCGTCGACCGGCACGGGCAAACGCCGGCGTCGGCCCGGGTGCTGGCGGACAACAATGCGCTGCTCGTCACTGCGGGCGAACGCAACCCGGCATGGCCTGGAGAACTGCAGGTGCTGACCCTGCCGGACGTCAACGGCCGCGTGGACCTGGCGGGATTGCTGAAGACCTTGGCCACGCGCGGCATCAACGAATTGCACGTGGAAGCGGGGGCCAAGCTCTCGGGAGCATTGCTAGACGCCGGATTGATCGACGAACTCCTGCTCTATCTTGCCCCCGCGTTGATCGGCGATCCTGCCAGAGGAATGTTCGATCGCGCGACGCCGCTGACGCGTCTTGCGGCGAGGTCCGGCTTGACCTGGCATGGCATCGAGCGCTGCGGCGACGATCTGCGCGTGATCGCGCGCGTAAATGAGCATACGATTCCCGGAGGAGGAGCCTGATGTTCACCGGAATCGTGCAAGGGGTGGGCAGGATCACTCACGTCGCGCCCGCGGGCGATGGCCTGCGCGTCGTGGTCGATCTCGGCGTGCGGGACATTGCCGACGTCGCCCTGGGCGACAGCATCTGCGTCAACGGCTGTTGCCTGACCGTGGTGGCGATGGACGGCGCTTCCTTCGCGTTCGACGTTTCCGCCGAGACGCTGCGCTGCACGGCCGGGCTCGATCGCGCGGGAGACGTGAACATCGAGTTGGCGCTGCGGCTAGCCGACCGGCTCGGCGGACACCTGACGTCCGGGCATGTCGACGGCGTGGGCACGGTCACCCGCTTTGCCGCAATCGCCGGCGATGCGCACGGCAGCTGGCTGCTGGAAATCGATGCCCCCGCGGCGCTGGCGCGCTTCATCGCGGCGAAGGGGTCGATCGCGGTCAACGGCGTGAGCCTCACGGTCAACGAAGTCGCCGGCGCGCGCTTTGCGGTCAACCTGATCCCGCATACGCTGGCCGTGACCACGCTGCATAGACTCGCGCCCGGCGTCGCGGTCAATCTGGAAGTGGACCTGGTCGCGCGGTACGTCGCGCGTCTCGCCGAATTCCGCGACTGACGCGCGACGACAATCAGCGTACTGCCACGGTCGACGCGGTCACGGCGCTTGCGCCCAGGCTGAACTGGAACTCGAGCGCAATCGGGTAACGGATCGTCCAGAGGTTGTTCCGCGCCGGAACGAATTGCGCATCCTTGAGCGCCGCGATCACGGCCTCGGCAAATTCGGCGGAACCTTCGGCAACCTGCACGTCTTCGACCACGCCCATGTCGTTCACGACGACCCAGACCACCACGGCGCCCTGCCGACCCGCCGCCATCGCGGCGCGTGGAAAGCTGGCGGTGATCGGTTGCCTGGCTATCACCGGCGTATCGACCTCCACCGGGAATTCGCTCAGTTGGCGCGACAGGAGTTCGCCGAGGCGATTCTTGTCGTCGAGCAGCCGGCCGTCGACCTGCATTTCGCCCAGGCCGCGAATGGCGACCTTGTCGTCGGCGGCCATTGCCGTTGCGGGACCGGCCGGACTTGCCGCGAACGTGCTCTTCTCCGACGGCAGCACGGCAGCCTGTGCCGCGCGATTCGGCATCGTCGACGCGGCCACGGCCACGAGTTCGGCCGGCGTATCCGCCGGCGCATCGGACGACTGCGCGCTTGGCCTGACAAGCGCGACCTGGAGCACGTCTGCGCGATCCGCGATCGTGCCTGGCGCACGGCCGGATGCTGCGCGGGGCAGCACCGCGAAGGCCGAGTGCACGACCGTGGAGGCCACCAGCGCCCAGATAAGCGGCGACGGAATCGTCGAGGTCGTCGTCAGCAACGGGTTACGGTAGGACATGTCGGGACCGCATGCGGAAGGGGCGGGTTGGCACCGTGGGCCGATTGGCCGGTCGATCAGCGCGGCGACGAGACCCGGCGGCGGCGAAGCGAGTGCGATCCGCCACGGCCGCTCGCCGCGGGCCGACGCGAAGTCGACCCGCTGCCGGGATATCAGTGCGCTGGGTGCCGGCGGAGCGCAACGTTCACTGTCTGCCCATCGGCCGGCCTTTCAGCACGCATTGGCTGCTCATTGGACACTCTCGTTGGCCACTCATTGTCCACTCATTGACCACTCAGCAGCCGCCACGACCAGCGGACTCCCGGACCCGAGATCGGGTTCACGAAGTTGACGGGCGTGATGATCGAGGCTCCGCCCACCGGCAGATTGGCCGGCGTGCCAAGCGTGATGCTGCCGTCGGCCTGGGTGAGGCCCGAAATCGGCGCGCCGGTGAGACCCGTCGAGAAGTAGATGTAGGGCACCAGCGAACCCGCGCTGTCCAGGATCAGGGACCTTGCCGACGTGTAGTCGCGCGCATAGAGATAGGCCGGCAGCGAGATCAGGCAGGGATCGTCCTGGATCTTGGTGCCGATCCAGGACGCGATGTTTGCGTTGGCGTCCGGATCTTGCACGATGCGCTGCGCGCCCTCTGCGGTGGCGGGGTCGTTCGGAAGGTCCTGGTACCAGCCGTTGGGCGCGCCGCCCGCAATGGCGCCCAGCGAGGCGGTGGCCACCGAGGCCAGCATCCCGGGGGCGCGCGGCTGGATCGGAAGCCCGGCGGTCTGCACGGTGGTCAACGTGCCGTCGCGGATCGCATAGAACGTCTGCTGCTGAGGAATTGCCGGCAGCGTCAGGTCATCGGAATGCAGCAGGCGGCCGGTGCCAAAGAACACATAGCGATCGATGCCGTTGTTGAGGTCGATTTCGATCTGCGGCGCGGTGGTGATCGGTTGCGGCACGCCCGAAGGATCCGTGAGCTGGGCAAACAGCACCGTGGTGGGCGCGAGGATTCCCACACCGTTATAGACGTTGGCGGCATAGTCTGGAGCCGACGTCGGCACGCTCCGCGCGGAAACGTCGACACGCCAGACGTTGCCGAACAGGTCGCCGCCGTAGATCTGCTCGACGGTCTGGTCGCTCGAGTTGCGGACAAAGCCGTGAATCTGGGCCAGGCCGCTCGGATTCGATGCCGTGCCCGCGAGCGGCTGCGGTGGCGACGTCGTGATCGTCGACAGCAGCTTGCCGTTCGTCGCGTCGAGGAAGTAGATTTTCCCCTTGCCGCTCAGGTTGTTGTAGCCGCCGGTCACGATGACCACCCAGCGCCCGTACGGATACCCGGATTCGCGAACCTTGACGATGACCGGACGCCCGTACGTGAACCCCGGCGAGCCTCCGGAGATGAGCTTGCCTCCCGGCCCGACGTCGGCATCGGGGTTCACCCACTCCCAAAGCACCCTCTTGGCGGCCTCGGTTTCGTCGGGGACCGCGTCGTCGGTGAGGTCGAGCGCGTAGTAGCTGTTGCCGCCCTTGCCCAGGCCACCGACCGCAATCGTGCGCCAGGTCAAGGCGGACGAGCCGATGCCGTTGGCGAAGTCGATGTCCGCCACGCGCGGCGACGAGTCGACGTACATGTGATGGTGGTAGATCGGCACGCCGCCATCCTGGTACGTGAGCGCCTGGATGCCCGTCGTGTCCTCGGTGGCTGCTGCCCCCGCCACCCCGCGGAACAGGGCCCGGGGCATGTACGCGAACAGTTCCGTCCCGCCGCCGGCGGCGATCGGATTGGTGGGTCCTGCGTTGAACACGTGGACCATGCCGTCGTTGGCGGGAGCCACGACCAACGTCGAGCGCCCCGATTTCAGTGCCTTGTACGCGGAGTAGGCCGGATCAGTGGCGTCCTTGTAGATCCTTCCCGGCTTGGCGACGATGACCGGCTGGGCGTTGCTGATGTCGCCCAAGCCCGCGCCGAGCTGGACCGTCAGCGGCGCATAGGTCACCGCGTCCTGGCCCGCGGAAGGCCGCAGGCGGAACTGGCCGACGCCGGTGCCCTCGATGGTCTTGTGCGGCAGCGCCGTGTACGGAGGCCCGAACGTGGAACCGCCGCGCAGGTAGGCGATGATCTTCTTCTGCTGCTCGGTATCGGATGCCGGCGCGAGCGAATTGAGCATCGCCTGCCCGGTGGCCCCGGCGGCGAAGAGACTGGCGTACTGGAACGGCACGCCCGGACCCAGAATGGTGGTGCCGACCGTCTGCGGCTTGGCCAACGTCACGATTCGCCTGTTGGCCTCCAGCATCCACGGCTGCGCGGTGGGCGTCGCCGGCGGAATCTCGATCTGCTTGGCCAGCTCCTGGGTGGCGTTCCACCAGGTCTTCACAAAGGCGCCGGTCGTGGGGTTGATCTCGATCTTCAGGAGGTCGCCCGCCCAGCCCGGCTCGATGGTCGCCTGGTAGGTGACATTGTTGGCGGCATCGAGCACGTTTCCGCCCAGCGCCCCGCCCACGCGCGACGTGCGCTGGTTCTGGATGCCCGCCAGGATGTTGGCCAGGCCGTAGGACACTTCGATCGGCGATTTCGCGTAGACGAACGACCCGCGGCCCATGACCGTGGCGTGCCAGAGGTCGTCCACGGCCACGGCGCCGACGCCGTTGCCCAGCGGATGGGTCGGGTTCCACGGATTGGTCATGTCAGGCCACGACTGCGTTCCGCCCACGATGGCCGCCAGCGTGGCCTTCTGGTTGGTCGCGTCGAGGACACCGTCGGAACCGAAGGACAGCGCGGAGAAATTCACGTGCTGCCACCACGCGACGTCCTTGCTCGGGTCGAGGTCGCCATTGTTGTTGCCCGAGGAAGACGGCACGTCGTTCTTGAGCGCCGCGCCGAAGGTGCCGTCGCGCAGGTCGCGAGTCCAGTAGTAGGCCGCGACGTCGGCAAGCGTGTTCGACACTGCCGGCAAACCTTGCTGGAAAGGCCTGGGCCACGGCCCGCCGTGAAGATTGGTCACGACGCGGTCGGGAGGTGTTTCCGTGATGCCCGCCCAGGGCCAGGCAGGCAACGTCTGGTCGCGTTCGCCGGCGGTCGTGGTGGGGGCGATCTGGTTCGTGTAGCCGTCCGTGAACAGGATGTGGTAGTTGTTCTGGCAGCTGATCTGCGCGCCGGAATTGTCCACCGCGATGGGATCGACCGCAGTTGCCGGCAACGGGTTCACCTTCGGATCGCCGCCGCCCGGTCCGCCCTTTTCGAACAGGTTCCCGACGCGCAGCATCGCCGAAAGTATCGGCGTCTTGAACGCGTTGACCTTGATGCCGTACAGCGCGCTGTACCAGGCCGTGCGTTGCGCCAGGTCCCAGTCCTTCACGTTGACCCAGATGACCGGCGTGCCTCCACCCTCGGGTGGAAGTTCCTCGCCCAGGTTCTGGAATCCGACACGGTAGCCGATCGGGTCGGTTCCCTGCGGCGTGAGGAACGAGAACGCGATGCCGGAAGTGGTCTTGGCGGCATTGAGGCGCGTGGCATAACCCGCATACCAGTTCGCGTAATTGACCGACTCGGAATTGGCCGGCGTCGGCGAGGCCGCCAGCCAGACACGCCCGCCCGGGTAGACCGTGGCCGGGTTGTAGGTGGGACTGGCGCCCGCGGCCACCGCATACAGGTCCCAGCGATGGAACTGGCCGTACTTGACGTTCTTGTATTGCGTGAGGTCGTTCTTCGCCTGGCAGGTGCCCGTACCGAAGCCGCGCCACTGGTGGTCGGGCGTGACGATGCGGTTGTCGCAGAATTGCACCGAGTCCACGGTGTAGTAGTGCCGTGGAATGGCGATTGTGGTGCCCACCGTCGGGCAGCTGGAAGTGACCTGCGTGGTGAACGCGCCCGTCTGGCTGAACACGATGCCGTTGACGGTGTGCCCGTCCTTGTTGAGCGGATCGACGTCGCCCGGATACGTCGTGCCGTTGTACTTGAACAGGCCGGCAATGCCCCCGATGGCGTAGGTCTGGTTGTTGTGTCGGCACACGACGCCCGCGCCGTTGGAATCGGCGAGCAGGGTGGTTGCGCTCGGCGCCGAAGCGGTGGGGTCCCACAGCAAACCGGACTGGTTGGAACCATAGTTGGTGCCGCTGCACAGCGCGGTGGCTTTCTGGTAAATGGGCACGCCTGCCGAGCAGCCCGTGCCCGTGGTCGCCGGGATGTTCGGGCAGCTGGCGCTGCACCCCGCGGCGCCGCAGACGACCGGGCAGTTGGTGCCGGTGTTGACGCTGCAATGCCCCGGGCTGGCCGGCGGCGTGTCGAGGTTGCAGGTGCACGAAATGCACTCCGGCGCGGAACCGGTGCCCGGGGAGAAGGAATCGGACGACTTGACGCCAGGCGCGCAGAATTTGGCCGGCGGATCGGTCTTGCAGAAGTCCGGTGCCGCGTTCGGCGTGTAGTTGCGCAACGCCACGGTCGGGTTGCAGCGGTTGCCGTTGGCAACGCAGGTTTGCGTCTGCGCCACGCCGCCGGTGATCGTGCCTCCCAATGTGCAACCGATGACCACATTGGGATTGCGCGGCCAGTAAGGGGACGACTGGTCGCACCAGAGTATCTTGTTGCTGAGGGTCCGGTAGAAATACTGCGGGCCGGTGGCGCCGGACGACGACTGGTACGGATAGTTGTAATCATCGAGTACCGCCGGCGCGCCTGATGCCGCCGAAAGGTCGTACTTGGTGCCGTTGATCCGGCACCATCCGCCGGTTCCCGCCGCGTATTGGCCCTGGTTGCTGCCGACGTCCGTGATGGCCAGGTTGGTCGCTGCGGTCAGCGGCCAATCGGTATTGCAGTACAGCGGCACGGAGACCCGAGTCTGCAGGTTGTCCTTGACGCCCGCGGCGAACATCTGCAGGTAGACATCGCGCTGCACGCCGGCATATAGCGCGACCGTGGTGCCCATGTTGCCGTTGGCGTCGGTCACGCCGGCGATGGTCACGGGCGTGCCGTCGGCTTTCAGCGGCGGATAGTAGGTGACGTACGGGTTGTACATCATGCGGTTGAAGTCCCCGGCGAAAAACGCGGGCGACGTGAACGAGTTGTTGCCCTGCAATGTCACCGAGCAGCCGGTCGTGTTGTTGCCGCTGCGGCAATACGCCGAGCCAACGGTATAGGTGATGGTGCCGGTGGCGGGAGTTATCGGTGCGCCGGCGACGGTGAAGGTGAACTTGGTGCCGCTGATCACGGTGATCGCGAACTGGCCGTTGTACTCGGGCTGGTTGGCGCCGAGGATGTTGATGTATTCGCCGGTGAAGAGCGCCGCAGTGGACGCGACCGTCGCCGTGGCCAGGGCGCCGACGCGGGAAATGGCTGAAATCGACACGGCCGGGGCAGTGCTGACGGTGAACTCGGGAATGTAGTTCAACTGCATGCTGCCCGAGTCGTCGAGCGTGTAGACGATGTTCGGCTTGGCGGAAACCTTGGCGGCGATCGGCTGGTCGTTCAACGGCGTGAGCACGGCATGCACGGGCTGCATGACCTGTCCGGCGACCAGTGCCCAGGTGAGGATGGACGCCAACATTCGCATCATGGGGCGGCCGGTCCGGCGGTGGCGGTCTTGGGTTTGCATGTGGTGCTCCCTGCGAGCGGGTATCGGTTCAGCGCACAAAGGCCTGCGCGTGCGAAACGGTGTTGTTGTTGGGCAAGTCGACGCGCACGGTCACGCGAAAATTCGGGATCGGCGGCAACGGAAGGGGAATCTTGTTGTCGGTGGCCGCCGGCGACACCTTGGGCGGCAGCGTGTCGCAGGTGCCGATGGTCACGCCCCAGGGACCTCCGGCAGGCTGGCCAGCGCCATTGCAGACGCGCTCGATGACGGACCGCACTTCCATCCGCGTGATCGGGTCGGCGGCGACGACCGGCAGGCCGGCCGCCGTGTACGCGGCCTTCATGGTCGCGTAATCGCCGGACAGCACGGCCGGCACGCCGTTGGCGGACTCGCCCGGCTGCAGGATCGCGTAATAGCCATGGGCCGTGTCGTTCACGTTCTGCAATGCGATGGTCTTGGCCTTGAACAGATCGTTGATGGCCTCTTCGATGGCCTTGTTGACCGGGCCGATCGATCCCTGCCGGAACGCGATGTTGCCGGCAACGGAATTGGTGGTGTCGACGGAGCGAACCAACGCAATGCCGGAAAGGCTCAGCAGCACCATGGCGATCAACGCGACAAACAGGGCGATGCCGCGCTCGCGGCGGGACGCGGCGCCGACGCTGGATCGTTGACGGATTCTCATCATGGCGGTGTCGTCGCGTTGTAGATTGAATTGCGGATGGGAATGATCGTTTCGTAGGTGCGGTATCGCCAGTAGTCGCAGATGACCGCCGGCGCGCAGGTCGGGGCGCCGACGGGGACGCCCGCGCCCATGGGCACGACGACGCGGTTCTGGCAGGCGGCATTGTTCGTGGAGCAATTGAACAGCACGACCTGCGGACGCGTGGCCTGCAGTATCCCGCTCGCCTCGGAAATCAGCTGCGGGTTGGTGGGGTCGGTCAGCAACCGCAGGTCGGGTTCGTCGCTGCGCACCACCACGCCAACCCGCACCGCGAGGAGTTGGTTCAACTTGGCAAGGTCACCCACGCGGACGGCGGCTTCGCTCCAGTCATTGCAGGTCGACGCGTCGGCGGGTGTCCAGCAATCGACGATTCCGTCCCCGTTGGTGTCGATCCCGTATTGCGCCTTCATCAGCACGACGTTCTGGGCGATCGGGACCGGCGTAACCGCGGCCGGCGGCACGACAAGCAAGTCGCTGGTGCGCAGCACGCCGTTGACGCCATCGACATCGTACCGGACGCGCGTCGCCAGCCCTTGCGGTCCGATGTTGAGCAGTCGCGCAGGGGCCGCCGTGGTGTAGTCGGTCAGCAGCGGCGTGGTCGGGTCGACGGTTAGCGTGACCCGGCCGGTCAGCGGAAGCGTGACGTCGGGCGCGGCGTTGGTCAGCCGCAGCAGTTTGCACTTGCCTGCGCCGTCCATGACGACACCCCAGTACGGCGCAGCCGCTGTGGGCACCGGAACCGTGAATCCGTTGGGGCTTTGCACGGTGATGGTGGCGGCGCCCGCCAGCGAGTTGGCAGTGAAATCGACCGGCCACATGACGTGCGCGGCGCCCGCGCTGTAGCTGATGAAACTGTCGGATACGCCGGGCCCACCGCCATTGGTGATGATCACGGGAATCGGGCGGATGGCGGCCTCGAGCGAGGTCACCGCGAATCCGGAGGCGGGCGCCCCTGCCTCGTTGCGCGTGCAGTTCACCATGTCCGCGGGACCCGTGTTGCTCCACGTGGACATGGTGATGCCGGCGCCGCCGTTGGCCAGGTCGCGACTTGCGACGAACTGGCTGAGCAGTCCCGTCACCTGCGCATCCGACGAGCCGACGGTGGTGCGCCGGTAGTTCTCCGCCACGGCCAGGATGTTGTAGATGACGACGATGACGATCGCGCCGATGAAGATGCCGACCATCGTCTCGACCAGCCCGACGCCATGCTGGCGGCCGTGGGCCACGACGGGCTCGGTGCGCGCGATCACAGGTTGGCCCCTATCGTGGCGTTGGCGACGTACCGGCGCAGGCCCGGCAGCACCGGGTCGAGGGGGTCGTCGCCCGGATGCCGCCATTGGATGGTGATCACGACGTCGGAACTGGTCGCGGTGGTGCCGGGAGTGACGGTCACCACGGGCGGCAACGAGTTGGGCAGGCGCTGGGCGACCAGCGCGGCGAACTCGGTGTACTCGGCGCCGCCGCTGCCGCTGTCGAACTTGGCCGACAGGCTCGCGAACTTCGGGTCGGAGACCCACATCCGCCCGACCAGCGTGTTGGCCAGCAGCGCGGCCTCGCCGCGGTAGCCGGAATCCTGGAACGTCTGCATGGAGCGTGCGAAGAGGCCCACGGTGCCCAGGATGCCGAGCGACACGATCAGTATGGCGATGAGCGCTTCGAGCATGAAGCTGCCGCCCTGGCGGACGGGCGAAGCGCGGCGGGTTGTGCGTTCATTGATCATGGCGGGCAATATTTCGGATCGCTGGCGACGACGATGGACGGATCGCACACCTTCACGCCGGTCCTCCCGTTGCCGACGAGGACGCGCAATGGCTTCGCGGACGCAAGCGGGTTCGTGACGTCGATCTGGACCACGCTGGTCGCGTTCGGGATGACCTGGCCCAGCGCATTGAATTGGAGAGTCGAGGAAGCCGTGCCCGTGGAGTCGATGCCACTGAACGTCGCATGCTTCGACCCTTCGGCCAGGCTCGCCGTCTGAACCAGCGTCAACGGCGGACCGACCATTTCCACGTTCCAGCCGTTGGCGGCGAGCGTGAACTGCGAATTGCGGTTCTGGGAGATCGCCGCCAATTGCGCCTGGCGCAGCCCGCTGGCGACGGATTCCGCGCCCGCTCGAATCTGGCTGTTCGCCATCCACGTCGTGTATTGGGGCACCGCGAGCACGATCAGGATCGACGCGATGGTCAACGCGACCATCAGCTCGACGAGCGTGAATCCTCGATGCGCGGCCAGGGCCATCAGCAGCTTCCGTCCTTGCGCTTGGCCCAGCAGTTGTTGGGAACCGGCAGCGACCACCCCGCGGGGACGCTCACGGTCGACTTGGCGTTGGTCTGCGTGATCGAGTAGGTGAATCCGCCCATGCCCTTGGCCGCAATCCCGGTGGCCACGACCGTGAACGTAGTATCCGTGGGAGCCGGCGGGCCGCAGGTGATCGTGAAAAAGTCGTCGGGATTGACCGGCGCGGCGGCCAGGCCGCAGGTATTGCTTCCGGGCGGATTCACGAACGTGGACGCGTGGTCGTTGTAGTAGTCCCACATCTTTCCCTGATAGCTGCCGAGCTTGACCAGGCCGTCGCTGATCTTGCTGCGCGTGACCGACTCGAAGTACATCGGAAGGGCAATGGAGGCCAGAATGCCGACGATGGCCAGCGTGATCATGAGTTCGATCATCGTGAAACCGGGCATTCGCTTGCTGCGCTGTCGAGGTGAAGCTCGCATGGCCGCTCCTTTGGATGTCTGCATGCTATGCGTTGGGCGCGGCCGCAAGCAAAGTTGCCTGACTAGTGGCGCTGTCGCGGGAATGGACGGTTCCGAAACTCCGCCGCAGCCCAGGACGGACGCCGGGATGTAGCGCACAGTGCCCAGAAACCGCGACCGCAATGGCAGGAAATCACGGACAAATCACTGCCGTCCTGGCAATTCTCACGCGACCGCTGTGCGCGAGCACGACATCGACGGCTTTCCGCCCTTTGCGGCAGACGGTAAAAGTGCCCATTTGCAGCGCGCCGTTCAGCATGCGCGCGTGGCCGAGCGACGTGTAGGAGACGTAGTGCTTGAGCGGTCCGTTGGCCGCGACGGTCACGCCCGGGGGCGCCGCGTCGCCGGTCCAGAGCACCGGCTCGCCGTCGTCGACTTCCCCATTCCCGTTGGTGTCCATGAACAGGATCCAGCCGCGGTCCCACGTGCCGACGGGGATGCACGCCGGACCGCCGCCGGTCTGGCAAAGGTTGACCCGCATTCCCGACTTGATGGCCTCCGCGCGCGCCCGGTTCATGTTGTCCGCCAGCTGCCGTGCCTCGTTCATCAGCTCCTTGCTGGCGATCCAGTCGCCATAGCTCGGGAGTGCCAGCCCCGCCAGCAAGGCCGCGATCGCCAACGCGACCAGCAGTTCGGCGAGGCTGAACCCGATGATGCCGCCCGACCCAACAGTGTTCTTTCGACGCATCTCCGCCTCCCGCTCGTTGCGGCAACGAAGCCATGCTAGGAAGGCGCGTACACGCCGCCAATGCGCCGTGCGGCGTAGGCCGTCGGTCCAGTTGACAGGAACCCCCTCATTCCGTTGGGGGGTTGACAGCATGTTGTTCAGGATTAAGATATTCACAACGAAGATATACCTGCCCAAGGGCCATCCGGTCCGGGCAGCGACATCCCAGGAACCTCATCGACCATGCGCGTCCTTTGCATCGGCGGCGGCCCCGCCGGCCTCTACCTGGCCCTGCTGCTCAAGAAGGCCGACGCCAGTCATGCTGTCCGCGTGGTCGAGCGCAACCGGCCCTACGACACGTTCGGATGGGGCGTGGTGTTCTCCGACCAGACGCTGGGCAACCTGGCCGCGGCCGATCCCGAGACCGCCTACAAGATCGCCGACGCGTTCAACCACTGGGACGACATCGACGTCAATTTCAAGGGCCGGACGATCAAAAGCGGGGGCCATGGCTTTTGCGGGATCGGCCGCAAGCGGCTCCTCAACATCCTGCAGGCGCGCTGCGAGGCGTTGGGCGTCGAGCTGGTGTTCGAGAACGACGTCGCGGACGACGTGGCGGCGGCGAGGGAATTCGGCGCCGACGTGGTCATTGCTTCCGACGGGCTCAACAGCCGGATTCGCACCCGCTATGCGGCCACGTTTGCGCCGGACATCGACCTGCGCCGCTGCCGCTTTGTCTGGCTCGGCACGAAGAAGAAGTTCCCGGCGTTCACGTTTGCGTTCGTGCACACGGCCCACGGCTGGTTCCAGGCGCATGCCTACCAATACGACGGAGACACGTCCACCTTCATCGTCGAGACGCCGGAGGAAACCTGGCGCGCGGCGGGGCTGGACGCGATGTCGCAGGAAGAAGGCATCGCGTTCTGCGAGCGCCTGTTTGCGCCGTGGCTCGACGGACACGCATTGATGAGCAACGCGTCCCATCTGCGCGGTTCCGCGATCTGGATTCGCTTCCCGCGCGTGGTCTGCGGCAAATGGGTGCACTGGACCGAGCTCGACGGCAGGCGCGTGCCGGTGATCCTCGTCGGAGACGCCGCGCATACCGCTCACTTCTCCGTGGGCTCCGGCACCAAGCTGGCGCTTGAGGATGCCATCGCGCTGGCACGCGCGCTCGCGCATCCCGGTTCCTCGCGGCACGATCTCGCGGAGTCGCTGGCGGCCTCGCTGGCCACCTACGAATCCGAGCGAGGTGTCGAGGTCCTCAAGATCCAGAATGCCGCGCGCAACTCGACCGAGTGGTTCGAGCACGTCGACCGCTATTCCGCGTTCGAGGCGGAACAGTTCGCGTACAGCCTGCTGACCCGCAGCCAGCGCATTTCGCACGAGAACCTGCGCCTGCGCGACAGCGCCTTCGTCGCCGGGATGGAGTCGTGGTTTGCCGGGCGCGCGGGCAGCAACGGCGCGGCGCCGCCACCGATGTTCGCGCCGTTCACGCTGCGCGGCCTGACGCTGGCCAACCGCGTCGTGATGTCCCCGATGGCGCAGTATTCGTGCCGCGACGGCGTGCCCGACGACTACTACCTGGTGCATCTCGGCAGCCGCGCGCACGGAGGCGCCGGACTCGTGTTCACCGAGATGACATGCGTCGCCGCGGACGCGCGCATCTCGCCCGGCTGCGCCGGCATGTACGCGCCGGACCACGTCGCCGGCTGGCGGCGCATCGTCGACTACGTCCACACGCGGACCGCCGCAAAGGTGGCGCTGCAGCTTGGGCACGCCGGTCCCAAGGGTTCGACGCAGTTGGGCTGGGAGGCGGCCGACGAGCCCCTTTCATCGGGAAACTGGCCGCTGATCGCACCCTCGGCGATCCGCTACGGCCCGAACAACCAGATGCCGCGTGCGATGGACCGCGCCGACATGGATCGCGTGACTGCCGAATTCGTGCGCGCGACCCGGGGCGCCGTCGAGGCCGGATTCGACTGGCTGGAACTCCACTGCGCGCACGGCTACCTGATGTCGGCGTTCATCTGCCCGCTGACCAACACGCGCACGGACGAATTTGGCGGCTCGCTCGAGAATCGCTGCCGCTACCCGCTGGAGGTCTTTCGCGCCATGCGCGACGCGTGGCCCACGGACAGGCCGATGTCGGTGCGCATCTCGGCGCACGACTGGGCGGAAGGCGGCAACACCCCCGACGACGCCGTGGCCATTGCGCGGTTGTTCAAGGCGGCAGGCGCGGACCTGATCGACGTGTCGTCCGGACAGACGACCCGCCGGGCCAAGCCGGTGTATGGCCGCATGTACCAGACGCCGTTCGCGGACCGCGTCCGCAACGAGACCGGCATCGCCACCATGGCCGTGGGCGCGATCTTCGAGCCGGACCACGTGAACAGCATCCTGATGGCGGGGCGCGCCGATCTTTGCGCGCTCGGCAGGCCGCACCTGGCCGACCCGTACTGGACGCTGCATGCCGCGGCGCAACTGGGCTTCGATGGCGCCGCATGGCCCGTTCAGTACGAAAGCGGCAGGACCCAGCTCCTGCGCAATCTCGCCCGCGCGGCGCAGCTGGCCAGGGAAGTGCCGGAAGCGAACGGGTAGCCGGGACGCGCATGAGGGAACTATGAAGGGTGAGGGCGGACGCATGACCGAAGCCGATCCGGAAACGCGACTTCTCGACGCGCAGCACGACGCGCATCACGAATCGCTGCGACTGTGGTTGCGCCTTCTCACCTGCACGCTGACCATCGAGCGCGGGATCCGATCCTGCCTTCGCGAACGCTTTGCGATGACGCTGCCACGCTTCGACCTGATGGCGCAGCTCGAGCGCAATCCGCATGGTCTGAAGATGGGAGAGCTGTCGCGCCGCTTGATGGTGACCAGCGGCAACGTCACCGGACTGACCGATCAGCTGGTCGACGAAGGCATGGTGGAGCGCGTGGCGATTCCGGCGGATCGACGCGCGTTCCTGGTCAGGCTGACGGCGAAGGGCAAGGCGGCATTCGACGCGATGGCCGCCGAACACGAAAGCTGGGTCGTCGCCATGTTTTCCGGCCTGTCCGGCAGCGAGCGCGAGCGCCTGCACGCGCTGCTCGGCCGCCTGAAGACAACGATCCCGCCCGCGGGCGACACGCATGCAAAAAGGAAGGTCCGGGCATGAGCGAGAACCAGAGCATGGATGACCATCGGCGCCCGTTCGCCGGATACCGCGCGACGCATTTCAGTTGGGAGGTCGACGCGGAGGCGAAGGTGGCGACGGTCACGCTCAACCGGCCGGAACGCCGCAACCCGCTGACTTTCGACTCGTACGCCGAGTTGCGCGACCTGTTCCGGGGACTCGTTCACGCGAGCGACGTGAAGTGCGTCGTCGTGACGGGGGAGGGTGGCAATTTCTGTTCCGGCGGCGACGTGCACGAGATCATCGGACCGTTGACCCGGATGGCGACGCCCGGGCTGCTGGACTTCACCCGGATGACCGGCGACCTGGTGCTGGCGATGCGCAAATGTCCACAGCCCGTCATTGCGGCCGTCGACGGAACCTGCGCGGGCGCGGGCGCGATGGTTGCCCTCGCGTCCGACTTTCGCTTCGGCACAGCGGCGGCCAAGACCGCGTTTCTGTTCGTCCGCGTGGGCCTGGCCGGTTGCGACATGGGCGCCTGCACCCTGCTGCCGCGCATGATCGGGCAGGGGCGGGCATCGGAGCTCCTCTACACCGGCAGGGGGATGACCGCCGACGAGGGGCTGGCGTGGGGATTCTTCAATCGCCTCGTGGCGGCCGACGTTCTGCTTGCCGAAGCGCAGGCTTTCGCGCGTGCGCTCGCCGACGGGCCGACGTTCGCGCACGCGATGACCAAGAAGCTGCTGCATCAGGAGTGGGCGATGGACCTCGATGCGGCGATCGAGGCCGAGGCGCAGGCGCAGGCCCTCTGCATGCAGACGCGGGATTTTCAACGGGCGTTCGAGGCCTTCGCGGCAAAGAAATCGCCGAAGTTCGAGGGCAACTGACGTGGACAGGACGCATCTCGATTGGCCGTTTTTCGGCGCGGAACATCGGGCCCTGTCGGCGGGGCTGTCGGACTGGTGTGCCGGGCTGGAGGACATCGTCGGCGCGCAGGCCGATGCGGAACGCGATGTCGACGCAACCTGCCGGCGACTGGTCCGGGCGCTCGGCAAGTCCGGTTGGCTGCGCTATTGCGTTCCGGCGGCCCATGGCGGCGAGTTGCCGGCGCTGGATTCGCGCGCGTTGTGCGTGGCGCGCGAGATGCTGGCCTACCACGACGGATTGGCCGATTTCGCATTCGCCATGCAGGGCCTGGGCAGCGGCGCGATCACGCTCGAGGGCAGCGAAGCGCAACGCCAGCGCTGGCTGCCCGCGGTGGCGCGGGGCGAAGCCATCGCCGCCTTCGCGCTGTCCGAACCGGATGCCGGGTCGGACGTGGCGGCACTGGCGACGCGCGCGCGTTCGGAGGGCAAATTCTGGCGTCTCGAAGGTTGCAAGACCTGGATTTCCAATGGCGGCATCGCCGACTTCTATTGCGTCTTCGCGCGCACCGGCGACGCGCCCGGCACCCGCGACATCTCGGCGTTCGTGGTGCCGGCCGACGCGCCGGGCCTGGCGATCACGGAACGCATCGACGTCATTTCGCCGCACCCGCTGGCGCGGATCGAGTTCAACGACTGCCGGCTGCCCCGCGACGCATTGCTCGGCGCGGAAGGCCAGGGTTTCAAGCTTGCGATGCGCACGCTCGACATCTTTCGAGCGTCGGTGGCGGCTGCGGCGGTCGGATTCGCGCGACGGGCGCTGGACGAGGCCGTTGCGCACGCGCGGTCGCGCCGGATGTTCGGAGGCATGCAGTCCGACCTCCAGCTGACGCAGGCGACGCTGGGCGACATGGCGACTGCCGTCGATGCCTCGGCATTGCTCACCTGTCGCGCCGCGTGGCTGCGCGACACGGGCAGCGAGCGGACCACGAAAGCGGCTGCGATGGCGAAGCTCGCGGCCACCGAGTCGGCGCAGCAGGTCATCGATGCCGCGGTGCAGTTGCACGGCGCGCTGGGCGTCACGCGCGGTCGTATCGTCGAAAGGCTTTACCGCGACATCCGGGCGCTGCGCATCTACGAGGGCGCCACCGAAGTGCAGAAGCTGATCATCGGCCGGGAATTGCTGAAGGAGGCCTCGAGTTGAGCCATACCGCCCACATCGACACGTTCGCGCGCGACCATCTTCCGCCGCGCCACGAATGGCCGGAGTTCATTTTCGAGCTGCCGGCCCTCCGATATCCGGAACGCCTGAATGCCGCGACCGAGCTGCTGACACGTGCGCTGGATCGGGGATGGGGTGATCGCGCCGCGATTCGTTCGCCTGCAGGCGTGCGCTGGTCCTACGCGGATCTCGACGCCCAGGCAAGCCGGATCGCGCACGTCCTGGTCGAGGACATGGGACTCGTCCCCGGCAACCGGGTGCTGCTGCGCGCGCCGAACAATCCGCTCCACGCGGCCTGCATCTTCGGCGTGCTGAAGGCGGGAGGCATCGCGGTGAGCACGATGCCGATGCTGCGCGCGAAGGAGCTCACCGACATCGTGACCAAGTCGGAAATATCGCACGCGCTGTGCGACGCCACGCTGGCCGCCGAGCTCGATGCCGCCCGCGCGAAGTGTCCGACGCTCGGCCACGTCCTGCACTTCGGCGGCGCCGCGCACGACAGTCTCGATTCGCGAATGGCAGGCAAGCCGCCGACGTTCGCGAGCGTCGATACGGCGGCGGACGACGTGGCGCTGATCGCCTTCACGTCCGGCACGACAGGAACGCCCAAGGCGGCAATGCATTTTCACCGCGACCTGATCGCCGCCTGCGACTGCTGGCCGCCGGCGATGCTGCAGGCGAGCGCGGACGACGTCTTCACGGGCAGCCCGCCGCTTGCGTTCACGTTCGGACTGGGCGGACTGCTGCTGTTCCCTTTGCGTATCGGCGCCTGCACGCTGCTGATCGAGAAGCCGTCGCCTGATGCGTTGCTGCCGGCGGTTGCCGAACACCGCGCAACCGTGCTGTTCACGGCGCCGACGTCGTACCGCGCGATGGCGCGCGTGGCTGCGGATCACGACCTCTCGTCGCTGGCCAAGTGCGTTTCGGCGGGCGAGGCGCTGCCCGCCCCGACCCGCAAGTCGTGGAAGGACGCGACCGGCATCGAGATCATCGACGGCATCGGTTCCACCGAAATGTTCCACATCTTCATCTCGCACGACGACGCGCACGCCAGGCCGGGCGCCACCGGCATCGTGGTGCCCGGCTATCGTGCGTCGATCATGGACGACGAGGGCAAGCCCGTTCCGCCGGGCACGACCGGGCGGCTTGCCGTCAAGGGTCCCACCGGGTGCCGGTACCTCGCGGACGACCGCCAACGGAGTTACGTGCAGGATGGGTGGAACTACACGGGAGACGCGTATTGCGTCGACGCAGACGGCTACTACGTGTACCAGGGGCGCAACGACGACATGATCATCAGTTCGGGCTACAACATCGGCGGCCCGGAGGTCGAGGGCGCGCTGCTCATGCACCCGGCCGTCGCCGAGTGCGGCGTGATCGGCGCGCCGGACGAGGAGCGCGGGCAGATCGTCAAGGCGTACGTGGTGCTGCAGCCCGGATTCGATCCCGGGCCGGAACGGGTCGCCGAGCTGCAGGATTTCGTCAAGCGGACGATCGCCCCCTACAAGTATCCGCGCGCAATCGAGTTCATCGCCGCGCTGCCGCGCACCGGAACAGGCAAGGTCATGCGGTCCAAACTGCGCCAGATGGAAGCGGATCGCCGCGGAGCGGGCGCATGAATCCCGATCGACGTGCCAAGGGGACGCTGAAGATCCTGCAGCCGTCCGGCTGGACGCCGCCGAAGGGATACTCGAATGGAATCGCCGCGCGCGGCACGACGGTGTTCGTCGGCGGCCAGATCGGCTGGAACGGCCAGCAGCGGTTCGAGTCGGACGACTTCGTCGCGCAGGCGCGGCAGGCGCTGCAGAACGTCATGGCGATCCTGTCCGAGGCCGGCGCCGGCGCGGAGCACATCACGCGCATGACGTGGTACGTGACCGACAAGCGCGAATATGTCGCCAGCTATCGCGCGCTGGGTGCTGCCTATCGCGAAGTCATCGGACGCCACTTTCCGGCGATGACCGCGGTGCAGGTGGCCGCGCTGATCGAGGACCGCGCGAAAGTGGAAATCGAAGTGACGGCGGTGGTGCCCGATGCCTAGCGGTCGCGGTCCCGCGGGGCGATCCGCGTTCGCGCTCGTCACCGGCGCGCGCCGGGGCATAGGCCGCGGGATCGCGTGGGCGCTCGCGGAGCAGGGCTTCGACATCGTGGCCAACGACCTCGTCGACGACGCCGACACGCGCGCGATGATGGACGGGATCGCGTCGCGCGGGCGTCGCGCGGCGTTCCTCGCCCACGACGTCGCAGATGTCGCCGGACACGCCACGTTCGTCGACCGTGCATTCGCCGCCTTCGGCACCATCGACTGCCTGGTCAGCAACGCGGGCATCCAGGTGAAGGTGCGGGGAGACCTGCTCGACGTGACGCCGGAATCCTTCGACGAAGTGGTGCGCGTCAATCTTCGCGGCACGTTTTTCCTGACCCAGGCCGTGGCGCGCCGGATGCTCGCACAGGACCGTGCGACGTCCGAACCGCCGCGTTCGCTGATCACCATATCGTCGACCAACGCCCGAACGGTGGGTCCCAACCACGCGGAATACTGCGTCGCCAAGTCCGGCCTGGCGATGCTGAACCAGTTGTTCGCGCAGCGGCTCGCGACGCAGGACATCATGTGCTACGAAATCCGCCCCGGCATCATCCGGACCGGCATGACGGCCGGCGCCTTCGATCGTTACGACGCACTGATCAAGGATGGCGTTACGCCGATCAGGCGATGGGGAGAGCCCGCGGACGTCGGCGCCACGGTCGCGGCACTCGCGCGGCGCCTGCTGCCGTTCAGCACGGGGGACGCATTCAACGTCGACGGCGGCCTGCACATGCGGGTGCTGTAGGCCGGTCCCGCGACGACGCACAGGTAGACCGCGACGCCTTCGCATCGGATAATCGTCGCATCGCCAATGAATGCGCGAGGAGCGGGCCGATCCGGCTCCCCGCCGCGCCACGCCTCCTGGAGTTCTCCATGAACGCTCCCGATCCGGTTTCCGTCCATGCCAACGCGCCGGCCAAGGCTGTCTTCAAGTGGGACGACCCGCTGCTCCTCGACGGGCAGTTGACGGAGGAGGAGCGCATGGTGCGCGATGCCGCGCAGGCCTACGCAAGCGACAAGCTGATGCCGCGCATCAAGGATGCCTTCCGGCACGAGACGACCGACCCCGGGATCTTTCGCGAAATGGGGTCGCTGGGCCTGCTCGGCGCGACGCTGCCGGTGGAGTATGGCGGCTCGGGCCTCAACTACGTCTGCTACGGCCTGATCGCGCGCGAGATCGAGCGCGTGGACTCGGGCTACCGGTCGATGATGAGCGTGCAGAGTTCGCTGGTGATGTTTCCGATCTTCACCTATGGCACCGAGGCGCAGCGGCGCAAGTACCTGCCTAAGCTTGCGACGGGCGAGTGGATCGGCTGCTTCGGGCTGACCGAACCCAACCACGGTTCCGACCCCGGCTCGATGGTCACGCGGGCGCGAACCGCAAAAGGCGGGTTCAGCCTGTCGGGCGCCAAGACCTGGATTTCCAATGCGCCAATCGCGGACGTGTTCGTGGTCTGGGCCAAGGACGACCAGGGGATCATTCGCGGATTCATCCTCGAGCGTGGAATGAAAGGATTGACGGCGCCGAAGATCGAGGGCAAGTTCAGCCTGCGCGCGTCGATCACCGGCGAGATCGTCATGGACGAGGTGTTCGTCCCGGAGGAGAACCTGCTGCCCGGCGTGCAGGGGCTCAAGGGACCGTTCGGCTGCCTCAACAGCGCGCGCTACGGGATTGCGTGGGGCGCGCTGGGCGCCGCCGAGTTCTGCTGGCACGCCGCCCGGCAGTACACGATGGATCGAATCCAGTTCGGTCGGCCGCTTGCGGCCAACCAGCTGATCCAGAAAAAGCTGGCCGACATGATGTCCGAGATCGCGCTGGGCCTGCAGGGCTGCCTGCGGCTGGGGCGGATGAAGGACGAAGGGATCGCGGCGCCGGAAATCACATCGATCATGAAACGGAATTCGTGCGGCAAGGCGCTGGACATCGCGCGGACGGCGCGCGACATGCACGGCGGCAACGGCATCGTCGACGAGTTCCACGTGATCCGGCACGTGCTCAATCTCGAAACCGTGAACACCTACGAAGGCACGCACGACGTGCACGCGCTGATCCTCGGCCGCGCGCAGACCGGAATCTCCGCGTTCTAGCGAACCTGGAAAGTGTGATGAAACTCTACGACTACTTCCGTTCCTCCGCGGCCTATCGGGTCCGCATCGCGCTGAACATGAAAGGCCTGCGACCCGAGCGCGAATTCATACACCTGCGCAACAACGCGCAGCGCAGCGAGCAATATCTGGCGCTGAACCCGCAGGGGCTGGTGCCGGCGCTGCTGACCGACGGCGGCGACATGCTGACGCAGTCGCTGGCAATCATCGAATACTTGGACGAGACGCATCGCGAGCCGCCGCTGCTTCCCGCGACGCCCGCCGCGCGCGCGAGGGTGCGGGGGATCGCGCTGGAAATCGCTTGCGACATCCATCCGCTGAACAACCTCCGCGTCCTGCAGTACCTGAAGAACACGCTGGGCGCCTCCGACGAGCAGAAAGACGGCTGGTATGGCTATTGGGTCGACGTCGGCCTGGAAGCGCTCGAGACGCGCCTCGCACGGGACTCGGCGACCGGTCGCTTCTGCCATGGCGACGCGCCGTCGCTGGCGGACATCTGCCTCGTGCCGCAACTGGCCAACGCGCGGCGGATGAACATCGACGTCACGCCGTTTCCCACGCTCACGCGCATCGAGGCGGCGTGCATCGCGCTGCCGGCATTCGTTGACGCGGCCCCGGCCAAGCAGCCGGACGCGGAATAGAACACTCTTCCACCGGGATCCAGAATGAACTACGCCCTATCCCTTTGGGACGCGCCTACGGTCCCCATTGCCGGCAGCACCGACGTGTTCCCCGTCCGCCACATCTACTGCGTCGGGCGCAACTACGCGGAACACGCAAAGGAGATGGGGGGCGACGCGACCAAGGAGCCGCCTTTTTTCTTCTGCAAGCCGGCCGATGCGGTCGTGCCGGTGGTGCCGCCCGCCACAGGCATCGTGCGCTATCCGCTTGCCACGAAGAACTTCCATCACGAGATCGAACTGGTCGTGGCCATCGGCAAGCACGGTGTTCAGCTGGATGCCGACAAGGCCAATGCCATCGTGTTCGGCTACGCCACCGGCCTCGACATGACGCGGCGCGACCTGCAAAACGACATGCGCGAGAAGAAGCGGCCCTGGGACCTCGGCAAGTCGTTCGCCCAGGCAGCGCCCATTGCGCCGATCCACCGCGTGGCGACGACCGGTTTTCTGGACCGCGGCGCGATCCGGCTCGACGTGAACGGCGCGAGGCGGCAGCAGGGGGACCTGTCGGACATGATCTGGGACGTACCGCACACGCTTGCCTTCCTGTCGCAATACTATGAATTGCTGCCGGGTGATCTCGTGTTCACCGGCACGCCGGCGGGCGTCGGCGCGGTGGTTGCCGGCGACCGGCTCGACGGGCACATCGACGGACTGACGCCACTGTCGATCGTCATTGCATGAACGATCGCGAAGTCCCTCCGGTTCTCACTCCGGAATTCGTCGAGCGCGGCTACAACAATCGCGCCGCGGTTGCCGACCATCCGTTCTGGCTGGCCCAGTATCCGGAGCGTTCGGCCGCGACGCGCGCGCGCTGTCGGCACACGCTGGACCTGCGCTACGGCCCGAGCGCGATGCAGACGCTCGACCTGTTCCTGCCCGAGGAGACCCCACTCGGGACCTTCGTTTTCATCCACGGCGGCTATTGGCGCGCGCTGGACAAATCCGATTTCCAGTTCGTCGCCGGCCCGATGGTGGACCGCGGCATGGCGGTGGTCGTCGCCAATTACGACCTCTGTCCCGGTGTATCGGTGGCCCGAATCGTCGACCAATGCCGCAGGCTCATGGTGTGGCTGGCCAGGGAAGGACCGCGGCATGGCGCGGCGGCCGGCAACGTGGTCGTCGCCGGCCACTCCGCCGGCGGCCACCTGGCGGCGATGATGTTCGCCACCGACTGGGAGGCGCTTGGCCTGGCCGCCGATCCCTTCGTCGGCGGAGTCACGCTCTCCGGCGTGCATGACCTGAAGCCGTTGGTCATGGCGTCGATGAACAGCGACCTGCGGCTCACCAACGCCGAGGCGGCGCGGGTGTCGCCGGTCAATCATCTCAGCCTGTCGCCGGCCCCGCTGCTGATCGCGGTGGGCGGAGCCGAAACGTCGGAGTTCATCCGCCAGTCCCAGTTGCTGTGGGATGCCTGGCCGGAAAACAGTCGCCCGGCCGCGGGGCCCCTGATCGTCGCCGGCAAGCATCATTTCAGCGTCGTCCTCGATTACGCCGACCCCGAAAGCGAGTTGACGCTCGCGACGCTCGCGCTGTTTCGCTGACGCGCGCTGATCTCCCCCGTCCGCCCGCCATGGCCGGAGTCCTCGGCCCGGACCGAGCGTCGATGTGCAGCCCATTGACAACTGACCGACGGTCATTTACGCTGTCGTTCAATTGACCCGCAGTCAGTTGTGCCGGGACGAGGATGCGCGATGCGGTCGCGCGACGAGCAGCACGATCGGGAGTCAGCACATATGGTCATACGCCAGCGCGCCATCCAGGCCGAAGCCAAGCACGAGCGACACGTCGCCATCCTCGATGCGGCGGAGCGCCTGTTGCTTCGCTCGCCCGAACGGGTGGCCAACGTGGCCGAGGTCGCCGACGAGGCGGGACTCGCCAAAGGCACCGTCTACCTCTATTTTCCGAGCAAGGAAGAACTCCTGCTTGCGGTTCACGAGCGCAACATCGACGGTTTCTTCGGCGCGCTGATCGCCCGTCTCGACCAGTCGGCAGCGGTGAGAATCGAGGATGTTCTGGCGCTGACGAAGCTCCACATGGTCGAGCCGCCATTGTTCCTGCCGCTGGCGGCACGCTGCTTCGGGATGATGGGACAAGGCGTGCCGGCGGAAGCCGCACTCGCGTTCAAGCAGCGCATGGCGCAGCGGTTGCAGCGCGCCGGCAGCGGGCTCGAGCGCCACTTTCCCCACATTCCCGCCGGCGCAGGGGTGGCTCTCCTCAGGCACAGTTACGCCCTGATCATCGGCTTGTGGCAGATGTCGGCGCATTCGGCCGGCGGCGATTGCACCTTCGACCTCGCGGCCGCGGAACCCGCGCCGTTTGGCATGAACTATCCCGACGAACTCGCTTCCGCGCTGCGCGCCCTGTGGGAAGGAACGGTGGGTCGGCCATCGTCCGCGCCATGACCGCGCCGACCCCGAATTCGATGTCGCTGCGCAGGGCCGCCGCGGTCGCGCTTCTCGGCGCATCGCTCGCGGCATGCGGCGCAAAGGACAAACCCGCCGAGGTTGTCCGCCCCGTGCAACTGGCGCAGGTCAGGCTGGGCGGCGCCAGCGCCACCGCGGTCTTTGCCGGCGAGGTCAAGCCGCGCTACGAGGCGGACCTGGGCTTTCGCATCGGCGGCAAGATCGTTGCGCGCTACGTCGACGTCGGCGCGCGCGTGAAGAAGGGCCAGGCGCTGGCGCGGCTCGACCCGGCCGACGTCGGGCTGCAGGCCGAAGCCGCGAAGGCGCAGGTTGCCGCAACCGAAACCGAATGGAAGTTCGCGCAGGCCGAGTACGACCGTTATCAAAGCCTGCTCAAGGAGAAATTCATCAGCGCCTCGGCGCTGGACGCCAAGCGCAACGCGCTCGATTCGAATCGCGCGAAATACGAGCAGGCGAAGGCCAATCTCGCCGTCGCGCAGAACCAGTCCAGCTATGCGACGCTCACGGCCAGCGACGACGGCGTGATCACCGCCGTGAACGCGGACGCGGGCCAGGTGGTGACCGCGGGGCAGCCGGTGTTCAAGCTGGCGCGCGCCGAGGAGCGGGAGGTCGCCATCAGCGTGCCGGAGAATCGCATTGGCGAATTGACGGGCGCGAAGCAGCTGTTCGTGGCGCTCTGGGCCAATCCGCAGAAACTCTATCCGGCCAAGGTGCGCGAGGTGTCGCCCGCCGTCGATGCGACGACGCGCACCTTCGCGGTCCGCGTCGCCATCGCCAACCCCGATCCCTCCGTGCAGTGGGGCATGACCGCGAACGTCGGCGTGCTCGCCGACGGCGCGCCGAATTCCGCGCTGCTGCCGCCGACGTCCATTTATCAGCAGGACGGCAAGCCGGCCGTGTGGCGCTTCGACACCGCCACGAAGCAGGTCGGCCTGGTGCCCGTGACCATCGGCCAGTATCGCGAGGATGGCGTCGTCGTCACGTCGGGCGTGCGCGACGGCGACTGGATCGTCGCGGCGGGCGTGCACAAGCTGCTGCCGGGCCAGGTGGTCAGGCCCTACGACCCGGGCTCCGCTGCCGACGTGCCCGCGCCGTCGCCAAAATGAGCGGGAACCCGATGACGTTTCCACCTTTTCGTGACCCCGAAGTCACGCGGTCCCCGCCGGCGCGCGGACGCAATTGCGATGACGCCACGTAAATGACCCCCGTCAATTCACCCGGCGGTGTGCCTGAATCGCGATTCAACCTGTCCGAATGGGCGCTGCACCACCGCACGTTCGTGCTGTACCTGATCGTGGTGTTCGCGCTGGTCGGATTCCTGTCGTACGAGAAGCTGGGCCAATCCGAGGATCCGCCGTTCACGTTCAAGGTGATGGTGGTGAAGACCAACTGGCCGGGCGCGACCGCTCGCGACGTCGAGCAGCAGGTCACCGACCGCATCGAGCGCAAGCTCCAGGAGGTTCCGAACGTCGACTGGGTGCGCAGCTACTCCAAGCCCGGCGAATCGCTGGTGTTCTTCGCGATCAAGGATTCGGCACCGGCGGCCATCGTGCCGGACACTTGGTACGAGGTGCGGAAGAAGGTAGGCGACATCCGCAACACGCTTCCCGCCGGCATCCAGGGGCCGTTCTTCAACGACGAATTCGGCGACGTCTACACCAACATCTTCGCGCTGACCGGCGACGGCTTCGACTACCACGCACTCAAGGAATTCGGAGACCGGGTGCGCGCGGAACTGCTGCGCGTCCCCGGCGTGGCCAAGGTGGACTTCATCGGCGAGCAGGACGAAAAGGTCTTCATCGAGATGTCCAACGCCAAGCTCGCGACGCTCGGCGTGTCCCCGACGCAGATCATCCAGACGCTGGCGGCGCAGAACGTGGTGGCCGCCGCCGGCGTGTTCGATACGCCGACGGACCGGATCTACGTCCGACCGACCGGTGCATTCGACAACGTCGAGGCGATTCGCGACATCGCGATCCGCGCCAACAACCGCGTATTCCGACTTGGCGACATCGCCACGGTCAAGCGCGGCTACGTCGACCCGCCGCAGCAGAAGATGCGCTGGCAGGGCAAGGAAGCGCTCGGACTCGGCATCACGATGGCCAAGGGAGGCGACGTGATCGAGCTGGGACGCGGTCTCGAGCAAAGCGCGCTTCGCATCCAGCAGCAGATGCCGATCGGCGTGGAGCTGGCCGAGGTCGCCAGCATGCCGCGCGCGGTGCAGCGCTCGATCAATGTGTTCATACGTTCGTTGACCGAAGCGGTGCTGATCGTGCTCGCGGTGTCGCTGGTGAGCCTGGGATTTCGCACCGGGCTGGTCGTGGCGATTTCCATTCCGCTGGTGCTGGCGGTGACGTTCTTCTTCATGTGGCTGTTCGACATCGGCCTGCACAAGATTTCGCTCGGCGCGCTGATCCTGTCGCTTGGGCTCCTCGTCGACGACGCGATCATCGCGGTGGAGATGATGGCGATCAAGCTTGAGCAGGGTTACGACCGTTTCCGGGCCGCGGGCTTCGCATACACCAGCACGGCGTTCCCGATGCTGACCGGAACCCTGGTGACGATTGCGGGCTTCCTGCCGATCGCCACGGCCAAGAGCGGCACAGGCGAGTACACGCGGTCGATCTTCCAGGTATCCGCGATCGCACTGATGGCCTCCTGGGTGATCGCGGTGATCGTGATTCCCTATCTCGGCTACCGGATGCTGCCGGATTACTCGAAAGGCCGCGCGCCGTCGCTGTGGGCGCGCGCGTGGGCGCGGCTGCGCAATTTGCCGCCGCCGGCACGCGCGCACAGCCACCACGGCGACCCGGAAGCGGTCTACCGCACGCCCTTCTACACCCGCTTGCGCCACGTGATCGCATGGTGCGTCGACCACCGCAAGACCGTCATCGTCGCCACGCTCGCGCTTTTCGTCGGCGCACTGGCGCTGTTCCGCTTCATTCCGCAGCAGTTCTTCCCGGCCTCGTCCCGTCCAGAACTGCTGGTCGACCTGCGCCTGGCGGAGGGCAGTTCCTTTGCTGCCACGCTGGAGCAGGCCAGGAAACTCGAGGCGGTGCTCGACCGCGAGGCCGGCATCGAGAGCTACGTCACCTACGTGGGAAGCGGCAGCCCGCGCTTCTACCTGCCGCTCGACCAGCAGCTGCAACAGGCGAACTTTGCGCAGGTGGTGGTCACCGCCACGAGCAACGCGGACCGCGAGCGGCTGCGCGGCCGGCTGCTGGCCCTGTTCGAGAATGACTTTCCGTCGCTGCGGGGGCGAATCTCCAGGCTGGAGAACGGCCCGCCGGTCGGATTCCCGGTCCAGTTCCGGGTCTCGGGCGAGGACATTCCCACGGTGCGCCGCATTTCGCGGCAGGTGGCGGAAGTCATGCGCGCCGATCCGGGGACGGCGAGCGTGCAGTTCGACTGGGACGAGCCGTCGAAGGCGATCCGGGTCGCCATCGACCAGAACAAGGCGCGGGTGCTCGGCATATCGTCGCAGGACCTGGCGCTGTTTCTCAACAACTCGCTGTCCGGCTTCTCGGTGACCTACTTCCGGGAAAAAGACAAGCAGATCGAAGTGCTGCTGCGCGGAGCCACGGAAGAGCGCGCGAAGATCAGCTTTCTCAAGGATCTCGCGATACCGACGCCGGGCGGACGCGCCGTGCCCATCACGCAAATCGCCGACATCCGGTACGAGCAGGAGGACGGCATCATCTGGCGCCGCGACCGCCTGCCGACGATCACCGTGCGCTCGGACGTGGTGGGCGACGCGCAGGGGCCGGACGTCGCGAACCGGATCAACCCCAGGCTCGAGCCGATCCGCGCGACGCTGCCGCTGGGCTACCGTATCGAGATTGGCGGCGCGACCGAGGACTCGGCCCGCGGCCAGCGGTCGATAGCCGCCGGAGCGCCGCTGTTCATCATCACCGTGCTGACGCTGCTCATGATCCAGCTGCAGAGCTTCTCGCGCACGCTGATGGTCGTCCTGACCGCGCCGCTGGGATTGATCGGCGTCGCGCTCGCGCTGCTCGTTTTCGGCAAGCCGTTCGGATTCGTCGCGTTGCTGGGCACGATCGCGCTGGCCGGCATCATCATGCGCAACTCGATCATCCTGGTCGACCAGATCGAGCAGGACATCGCCGCGGGTCACGCGCCGTGGGAAGCGGTGGTCGGGGCCACCGTGCGCCGCTTTCGCCCCATCGTGCTGACGGCGTCCGCGGCCGTGCTGGGCCTCATTCCGCTCATACGCAGCGATTTCTTCGGGCCGATGGCGGTGGCGATGATGGGAGGCATCACCATCGCGACCGGCTTGACGCTGCTTTTCCTGCCGGCCCTCTACGCCGCATGGTTCCGGGTGCGGCCGGGCGTCGCGGGCGAGGACGCCGTGTCGGCATGAACAGGGTCCGGCGGGCTCCCATGCTGTAAACTTCCGCTTTGCGGGAACGCCGTTCAAGTCCCCCGTGTCGCACCGGATTTCGCCGCCGCCATGACTCTCGCCCCGACTCCCGAAATCATCGCCGAACTGAAGGCCGGCCGCATGGTCGTTCTGGTCGACGAGGAAGACCGCGAGAACGAAGGCGATGTGGTCGTCGCCGCGGATTTCGTCACCCCCGAAGCGATCAATTTCATGGCGCGCCATGCGCGCGGCCTGATCTGCCTCACGCTGACCGAGGAGCGGTGCGCCCAGCTCGCATTGCCGCTCATGGTGTCGGCCAACCGCTCGGGCCAGGGCACCAATTTCACGGTGTCGATCGAGGCGGCCGAGGGCGTGACCACGGGCATATCCGCGGCCGATCGCGCGCGCACCGTACGCGCGGCCGTGGCGGCGGATGCCAGGCCGTCCGACATCGTGCAGCCGGGGCACATCTTTCCGGTGATGGCGCAGCCGGGCGGCGTGCTGGTGCGGGCAGGTCACACCGAGGCCGGTTGCGACCTGGCGAGAATGGCGGGACTGACGCCGGCGGCGGTGATCTGCGAAATCATGAAGGACGACGGCACGATGGCGCGCATGCCGGACCTGCTCTCGTTCGCCGCGACGCACGGGCTCAGGATCGGCGCGATCACCGACCTCATTCACTACCGCAGCCGGACCGAGCGTATCGTCGAGCGCATCGCCGAGCGCCCGATCAACACCGCCCATGGCGCGTTCCGCCTGGTGGTCTACCGTGACAAGCTGTCGGACGCGACCCACCTGGCGCTGGTGCGCGGTCCCATTTCTCCCGACACGGAGACGCTGGTGCGCGTGCACGAGCCGTTGTCCGTCATGGACCTGATCGACGTGGAGAGCACGGCGCATTCGTGGACCATCGAGGAGGCGCTGACCGCCATCGTCGCGGCGGGGCGCGGCGTCATGGTGCTGCTGCACCGGCCGGAATCGGCGCAGGAACTGCGCCGGCGCGCCATCGCCGACGATCCGCCTGCGTCACCGAAGATGGACCTGCGCAACTACGGCATCGGCGCGCAGATCCTGCGCGACCTGAACGTCGGCCGCATGCGCCTGCTGGCCAAGCCGCGCAAGATGCCCAGCATGGCCGGATTCGATCTCGAGGTCACCGGCTACGAAGTCGAGCCGCCCGTGCGCAGGAATTCCTGACGACAGAAGGCGGCGCGCGTTTGGTTGGGCGCGGTGCCGCCGGTTCGCATCCGCCAAATTCAGCCCCGGTTCCATTCCCATTTTCCTCACACCATGTCGATCCGCCGCATAGCTTCGAACATCCATGGCGAAGGCCTGCGCGTCGGCATCGTGCTGTCCCGCTTCAACGCCGAGATCGGCGACGGCCTGCTGTCCGGCGCGCTGCGGGCGCTGCGGGAGGCCGGCGTCGACGACGGCGACATCACGGTCGTCAGCGTGCCTGGAGCACTGGAGTCGCCGCTGGCATTGCAGCAGCTGGCCCAGACGGGGGACTACGACGCGCTGATCGCGCTGGGGGCGGTGATCCGGGGCGAGACGTACCATTTCGAAATCGTCGCCAACGAATCGGCGGCCGGCATTTCCAGCGTCCAGCTCGAATTCGGGATACCGATCGGCAACGGCATTCTGACCTGCGAGACGGACGCCCAGGCCATGGCCCGGATGGACACCAAGGGATTCGAGGCGGCGCAGGCAGCACTGGAGATGGCCAATCTCATCGTCAAGATCGAGGACGCTTGAGCCGTGAGGACGCCGCCCCGCCGCCGCGCCCGCGAACTGGTCCTGCAGGGACTCTACCAGCGGCACCTCTCGCGCAACGACGCCGACGTCGTGCGCCTCGACCTTGCGGCCAGCCGGGGGTATCTGCGCGCGGACCAGGCTTACTTCGGCGAGTTGTGGGATGGCGTGACCCGCGAAAACGACGCGCTTTTGACGGCCCTTGCACCGCACCTCGACCGCACGCCGGCGGAGCTTTCGCCGATCGAACGCGCGATCCTGCTCATCGGCGCATGGGAATTGGCGCACCGGATCGAGATTCCCTACAAGGTCGTCATCAACGAGGCGGTGGAAATCGCCAAGTCCTTTGGCGGCACCGACGGGCACCGCTATGTGAACGGTGTCCTCGACAAGCTCGCCGCCGAACTCCGGGCGACGGAGATAGCCGCGCTTCGGCGCAGCGCGGCGGCGACGTGAAACCGGCCTTAGCGCTGATCCTGTCGCTCGCGTTGCTGGGCGCGGGCGGCGCCTCGGCACGTTCGCTCGTCATCTATTGCAGCCATGACCCGGACGCCTGCGAGCTCGCGGCGCGGACCTTCCAGCGCGAGACCGGCATCGACACGTCGGTCACGCGCAAGGCCACGGGAGAGGTCTTCGCGCAGATCCGCGCGGAACGCGCCAACCCCAGGGCGGACATCTGGTACGGCGGGACGTTCGACCCGTTCCTGCAAGCGGCTGCCGAAGGACTCTTCGTTTCCTACCGATCGCCGCGCCTCGCGGAACTGCAGCCGTGGGCGCGCCGCGCGACGGAACGCGCCGACTACAAGGTGGCGGCGATCTACCGGATCATCATCGGCTTCGGAACCGACCCGACCATTCTCAGGCAGAAGGAACTGACGGCGCCGCGTTGCTGGTCGGATCTCGTCTCGCGCGCCTATGGCAAGGAGATCGAGCTGGCCAACCCCGTCACCAGCGGGACCGGATACACGATCCTCGCCACGCTGGTCGTGCTGTACGGCGAGGACGGCGCGTTCGAGTACCTGAAGAAACTTCTGCCGAACGTCGTGCGCTTCACGCAATCGGGAACGGCGCAGGGTCCATCCGTGGCTCGCGGCGAGGTGGCGGTCGGCGTGACCTTTGTCCACGAATTCATCACGCAGCAGCTGGCCGGCTTCGAAGTGAACATCGCGATTCCTTGCGAGGGTACAGGCGATGCGCTGGGCGGCATGGCGATTCTTGCCGGTGCCCCGCATCCGGACGAGGCCCGCGCTTTCTATGACTGGGCGCTGACCCGGCCCGCGCAGGAACTCGCCAACCGCACCAGGAACCTGCTCGTCCCGGCGCATGCGAGCGCCGAGATCCGGCGCGAGGCCGCCGCATTTGCCAACGTTCAGACGCTCGATGTCGATCCGGCACGATTCGGCGATCCGGAAATGCGCCGGCGCCTGCTCGCGCGATGGCAGAAGGAAATCGGCGATTCGCTGCGTTAGGCGTCCCGCGCAATGAACGAATTCGCGCTCATCGACCGCTACTTCAGGCATCCAATACGCGATGCCGCCGTTCGACTTGGAATCGGCGACGACGGCGCGGTGGTGGCGCCCGCACCGGGTTGCGAGCTCGTGCTGTCCGTGGACATGCTGGTGGAAGGGCGCCACTTCCTGCCGGACGTCGCGCCCGCGACGCTCGGGCACAAGACGCTGGCGGTCAACCTGTCCGACATGGCGGCGATGGGCGCGAAGCCGCGCTGGGCGCTGCTCGCGGGTGCGCTGCCTGACAACGACGAGGCGTGGATCGCGGAGTTCGCGCGGGGCCTGTTTGCACTCGCCGATCGCTTCGACGTCGCGCTGGTCGGCGGCGACACGACCCGCGGACCGCGCAACCTGTGCCTCACGATCGTCGGCGAGGTGCCGGCCGGGACGGCACTTGCCCGTGCCGGGGCCAACGTGGGCGACGACATCTACGTGTCGGGTACGCTGGGCGACGCCGCATTGGCACTGGCGGTGCTGCAGGGTCGCGCCGCGCCGGGGAGCCTGTCGTCTTCCACGGTGCGCGAGCGTCTCGAATCGCCGGAGCCGCGCGTCGGGTTGGGCCAGCGTCTGCGCGGCGTCGCGACTTCCGCGATCGACATTTCCGACGGCCTCACCGGAGACCTCGGCCATATCCTCGAGCGATCGAAGGTCGGCGCGACCGTCGACCTGGCATCGATCCCGCGTTCGACGTCGCTCGCGGCGCAACTCCGGGGCGGCGACCGCGAACTGGGCCTGGCCTGCCTGCTGGCCGGCGGCGATGACTACGAACTGTGCTTCACGGCGCCGCCCTCCGCGCGTGATGCGCTTGCCGCGATTGCGCGGGACGAGAACGTTTCGCTCAGCCGGATCGGCACCGTCACCGCGGGCGCCGGCCTCACCGTGCGCGATGAACTCGGCGCCGCGCTTCCCGCGCTGCCGAAGGCATTCGATCACTTTGCGTAGCCGATGACCGAGCAACCATCCATCGCCTTCCTGTTCCGCCATCCGGCGCACTTCATCGCGCTGGGTTTCGGTGCAGGTTTGTCCCCGGTGGCGCCCGGGACGATCGGCACGCTCGTGGCCATTCCGCTGGCCTTCCTGCTTCGCGCCTATGCCGGGGACATGGCATACATCATCGTCGTGGCGGTTCTGTTTGGCGCCGGCGCCTGGGCGGCGCAGGTCGCAGGACGCAATCTTGGCGTGCCGGACGCGGGCGCCATCGTCATCGACGAGATTGCCGCCTTCCTGCTAGTTCTGTTTTTCGTCGGGCCGGGCTGGATCCAGCTGCTGGCGGCGTTCGCGGTGTTCCGGGCATTCGACATAGTCAAGCCGCCTCCGATTCGCCAGCTCGACGCGCAGATGAAAAACGGCGTCGGCGTGATGCTCGACGATCTGCTGGCGGCGGGCTATACGCTGCTCGTCCTCGCGTTGCTGAAGCGGATATCCGGATGAGCGCGAGCCTGCAATTCGATGGGCTCGACCTCGCGCGCGTCGAGGAAATCGGCCTCAACGCGCTGCAGACGCAGCGCCAGCTCTTCTACGACGGCTGGCTGTTGCGCGTGTCCCCCGGCAAGGCCAAGCGCGCGCGCAGCGTGAATGCCCATTTCGGCTCCACGCTGCCGCTGCCGCAGAAAATCGCCCATTGCGAAAAGCTGTTTCACGAGCGAGGCCTGCCGACGCTGTTTCGCATCACCCCGTTCGTCAAACCCGCGCATCTCGAGACCGAACTCGAGGCGCGCGGATACGTGTCCTTCGAGCCGACGCTGGTGCAGCTCGCGCCGCTCGACCATCCGCCGGAAGCGCCCCAGGTTCCGGACGTCGACATGGTGACGCCGACGGCGGCCGCGTTCGCCGAGGCCGCCGGCGTCATCCAGGGCACGACTGCCGAGCAGCGCGCCGCGTATCTCGAACGCATCATCCAGTCGCCGCTGGCGATGCGCATGGTGGTCGCCATGAGCGACGGGAAGCCCGTCGGCACCGGAACGGTGATGCTCGACGGGGGTATTGCCGGCGTGTTCACCATGGGCACGATGCCGGAAGTGCGCGGCCGGGGCATCGCCAGCGCCATACTTGCCGACATGCTGCGCTGGGCCTGGGAGCGCAGCGCGACGCATGCCTATCTCCAGGTCAGCGCGGGCAACACGAGCGCCATTTCGGTCTATCGCAAGTTCGGCTTTGCCGACGCCTACACGTACCACTACCGGGGGTTGCCAGGCGAATGTCACTGATCGACAGCGAAATCGCGGCGTTGGCGGAGGAACTGGGTCGCCGGCTCGCCGCGCGCGGCGCGCACGTGAGCACCGCGGAATCGTGCACGGGCGGGCTCGTTGCCGGCGCCATCACCTCGATCGCGGGCAGTTCCGGCTGGTTCGAGCGAGGTTTCGTGACCTACTCGAACGAGGCCAAGGCGGAAATGCTGGACGTCGCTCCGGCAATCCTGGCCGAGCATGGCGCCGTATCGGAAGCCACGGCCCGGGCGATGGCCGAAGGAGCGATGCGAGCCAGTGGCGCGGACTTGGCCGTGGCCGTGACCGGCGTGGCCGGACCGGGGGGCGGCACGGCGGCCAAGCCCGTCGGGATGGTGTGCTTTGCATGGGCCGCCAAGGGAAGCGCGACCTCGGCGCTGACCCGACATTTGCCCGGCGACCGGGAAGCTGTCCGGCTTGCTTCGGTGGCGGTTGCGCTTCGGGGACTGGTCGATCGCCTCCCGCCCGAAAATTAGGCCAAAAGGGGTGTTGTATCGAACGATCGTTCCATGCATAATCGCCCCATGGCATAGAACGTCCGTTCTACCGCAAGCTGGGCAAGTCCTGGAGGGTCACTGCGGAAACGGGCGGGTAAAGACACCCTGACCCTCACTTCTCAATTCACTTTACCCATCCCTTATCCTATACAAAGGCCAACCCATCATGCCCCTCGACTCCAGGACCTCCAGCATGGATGACAACAAAGGCAAGGCCCTCGCGGCCGCGCTGCTCCAGATCGAAAAACAGTTCGGCAAGGGATCCATCATGAAGATGGGCGATGCCCAGATCGCCGGCGACCTGTCGGTGGTCTCCACCGGCTCGCTTGGTCTCGACATCGCGCTCGGCGTCGGCGGACTGCCCCGCGGACGCGTCGTCGAAATCTACGGCCCGGAGTCCTCCGGCAAGACCACGCTATGCCTGCAGGTCGTCGCGCAGGTGCAAAAGGCGGGCGGCGTGGCCGCGTACATCGATGCCGAAAACGCGCTCGATCCGGTGTACGCGGGCAAGCTCGGCGTCAATGTCGGCGACATGCTCATTTCGCAGCCGGACACCGGCGAGCAGGGGCTGGAAATCGCCGACATGCTGGTTCGCTCCGGCGGCGTCGACGTGATCGTCATCGACTCGGTGGCGGCGCTGGTCCCCAAGGCGGAAATCGAAGGCGAAATGGGCGACCAGCTGCCAGGTCTCCAGGCGCGCCTCATGAGCCAGGCGCTGCGCAAGCTCGCAGGCAACATCAAGCGCGCGGGCACGCTGGTCATCTTCATCAACCAGATCCGGATGAAGATCGGCGTGATGTTCGGCAACCCGGAAACCACCACGGGCGGCAATGCGCTCAAGTTCTACGCGTCGGTGCGCCTGGACATCCGCCGCATCGGTTCAATCAAGCGCGGCGAGGAGGTCGTCGGCAACGAGACGCGCGTCAAAGTCGTCAAGAACAAGGTTGCGCCGCCCTTCCGCGAGGCTCTGTTCGACATCCTGTACGGCGAAGGCATTTCGCACGAAGGTGAAATCGTCGAGCTGGGCGTCACCCACCGGATCGTCGAGAAGTCCGGCGCATGGTACGCGTACAACGGCGAGAAGATCGGCCAGGGAAAGGACAACGCCCGCGAATTCCTGCGCGAGCACCCGGAACTCGCGGCGGAGATCGAGGCCAAGATACGCGCCGCCGTGGACGTGCCCATGCCGGGACGGATCACGCCGATGCCGGACGTCGAAGAATAGCCGGGGCGTTCGGGCGCGGGAAACCCGATCCCATGCCCGCGCGCGGCGCTTCAGGCAAGCCGCCCGGACTGCCGCCGTCGGTCAAGGCGGTGGCCGTGCGAATGCTCGCGCGCCGCGACTACAGCCGCGCCGAACTGGCGCAACGGCTCGCGCATAAGGGCATCCCTCGCGACGACATCGAGCGCGCGCTGGACGAGCTCGCGGCGCAGGGATTGCTCTCCGACTCGCGCTTTGCCGGCGCCACAGTGCGCCGGAAGTCCGGCGAGTACAGCAAACGCGCCATTGCCGGCACACTCAAGGCCAGCGGAGTCGACGGCGACGTCGCGTCCCAGGCGCTCGCGGCAAGCGAGGTCGACGACGACGACGCGATCGTGGCGCTCTGGTTGCGTCGCTTTGGCACGCCACCCGCCAACGACCGGGAAAAAGCCAGACAGGTCCGTTTCCTGCAGAGCCGCGGCTTCAGCCTGTCGGCGATATTCAAGCTCCTGCGCGATCCCCCAACACATTAAGCAGTGTCCGGGGACGTCGTTCGAGGCGGCTCCGGCTTCGTTGATTGTATGATTCAAGATTGGATCAACAGACAATCGAGGCAAATGAATCCGGCCGACGTGGACTGTCGTCACGAGCTCAACGCGCCAACGGTCATCGGCGAGGCGATCGACGAAGAAGTGATGGTGATCGACCTTACGACCGGCGTGTACTTCAGCCTGACCGGTGCCGGTGCCCTGGTCTGGCCTGGGTTGATCGCAGGCGCGACACCCACCGAAATTGCCGTGGCGGGCTCCGCCGACCCGAATGCGGTTGCCCAATCGGCACTGGCCGTTCGAATCGCGGACTTCGCGGGCCGACTGCGAAGCGAGAACATCCTGCGCCCGCGTCCTCCCGAAACCGCGCCGGACACGGGCACGCTTGCGCAACTGCCGCGGATCGCCTCCGCGGCCCAATTCGCGTGCGAGCGTTTCGACGACATGCAGGCCATGCTGCTCGCGGACCCGGTGCACGACGTGGGGGGCCGGGGCTGGCCGGACGTTGCAGGCCCCCCGGACAAATGAGCACCGGTGGCGCAGACCCACTCGACGATCTGTCGGCGCGCGCTGAAGCGCTCGAGGCCGCTGCGGGCCGGGCTGACGGCGAGTCGCGCACGTACCGCATCGCCGGTGAATCGGTCGCGATTCATCTCGAGCGATCCGGCAATGCGTCGAGCGTCTTGCGCGCGCTGGAGCCGTTGCGCGTGGCGACCGCGCCCGCAACGGCCGATGCGGCGCCGGATTTCGACATCCATGTCTGGGACGGCGGCAGCGATTCCCCCGTGCTGTCACCGCTTTCGCCGGGAAGCCCGGATAGTGTGCGCGGGCCCCCGCTTGCCATACCGCGGGGAATCCTCGCCTTTGCCGACCACGCGGCCGGCGTCCTCTCGATTTACGATGCGCCCCGCCGGCGCGCGCATTGGTGGCTCAACAACGCGGCGCGCGCACCCTACTATGAAACGGCCGCGCCGCTTCGACACCTGCTGCAGGCCCGCATCCTCGATCGCGGCGGCGTGATGCTGCACGCCGCCGCGGTCGGCACCGCCGCCGGCGGAATGCTCCTTGTGGGCGGCGGAGGCAGCGGGAAGTCGACGTCCGCATTGGCGTGCATCGATGCGGGGCTGGGCTTCGCCAGCGACGACTACGTCCTCGTCGACGGTTCGGTTCCGCCTTTGGCGCACATGGCGTACTCCACGTCGAAGGTCGTCCGCGCGAGCCTTGGGCGGCATGGCCGGCACCTCCGCCATTTCCGCAATCTCGACCGCGTGCAGGAAAAACCGATGATGTTCCTGCACGAAGCGGCGCCCGGGCAGGTGCTGCGCTCGTTCCCGCTCCGAGCGCTGGTGATGCCGGTAATCGCGCATCGCGACCATACCCGCATCGTCGGCGCGACGGCCGCCGAATTGCTGCGCGCAATGGTGCCGAGTTCACTGTTGTTGTCGCCATTTGCCGGCGCCGTGGCGATGCGTCGCATGGCGGCACTCTGCCGAAGCATTCCCTGTTTTCGCGCCGAACTCGCCGAGTCGACGGCCGACGTCGGACAGGCGCTCTCGGCGTTTGCGGCAGGTCTGCCCGTGGACGAGCCGAAGGCGGTGGCTTGATGCGGATCGGCGTGGTCGTACCCGCGTACAACGCAGCCCGGTTCATCGGCGAAGCGCTGGAAAGCGTGCTCGGGCAGACCGTCCCACCCGATTCCGTGGTCGTGGTCGACGACGGCTCGGCCGACGATACCTGCCAAGTCGTGTCGACCTTCGGCCCCGAAGTTTCGCTGGTCAGGGCGCCGCATCGTGGAATAGCCGCGACGCGCAATGCCGGCGTCGCATCGCTCGACTGCGATGTGCTGGCGTTCATCGACGCCGACGATCGATGGATCCCGGACAAGCTCGAACGGCAACGGGACGTGCTGGCAGCCGACGCTGCCGCCGGATTCGTCATCTGCCACATGATGGCGTTCGCCACGCCAGGACTGCCCGAACCCGAGCGAGATGCATTGCTGGCGCAGCAGCCGGTGCCTTTCGCGGGCTGGAGCGCCAGCGCGCTGCTGGTGCGGAGAACCACGTTCCTGCGCGTCGGCAACTTCGCGCAAGACCTGGCGGTCGGCGAGACGATCGACTGGTTCAGCCGTGCGCGCCATCTCGGGGTGATCGGCCGGGTCATGACGGAGGTCCTGGTGGAGCGCCGGCTGCATCGCGACAATACGACCCGCGTGCAGCGCAGGGACCATCGCGATTACCTTGCAATGGCCAAGCGGCACCTCGATCGATCGCGCGGTGGGTGACCCCGGGTGCCGCCGCATCGGGGTGAAAGCGGGCGACGCCGCACCGTCATGAACGAAAGCGTAGCCGCACCGCCATGAACACCGGAGCAGCAGCGCCCTGGGGACCGACCCGGGGACAGGAGCAGCTGCTGGACGCGGCGCTCGGACCCTTGGCGTCGTGCGCGACGCACTTCACGGCGTGGCGCGCCGGGCGCACGATCGAGGACATCGACAACGGTTCCGCGCGGTTGCTTCCGCTGCTGATGCCGCGCATCGCGCAATTGCCCGCGGCCGACCCGCTGCTGCCGGTCATCCGCGGGTATTACCGGCGCTCGACCTGGCAGGCGCAGCTTCTGCGGGCGCGAGCAGCGGCCGTGCTCGCCCGATTCGCCGCGGCGAGCATCCCGTCGCTGGTGCTGAAGGGCGGAGTGCTGGGTGCGTCCTACTACGCGCATCCGGGTTTGCGGCCGATGGGCGACTACGACGTGCTGGTACCCGTTGCGCGCGTCAGGGACGCCATGCGCTGCCTTCAAGACGCGGGCTGGACCTGCAGCATGGCCGGCCAGGAAAGGCTCGCCGCCGTTTTCCACAGTGTGGGCTTTGCGTCGTCCGACGGTCTGCAGTTCGACCTGCACTGGCACGTGCTCCCGGAGGCCAGCGACAGCGACGCGGATGCCCTGGTTTGGGAGGCGGCGGAGCCTTTTTCGGTCAACGGCGTTCCGGCGCTGGCGTTGGCGCCAGCCGACCTGCTGGTCGTGGTGTGCGCGCACGGGGTACGGTGGTCGCCGGACCTGCCGTTGCGGTGGATCGCCGACGCGTTGACGATCATCGAACACGCGGGACCTCGCCTCGACTGGCTTCGTGTCGTGCGGCTTGCCGAAGCGTGGCATGTCGTCCCGCACATGCGCCACGCGCTGGCCTACCTCGCGCAACGCTGGAACGCGAACATTCCGCCGCAGGTGCAGCGGGACCTGTCCGCCCTTCTCGTTCCCTCGCTCGACGTTGAGACCTTTGCCTTTCTCTCGCATCCGCCCGGGTTGGCGGACTATGTCCGGCGGCCGTGGCGGCGCTATCGCCTGCGTTCGCGCGAGTTGTCCGGATGGGCAGCGCTCCCCGGATTCGTCTCCTATCTCAAGGTCACGCTGGGGGTCGCGTCGGCCTGGGCGCTTCCCGGCGAGGCCATTCGGCGGGTCGTTCGCTGGCGGCGCGCGGCCTCCCGCGGCTCGAATTGACGGCGATTGCCCCGGACTGTTTGGTGGAGCCGCACACCGTCGCGTAAAATCACCCGCTTTGCCCATGGAGTCTCGTGCCCGCCGCGGCCGGACGTTCCGCCCGGGAAACCTGACCAAAATGACCGCCGCCGAAATCCGCAGCCGATTCCTCAAGTATTTCGAAGCGCACGGGCACACGAACGTGCCGTCGTCGTCGCTCGTGCCGGGCAACGACCCAACACTGCTGTTCACCAATTCGGGAATGGTGCAATTCAAGGACACGTTCCTCGGCACCGAAAAGCGCAGCTATGTCCGGGCGGTGTCCGTGCAGCGCTGCCTGCGCGCGGGCGGGAAGCACAACGATCTCGAGAACGTCGGCTACACGGCGCGGCACCACACGTTCTTCGAAATGCTCGGCAATTGGTCGTTCGGCGACTACTTCAAGCGCGACGCCATCAAGTTTGCCTGGGAACTGCTCACCAGGGACTACGGGCTGCCGGCGGAAAAGCTGTGGGCGACCGTCTACATCGACGACGACGAGGCCTACGACATCTGGACGAAGGAAATCGGCATCCCGGCCGAGCGAGTCGTCCGGATCGGCGACAACAAGGGCGCCAAGTACGCGAGCGACAATTTCTGGCAGATGGCCGACACGGGCCCATGCGGACCGTGCTCCGAGATCTTCTACGACCACGGGCCGCAGATCTGGGGCGGCCCGCCGGGATCGGCGGATGCGGATGGCGATCGCTACATCGAGATCTGGAATCTCGTGTTCATGCAGTTCGACCGCCAGAAGGGCGCGGATGGCGAGTTCACGATGACGCCGCTGCCGGCGCCCTGCGTCGACACCGGCATGGGCCTGGAGCGCCTGGCCGCCATCCTCCAGCACGTCCATTCCAACTACCAGATCGACCTCTTTGCCGCACTGGTCCAGGCGGCGGCGCGGGAAACGCATACGACGGACCTCGACAATCCGTCGCTCAAGGTCATCGCCGACCACATTCGCGCATGCTCGTTCCTGATCGTCGACGGCGTGATTCCGTCAAGCGACGGACGCGGCTACGTGCTTCGCCGGATCATTCGCCGCGCCATCCGGCACGGCTACCAGCTGGGACAGAAGCGCCCGTTCTTCCACAAGCTGGTCGAGGATCTCGACCGCCAGATGGGCGATGCCTATCCCGAGCTGCGCAAGGACAAGACTCGCGTGGCGCAGGTGCTGGCTGCCGAGGAAGAGCGCTTCGGTGAGACGCTCGAACATGGCATGAAAATCCTCGGCGCGGCCCTCGAAGCGTTGGCCGGAAAGGGCGCAAAGGCCGGTGCCCAATCGGGTACCCGGACGCTCGACGGCGCCACGGCGTTCGCGCTCTACGACACGTTCGGATTTCCTCTCGATCTCACCGCCGACGTTTGTCGCGGTCACGGCGTGACGGTGGACGAGGCGGGCTTCGACGCGGCCATGGAGGCGCAGCGCGTGAGGGCGCGCGCCGCCAGCACGTTCAAGTCCGGCGCGCAGCTCGACTATGACGGGCCCAAGACCGCGTTCCGCGGCTACGAGTCGCTGTCGGAACAGGGCAGGGTCGTCGCGATGTACAAGGACGGCGCCAAGGTCGACGCGCTTGCCGCGGGCGAAAGCGGAGTCGTGGTGCTCGATCGCACGCCTTTCTACGCGGAGTCCGGCGGCCAGGTCGGCGACCGCGGCGAAATCACCAAGGGCGGCACGTGCCTGACGCTGTTCGCCGTCGGCGACACGCAGAAGATCCAGCCCGACGTCTTCGGACACATGGGCGAGGTCAAGACGGGCGAATTGCGCGTCGGCGACACCGTGGCCGCCAACGTCGACCACGACGCGCGCGGACGCACGGTGCGCAATCACTCGGCCACGCACCTCATGCACAAGGCGCTGCGCGAGGTCCTGGGATCGCACGTGCAGCAAAAGGGCTCGCTGGTCGACCCGGACAAGACGCGTTTCGACTTCGCGCACAACGCGCCGATGACGGACGACGAGATCGCTCGCGTCGAGCGCCAGGTCAATGCCGAAATCCTGGAAAACGCCGCCACGCAGGCGCGCGTCATGCCCATCGAGGACGCCCAGAAATCAGGCGCGGTGATGCTGTTCGGCGAAAAATACGGCGACCAGGTGCGCGTGCTCGACATCGGCTCGTCGCGGGAATTCTGCGGAGGCACGCACGTGGCCCGCACCGGCGACATCGGGTTGTTCAAGATCGTCGGGGAGTCCGGCGTCGCGGCGGGTATCCGTCGGGTGGAGGCGGTGACCGGCAAGGGCGCGCTGGAACACGTTCAGGCGCGCGATGCGGCGCTCGCCCGCGCTGCGGCCGTGCTGAAGGCGCCGGTGAGCGAACTCGACGCCAAGATTGCCCAGCTGATGGAGCACGCGCGCGCCGCGGAACGCGAGCTTTCGCGCCTCAAGGCCAAGGCCGCGGCAAGCGCCGGCGACGACCTCTCGGGCGATGCCGTCGACGTGAAGGGCGCCAAGGTGCTCGCCGCGACGCTCGACGGCGCGGACGTCAAGGCGCTGCGCGAGACGATGGACAAGCTGAAGGACAAGCTGAAGAGCGCTGCGATCGTGCTGGCCAGCGTGGCGGACGGCAAGGTCACGCTGATCGCGGGCGTCACCGGAGACCTGACCGCCAGGGTCAAGGCAGGCGAACTCGTCAACCACGTCGCACAGCAGGTGGGCGGCAAGGGCGGCGGACGACCGGACATGGCGCAGGCGGGCGGCACGGACCCATCGGGATTGCCGGCGGCGCTTGCGTCGGTGCGCGGGTTCGTCGAGCAGCGTCTGTGAGCGCACCCAGGGCGCTCGCACCTCAATTCGCCAGCGACAATTACGCGGGTGTCTGCCCGGAGGCATTGGCGGCGCTAACGGCCGCCAACTCCGGCCATGCACCCGGCTACGGCGCAGACGACTGGACGACTGCGGCATCGGACGCGATTCGCTCGGCGTTCGAAACCGATTGCCCGGTCTACTTCGTGTTCAACGGCACGGCCGCCAATGCGCTGGCACTGGCCGCCATGTGCCGCAGTACCGACGCGATCGTCTGCCATGCCATGGCGCATATCAACGTCGACGAATGCGGTGCGCCCGAATTCTTCAGCGGCGGCGCCAAGCTGCTGACCGTCGACACGCCGCACGCCAAGCTCACTCCCGATGCGGTGATCTCGCTCGCGGTGACGCCGCACGACGAACACTCGTCGCGACCCCGTGCGCTCGCGCTGACGCAGGCCACCGAGCTCGGCACACTGTATTCGCCGGTGGAACTGGAGGCGCTGTGCGCCACGGCGCATGCGCGCGGGATGAAGGTCCAGCTCGACGGCGCGCGCTTCGCCAATGCGGTGGCATCGCTCCGCTGCGCGCCCGCCGACATCTCGTGGCGGGCCGGCGTCGACGTGCTGTGCCTCGGGGGCACCAAGAACGGGCTGCCCTTCGGCGAGGCGATCCTGTTCTTCGACAATTCGCTTGCGGAAGAATTCGCCCGCCGGCGCAAGCAGGGCGGGCAGCTCGCATCGAAGATGCGCTTTCTCGCCGCGCCGTGGCTTGGCGCGCTGCAGGACGGCGCGTGGCTTCGGCACGCGGCGCACGCCAATGCCATGGCCCGGCGCCTGGCCACCGGCGTGGGCTCGCTGGCCGGCGCGCGGCTGCTGGCGCCCGTGCAGGCCAATGGCGTCTTCGTCGACCTGCCCGCTGCGGCGATCGACGTCGTGCGAAGGAAAGGGTGGCGTTTCTACAATTTTGTCGGCGAGACGGGCGTGCGCTTCATGTGTGCGTGGGATACGCCCGCAGGCGCGGTGGATGCGTTGGTTGCCGACCTGCAGGCGGCGCTGCACGGCTGACGCGCATTCAGGCACGATCGCCATGCCGCTTCGTCCCGACCAGACCGTGGAATCGCTCAATGAACGCGGCAAGCGTCGCCTGCCCGGGCTCATCGGCCTGCGCTTTACCTCGATTGCCGAGGGCGTGATCACGGCCGAACTCGACCTGCGCCCCGAGCTGCTTGCGCCGAACGGCTTCCTGCATGCGGCAACCGTCGTCGCGCTGGCCGATACGGCCTGCGGCTATGGATGCATTTCGCACTTGCCCGTCGGCGCCGAGCGCTTCACCACCATCGAACTCAAGACCAATTTCCTGGGAACGGCACTCGAAGGCACGATAGGCTGCGTCGCGCGGGCGGTACACCTGGGCAACTCGACCCAGGTCTGGGATGCCGTCGTCTCGCGCAAGGCGGACGACAGGACCATCGCGCTCTTCCGCTGCACGCAGATGATCCTCTGGCCGAAGTAGCGCCACCGGTCCGGGCGTCGCGCACTTCGGCCGAAAGGTGCATCGTGCCGGGCGCTTGCGGCACGTAGAGTGATCGCAGTCCCGCGCCGGCAACGGGGCGAACGTGGACATCGCGATGCGCTCCCTCGTCGGTCTCGCTCTCATCGGGTTCGCCTGCGGCGTCGCGTGGCTGCAGACCTGGGCGGCGCTGCCGGCGCTGCCCGCGTGGTTCGCCGCCGCCGCCGCGTGCGGGCTGTCGTTCGCAATCCTGGGGCGGCGGAAATTGCCGCCTGCCGGGAACGCGCTGCTCGCAATCATTGCCGCGACGATGGCGGGAACCGGCTACGCGGCCTGGCGCGCCGAGACCAGGCTCGCGGAAGCGCTGTCGCAGGAATGGGAGGGCGAGGACATCGAGGTCGTCGGCGTCGTCGACGACCTCCCCTCCGTTTCGGCCCTGGGCAGCCGCTTTGCGTTCACCGTCGAGCGCGTGCGCACGCCACGCGCCGTCGTTCCGTCGCGACTTTCGCTCGCGTGGTTCGTCCCCGCGCGACCCGCCTTCGCCGACGAGGAAGCGCCGGTCGTCCGCGCCGGCGAGCGCTGGTACCTGACCGTGCGGCTCAAGCGTCCGCACGGCACGGTCAATCCCGGCGGCTTCGATCTCGAAGCCTGGCTCCTGCAGCAGGGATTCCGCGCGACGGGGTACGTGCACCCAGAAGGGTTCAACGCGCGCAGCGAATCCTTCGCCGGCCGGCCCGGCGACTACGTGCAGCGCGCGAGGGAGCGGATCCGGCAGCGGATCCTAGGCGCGCTCCCGGACGGGCGGTACGCGGGTGTCGTCGTGGCGCTGGCGATCGGCGACCAGCGCGCGATTCCCGAAGCGCAATGGACCGTGTTCAATCGCACCGGCGTTTCCCATCTGGTCAGCATCTCGGGCCTTCATGTGACGGTGTTCGCCGTCTTTGCCGGCGGCATGGCCTACGCGCTCGCGCGGCGATGCACCCGGCTGACGGCGCGCATTCCCGCACGCAAGCTGGCGGCGCTGGTCGGCGTTTTCGCCGCCGGCGGCTACGTGTTGCTGGCCGGCGCGGAAGTGCCCGCGGTGCGCACGTTCGCCATGCTCGCCATTGCCGCACTCGGACTGTGGTGGGGGCGCCCCGGCACCGCAGGCATCGTCTGGCTGTGGGCACTTGCCGGCGTCCTGGTGTGGGACCCGTGGGCCACGCTGACGCCCGGCTTCTGGCTGTCGTTCGGCGCCGTGGGGCTGCTTCTCTACGCGTCGGTCGGGCGCCTGCGCGCGGTGCCCGTTGCCGGATGGCGTGGTCGCGCGAGCGTCGCGTTGCGCGAGGGTGTGCACGCGCAATGGGTGGTCACGTTGGGACTGGCCCCCATGACGCTGGCGCTGTTCCAGCAGGTGTCGCTCATCTCGCCCGTCGCCAATGCCGTGGCCATTCCGGTCGTCACGCTGGCCGTCGTGCCGTTGGCCCTGCTCGGCGTTGCAATACCATTTGACATGCTGTTCCAGTTCGCGCACGCGGTGCTTGCGGTGCTGATGCGCGTGTTGGAGGTCCTCGCCGCATTGCCCGAGGCCACGTGGCAGCAGCATGCGCCGATGCCGTGGACCGTCGCCGTGGGCGTCCTGGGCACGCTTTGGCTGGTGGCGCCGCGCGGCCTGCCCGGGCGTCCGTGGGGATTGCTGTGGCTGCTGCCTCTGTTCATCGTGCGGCCCGAGCCGCCGCCTCCCGGTGCATTCCGGCTGACGGTGCTCGATGTCGGGCAGGGGCTGAGCACGGTCATCGAGACCCATCGCTACACGCTGGTCTACGACGCCGGGCCGCGCTTCAGCGAAACGAGCGATGCCGGCGGGCGCATCGTGGCACCGTTCATGCGCGCCGCCGGGTTGCGCCGCGCGGACGGCCTGATCATCAGCCACGCCGACATCGATCACTCCGGCGGTGCATTGTCGCTGCTGCAGTCGACGCCGTTCGGCTGGTTCGCCTCGTCGTTGCCGGCGGACCACGCCATCGTGCAGCGCGCGCAGGAGACGGGCGCTGCAATGGCCTGCATCGCAGGACAGCGCTGGGTCTGGGACGACGTGCGCTTCACGGTGATGCACCCGACGCATGCCGAATACGACGATCCGCGGGCCAAGACCAACGACCGTTCCTGCGTCGTCCGAGTCGATTCGGCCCATGGCAGCGCCTTGCTCACGGGAGACCTCGAGGCGAGGTCGGAGGCAAAGCTGCTTCACGCCGACCGGGAAGCGTTGCGCGCCGACGTGCTCGTCGTGCCTCACCACGGATCGCGAACGTCGTCCACGCCGGAGTTCATTGCCGCCGTCGCGCCGTCGATCGCGGTGTTCGCGTGCGGCTATCGCAATCGCTTCGGGCATCCTCGCCCCGACATCGTCGGCCGCTACGAAGCCGCGGCGGTCCGGATGGTGCGTACCGATCTGGGTGGCGCGGTCACGCTGACCTTTGCACCGGAAGTGCCGCTGGCCGCGGTACAGGCCCGGGACACGCGCCGTCGGTACTGGATGGATGTGCCCGTCGCGTCGCCGGCGGAAGCGTCCGTGGCGACTGCCGAGTGATCAATGTCCCCGCGTCACCCGGCGACCGCGGACGATGTGCAGCGCCAGACCACAGGGCAGGACCGCGCCGGCGGCGACGTGGCTCCAGCGCAGGAGCGGCAGCGCCGACTCGGTCGATAGGTAATAGAAGCCCAGGCCGGTCAGCGCGAGAAAGAGCAGGGTCGCGAACAGCGCAAGGGCGGCGCCGCGCAGTTCGGGAACCCGCCACCCGGTTCGCATGTGCACGTGGCCGACCAGCGCGAACAAGGGCAGTGCGGCATAGGCGGCGACGCCGTGAAGCATCAGCAACGTTCCGGCCCAGGGATGGGGCGCAGGCAGCGGCTCGCCAGGCGGCGCGAGCCCATAGGCGACCATGAGCCAGGCGGCGCCGGACAGCAGCAGCGCGCCTGTTGACGCATAGATCGCGCGGCGATGCCATCGCCGGAGGCGGTTGTGGAGACGCGCATGAGGACGATCGTGCAGGCGACTGTGCGGGTTCGGCGACATGTCCGGTCAAGCCGCCGTGGCGACGGGCAGGCGCAGGTGCGTGCTCGTCGCCGCATCGGCGGCCGCGCACGTCGTCGCAGTGCGCGTCGCATCGTCGCCGAGCATGAACGCGTGTGCCCCATGGCGCGCCAGGATGCCCGCGGACTCCTCCCCGCAGAGCGCAACGACCTTGGTCAGGCCATCGGCAAGTGCGCATGTGGGTGCGACCACGGTGACGCTGCCGGCAAACGGCTGCACGCACTGCGATCGTGGGTCGACAAGGTCGCTGCGACCGTCGCGAAAGTAGTCGGCCGAGGTTGCGACGGCCGCGTCGCACAGGTCGAGGAGGTGCACGGACCGCCCGGGTGTCGCCGGATGGCGCACCAGAACCGGCATCCACCGGTTGTCGCCGAACGCACGGAGGTCGCCTCCCGCGTTGACCCGTCCTGCGCAGGCGCCCGCGGCGCGCAGTGCCGCGACGGCGCGGTCGACCGCATGACCCTTGGCAATGCCTCCGAGGTCGAGTCCAACCGGGACGGCCGACCGAACGCCGAGTCCCGGGATCAACGTCAACGCCTCCATGAGACCCGCCCGGGTCGCTCGTCCGGACGCATGTATTGGCAGCCGGCCCGCGCGCGCGAGCACCGGGGCGATCGTGATATCGAAGGCGCCGCGGGAATCGCGCCACAGGCGCTGGGCGAGTTCGAGCACCGCCCAGGTGTCGCCGTGCACGAAAACCGTCCGCACGTGCGACTCGCGCGCAATGCGGGCGAGGTCGCCGGTGACCTCGTGAGCGCTCATCGTGCGGTGCACATCGGCAATGGCCGCAAACGCCGTCGCAAAGCGCGCTTCGCTGGCTTCGCATGGCGGCAGCGCCACTTCGACCAGCGTGCCAAGCCAGACCTGGGCCCGCGCGACCCAGGCGTCAGGTTTCGGCAAGGAGGGCATGAAGGGCCAGCAGGCGACGCACGCCGTCGGTCACGTGACGGCAGGACAGCGTGGCGCCGGAGATGTTGGCGATGTCTCGATTGACGTCGACCGGATCGGCCGAGGACTTCCCGGTGAACTGGGCGCGCCAGCGCTCGTTGCGGATTTCCCAGCCGTGCGTCTCGCGATACTCGAGTACATCGAGGCGCAGCACGCGGCCCGCGGCATCCAGGGCCAGCGCGTAGACGATGTAGTCCTGCTTGCCGATCACGGCGTCGGCGAAGAACGTGCCCAGGACCCTTCCGTTCGCCGTCGCGCGCCAGATGCTCGCGTCGCGCGCGCCCGGCGGTTGCGCGACGGCCGCAAGTCGCGACCGCGCTTCGGCGGAAAGAGCGACAGCGACAGGGACGAATGCCGTCGCGTCGGGAAACGCGGCGCGTTGCGCGGCCTCCACGGTCATGTATTCCGCGGCATACGCCGGCGCCACCGCCAGCGCAGCGAGCGGAAGGACCCGCCAGCCTTCATGCATCACGTCTCGTCCTTCGCCAGGGTGAAGCCGCCAACGCAGGCCCGTCAGAAATTGAGCCCCAGGCCCAGCTGGAATCGATCCTGGTCGCGGTCGTTCCGGAACCACTGATAATCGGCCTTGAACACGATGTTGGGCGAGATGAAGAAGCTGGCGCCCAGCGTGGTCACGCTTTCCGTCGGAAGCGCGTCGGGCGTGAGCCCTTCGGCCAGCGTCGCGTATCTCCAGCCGGTGTTGAAGCGCTGGAACGAAACGAAAGGAGCGAACTGGTAATCACCCCGTTGCCATGCGTACCACGCGGCTTGCGCATACCAGCCGTAGAAGTCCTGCGGTACCAGCGTCGGATTGCCGACAATGGTCTGGTTGTAGGCTGCCGTGTCGCTGATGTGCCCGCGTGCATACAGGCCCGACAGGTCGAACGGCCCGGGGGTCCATCGCGCGTGCGCCTCGGCCAGCGTGACCACGGCGTTCTGCGACGGAAAGTCCGGCTGCGCCTGGCCCGCCTTGCCGGAAAAGACGCTGCCACCGACAAGCAGTCCCGGATAGCCGCGCCAGTTGAGCGCCGCGTAGCCGGAGAGGTCGGCGGCCTTGGCCAGCTGCAATTCCTGGTGAATGCTGCCAAGCGGCGACACCTTGCCTTCGTCGCTGGTCGGATCCCACTTTGCGAGGTTGAAGCCGGTGGTGACTCCGATATCCCACGTCAGGTCGTCGTCGGTGACGCCGGTGAGTCCCAGTCCGCCCTCGCGCCAGGTCGTCGGAATGATCGCGGTCTCGACGAAGTTGCGGGTCACGCCGAAAAACTGCGTGGGCTCGTGCGCGGTGTTGAGCAGTCCCGACGGAATGAGAAACAATCCCGCCCGTCCCGCAAGTTGCGGCGTGAACGACCGCTCGATGTAGAACTGCTCGACCTCGGACTCGCCCTGGTCGTCGGCCGACGTGATGGCATGTTCCCACTCGAATTCGCTTACAAAGCGAGTGCGGTCGTCGAACTTGTAGCCGACGCCGATCACCGCGCGCGCGAGGTCGGCCTGCGTCTGCGAACGGTTGCGCGGATAGTTCTGGTAGTTGACTTCGCCATAGCCGAAGAACGACACGCCGGATCCGCCTGCGCCACTGGTCGCGAACGGTGATCCTGGCGCCATGGCAAAGGGGAGAGGCGTCTGTGCGCCGGTATCGTTCGCAATGGCAGGCTCGGGCGTCGCAGCGATGGTGCCGGACGCAATCGGCGCGGTGGACGCCGCGCCGGCTACGGGCGCGGTCGTCGACGCCCTTTCGGCCTTGAGTTTCTGCAATTCCGCCTTCAGCGCTTCCAGTTCGATGGACAACCTTTCGACACGCGCGGCGAGCGCTGCCTCGTCGGCGCGCGCCGGGAATGCACAAGTCATGGCGGCAAGGGCCAGGACCAGGGCGTGGGTCATGCGCATGGCGGAATCTCCATTCACGGCCGGTAGCCGTCGGTGAGGGTGCCCAGGAATTCGACGACGAGGTCGACCTCCTCCGGCGTGAGCGCAGGGGCATCGCCCTGACCGCGGTTGTAGGGCGCTTCGGTCGTGTTGACGTTGCGGCGATATCGGAGAGGCAGGTCGTCGAACTTCCGGACGATGCCATCCTTGTCGAGCGGGTACCACTCCTCCGGATGGGTGTCGCGACGCACATAGAAACCGACCGCTTCCTTGAGTGTCCTGAAGCGGCCGTTGTGGAAGTAGGGGGCACTGACGGCGACGTTGCGCAGCGTTGGCACCTTGAACGCGCCGCAGAGATCGTCGCGATCCGCGAGGTCGGTGCGCAACGGCCCGCACAGTCCCAAGTCGAAGTACGACGTATCGGCGTTGGCCGGTATCGAGGCATTGCGCGGCACGCCGATGTTGTCGTACGTGAAGTCGGTGAAGAGCGGGGGCGACCCATCCGCTCCGCGAGCGCTGGGATGGCAGGCGGCACAATTGCCCTTGGCGGGGTTGTTGAACAGTGCCAGCCCCTGGATCTCGCGCCCCGTCAGTGAAGCGCGTCCGGCAAGAAAGGCGTCGTACTTGCTGTCGAAGCGATGAAAGTCGGCGTCTTCCATCTGGTACTGTGCAAGCGCGAAGCGGACGCGGTCGAATGCCGCGTCGGGCGTGTCGAAGATCCCGGCGCCGAACACCTTGCGGAATTCGTCCGCGTACGGCGCGAGCCGCAGCTTGGCGATCACGTCCGCGGAAGTGGCATTGGCCATTTCGTGGGGCGCGAGAAATGGCCGCTCGGCCTGTGCGAGAAGGGAACTGGCCCGGCCGTCACGGTTGAAGCCGCCCGTCGGCGTTCCTTCGCCGTCAAAGAAGAACGCCGGAGTGAGATTAAGGTACCTTAGCGACGGCGCGTTACGAAAGCCGTGCGTTTCGAGCGTGGCGCCCCCGGCGGGGACGACGAGATCGGGATTGTTCGTCGCATGCGCGGCGCTTGGTTCGTGACAGGTCGCGCACGACATCTGACCCGAGACGGAAAGCGATGCATCGCTGAAAATCTTCGCGCCCAACGCCGCCGCCGCGCCGAGCGCGGGCGGCGGTGAATCGTTTCCGCCGCTGCCGCCCCCGCAGGCGGCGAGCAGCAATGCAAGGAACGCGGCAGGCCAAACGGACGTCGAACGAAAGTAAATCGGCATGGGGCCGGGGCGCATTGGAACAACTTGTTGCCAAAGCGAAGAATAATACGAATGATTCGCATTCGCAACAGTGCTCCGTGTGCGATCGCTTGGACCCGTTGTCATGGCGCAACATCAATTGACCCAGGGCACGCGCTGCGTAGACTTGATCCGAATGCCTGAATCCTTCAATTGCCGCCGCCGGAGGTGCAATGCCGTCGCGCTGTGGGCTCTTGCCGGCGCGGTGCTGTCCGCCACGGCGCCGGCGTCCCGCGCTGCCGAGGCGAAGGTGCCCGAGATCAAGCTGTCGACGGCCATTGCGCCCTCGTATCCGCTGGGACGCGCGGGCGAGCGCTGGGCGCAACTCGTGAACGAACGAGCGGGCGGCGCGTTTGAAGTCAGGCAGTATTCCGGCGCGACGCTGGCCTTGCGCGACCCGGGGCGGGAGTTCGGCGCGCTTCGTGACGGCCTCGCCGAACTCTCGGTCGGCTCGGCCCTTGCGTGGTCTGCCCAGTTCCCGCCTCTCGCGGCCTATGCCACGCCGTGGCTGACCGCGGATGCTCGCGAACAGGAGGCGCTCGTCGCCGACAGGGATCTGCGCGAGAAAGTGTTCGCGCTGATGGAGGCTGCCGGCGTGACCGGTCTCGCCATTGCGCCTCTGGGAGAGCACGTGCTTGCCACCGCCAAGGCCGCGGTCGAGGCGCCCGACGACTTCGCGGGACTGCGCGTGCGCGTGATGCCGCTGCGTCCCATGCTCGAAGTGTTTCTCTCCCTGGGTGCGCAGCCGCAGTCCATGTCGTTCGCGGAAGCGCAGGCGGCCTATGTCGCGGGGACGCTGGACGGGCAGGACGCCCGGCCCACCACCCTTGTCGGGACGCGTGCCGCCGCCTCCGGTCAGAAATTCATCACTCGATGGGGTGCGTTCGCGGACGTCATGGTGTTCGCAGTGCGCAAGGTCGCCTGGGACGCATGGACCGAAGATCGCCGCGAACTGGTGCGCTCCGCCGCGCTGCAGGCTGCGCGCGAAAGCGACGCCCTCGCGCGCGAGGAGGCCGCGCTCGCGCAATTGACCAGGGAAGGAGTGACCATTGTGCGGCTGTCGCCGCCGCAACGCGCGACGCTTCGCGACCTGGCGAAATCAGCGATTGCTGCCTGGACCGGCGCGGCAGGCGTCGAGCTCGTCGAGGCGGCGCGGTCCGCGGTGGCCGCCGCGGCGCTCAAGCAGTGAGCGAACCTGGCCCCAAGGCAAGATCCCGGAGCTCAGCCGATTCTGCGTCAGGATCTAGTTGACGTAGCGCCCGATGCGCACCGCCGTCTCGCCCATTTTCGGCCGGCGCGTGGGCATGACCAGCACGCTGTCGGCGTAGGGTGTGCGCACCTCCACTTCGCCATCGCGCGCGAGCAGCGTGCCTTCGTCCGCGATCACGCCGAGCCCTTCCACCGGATGCTCGAACCGGAACGCGTCGGTGGCGATGGTGACCACGTGCGTGATTTCGATCGCGCGCTGCGCCGGCAACGGTCCCGGATCGAGATGCCGGTCGAGAAAGCCGGGATCGACCATGCCGAAATGGCGCAGGAAGCGCAGCGACGCCTGTTTCGCAACTTCCGGCGCGGCGCGCTCCCAATGCTGTCCGCATTCCACCAGCAGCGAGTTGCGCGGATCCGCCGAATCGTCGAACGGCCCGTAGTCGCGCAGCCGGCGACCGGCCTTGTGGCCGGCATCGATGATGATGTGCTGGGGGATTCCAATCGCAAATGCGAGTTCCAGTCCCTTTCGCTGCTGCCCTGCCAGCGACAGCGGGACGCAAGGATCGGTCATCGAGTGCAGGTCCAGCAGGTATTCGGTGGCGTCGTACACCGGCCGCAGCGCGCGTGCGCGCGCAAGGTCGACGGTCTGGCGCGGGCCATCGAGCGTCTCCGGGGTCCAGAGCCGGTTGAAGTCCTCGTCGACGCAGCGCGAAGTGAAGGGGTCCGCGGAGTCGAACGTACGGTAGGCGGCGACGTTGGCGAATGTCAGCGTCAACGTGCCCCGAGTCGGCCGGAACCCCTCGTGCAGCAGCCAGTCATTGGAAATCGCCCCGCAGACCTCGTTGCCGTGCGTGAGGGCCTGGATCGTGACGCGCGGTCCCGGCCTGTCGGACGAGAATTCCCATACGAACGGTATGCCCGTGTTGCCGGATTCCCAGCACTCGATGTCGGGAAATTCGACTTCGATCGAAGGCATGGTGGTGCGCGCGTCCACGGGTTCAGGTCGCGCAGACCCGGTCGGCGAGCCGCCGCATGAAGCCTTCGCAGCGCGCGATCTGGTCCAACGTCACCCACTCGTTGGGCTGATGCGCCTGGGCGATGTGGCCCGGACCGCAGATGACGGTCGGCACGTTGGCATTGTGGAACAGCGATGCCTCCGTGCCGAAGGAGACCTTGCCGAATTCGTGCGTGCCGTTGCACGCACCGCCGAGCGCCGTGATCTCGCTGCCTTCGTGCGTGTCGAATCCCGGCAGGGTCGACAGATGGTCGAATTCGATATACGTGTCGGCGTCGACCGCGCGCATTGCCGGAAGAAAAGTCCCGGCGTACCCGGAAACTTCGGCAAAAAATGCCTCGGGATCGTCGAAAGGCAGGTGTCGGATCTCGAAGTCGAAGGCGCAGTCGCGGGGCACGATGTTGAGCGCGGTTCCGCCGTGGATCGCGCCTACGTGCACCGTCGTGTAGGGAATGTCGTAGGCGCCGTCCTGGCGGCCCGCGTCGCGGAACTCGCGCGCGCGCCGGGCGATCCACGCGACGATTTCGCAGGCAATCTGGACCGCGTTGACGCCGCGCGGAGTCAGCGACGAATGCGCCTCGAATCCGCGCACCCGGCATCTCCATGCCTTCTTGCCCTTGTGCGCCACGACCAGCTGCATGCCGGTCGGTTCGCCGACGATGCAGCCTGCGGGTGAAATTCCCTTGGCCACGACATCCGCGATAAGCCGCCGCACGCCGATGCAGCCGACCTCCTCGTCGTAGGACAGCGCAAAGTGGAGCGGCCTTTTCAGCCCGCGTCGCACGAACTCGGGCACGAAGGCCAGGCCCACTGCCGAAAAGCTCTTCATGTCCGTCACGCCGCGTCCTACAAGGCGGTCGTCCACCAGCGCGACCTCGAAGGGATTGGTGTCCCAGGGCTGGCCGTCGACGGGAACCACGTCGGTGTGGCCCGAAAGCACGATGCCGCCCGAGGTAGCATTGCCGTCGCGCGCGGGAATGGTCGCGAACAGGTTGGCCTTGCGGCGGTCATCGTCGAAGGTCAGCGTGGATGCGACGCCATGCTGCGAAAAATACGCGCGCGCCCATTCGATCAGCGCCAGGTTCGATTCCCTGCTGGTGGTGTCGAAGCTGACGAGCTTGCGTATCAGCGCGAGCGAAATGAGGTCTTCCGCGCGAACGGGTCCGGAATCGGGGCGGACATGCGCCGGCGTTGCAGGTGCATTCATGGCGGAATTCCCGGGGACCAACGGCAAGGGTGCAGGATAGCACTGCGCCGCTGCCGCTCCAAAGGGGGCCATGCGAGCGGGGCGCGGATGGCATGCGTCGACGAATGCGCGACAATTGCGGCTTTCAAAGACTTGGAATTCCCTCATGGCGAAGGCTACGCAATTGGGAATCGCGCTGATGCTGGAAGCGGCGCTGTCGGCGTTTCCCGCCATGCAGGCGCGGGCGCAGGCGGACCTGCCGCTTTACAGGATCAAGCTGCCGGCGGGATTTGTCATCGAGACCGTGGCGCGGGTGCCCAATGCCCGAGGCATGACCTGGGGCGAACTCGGCACGCTGTTCGTCGGTTCGACCGGCGCGGGGAAGGTCTACGCTCTCACCTTCGCGGAAAACGGCGCTGCGACTTTACGCGTCGTGGCTTCCGGGCTGCGCGAGCCGGCCGGCGTGGCATTTCGCAACGGCGCGCTCTACGTGTCGGCGGTGAGCCGGATCCTGCGTTTTGACGACATCGAGCGCCGCCTCGACAACCCGCCGACGCCCGCGGTCGTGACCGACACCTTTCCGGCGGACGGTCATCACGGCAGGAAATTCATCGCGTTCGGACCGGACGGCAAACTCTACGTGCCGGTGGGCGCGCCGTGCAACATCTGCGAGCCGGATCCGGATCGCTACACGATCATCACCCGCATGAACCCGGATGGCAGCGGCCGGGAGATCGTGGCGCGCGGCGTCCGCAACTCGGTAGGTTTCGCGTGGCACCCGGGGAACGGAGACCTGTGGTTTACCGATAACGGTCGCGACAGCCTGGGCGACGACGTTCCTCCGGACGAACTGAACCACGTGAGCAGGGCCGGACAGCACTTCGGCTACCCGTATTGTCACGGCGGAACGATAGCCGATCCGGAATTCGGCAGTCACCGTGCATGCAGCGAATTCGTGCCTCCGGCTCAGGCGCTGGGCCCGCACGTGGCCGCGCTCGGCATGCGGTTCTACACCGGCTCGAGTTTCCCGCTGTCCTACCGAAACCAGGTGTTCATCGCCGAGCACGGCTCGTGGAACCGAAGCCGGAAGATCGGCTATCGCGTGACGCTGGTCCGCATCGACACCGCGGGGAAGGCGCTGGCCTATGAGATTTTTGCCGAAGGCTGGCTGGACGCGCAAAGCCAGTCCGCGTGGGGACGCCCCGCCGACGTGCTGGTGGCGCCGGACGGCTCGCTGCTGGTGTCGGACGACTACGCGGGCGCAGTGTACCGAATCCGTTACAGGGGTGCCTGAGCCGGCGGCGCCCTTCGCCTGGCGGCGCCGCCCGGCGGCGGTGGTTCAGTAAGAGGCGCGGCCGAACGGCGACGGCGCGAACGGGCGATTGACGAAGAAAACGGGACGTGGCGCGACGACGACGCGCCGGGGAGCGAGCACGACGGGCGCCGGCGCAACCATCCACGGGGACGTCACCACGACCGCGCGAGGCGCGGCCCAGAACGCCGGTCGAACCCAGGGCCGAACGATCGGACGGAAGGGCGCCTGGACGAATGCCGGCTGGCCGGCAACCACGCTGAATCCCGGCCCCCCCACACTGACGCCCCAGGCGACATTGCCCGCATGGGCGACCGGCGTGAATGCCACCGCGGCCAGCAGGCCGCCGCAGAGGCAGGCGGACGTTACGCTACGACGAAAGAAGGAACGGTTCATGGCAGCCTCGAAGTGTTTGCGAAGAGTTATTCCGGTGGAGCCCCGGATCGCGACACCGCGTCCCAAGGCGCTCCTGTTTCCCTCAACGGAGCGTCGGCCGCCGGCGTTGACGGCCGAATCGACCGGGACCCGCCTGTTACAAACGGAAACGCATTAAACTAGTCCCGCCCGCGCGCCGCGGATGATGCATCACTGCCGGTACGCGCGGCGTGCGTTTGCCTTCACTTCCCGGAGACTCGACCGATGACAGGATTTCGCCATCTTGCGCTGGCCGCACTGACCTTCGCGACGGCCGCATTCGTCATGGCGGCGGACCTGACGATCGGCCTCGCCACGGATGTCACGGCGATCGACCCGCACTATCACAACGTCACGCCCAACAACAACGTCGCTGCGCACATTTTCGGCACCCTGGTCCAGCGCAACGAAAAGTCGCAGCTCGAGCCGTCGCTGGCCACGGAGTGGAAAACCGTCGATCCGCTGACCTGGGAATTCAAGCTGCGCAAGGGCGTCAAGTTCCATGACGGCAGCGATTTCACCGCGGCCGACGTGGTGGCATCGATCGAGCGCGTGCCGACCGTGCCCAACAGCCCGTCGCCGTTCACCGCCTACAGCAAGCAGATCAAGGAAATGGTCGTCGTCGACCCGTTCACCATCCGCTTCAAGACGGCCACGCCGTATCCGCTGATGCCGTCCGACATGACGCAGGTCGTGATCGTATCCAAGGCGGCAGCCAAGGCGACGACCGAGGACTTCAACTCCGGCAAGGCGGCCATCGGGACGGGACCGTACAAGCTGGTGCGGTATGCCAAGGGCGACCGGATCGAACTGGCACGCAACGACGCCTGGTGGGGCGGCAGGACGCCGTGGGACAAGGTGACGCTGCGCCTGCTGCCGCAGGATGCGCCGCGCGTGGCGGCGTTGCTTTCGGGCGACGTGCAGGTCATCGAAGGCGTGCCGCCCGCCGACGCCGGCAACCTGCGCCGCGACAAGCGCGTGAACATGTACCGCACGGTTGCCGACCGCCTGATCTACCTGCACATGGACAGCAATCGCGATGTCTCGCCGTTCGTGACCGACAAGGCAGGCAAGCCGCTCGATCGCAATCCGCTGAAGGATCCGCGCGTGCGCCTCGCCATGTCGAAAGCGCTCAATCGACCGGCGATCGTCGACAAGGTGATGGAAGGCGAGGCCGTGATGGCCGGGCAGCTCGTTCCCGACTTCCTTTTCGGCTCGACCAGGAACCTGAAGGTCGAGCCTTTCGATGCGGCGGAGGCGAAGAAGCTGCTGGCGGACGCGGGCTATCCCGACGGCTTCGGCCTGACCGTCCACGCGCCCAACAATCGCTACGTCAACGACGCCAAGATCGCGCAGGCGGTCGCGCAAATGCTGTCGCGAATCGGCATCGACACCAAGGTGATCGCCATGCCGTCCGCGACCTATTTCGCGCAGGCGACCGACCTGAAGTTCAGTTTCATGCTCCTGGGGTGGAGCACCGGCACCGGCGAGGCGTCGTCGTCGCTCAAGGCGCTGCTCATGACCTACAACAAGGACAAGGGATTCGGCACCGCCAATCGCGGCCGCTACTCGAACTCCAAGGTCGATGCGCTCACCGAGGACGCACTGCAGACAGTCGACGACGTGAAGCGCGCCGCCTATCTGCAGCGGGCGACCGAACTGGCGATCGGAGATACCGGCGTCATTCCGCTGCATTTCCAGGTCAACCTGTGGGCAACGCGCGACGGCATCACCTATGTTCCGCGTACCGACGAGAATACGCTTGCGTGGAAGTTCATCCCGAAGAAGTCATGAACTCGACATTTCCCGCCGGAACGAACGTCCTTTGAACCCGAGGACGCCATGAATTCACCGCAGCCGATCTGGCCGGCGATCACGACGCCGGCGCAGCATTTCATCAACAATCGCTGGCACGCGCCGCAGGGAAGGGCGGAGCTGCCCATGGTCGATCCTTCCGACGGGTCGCCGTTCGCGGCCATTGCGCGCGGCAACGCCGCCGACATCGACGCGGCCGTGCGCGCGGCGCATGGGGCGCGAGATGGCGCGTGGGGAAGGCTTTCCCCGGCGGAGCGCGGCCGGTTGCTGGGGAAGCTGTCGCGAGCGATTCTCGATCGCGCGGAGGAACTGGCGCTGACCGAGGCGCGCGATTGCGGCAAGCCCATGACCCAGGCGCGCGCCGATGTCGCGGCCTGCGCCCGCTACTTCGAATACTACGGCGGCGCCTGCGACAAATTGCATGGCGAGACCATTCCCTACCCCGAGGGCTTCACGGTGCTGACCTGGCGCGAGCCGCACGGCGTGACCGGCCACATCATCCCGTGGAACTATCCGTTGCAGATTTTCGGACGTTCGGCGGGTGGATCGCTCGCGGCCGGCAACGCGTGCGTGGTCAAGCCGGCGGAAGATGCCTGCCTGTCGGTGCTGCGCGTCGCCGAACTCGCGGCAGAAGCGGGACTGCCTGCCGGGGCGCTCAACATCGTGACGGGTCTGGGCAACGAGGCGGGCGCCGCGCTGGTCGAGCATCCGGGCATTCAACACGTGTCCTTCACCGGCTCGCCTGCGACGGGCACCTGGGTCGCGGCGACCGCGGCGCAACGGCATTGCCCGGTCACGCTTGAACTGGGCGGCAAGTCGCCGCAGATCGTGTTCGCGGATGCCGATCTCGACGCCGCGCTGCCCGCATTGGTCAACGCCATAGTCCAGAACGCCGGCCAGACCTGTTCGGCGGGCAGCCGTTTGCTCGTCGAGCAATCGCGTTACGAGGAAGTGCTGGCGCGATTGGGCGAGCGGTTTGCGGCGCTCAGGGCCGGTCCCGCATTGGCCGACCTCGATTGCGGACCGTTGATCCGCGGCTCGCAGCTTCAGCGCGTTCGCGCGTTCCTGGCGAATGCGGCGAACGATCGCATCGCGATCGTCGCGCAGGGAACGATCGTCGCCGACGCGCCTTCCGGCGGTTTCTACGCGGCGCCGACACTATTGCGCGACGTTCCGTCCGGCAACCGGCTCGCCTGCGACGAGGTCTTCGGTCCAGTCCTTGCCGCGATGTCCTTTGCCGACGAGGCCGACGCGATCCGCCTGGCCAATGCCACCGACTTCGGGCTGGTCGCCGGAGTCTGGACGCAGAACGGCGGCCGGCAGTTGCGCATGGCGCGGGCCGTCGCAAGCGGTCAGGTGTTCATCAACAACTACGGTGCGGGCGGCGGCGTCGAGCTGCCGTTCGGGGGCGTCAAGCATTCGGGGTACGGCCGGGAAAAGGGCTTCGAGGCCCTGCTTGGCTTCACCACGCTCAAGACCGTCGTACTCAGACACGGATAGGACATGCGGCTCCCCAACAAGATCGCGATCGTGACCGGCGCGGGTTCCGGATTCGGGCGCGGCATCGCCCAACGCTTTGCCGCAGAAGGCGCCAAGGTGGTCGTCAACGACCTCAACGTCGAAAATGGCGAGCACACCGTCGCGGACATCGTCGGGTCCGGCGGCCATGCCCAGTTTTGCGCGGGCGACGTCGCAAAGGATGCGGATGTGAAGCACCTCGTGGAATTCGCGCTCAAGGCCTTTGGCGGCCTCGACATCGTGGTCAACAATGCGGGCACGACGCACAAGAACCAGCCGATGCTCGACGTCTCCGAGGAACAGTTCGACCGGATCTACCAGGTCAACGTGAAGAGCCTGTTCCTGACCGCGCGCCATGCGGTCCCGCACTTTCGCGCGCAAAAAAATGGCGTGTTCATCACCATCGCGTCGACCGCCGGCGTGCGGCCGCGACCCGGACTGACCTGGTACAACGGCAGCAAGGGTGCGGCGATCGTGACGAGCCGCTCGATGGCCGTGGAGCTGGCGCGGGACAACATCAGGGTGAACGTCATCAATCCCGTTGCGGGCGAGACGGCGATGCTGGTGGACTTCATGGGACAGGACACACCCGAACGCCGGGCGCAGTTCGTCGCGTCCATTCCGCTGGGCCGCCTGTCGCAGCCTTCCGATGTGGCGACGGCGGCCGTGTTCTTCGCTTCGGACGAGGCGTCGTTCGTCACCGGCGCGTGCCTCGAAGTGGACGGGGGGCGCTGCGTGTGACCGGGGGTGTCCGGTCACCGGCCTCATGCCCGGCCGATCAGCGCCGGCAGGTTCTTGATGTCGATCGACTGCGCGCGCTGCTGGATCTGGCCGGCGTAGCGGGTGCCGAGTTCGCGCGCCTGGGCCACCATCGGCCCGAAGGCCGCGCGCAGCCTGTCGGCGTCGAGCGACCGGCCGCCTGAGTAGTACTGGACGGCGACCTGTCCCAATGCCCAGGTCGACGCGAATGCCATTCCGGAACTGGCCGCCTGGTTGCCGATGGAGCGGCCGATGCCTCCGGCGATGCCGCCGAGCAATCCGCCCAGCAGCTTGCGGCCGAATTGCTCCAGGTACTGTGCCGTCAGCCCGACGCCCAGTGTGGCCAGGAAGTCCTTGACGCTGCTGCCGTCGAGTTGGTAGCCGTAGGCCTGTCCGATGCGATAGACGAGCTTCATCTGCAGCGGGATGATGGCCATCGACGCCAGCGACTCCGGCAACAATTCGAGCGCCGCATTGGTGATCGCGGCGTTGACAATTTGCTGCTCGAGTGCCGCCGCGTCGGGATTCGGGCGGCCGGCGGCAGGCGGCGCCGTGTCGGCCACCGGCACGGTCACGATGGCGTTGGCCGTCTGGACATAGGCTTGCGCTGCCGGCGTCGCGATGCCGAGCGCGGACGCAAGATCGGCCAGGAATGCGCTTTCCTTCGGGGATGTGGCGCCGTCCGCGTGGGCAACGCCGACGGCCACTTCGTAGGCGAACTGGCGCGTTTGCGGCGTCGCCAGCGGCAAGACCACTTGCGCCAGATCGGACTTGCCCGACCTCAGGTCCTGTTGAATCGACGCCGCGTTCAGTCCGACTCCGCCCATCGTCGCGGCCAGCTTTTCGATCGCGGCGCGCTCGCGCGGGTCGTCCATCCCGTCTGCAAGAGCGGCCATCATGGCGATGGTCAGGATCGCGCGCTGTTCCGTTTCGGTCATGGAGAATCTCCCGTCACTCGTTTGTCGGTCGATGAATCCGGCTCGTCGGGCCGGGCCTAGGCGACCACGCCTGCCGCCCGCAGCCTGGCAATGCGCGCATCGTCGTAACCCAGCGTGCGCAAGACGGCGTCAGTATGCTCCCCCAACGCCGGTCCTCCGGCGTCGAAGTCGCCGGGAGTCGCCGACAGTTTCGGCACGACACCCGGCACTTTCAAACGGGAGCCGTCGCGCAGCGTGATCTCGCGGATCATCTGGCGCGCGGCGAAATGCGGATCGGCCGCGATGTCGGCCACGGTGTAGATCTTCGACGCCGGAACGTCGGCCTCTTCCATCGCGGCGAGCACGACCCCGGGCGCGCGCGCCGACGTCCACGCTTCGATCTCGTTGTCGAGCCAGGCCTGACGCGCCGCGCGGCCATCGTTGTGCGCAAGGGTCGGATCGCCCGCCAGATCGGCGCGGTCCATGGCCAGCGCCAACCGTCTGAAAATGGAGTCGCCGTTGCCCGCGATCAACACGTAGCTGCCGTCGCTGCAGCGGTACGCCGACGTCGGGGCGATGCCCGGCAGGATGGATCCGGTCCGCTCGCGCACAATGCCGAATGCGTCGAATTCCGGCAGCATCGACTCCATCACCGAGAACACCGATTCGTACAACGCAACGTCGACGACCTGGCCGCGGCCGGACTTTCGGCGCTGCTCGAGCGCCATCATCGCACCGATGACCCCGTACAGTGCGGACAGCGTGTCGCCGATCGAAATGCCGGTGCGCGAAGGGGGACGGTCAGGCGTGCCGGTCACGTGGCGCAATCCACCCATCGCCTCGCCAATCACACCGAAGCCCGGGCGCTCGCGGTACGGTCCGGTCTGTCCGTAACCGGAAATGCGGACCATGATGAGTCCGGGGTTGGAGGTCGCGAACGTGTCGAAGCCCATGCCCCATGCCTCGAGCGTGCCCGGGCGAAAGTTCTCCACCACGATGTCGGCCCGCTCCATCAGCGCGCGGGCCACGGCCTGTCCCTCTCGCTGCCGCAGATCTACGGCGACCGATTTCTTGTTGCGCGACTGGACGTGCCACCACAGCGACGTGCCGTCCTTCATGTGCCGCCATTTCCGCAGCGGGTCGCCGACGCCGGGTGGCTCGAGCTTTACGACGTCGGCGCCGAATTCGGCCAGCAACTTGGTGCAGAACGGTCCGGCGATCAGCGCGCCGAGTTCCACGACCGAAACGCCGGCGAGCGGACGCGATCCGGCCGCGGGTGACGGCATCACGCCCACCGTCCGTTGCCGGATTGCCAGGGTCCGGATGCTGAATCTGAATCGAACTGGATCACGTCCACCTGCATTTTCCAGGGTTCCTCTGGCGCGCGCCCGATGGAGATTCGTTCGGGACGCTGCTTGGGCCACGGGCATCATACCGCCGCCGGACGGCCCATGATCAATGGCGAATTCGACGCGAAACGCCGCTGACGGCCACCCGTCCCTCCGTCCGGGGCGGGCCAAGCCCTGAAGTCCGGCTTTGTGAAATAATCGGTCACCTCCGACGGATTGCTTCCTCCGTCGGGAACCATGGCCCCCAAGCAGGCATCGCTTCAATGCTCGACCAGAACGTCCACGCGCGACTTGCGGCGATCGTGCCGCCGAATTCGCTATTGACGTCCGCCGAGGACACGCGGCCGTACGAATGCGACGGGCTCACGCTTTTCCGGGAGCAGCCGGCGGCGGTGCTGCTTCCGGAAAACGAAGCGCAGGTCGTTGCCTTGCTGAAAGCGTGCTTCGAGGCGCGCATTCCGGTGGTGGCCCGCGGCGCGGGTACCAGCCTGTCGGGTGGCGCGCTGCCCGATCCGCGCGGCGTGGTGCTGTCGCTGGCCAAGTTGAAGCGGATCCTGTCCATCGATCCGCTGGCGCGCACCGCGACGGTACAGCCCGGAGTTCGCAATCTCGCCATTTCCGAGGCGGCCGCCGCGCACGGGCTCTACTACGCGCCGGATCCGTCGTCCCAGATCGCGTGCTCGATCGGCGGCAACGTCGCCGAAAACGCCGGCGGCGTCCATTGCCTGAAATACGGACTCACCGTGCACAATCTTCGCCGCGTGCGCGGCGTGCTCATCACGGGCGAAGTCGTGGAGTTCGGCGGCGAGGCGCAGGACAGCGCCGGCTACGACCTGCTGGCGCTGGTCACCGGCAGCGAAGGTCTGCTGGCGGTCATCACCGAGATCACGGTCAAGCTCTGTCCCAAGCCGCAACTTGCGCAGGTGGCGCTGGCCGCGTTCGCGGATGTCGAGCAAGCCGGCGCCGCGGTGGGCGCGATCATCGGCGCGGGCATCATTCCCGCCGGCCTGGAGATGATGGATCAGCCGGCCACGCGCGCTGTCGAGCAATACGTCCATGCCGACTATCCGCTGGATGCCGCGGCGGTGCTGCTTGTGGAGTCCGACGGCACGCACGAGGAGGTGGCGGCCGAGATCGCGGAAATCGGACGCCTGCTTACCGATGCCGGCGCCACGGAAATCCGGGTTTCGAAGGACGAGTCCCAGCGGCTGCTTTTCTGGTCGGGACGCAAGGCGGCGTTTCCGGCGGTCGGGCGCATTTCTCCGGACTACTACTGCATCGACGGCACGATTCCGCGAGGGGCGCTGCCGCGGGTGTTGCGTGAGATCGCCGCGTGGTCGAAGGAATTCGGACTCACCTGCGCCAACGTGTTCCATGCCGGCGACGGCAACCTGCATCCGCTCATTCTCTTCGACGCCAACAAGCCGGGCGAGTCGGAGAAAACAATCGAGTTCGGCGATCGCATCCTGCAGCTGTGCATCGAGATGGGCGGCACCATCACCGGGGAACATGGCGTCGGCGTGGAAAAATTGTCGTCGATGTGCATTCAGTTCGCGCCCGGCGAGCTAGAGAGTTTCCATGCGGTCAAGCGCGCCTTCGATGCCGAGGGCCTGCTCAATCCGGGCAAGGCGGTGCCCACGCTTGCGCGGTGCGGTGAATTCGGCAGGAAGCACGTGCACGGCGGACAGGTCCCGCATCCGGACATTCCGCGTTTCTGAACAGGGCGGCAGGAATGCAGATCAGCGCAGCAACGAGTCGAGGCCGAGGATGAATATACAGACGGATTTGCGCGCTCGACCGACGGACGCCGACGTTGCCGGCATCGTCGGCCGGTTGACCACGGACTTTGCCGATCGCGCGGTCACCAGTGCCGCCATACGAGAACAGCACGGACACGGCGAAGGCATGGCCGATGTGGCGATGCCGGACGTCGTCGTGTACCCGCATACGAACGAGGAGGTGGCCGCGATCGTGCGCCTTTGCCACGCTGCCCGCGTGCCGGTCATCGCGTTCGGCATCGGCACGTCGCTGGAAGGCCATGTGGCCGCATTGTATGGAGGCGTGTGCATCGACTTCTCGCAAATGAATCACATGCTGGAGGTGAATGCGCAGGACCTCGATTGCCGCGTGCAGGCGGGCGTGACCCGCGAGCAGGTCAACGCGGAATTGAAGGGAACGGGATTGTTCTTCCCGATCGATCCGGGCGCGAACGCGACCATCGGCGGCATGGCGTCTACGCGGGCGTCGGGCACCAACGCCGTGCGCTACGGCACGATGCGCGAGAACGTGCTCGGTCTCACCGTGATCACGCCGGATGGGCGCATCATCCGCACCGGCGGCCGCGCGCGCAAATCGAGCGCTGGCTACGACCTCACGCGCCTTTTCGTGGGCAGCGAAGGCACGCTGGGAATCATCACCGAGATCCAGCTTCGTCTGTACGGAATCCCCGAAGCCATCAGCGCCGCTGTCTGCCAGTTCCCCGATCTCAAGTCGGCCGTCGATACGGTGATCGTCGCGATGCAGGTCGGCATCCCGGTCGCGCGCATCGAACTGCTGGACGAGGTGCAGATGGACGTTTGCATCCGCTATTCGAAGCTCGAGGGATTCAAGCCGGCGCCGACGCTGTTCTTCGAATTCCACGGGTCGGAAGCGGGTGTGCGGGAGCAGGCGGAAATGATGCAGTCGATTGCCGCCGAGCACGGCGGCAGCGCCTTCGAGTGGGCGACCCGGTCCGAAGACCGCAATCGCCTGTGGAAGGCGCGGCACTCCGCCTACTATGCGTCCAAGGCCTGCTACCCCGGCATGGAAGCCTTTGCCACCGACGCGTGCGTGCCGATCTCTCGCCTTGCCGATTGCGTGATGGAAGCCAAGTCCGACGCCGATGCGACGGGATTGGTCGCGCCCATCGTCGGACACGTGGGCGACGGCAATTTTCACCTGACGGTTCTGTTCGACCCGAAGGCGCCGGATCAGCGGGCCAAGGCGGAAGACCTGGCCAGGCGCGTCAGCATGCGCGCCATCGCGATGGGCGGGACGTGCACGGGCGAGCATGGCATCGGCGTGCACAAGCTCGAGGCACTGGTGGTCGAGCATGGAGAGGCAGTCGAGCTCATGCAGGCGATCAAGCGCGCCCTCGACCCACGCAACATCATGAATCCCGGCAAGACGGTTCCTCCGTAGGATGAAACATCAACGACGCTCGCTGCCCCCGGGGTGGCGCGGTCCGAACCTCGGGGCGACCCTCGAATACTGACATGTATACGCTCTACATCGGCAATCGGAACTATTCGTCGTGGTCGTTGCGCGGCTGGCTTGCGACCAAGCTTTCCGGCGCGCCGTTTCGCGAAGTCGTGATCCAGTTGCGCGGCACCTACAACCCCGACAACCGCGCCTTCTCGCCGACGGCACTGGTCCCTTCGCTGCACGACGGCGCCGTTCACGTGTGGGATTCGCTGGCGATCAGCGAGTACCTGGCCGAACGGCATCCCGGCATGTGGCCCGCCGATGCCGTGGCCCGGGCGTGGGCGCGATCGATCGCGGCCGAAATGCATTCCGGATTCGGCGCGTTGCGCAACGACATGACGATGTGCATTCGCGAGCGCCTGGACGTCCGCCCGTGGTCCGACGCGCTGATTGCGAACATTGCGCGCGTGGAGGAAATCTGGACCGAGTCGCGCGCGCGCCATGGCGCCGCAGGCAGGTATCTTTGCGGCGCGTTCTCCCTTGCCGACGTGTTCTACGCGCCCGTTGCCTTTCGCTTCCGGACCTACGACGTGCAGCCCGTCGGCGTCGCCGGTACCTATCTTCAGGCGCTCCTCGAGCACCCCTTTGTGCGCGAGTGGGAGGCCGCCGCGCTGGCGGAAAGGGAAGTCATCGAAGCGGACGAGCCTCGCATTCTCTATCGCGACAAGCTCGCGGCGAGGGACCGGCGTTGACTCAGCCGATGGACCCGGCGCTCGAAGGACTGCAGGCGCGCATTCGCAAGGCGGCGGAGGAATCCACGCCCCTTCGCATCCGCGGCGGCGGCACCAAGGATTTCCTCGGCGGGTTGCCGCTGGGGGCCATCCTCGACACCCAGGTCTACGCGGGCATCGTCGAATACCAGCCGACCGAACTGGTCATCACGGCGCGCGCCGGCACGTCGCTGGCGGCAATCGAAAGCGCTATGCGCGCCAGGGGCCAGATGCTTGCTTTCGAACCGCCTCACTTCGGCGACGGATCGACGCTGGGTGGCGCAATCGCCGCCGGTCTGTCCGGTCCGCGGCGCCCCTACGCGGGCGCGGCGCGGGATCTCGTCCTCGGCGTGCGCGTCCTCGATGGCACCGGGCAGGATCTGACGTTCGGTGGTCGGGTGATGAAGAACGTCGCGGGTTTCGACGTCGCGCGGCTGATGACCGGCGCCATGGGCACGCTGGGCGTCATCACCGAAGTGTCGCTCAAGTGCCTGCCGTTGCCCAAGGCCGAGGCCACGCTGGGCTTCGAGTGTTCGGCGGACGAGGCCATACGCATGGTGAACGAATGGGGGTCGCAGCCGCTTCCGATCTCGGCCACCTGCTTCCATCATGGTCGCCTGCGCATTCGCCTGTCGGGCGCGCAGCCCGCCGTGTCGGCCGCGACGGCAAGACTCGGAGGCGAACGCGTGTCCGATGCCGGCGGATACTGGTCGGGGCTGCGTGACCAGTCGCATCTGTTCTTCGCCGGCGCGCGCGCCGCCGACGTGCCGTTGTGGCGGCTGTCGGTCAAGTCGACGGCCCCTTACACCGACCTGGGCGGCGAGCAATTGCTGGAGTGGGGAGGAGGCCTGCGATGGCTTGCCGCGGGCGACCGCACCGACGCGCAGCGCGTGCGCCTGTGGGCCGCTGCGAACGGCGGCCATGCCACGCTGTTCCGCGCAACGGACAAGAGCGCCGGCGTGTTCCATCCGCTTTCGGGTGCGCTGCAGTCGATCCACCGGCGGCTGAAGGCTGCTTTCGATCCACGCGGTATCCTGAATCGCGGCCGGCTCTATCCGGAATTCTGATCCTAAGCGCATGCAGACCAACCTCACGCCCGAGTTCCGCGACACGACGGAAGGCCGCGAAGCCGATGCGATACTCCGGTCGTGCGTGCATTGCGGATTCTGCACTGCGACCTGCCCGACCTACCAGCTGCTCGGCGACGAACTCGACGGACCGCGCGGCAGGATCTATCTCATCAAGCAGGTGCTCGAGGGAAGCGAAGTCACGCAGAAGACGCAGCTTCACCTGGACCGTTGCCTGACCTGCCGCAATTGCGAAACCACCTGTCCTTCCGGCGTTCAGTACGGCCGCCTCCTCGACATCGGCCGCGCGATCGTCGAGCGCAAGGTGGGGCGCACGCCGGCGGAGGCGGCGCAGCGGTGGGGAATGCGTCGCGCCCTCATGTCAGGTTCGTTGTTCGCCACCGCGATTGCGTCGGCGCGAATGATCAAGGGGCTGCTGCCGCGCGAGCTGGGCGACCGGATTCCGACGACCCAGCGTGCCGGCGCGTGGCCTGCGCCCCGGCACCCACGGAAGGTGCTCGTGCTGCAAGGCTGCGTGCAGCCGGCGCTGAAGCCGAACATCGATGCGGCGATGGCGCGCGTGCTCGATCGCATCGGCATGTCGGCCATCCGCGCTGGAGGCGGCGGCTGCTGCGGCGCGCTGTCGCATCACCTGAGCGCGGACGGCGAAGCGCGCGTCATCGTTCGCCGCAACATCGACGCGTGGTGGCCGCACGTCGAGCAGGGGGCCGAGGCCATCGTCGTGACTGCGACCGGCTGCGGCGTGATGGTCAAGGACTATGGCCATTTCATGGCGCACGACCCCGCCTATGCCGCCAAGGCCGCGAGGATCGGCGGACTGGCGCGGGATCCGATCGAGATCGTCACAGCCGAATGGCGCCGGATCGCACCGCTGGTCGCCATGGACCAGGGTCCGCAGCGCGTGGCCTTCCACTCTCCGTGCACGCTCACCCATGGCATGAAGATCAAGGGCCAGGTGGAGGAGATACTGCAGGCGCTGGGGCACTCGCTGCTGCCGGTTGCGGATGCCCATACCTGCTGCGGCTCCGCCGGCGCGTATTCGGTCCTGCAGCCAAAGATTTCCGGCGAGCTCAAGGTCAACAAGCTCAAGGCGCTGGAGGCCTCGCGGCCGAACGTGATCGCGACCGCGAACATCGGCTGCATGACGCACCTCGAATCGGGCACGCGGACGCCGGTCAGGCACTGGATCGAGCTGCTGGACAATCGCATGATGAATCCCGCCCGCAATTCGTGATGTCTGCGGCGACGACAGCGGAGCAAAGCCGTGTTCGCGGCGATTACCGTCACTTCCTGGCCATCCCGACGCGGTGGATGGACAACGACAACTATGGCCACGTGAACAACGTCACCTACTACTCGTACTTCGACACGCTCGTGAACGAGCACCTGGTCCGCGTCGGCGGGCTCGACATCCACCGGGCGCCGGCCATCGGCGTGGTCGCGGAGACCGCGTGCCGGTTCTACCTGCCGCTCTCGTTTCCGGAGACGATCGATGCGGGGATGCGCGTCGCGCGCCTCGGCAACTCTTCCGTCCGGTACGAGATCGCGCTGTTCCGCCGCGGCGACGACGTGGCCGCGGCAACGGGACGCTTCGTCCACGTGTGGGTCGAGCGCTCGACGCAGCGCCCGACTGCCATTCCCGCGCGCGTTCGCGCGGCGCTGGAGCCGCTGGTCGTCGGGGCATGACCGAGATTCCCGCCCTGCGCTGCGAACCGATGAGCGCGGCGACGCGCAACGGCGCGATGACGCTGCTCGGCGCGTTCCTGAGCGATGACGAGCATTATCGCGCGTCCGCCGCTGTCTACGGCGACAGCGGCGCGCCGGCGCTCGAAAGGGCGCTCGACCTGTTCCTTGCGCGGGCGGAACTGGGATTCGTCTGGCTCGCGCAAGTGGCGGAGGCCGGATCATTCCTGACCGTCGGCGCCTGCGTCGTCTGCTACGCCATTTCGACGTCGCGCGGGACGCTGGTGGCCAAGCTCGACGATGTCTCGATCCACGAAGACTGGCGCGGACGCGGGATAGGCCGCCGCATGCTGGATGCGCTGGCCGTGCATTTGCGCGACCGAGGCGTCACGCGCATCGACTGCGGGTGCCATCGCGGCAACGCCGGCGCGTGGCGCTTCTATGAACGGATGGGGTTCCGGTCCCTCGACGAGGAGCGCATCGCGCGATTGATATGAATTGCGCCGGACCCGGCAACGACGGCCTGTTGCTTCCCCCAACATTGACGAGGCTGCCTTGAACATCCGCAGCGGCGCGGTGCCGAGGCTGTGGGTGCTCGTGCCGGCCGCGGGTGGAGGCTCGCGCTTCGGCGGAGCCACTCCCAAGCAGTACGCGCCGTTGCTGGGACGTCCGCTGCTTGCGCACACGCTCGACGGCCTGTCGCACGGCCTGCAACCCGATGGCATGGACGTCGTGGTTGCTGCCGACGACATGCATTACGACCGGATGATCGGTGCCCGCGCCGGAGTATCCGTATTGCGCTGCGGTGGCGCAGCACGCAGCGAGACCGTGCGCAATGGGCTGCTCGCGATGGCGGCGCGGTGCCGGGACGACGACTGGATCCTGGTGCACGACGCGGCGCGGCCGTGCGTGCCGCGCGACGCGCTGCAGTGCCTGGTCGCTCAATTGGAGCATGACGCCGTAGGCGGCCTGCTTGCGGTGCCGGTCGCCGATACATTGAAGCGCAGCGACGACAACGCCGACGCCCCGCGCGTGCTTCGCACCGAGGATCGCGCGCAATTGTGGCAGGCGCAGACGCCCCAGATGTTCCGCTATGGTGTGCTGTCCCGCGCGCTGGGGCAGGCGGGCGCGCGCCATTGCACCGACGAGGCGCAGGCGGTGGAAGCGCTCGGCCTTTCGCCACGTTTGGTCCGCGGCAGCGGCGCCAACCTCAAAGTCACATTCCCTGATGACTTGAAACTCGCGGCTGCGATACTCTCGGCACAGGCATCCGAGGCGAACCCATCATGACGATGCGAATAGGCAATGGTTTCGATGTGCATGCGCTGGCGGCAGGGCGCGCGCTGATCCTGGGGGGCGTGACCATCCCCCACGACCGCGGACTCGCCGGCCATTCCGACGCGGATGTTCTGCTGCACGCGATCGCGGACGCGATCCTTGGCGCGCTCGCGCTCGGCGATATCGGCAAGCACTTTCCGGACACCGATTCGCGGTGGCGAGGCGCCGACAGCAGGATGCTGCTGCGGCATGTGTTTGCTCTGGCATTCGACGCCGGCTGGGAAATCGGCAACGTCGACGCGACCGTGATCGCGCAAGAGCCCAGGATCGCGCCTCATGTCGCCGCAATGCGCGCCAACCTGGCAGGCGACCTCGATTGCGACGTTTCGCAGATCTCGGTCAAGGCCACCACAACCGAGCGCCTGGGCTTTGCGGGCCGGGAGGAGGGCATCGCCGCGCAGGCCTGCGTGCTGCTGCGTATGCGCGACCGTAACGCGGGTCCCTAGCGATGGACGGCCTGGCCGGAAACCGGAAGTGCCACACGTGCGACCGTTCCGCCGCCGTCACGCGGCGAAAGGTCGAATGTCCCGCCGTGGTTTCGCGCGATGCGATCGACGATCGCGAGGCCCAATCCGGCGCCAGCCGCCCCGTCTTCGCGCGCCCGCGCGAATGACGCGCGGGTGAAAGGCTGCTTCAGTCGTTCCACCTGCTCCGGCGGAATGCCCGGACCACGGTCCGACACGTCGAGCCACACCTCGTTTCCCGAGCGTGAGGTGCGCACTTCCACCGGCGGCGCGCCGTACGCAAGTGCGTTGTCGACGAGGTTCGCGACCAGGCGGGAGATTGCGGTCGGCCTGAGCGGAAGCTGGGGAATGTCGCCGGGCACAAACGACACGGGCCGCCCGGCTTGCCGGTAGCGTTCGACGGCGGCGGCGACGATGGCGTTGAGATCCTCAGGCTCGAGCGCCACGCCGGCTTCGTCACGCGCGAAATCGAGGAACTGGCCGATGATCCGGTCCATCTCCTCGATGTCGGCGACCATGCCCGCGCGCGTGGCTTCGTCGCGCGTTCCCATTTCGACGCCGAGACGCATGCGCGCAAGCGGGGTGCGCAGGTCGTGGGAAACGCCCGCCAGCAGCACGGCGCGATCGCGTTCGATCTGGCGCAGGCTCCCCATCATCGCGTTGAAGCCGCGGTTGACCGCCGCGATTTCCGATGGCCCGGATTCCGGCAGCGGCGGCGGGGTCTCGCCCCGTCCGACCCGCTCCACAGCGCTGGTCAGTTCACGGAGCGGCCGGGCGAGGAAGCGCGCAAATACATAGGCCGCGGCAAGCAGCAGCACCAGCACCACCAGCGTCCATGTCAGCGCCCGCGACGGAATGTCCTCGGCCTGCGGCCGATCCGTCATGGGGAAGCCGATCCAATAGCCTTCGTCCCCGGCCTGCACCCGCACCACCATCAGGTTGAGCCGGGGTGCCACCCGCACCGCCGTTTCCGGGCCAAGCTTTTCGCGCAGCCGTTCCTCGAGATCGCCGAACATCGGGCCCATGGCCGGCTGACCGACGTTTGGGCGCTCGTGCTCGGGGACGATGCGTACCTGGTATTCGCGGTTGAGGCGCTGCAGCGTCTCCCGCCGGTTCGGCCCATCGGCGCTTTCCAGCGCGGCGCGCAGCGCCTGGAGTTGCGCGATCTTGGTGTCGCTGAACTGACGGACCAGGAGTTCGGCGCGGTCGTGCCGGAACATGACGATGCTGGTGAGCGCGGCCAATGCGACGACCGCGATCAGCAGCAGTACCAGCCGACCGAAAAGCGAACGCGGAAGAAGCGTCACCGAGTGCTTTCGTTGCCGTCGCCACCGTTCGCGGCGGATTTTTCGTCGTCGACTGCCGGCGCGAGGTCCGGGACGTAGACATAGCCGAAACCCCAGACTGTCTGGATGAAACGCGGGTTGGCCGGGTCCGGCTCGATCAGCTTGCGCAATCGCGAGACCTGGACGTCGATGGCGCGGTCGAATACCTCGTGGTCGCGCCCGCGCGCCAGCATCATCAGCTTCTCGCGCGCCAGCGGCTGCCGCGGGTGCTGCGCGAAAACCTTCAGCACCGAAAACTCGCCGGTGGTCAGCGAAATGCTCTTGCCATCGCGCAGCAGCGCGCGCGCCGACAGGTCGAGCGCATAGGGTCCGAAGGGCACGCTGCCCTCGCTGCCCGGCGCGCCGGGGGCGATGCGGTCGAGCTGGCGGCGCAGCACGGCGTGAATCCGCGCCACCAGTTCCCGCGGATTGAATGGCTTGGGCAGGTAGTCGTCGGCGCCCATCTCGAGCCCCACGATGCGGTCGATGTCCTCGCCTTTCGCCGTGAGCATGATGATCGGGACCGCTTCTCCCGCGCCGCGCAGGCGCCGGCATACGGACAGTCCGTCTTCGCCGGGCAGCATCAGGTCCAGCACGACGAGATGCGGCGGATCACGCTGCAGTTTCTTGTCCAGGTCTCGCGCGTCGGCGAGCGCCGACACCTGGAATCCCTGTTCGCCGAGGTAACGGGTGAGCAGGTCGCGCAGTCGTACGTCGTCGTCGACGACCAGAATCTTCGCGGGTGCGTTCTTGGTGGCCATGGGTGACATTAGAGCGGTCGAACACGCTTCGGGGCGCAACCGCCTGGTAAGCAATTGTAACGTCGGCGGCCGGTGCGTAACCTCCGGTTGCAATAGACCCGAAGTGCCGGGAACCGCGGTGGGACAATGTCAATCGAAACTTGGCCAACGACGCAACCACCATCGACGCACTCTCGGTCGGGCACATCGGAACGGGTGGTGGCGACGGGCAACCCCGGCAGGAAAACGTTGATAGAGGAATGAACATGAAGAAACATCGCACATCGAACCTCGTCGCGCTCGCGGCGGCAACTTTACTCGGGCTCACGGGCATGGTTGCCGTGGCGCAGCCGATGGGTGGTCCCGGCGGGCCGCACGGTCCGCGCGGCGGCATGGAAATCGAGCACGTGTTGCTCGGCGTCAAGTCTCAGCTGGCGCTCAACACGTCGCAGCAACTGTCGTGGGACAACGCCGTGGCGCAGACCCGGGCGGCCCACGACGCGGCACGCGCGAACGGCCTGAAGCTTCACGACGCCATGTCGGCCGAACTCGCCAAGCCGGAGCCGGACCTGGCGGCGATGGCGGCGTTGGCTGACGGCATCCATGCGACCAATCTGTCGCTGCGCCAGAAGGTGCGCACGCAGTGGCTTCAGCTCTACGCCACGTTCTCGCCCGAGCAAAAGGCGGTCGTGCGCGATGCAATGTCGAAGCAGATGGCGCGCATGGAGTCCTTTGGCGCCAGGATGCGCGAGCACATGCAGCGCGGCGGCTGAAGTCATTCGATCCTGCGTGCCGCGCCTCCATGATGGGGCGGGTGCAGGGCGATCAGGTTGGTGTTGGACAGGGCGTGCGCCAGCGCGCCCTTCTTTTTATGGGTGCTCGCAAGTCGTCGCACCAGCAACGAATCAGTCAATAGATCATGAAAACATGCACTTGCGACCATGATCGGATGTTTGCTATGACAATGGCATTTTTGGTGCTATGCTTTTGTCATGACGCGCGCCGCGCGTTCCGCCCGAGGGGGAAGGGCCATGCGTTTCGCTGTCGGGCACACGAAGAAGTACCTGGTCGGGCAAGTGCCACGGCGCGCGGCCGGCATCGTCTGGCGGGAATTGCCGGTGACGTCGCGCCCGCACTCGCGCGTGCATGCCGGCATCACGCCGTGGCGCTGGATCCTTCCAATGGCGCTAAGTTTGTTGCCGGTACAGGCGGTCGTCGCGCAGGCGACGCTGAGTCCGGTGTTTCGCTTCTTCAACCAACAGACGGGAACCCACTTCTATACGATCGTCGCCGCGGAGCGCGACCAGGTCATCGCAGGCAGCCCGCAATTCGTCTACGAAGGTCCCGCCTTCGCGGCGTATGCGCAGCCGGCAGCGGGCGCGCAGCCGGTCTTCCGGTTCTATAACTCGGCTACCCGCGCGCACTTCTATACCGACAAGGCTTCCGATCGCGACTACGTCCTGGCGACGTGGCCGCAATTCGTATTCGAGGGCACGGCCTACTACGCGATGCCTTCGGCAGGCACGGACGGGCGGACCGAGCTGTTCCGGTTCTTCAACACGACGACCGGCACGCACTTCTACACCGACAAGGCCTCCGAACGCGACTACGTCCTTGCGACGTGGCCGCAGTTCAAGTACGAAGGCGTGGCGTTCTACGTGTACGACGCCGCCGGCGTGCCGGTGCCGCCGGTGGTGGTGGCGTCGTCGGATGGCTTCCGGTTCCTGCAGCAGACGTCGTTCGGACCTACGCCGGCCGCGCTGGGCCGGATCGGCGCCATAGGCGTGGCCGCGTATCTTGAGGAACAGTTCGGACAGCCGGCCAGCGGCTATCCCGATGCGACATACAGCTATCTGTCGCTCGACGAATCCGATGCCTGCTCGTTCAGTGCCCCCCGGCAGGGCGCCGCCTATGCCTGTGCGCTCAATCAGCTGACGCTGTTCAAGATGCGCAACCAGTTCTTCGCGAATGCACTGACCCAACCGGACCAGCTGCGTCAGCGGGTGGCCTGGTCGCTGTCGCAGTTCTTCGTCGTCTCGGCGATGAAGGACCCGGACATGGAAGCGGCGTACGTGATGGCCCGCTATCACCAGATGCTGTTCGCCGAGGCGTTCGGCAACGTCGAGAACCTGCTGCTGAAGGTGACGCTTTCGCCGCAGATGGGTCACTACCTCGACATGGTGGACAACGCCAAGGCCGATCCCGGGGCAGGTACGGAGCCCAACGAGAACTTCGCGCGCGAACTGATGCAGCTGTTTTCCATCGGCGTGAACGAACTCAACGCGGACGGCACGCCGATCCTCGATGCCGCGAACCAGCCGATCCCCAGCTACGGCCAACCGGAGATCAAGGCGTTTGCACGCGTGTTCACGGGATGGACCTATCCGCCGTTCGACGCGCCGCAGGCCGCCGGCCCGGACGATCGCCGCTATTTCGCCAAGCCGATGGTGCCGGTGCCGGCGGATCACGACACATCCGCGAAGGTGCTGCTCAAGGGCACGACGCTTCCCGCCGGGCAGACGGCCGACGCCGATGTGCGTGCCGCCATCCACAACGTCTTCATGCACCCGAATGCGGGTCCGTTTTTCGCGAAACACCTGATCCGGCAAATGGTGACCGGCAACCCGACGCCTGCCTACGTCGGGCGGGTGGCGGCGGCCTTCGCCAACAATGGCAGCGGCGTGCGCGGCGACATGAAGGCGGTGCTGCGCGCGGTCCTGCTCGATGCGGAGGCGCGCGGCGACGCCAAGGCGGACGCGACCTACGGCATGCTGAAGGAGCCGGTGCTCTACGTCACATCGCTGTTGCGGCAACTGGGCGCGACAAGCGACGGCGCGGGCCTGGAACGTGCGGCCAAGGCCATGGGCCAGGACGTCTTCTATTCGCCGACGGTGTTCAACTACTACCCGGCGGACTATCGGATTCCGGGTACGTCCGTGGTCGCTCCCCAGTTCGGCATCCACAACACGAACACCGTGCTGCACCGGGTGAACTTTGCGTACGACATGATCTATGACGGCGGCTACGGTCCCGACGGTGACGTGCCGAATGCCGTGGGGACGCACCTCGATCTCGCGCCCTTTGCCCGCGTTGCCGCGGACCCGGTCAAGCTCGTCGCGATGATCAACGATCGGTTGTTCGGCGGCGGCATGCCGCTGGGCATCAAGGCGGAAATCACGACTGCCGTGGCTGCCCTGCCGGCGGACGATCCGGACGAGCGCGCGCGTACCGCCGTGTTCCTCGCGGCGACGTCGTTCCAGTTTCAGGTTGCGAAGTGAGGGCCGGGATGCGCGTGGACTTCAATCGCCGCCGCCTGCTGCGCGCGAGTGGCGCGCTCTCGGCGGGTGCGCTGTTCCCGTCGCTCGCCGCTTGGGTGCCGTCCGCGGCTGCCCAGGCCGCCGATTACCGCGCGCTGGTTTGCGTATTCCTCTACGGCGGCAACGACAGCAACAACATGGTCGTTCCCTACGACGACTACGGGAGCTACGCCGCCGGGCGCGGTTCGGCGACGGGCGCGGCGCTACGGCGCGACGAACTCGTGCCGATCACGCCGTCCGGACTGCCGAGGTACGGATTGCATCCCAATCTCGGATCGCTGGCGCCGTTGTTCGGGCAGGGAAAGCTCGCGGTGGTCGCGAACGTCGGCACGCTGACCGCACCGATCAATCGCGCACAGTACCTCGTGGGCACGTCGCGTCCCCGCAATCTCTTTTCGCACAGCGACCAGCAATCCGCCTGGCAGGGACTGGTTCCCGGACAGGCGACGCCGAGCGGGTGGGGCGGCCGGATCGTCGACGTCACAGGCGCCGGCAATTCCGCGCTGGCGATTCCCGGCATGGTTTCGCTGGCCGGCGATGCCGTGTACACGATCGGCGCCACGTCGCTGCCGGTGGCGCTTTCGCAAAACGGCGCGCTGGGACTCGCCGGGGACCGCTACAGCGACGCCGGCCGCGTTCGCTATGCCGCGATGGGCAGAATCCTCACGCTCGATCGCGAACACCAGCTGCAGGCGAAAGCTGCCGACGTGATGGCGCTTGCGATGAAAAGCAGCGAAGCGCTTTCGGATGCGCTCAATGCCGCATACAGCGCGATCGACTCGGCGTTCCAGGGCGCGAACGGCGGCCTGGCCGACCAGCTCTACCAGTGCGCGAAGCTGGTGGCGGCGCGTTCGCAGCTGGGCGTGTCTCGCCATGGTTTCTTCACGTCCATGGGCGGGTTCGACACGCACAATGCGCAGCTCGGCGAACAGGCGTCGCGATTCAACGAAATGGGCCCCGCGCTGGCAGCCTTCCAGAGCGCGATGGAGGCCATTGGGGTCGCGGAAAAGGTGACCACGTTCACGCTCTCGGACTTCAACCGGACGTTTCGCATCAACGCGAATGCGGGAAGCGATCACGCGTGGGGCGGCCATCAACTGGTGCTTGGCGGGGCGGTGCGCGGCGGCGCGTTCTACGGCCGCTTTCCGAGCCTGGCGATGGGCGGTCCGGACGATGCCGGCGACGATGGCCAGTGGATACCGACGACGGCCGTCGAGCAGTACGGCGCCACGCTGGCCAGATGGTTCGGCGTCCCCGCGGCCGCGCTGCCGCAGGTGTTTCCGAACCTCAAGGCATTCACCGGAACGGATTTGGGCTTCCTTGCCTGAGCCGCAGCCGCCCATCATCGCCCCCGTTCATTCCTTCGGCATAAAAGCAGCAGGATGGCGATGGATCGTCCCTCGGTGATGAAATGCGGCCACATTGTCAGCCGCAACATGGGCGATTCGCCGTGTTTCAGAACGGCAGGCGGTCATACAAACGTCATTAAGATGTTTCGTACACGACAACACACCAACATGCGAAAAATAAAATATACATAACAATCAATGATATAAAGTTAATACTTGACATGGCAGGCGCATAAAACAATGACCCCGGATGCCGTTTGTCGCCAAATCGAAAAAATGCTTGAAATACGTATGTTGACCATGAATAATCCGGGCACAGGGGAGCGTTCCGACGTCCATACCGCCTGGCAACGCGAGGCAAGGGTGAATCAAAGAGCGAGCCGTCCACGACATCCGTCGTCCAAATGCCGGAGGCTGGTGATGCAGGGCGAATTCAGCAAGTCGAAGAATGTGGCGTCGCGTGCGCGCGGCTGGCTCAACCGGATGGCGTTCGTCCTGGCGATGGGACTGGGTCTTTGCGCCGGCATCGGGGCGCAGGACGCCCATGCCGAGCAGGCCGCTCCGGTCTTCCGCTTCTACAACACGAACACCGGCACGCACTTCTACACGATAGAAGTCGCGGAGCGCGACAACATCATCCGCCTCTATCCGTCGTTCGCGTACGAAGGCGTGGCGTTCTATGCCTTCAAGAACCAGGTCACCGGCAGCCAGCCGGTCTTTCGTTTCTACAACCGGTCGACGAACACTCACTTCTATACGATCTCGCAGTCCGACAAGGACTACGTGCTTCAGAACTACCCGGTCTTCAACTATGAGGGATCGGCCTATTACGCGATGGTCTCGCCGGTCTCCGGCAGCCAGGACCTCTACCGGTTCTACAACCGGATGACCGGCGCGCACTTCTACACGACCAGCGCCACCGATCGCGACTACGTCAAGGCGACGTGGCCGTGGTTCGCATACGAGGGCATCGCCTACCAGGTCTTTGCCGACGCGATCGACATCGGCAGCGGCGGCGGCGGCGGTGGCGGCCCGGCCGCATCGACGACAGCGGTGGTCAGCTCGGCCAATCCCGCGGCGGTCGGCTCCGCCGTGACGTTCATCGCCACGGTCAACGGCACGGCGCCGTCCGGCACCGTAAGCTTCACCGACAACGGCGCAGCCATTGCCAACTGCACATCGATTGCGCTCGCGGTGAGCGGCAACACCGGATCGGCGGCATGCAGCACCTCGACGCTTGCGGCAGGCAGCCACACGATCGTTGCCAGCTATGGCGGCAATGCCGCGAACGCGGCGTCAAGCGGCTCTCTGGCCCAGGTCATGTCGGGCGGCGGCGGCGCGGTGGTCACCACGACGACCGTGAGCAGCTCCACCAATCCGTCGATCGTCGGGAACTCGGTGACATTCACGGCCAGCGTGGCAGGCAGCACGCCCACCGGCACGGTGACGTTTACCGACGGCGGCGCAGCCATCGGTTGCAACGCGGTTCCGCTGACCGGATTCTCGAATGCATCGTGCACCACGTCCGCGCTGGCGCTGGGCTCGCACAGCATCATGGCGAGCTACTCGGGCGACGCCGGCAACATGGCGTCGAGCGGCACGCTGACCCAGGTGGTCAATGCCTCCGGCGGCGGCGGTCCGGGATCGACCACGACCATGCTGTCGAGCTCGATGAATCCGCAGGCCGCTGGCGCCGCCGTCGTGTTCACCGCGACGGTGAACGGCAATGCGCCGACCGGAAGCGTGGGCTTCACCGCCAACGGCACGGCCATCAACAATTGCGCGGTGGTCAATTTTGCCGCCGGCACCGGCAACTCGCGCATCGCCCAATGCAGCACGACGACGCTGGCCGTCGGCACGATCGCGATAGTGGCGAAATACTCCGGTGACGCCAACAACGCCGCATCGACCAGCGCCACGCTGAACCAGACGATCACCGGCGCGGCGGCTGCCCTGGTACCCAGAGTTGCGTTCTCGCTGTCGAATACGCTGGTCGTCGCACCGCAGGCGGTGACCATCACGGCGACCGCGACCGAAACGGGCGGTACCATCGCCAGGGTTTCGCTGTACCTCAACGGCGCGAAACTGGCTGACCTGACCGCCTCGCCCTACACGTTCACGACCACGGCGCTGCCTGCCGGCACGCACGCGATCTACGCGACGGCAACCGACCTGCTCGGCACCACGGTTTCGACGCTGACTCAGAATGTCGTCGCCATCTCCGGGCCCCCGCCGGTGGTGACCACGGATGCCAACGTATGGCGATTGCTCAACCAGGCAACGTTCGGCGCCTCGCAAATGGAGGCCGCGAGGGTGCTGAGCATGGGCGTCAGCAACTGGATCGACAACCAGTTCCTGCAGCCGGTCTCGGGGTACCCGGACACCAAATACAACGTGATTTCGCTCAAGTCGATACCGTCGGTTTGCACCACGCAGGATCCGGCCGGCAAGGCCTACCCGGCGGACTCGCCGCAGGCGATCTGCGCGCGCGACCACCTGTCCCTGGCGATGATCCAGCGCGACTTCTTCATCAACGCGATCACCGCGCCGGACCAGCTTCGCCAGCGCGTGGCATTCGCGCTGTCGCAGATCCTGGTGACGTCGGGCAACGAGCAGGATCTTTCCTTCGCGTACGTGATGTCGCGCTACCAGAGCATCATGTTCAACAACGCGTTCGGCAACTTCAGGACGATCCTCGACCAGATCACGCTCAGCCCGGCCATGGGCAACTATCTCGACATGGTCAACAACGACCGGGCGAGCGGCACCCGCGTGCCGAACGAGAATTACGCCCGCGAGATCATGCAGCTCTTCTCGGTGGGCTTAGACGAGCTGAACGACGACGGCACGACGATCAACGACGCCATGGGCATGCCGGTCCCGACGTACGACCAGAACACCATCAAGGAATTTGCCAAGGTGTTCACCGGTTACACGTACGCCGACCCGGCCAACCCGGCGGCGCCGGCAACCAAGAAGAATGCCCCGTTCTACGCGGCGAACATGGTGACCTACCCGACCACGGCGACCTCCGGTCACGAAACGTCGGCCAAGACACTGCTCAATGGAGTGGTCGTGCCCGCGGGGCAGACGCCGCAGCAGGATCTGGACTCGGCCGTGCAGAACGTGTTCATGCACCCGAGCACGCCCGCGTACATCAGCCGCCAGTTGATCCAGCGCCTGGTGACGGGCAATCCTTCGGCCGCCTACATCGCCCGCATCTCGGCTGTGTTCAAGAACAACGGCAGCGGTGTGCGCGGAGACCTCAAGGCCGTGGTCAAGGCGATCCTGATGGACAGCGAAGCACGGGGCGCCGCCAATCCCGATCCGACCTTCGGCACGCTGCGCGAGCCGGTGCTGGCGATCACGGCTGCGGTCCGCGCTCTGAACGGGATCACCGACGGCGGACGACTCGCCGCCCAGGCCAGCAACCTCGGCCAGAACCCGTACTTCTCGCCGACGGTGTTCAACTACTTCCCGCCCGACGCGACCATTCCCGGGACGACGACGCTGGCGCCCGAATTCGCCATCCATACGACGAACTCGGCGGTGGCCCGCGCCAACCTGTTCTACACGATGGTCTACAACGGCTTTGCTCCGGACGCGACGATTCCGAATTCGACCGGAACCAGGCTCGACCTGTCGCAGTTCGCAGCATTGGCGACCAATCCGACCGCCATGGTCGCCCGCTACTCCGAGGTGCTCACCGGCGGACAGCTCGACCCTGCGGCACAGGCGATCGTCGTCACCGCGGTCACCGCGGTCCCCGTGAGCGCGACGCCGACGGCGGCGCAGCTGCTGGCCCGCGCGCAGATGGGGGCCTATCTGATCCTTTCGTCCTATCACTTCCAGGTGCAGCGCTGACATGAATACCAATCGCCGGAAATTCCTGACGTCGACCACCGCGCTCACCGCGAGCGCGGCCGCGGGCAGCATGCTCCGCTGGGGTGTGGAGAGCGCGGAAGCGCAGGGGATGGGCGGCTACAAGGCCCTGGTCTGCGTATTCCTGTTCGGGGGAAGCGACTCGAACAACATGATCGTCCCGATCACCGACTACGCGCAGTACGCAACAACGAGAACGCCTGCTTCGAACGTGGCCATCCCCCAGGCGCAGCTGCTCCCGTTCTCCGCTGCCGGCAAGTCGTATGGATTCCACCCGTCGTTCTCGTCGCTGGCGCCGACTTACACGTCGGGCAAGCTCGCGGTGATCGCCAATGCGGGAACGCTGATCGCGCCGCTGACCAAGGCCCAGTATCAGGCGGGGATCAATCGCCCGCAGCAGCTGTTCTCGCATTCCGACCAGCAGAATGCCTGGATGGGGAAGGTGCCCGGCGCGTCGGTGGCCACGGGTTGGGGCGGCCGCGCCGCGGATCAGCCAAGCGTCATCTCGGCGTCGACGGGCACGCTCATTCCGGTGACGATATCGGTATCGGGCAAGCAGCTGTTCACGATCGGCAACAAGACGTCGCCGCTGGTCATCCCGCAATCCGGCGGCGTGACGGTGTCGGGACAGACGGGCACGGATTCGGCGGCGCGCTTCGCCGCGTTGCAGCAGCTTCTCACCACCGGCAAGTCCAACATGGTGGTGGCGGGCGCGTCGTCCCTCATGGAGCAGGCGCTGCTTGCCAACGCGACGGCCAATCCCATCCTGACCGCCACGCTGCCGCCGGTGATCCAGAATGCGTTCACCGTCGGCGGAACGCTGCTCAATACCAGCATCGCGCAACAGCTGCGCCAGGTCGCGCGCCTGATCAACGCGCGCGCCGCGACGGGCGCCGGGCGCCAGTTCTTCTTTGTCAGCATGGGCGGCTACGACACGCACTCAGGAACGGTGACCAACCAGACCAACCTGTTCAACCAGCTGGCGCCGGCGATGAAGGCGTTCTATGACTACACCGTTGCCGACGGCGTCGACACCATGGTGACGCAGTTCACGAGCTCCGACTTCAACCGCACGTTCATCGGCAACGGCAATGCCGGCGTCGACCATGCGTGGGGCGGGCACCATCTGGTCCTGGGCGGCGCCGTCAATGGCGGCGCCATGTACGGCACGTTTCCGGACCTCACCGTCAAGGGCCCGGATGATTCGGGAAACAACGGCGCCTGGATTCCGACCACCTCCGTCGATCAGATCGGCGGAACGCTCGCCAAATGGTTCGGCATGCCGGGCTCGGACATTGCGCAGGTCTTCCCGAACCTGGTGAACTTCGCGCCCGACCTTGGGTTCATGGCCTGATGACAAGACGGGCCGCCACCGAGCGGCCGCATTCGAGTACGACGACTGCGACGGTCCTGCGTTAAACGATTCCGGTTGAGCATCCCCCCGCGAGACCGGCGCAGGACCGCCACCCTACTCCTCCGACCGCCGGTCGGGTCGCTTGCGCCGCGATCCCGCCCGGCGTTTCTTTGCGTGCATGGCGGGTGTCAGGCGGCGCAAGGCGCGGAACGGACCACCAGCGCGGTCGCGACGGCTTCGAGTACCGTTGCCACGACGGGCTTCCCCAGCAGCGTCATGCCGGCCGAGCGTGCCGCGCGTTCGGCAGCCGTGCTGGTGTCCCCCGACACGATCAATGCGGGCACCGCGAAGCCCAGTTCGTCCCGCAGCGCGCGCACGGCGACAATCCCGCTTTCTCCGTCCTTGAGGCGCAGGTCCGCGACGACCAGGTCGGGATAGCGCGCCCATCGCCCGAGCGCGTCCAGCAGCGACTTGACGTCGCAGCCGCCGACGACCGTGGCACCCCAGACCGAGAACAATTCGGTCATGGCGTCGACCGCGGTCGGATCGTCGTCGACGACGGCCACGAGCGTGCCCTTCAGCGAGGCGCGGCCGTGCGGCGGCGGGCCGGCGCCATGTCCGGCAAACGCATGGGCCGCATCGGGCGCCCTGGGCGCCTCGATGCCGAAGCACGAACCCCGGCCGACGCGCGAAACGAGAACGACGTCATGCTCCAGCAGTTCCGCCAGTCGACGCACGATGGCCAGCCCCAGGCCCATGCCGCTCGGCGACGGCGGTGCATCGCCACCGCGCACCTGGTAGAACTCCTCGAAGACCCGGCCGCAGTGCTCCGGGGCGATGCCGCGCCCGGTATCGGCGACGACGACCGACACCCGGGCGCCGCGCCGCCGTCCCCCGATCACGATTCCTCCATGGGAGGTGTATCGCACCGCGTTGGCGACCAGGTTGCGCACCATGCGTTCGAGGAGGGCGGGATCGCTGTCGACGGCCAGGCGCGTCGGGGCGCAACGCAGGACCAGTCCCTTGGCTGCCGCCTGTGGGCGCCACTCCGCGGCCACGCGGAGGAGCAGCGGCGCCAGCGCCACCCGGGAGCGATCCGGCCGGAGGGCGCCGGCCTCGAGCCGCGAGAGGTCGAGAAGCTGCGCGAATTGCGCCTCGAGCGCTTCCACCGCATTCTGCACATTGGCGACCAGCGGCCGCCAGCGCTCGTCCCGCGCATGCGCGGCGAGCGCGGCGGTATAGAGTCCGAGCGCGTGCAACGGCTGTCTCAGGTCGTGGCTGGCTGCCGCGAGCAGCTGGCTCTTGGCGCGGTTCGCCGTCTCGGCGCTTGCCCTCGCTTCGTGCGCCGCGCGCGTCTGGTGCCTGAGTCCATCGATGAGATCGGAATTCTCGTAGCGTATCGCGAGGGAGCGCGTCATCACGTCGTTTAGATGGTGGCCGAACGCCAGCACGAAACCAAGCACGACGCTCATCACGACAGCCGTGAAGGCGTGGACCTGGTCACCGATCAGGGCCTCGCGGAAGATGAGCGGCAGCAGTGCCGGCAGGACAAACCCGTAGAACGACGGCTTGTATACGGCAGTGAGATTGAGGCCACCTAGGACCGCCCCGAACAGGCACACGATCAGCAATGCCTGGTGCGGTGGTGAAGCAGGGTACATCGCGACCGCCGCGAATCCCCACAACGAGCCGGCGATGCTGGATCCGACGGCCCAGTAGCGGCCCCAGCGGGGCGCCGCCGCGCACCCAGGCTGCGCCCGGCGCCAGGACCTGACCAGCATTCCGCGCCAGACCTGGTTGGCGAAGATGAGCAGCACCCATGCGGCCATGAGCCACGGCGCGGCCTGTCCCCACATTGCGGAGCACAGGAGTGCCGCGCCAAGCAGCATCGATAGCGACGTCCTGTGCCAGCCGGCATACAGTTCGCCGACCTGGTCGGCGCGCGCGCGCGAGATCAACGCGGGTGCGATGCCGGCAAGCGGAGACACTGGCGTGGCGCCGGAGTGACCGATCGCGAATCGTCAGTTCTTGGCGCCGTTCCCGGTGCCGATCCCGCGCCGCGCAAGCTCGACAATCGCCTGCGACCGCGAATGCACGTTCAATGCCCTCAGGATGGCGCTGACGTGCACCTTCACTGTCCCCTCGGACAGCCGCAGGTCGCGGCAGATGAGCTTGTTGGGCTTGCCCTGCAGCAGCAGCTGCAGCACGTCGGACTGCCGCTGGGTGAGGCCTAGCACGTCGACGGGAACGCCGTTGATGGCGCGCGGCGACGAACGCACGTCGGCGGTCACGTGTCGGCCGCCTTCGAGCACCGTGTTGATGGCTTCCAGCAGCGCCGCCGGACTGGCCGTCTTCGCGACGAAACCGCGCGCTCCGGCGGCGATCGCGGCGCCGACAGTCGCGGAGTCATGCGTGGCCGACAGCACCACGACGGGCAACTGCGGACGGTCCCGGCGCAGTTCGGCCAGCATGCCCAGGCCGCGCGCACCGGGCAGCGTGAGGTCCAGCAGCACCAGCGCGCAATCGGGATGCCGGGCCAGCATCGTCAGGGCCTCCGTCCGGTCCCTGGCGCCGAACATCTCGAGCCGGTGGTCCAGTTGCGGCAGGACCTGCTGCAGCGCGTGGAGAATTAGCGGATGGTCATCGACGATGAGTATCTTCACGTGCTCCCCCTGTGACGTGGCGCGCAACCCCCGGTGCGCGCAGGGGATCACTCTAGGTGGCGGAGCAAGGCGGCGATACTGTCATTTTCGACAGTCGCGAACCGGGGCGACCCGGTGGCAGGCCCGGCGCACGCGGGCGAGTCATGGCGTGGCCATCCAGTTCTGGGCAGCAGCGCATCGGGAACAATGCGGTCGCCAGACCCCCCCTGCCGCCATCGCCGTGCATGCGGACCCGCAACGAACGCGCGGTAACAGCGGACAATGGCCATGATGACCAAGGCGTGGGGCTGTGCGTGCCGATCCAGCGGAACATCCCGGACGGCTTCACCGGGATCGGGACTCGAACCCGGCTTGACTCAAGGCAGAGTCAGCCCGCGCGGTCCGATCCCAGCCGTTGCTGCTCGGACATTTCCTGGCGCAACGCGCGCAGTCGGGTTTCGACCACCGACAACTGGTAGAAGTCGCCGTCGCCGGCCTTGGCCGCGAGTTCGAACTGGCTGATGGCCAGAGGCAGGTTGCCGATCCACGCGTAGAACTCGCCCTGCTGCTGGTGCTGCTTCAGGCGCTTTTCCTGTGCCGCATAGGCCCGCGCCGCGATTTCGTGCAGCGGGCCCTCGTTGGGAAAGCGCACCAGTTCGCGCTCGATGAAGGCGGATGCGTCTGCCGGACGACCGGCCTTGATCAGCGCTTCCGGATAGTCGTGGATCAGCTGCATCTTGTTCGGATACCGGGCCAGCGCGGACTCGAAGCGCGCGACGGCCGCCGGATACTCTCCGGCCGCCAGCAGCACGTTGCCGGCCATCGCCTCCACCATGGGGTGCGGCGGCGCGATTTTTTCCAGTTTGGCCAGTTCGAGCTTTGCGCGCGGAATGTCCTTTGCCCGAAGCAGCGAGGCGACCAGCCCGTACTGCTCGGCGATCTCGTTGTTGAATTTCCTGTCGGCGATTGCGTTGTCGAAGCTCGCGACCTGTTCGCGCGGGTCGCCCTGGTAGCTGCGCAGCAGCGCCCGCACCATGTGGAAGTCCAGCGAGTCCGGGACCTGCTTGTAGGGGAGGTCATGCGCGCGGGCCTGGGCTTCGGCGATCCGCTCGTAGGTGATCGGATGGCTGCGCAGGTAGGAAGGCGCGTTGCCGTCGACGAAGCGGCTGTTGCGCTGGAGGCGGTCGAAGAACACGGCCATCGCATTCGGGTCGAATCCCGCCGCAACGAGCCGCGAGAAACCGACGCGATCGGCCTCGTATTCGTTTTCCCTGGTGAAGTTGATCTGCTGCTGTATCGCCAGCGCCTGCGTGCCGGCGATGGCCGCGGACGTGGCCTGGCCGCTGTTCGCGCCGCCGACCTTCGACGCCAGAACCGCAAGCGCGAGCCCGGCAATCGTGGTGAGCAGCGCATCCTGCTGGCTCACCATGCCGCGGGTGACGTGGTGTTGCGTGACGTGGGAAATTTCGTGCGCGAGCACGCTGGCCAGTTGCGATTCGTTCTGCGCGAGAAGGATGAGCCCCGTGTTGATGCCGATGTATCCGCCCGGGAGCGCGAAGGCATTGATCTGCGAATCGGGGACCGCGAAGAACAGGAAGTCCTGCCGCGCATCGCGCGTCGATGTGACCAGGCGGTTGCCGAGTTCATTCAGGTAATCGTTGACCTCCGGGTCGTCCAGGTAGCCGCCGCCGCCGCGAATCTGGCGCACGATGGCTTCGCCGAGCTTGCGCTCCTGGGCCGGCGACATCACGGATTGCGACGAATCGCCGAGGTCGGGCAATTTCTGGCCAGGCGACAGCGGCACGCTGGGAATGCCGCTCGAGCCGTATTTCTGCATGTCGCCCGAAGAGGGCGCCGGGATGACCGGCTCCGCGACGGGTGGAATCGAACCGTATTTGCGCAATCCGCCGGAATCGGCCGTGCCTTGCGGCTGAGCAGCGTCCGGGGCAGGCGTCGGTTCTTTCGCCGGCGACTGGGTCTGCGCGGCGGCCGAGGATACCAGCGGCGGCAGCGGAGCGACGGGTGCGACGGCCAGCGCGACGGCAACAAAGGCCGCGACGCCCGCGCGCCCGCCGTGACGACGGCGCCGTCGCGGCCCATCGTCAGCGGCGCCGCAGCGAAGGTTCGATTTCACGGTGATATGGAGTGCCATGCCTGGGATGGGAGCGCGTCCCTGGTGCTAAGATTCCCGCCGAACGATCAAGTTCAACAAAGGGCAATTTCCGTGGCACGTCCGCGCAACGATGCACCGCCGGCCAAGTCCCCGGCCGCAGGGAAGAAAAAGGCAGGCGCCCCACGGCGCCCGAATGCCGCAAGACGCGGCCAGCCGTCACCCGATGCTCATTTTACCCACTTCGACGGTGTGGGGCAGGCGCACATGGTCGACGTCGCGGACAAGGGGGTCACGCGTCGACTCGCGCGCGCCGGGGGCCGCATCGTGATGTTGCCGGCGACGCTTGCGCTGATCCGGGCCGGCGATGCCCGGAAGGGCGATGTCCTCGGCGTGGCGCGCATCGCGGCCATCCAGGCTGCCAAGCGCACGGCGGAACTCATTCCGCTCTGCCACCCGCTGCCGCTGACCCGCGTGTCCGTGGAATTCGTGCTGGACGATGCGACGCATTCGGTGGCCATCGAGGTCACCGCCGAGACCGTTGCGCGGACGGGAGTCGAAATGGAAGCGCTGACGGCCGCGTCCGTCGGCCTGTTGACGATCTATGACATGTGCAAGGCCGCCGACCGCGGGATGCGCATCGAAAACGTGCGCGTCGTCGAGAAGTCCGGCGGCAAGTCGGGGCACTTCGTCGCGGCCGATTGATTCATGCTCACCAGTTCCACATGCCGCCATCCTCCAGCCGGTTGACCGGGAGCGCGCTCGGTCGATACGGGTAGCGGGCGGCGAGTTCCTCGTCGATCGTCACGCCGTGGCCGGGCGCTTCCCCGGCGTGCAAATAGCCGTCGCGAAATGCATAGTCGTGCGGAAAGACTGCATCGGTCTCCGTCGTGTGCCGCATGTATTCCTGGATGCCGAAGTTGGGTACCCACGTGTCGAAGTGCAGCGCCGCGCCCATGCATACGGGCGACAGGTCCGTGGCGCCATGGCTGCCCGTGCGCACATGGTGCAACTCCGCGAGGTGCGCGATGCGCTTCAAGTGCGTGATGCCGCCGGCGTGGACGACCGTCGTCCGGATGTAGTCGATCAGCTGCTCGCTGATCAGCTGCTGGCAATCGTGGATCGTATTGAAAATTTCTCCGACTGCGACGGGCGTGACCGTGTGCTCGCGGATGAGTCGAAACCCGGCCTGGTTCTCCGCCGGGGTCGGGTCCTCCATCCAGAAGAGGCGGTAGGGCTCCAGCGCCTTGCCGAGCCGCCCCGCCTCGATGGGGGTGAGGCGATGGTGCACGTCGTGAAGGATGTGGTGGTCGAAGCCGAAGCGCGTTCGGATGGCGTCGAACAGTTTCGGGACGTGATCCAGGTACTTGGACGTCGACCACACATTCTCGGTCGGGAGCGCCGAGTCCGCAGGCTCGTAGTACAGCTTGTCCTTGGCCACGCCATACGTGGACGGCAGGCCCGGCACGCCGCATTGCGCGCGGATCGCCTTGTAGCCCAGGTCTATGTAACGCGCGACTTCGTCCAGCGTTTCGGCGATGTCGTTGCCGTTGGCGTGGCCGTAAACCATCACGCCGTCGCGGCTGCGACCGCCTAGCAGCTGGTAGAGCGGCAGGCCGGCTGCCTTGGCTTTCAGGTCCCACAGCGCCATGTCCACGGCGGCGATGGCCGTCATCGTGACCGGCCCGCGCCTCCAGTAGGCGCCGCGATAGAGGTACTGCCACGTGTCCTCGATCCGGTGCGCATCGCGCCCGATCAGCGTCGGGATCACGTGATCGGTGAGATAGGATGCAACGGACAGCTCGCGACCGTTGAGCGTCGCGTCCCCCAAGCCGGTGAGTCCGTCGTCCGTCTCGATCTTCAGCGTGACGAAATTGCGGCCGGGGCAGGTGACGATGACGCGGGCACTGGTTATCTTCATCTTTCTTCCTTGGAGGAGGCGGGCGTCGCTCGGGCGATGCACGACGTCGGTTTTGGCCCGGTGGTTGGACCACTTGACCAAATTCTAGACGCGGGTCTACCATGTTGTACATGCCCGGGGCGCGGATTCATGGCGCGCGCTGCCGGACGCACACTGAAGGCCGGGAGAGAACCGGCCGCTTGAGGAGGAAATAGCCTTGCCGCTGCAGACGGTCGAACCGCGTCGGCTGTACCGTCAGATCGCGGACCAGATCGCCGGGCTCATAGCGAAAGGGGAATTCGCCCACGGTTCGCGCCTGCCAGCCGAGCGCGAACTGGCTTCGTTGCTTGGCGTATCTCGCACGTCGGTGCGCGAGGCGCTCATCTCGCTCGAGATCGGCGGCCTCGTGGAAGTCCGGGTCGGCTCGGGCGTATTCGTCACTGCAGGCTCCACGCACCGCGCCGACGAGGACGACAAGGGCCCCGGGCCCTTTGAACTGCTGAGCGCGCGCACGCTGGTCGAGGGCGAGGTGGCGGCATTGGCTGCCGACAACGCGAGCGGCGACGACCTTGACGCGCTGGAGCAGACCATCCGGCGCATGGCCACGCATGTGGACGATTTCGTGATCCGCGAGGAAGCCGACCGCGATTTCCATCTCGGCATCGCCAAGGCCACTGGCAACGGTTCGCTGGAACTGGTGGTGGAGGGGCTCTGGGCCCAGCGCGCCGAGCTCTGGGGGAGAATGCAACGCCATTTCCACACTGAGGATCTCGCGCGCCAGACCATTCACGATCACGCGGCGATACTTTCTGCGTTGGCCGCCAAGGATCCCGGCGGCGCGCGCGCGGCCATGCACCGCCATCTTGCCCGCGTCGTCCGCGAATTCCAGCGCACCGTGCGCAGCAACGCCAAGAGCCCGGCGGTCGCGATCAGGACGGCTCCGCCTGGCAGGACCAAGCGCGACAAGAAAACGGCGGCGCGCGGCGCGCGCGCGGTCGGCGGAAGAACGTGATGCCCCCGCACACCGGCCCGCCACGACAGGCAATCATAGGGAATGTCCGCGTATCGCGGCAAACGCAGTTCAATGGCAAAGGAGGAGTGGCATGAAAACCAGCACGACAGGGCAGCAAGTGGGCAGGAACGGGCGGCATTGGGCATTGCGCGTGGTGTTTGCGGCGCTTGGCGCGGCGGCGTTTGTGCCCGCCAGCGTCTCGCCGGCATTCGCCGCGCCGGTCACGCTCAACGTCGTCGACGTCGCGGGCAATCTTGCGCTGACGCAGGACGCGATCGACCAGTACGTCAAGAAGCACCCCGAGGCGATCTCCAAGGTCACCTACACCAAGGCGCCGGCGCCCGAACTGCCCGGCAAGCTGAAGGCGATGCAGGGAGCAGGACGAAGCGACATCGATCTCATCCTCACGGGAACGGATTTCCTGGCGGCCGGCATTGACCAGGACGTGCTGATGAAGATCCTTCCGGCCAATGCCGCGAAGTTTCCCAACCTGATGGCCAACTATCAGCCGCCCGCGGCGAAGATGCAGGAGCTGGCGAAGGATTTCGGCATCGCGGTCACGTTCATGCCGGCCGGTCCGCTGGTCGAATACAACCCGGCCAAGGTGAAGCAACCGCCGACCACGCCTGCCGAACTGCTGGCCTGGTGCAAGGCCAATCCCAACCGGCTGATCTATGCGCGACCGGCCAATTCCGGACCTGGCCGCACGTTCATCATGGGCCTGCCGTTCATTCTCGGCGACAAGGATCCCAAGGATCCGGTGAAAGGCTGGGACAAGACCTGGGCCTACTTGAAGGAGCTGAATTCCTGCATCGAGTACTACCCGACGGGAACCGGTGCCGTGATGAAGGAGCTGGGCGAAGGCTCGCGCGACATGACGGTCACCATGACGGGCTGGGATATCAATCCGCGCGTGCTGGGCATCGTACCCAAGGACTACCGGGTCGCGCCGTTCAAGGGCATGACGTGGGTGAACGACGCGCATTACATGACGATCCCGAAAGGCGTCGCGCCGGAAAAGGTGGCCGCCGTGCTGGACCTGATGGCCTACCTGCTGACGCCCGAGGCGCAGGCCTACACGTGGGACAAGGGCTACTTCTACCCAGGCCCGGCGGTGAACAACGTGCCGCTGTCGATGGCGCCCCCGGAATCCCAGGCCGCGATCAAGGAATTCGGCCGTCCTGAGTACGAGGGCTGGCTCAAGGAGTTTCCGCACACGCAGTCGCTGCCGCCGTCGGCGCAAGTGGAGGCGTTCAAGATCTGGGACCAGCAGGTCGGCGCGCAGAAGACAAAGTGATGTTTTGCCGTCGCCGGGAAACGCGACGGCATGACCTGGCGAGTTGGACCGTCGGCCGTGCCGCCGACGTTCAACTCGCCGTTTTCACGGTATCGCTGGCAGAACTGTAGTTGAACCTTCCAAGGTGGGTGCCCACGCATGAATCACGAATCCTGCAGGACACAGACAATCACCCCCGGCGGGCTCGTCGCAATGCTCGGGGCGCTTGCGCTTGCGTGCGGCAGTTTCCACGGCGCGGTGGCGCAGAACCTGCCGATGCCGAAGTCGCCGGTGACGATCAATGTCGTCGACGTGGCCGGCGACCTCGCGCTGACGCAATCGGCGATCGAGGCTTACCAGGCGAAGAATCCCAATCTCGTCGCCAAGGTGACGTTCACCAAGGCCCCGGCACCGGAACTTCCCGCCAAGCTGAAGGCTATGCAGGCTGCGGGCCGCGGCGACATCGACCTCGTGCTCACTGGCGTGGTGGCCTTGTCGGCCGGCATCGACCAGGGATTGTGGGTCAAGGTGCTTCCCGACCACGCTGCGAAATTTCCCGGCCTGATGGACAACTACCAGCCTGCGGCGCAGAAGATGCAGGACCTGGCGCAAGGCGAAGCGCTGGTAGTGACATTCATGCCTGCCGGGCCACTGCTCGAATTCAATCCTGACAAGGTGAAGCAGCCGCCGGCCACGCCGGCGGAGTTGCTGGCCTGGTGCAAGGCCAATCCCAATCGCTTTGGCTATGCGCGACCCGCGAATTCGGGGCCCGGCTTCACGTTCCTCATGGGACTGCCCTATTTGCTCGGCGACAAGGATCCCCGCGATCCGGTCAGGGGCTGGGACAAGACTTGGGCATATCTGAAGGAACTCAACTCCTGCATCGAGTACTACACGTCCGGCACCGCCGCGATCATGAAGGAGCTGGGCGAGGGATCGCGCGACATGACAGTGACCATGACCGGCTGGGACATCAATCCACGCGTGCTGGGGATCGTTCCGAAGAGCTTCCAGGTCGCACCGTTCAAGAACATGACCTGGGTGAACGACGCGCACTACATGGCCATTCCGAAAGGCCTTCCCCCGGAGAAACTCGCCGTCGTGCTTGACCTGATGGCGTTCCTCCTGCAGCCCGCGCAGCAGGCGCTGACCTATGACAAGGGCTACTTCTATCCCGGACCGGCAGTGAGGAACGTGCCGTTGTCGATGGCGCCGAAGGAATCGCAGGACGCGCTGAAGGAATTCGGGCGTCCAGAATACGAAGTCTGGCTGAAGCAATATCCGCATGTGCCCACGCTTGAGGCCAAGGCCGTAGTCGAGGCCTTTCGGCGCTGGGATGCCGAAGTCGGTGCGCAAAAGACGAAATGAAGGTGATGGATCGAACAGGGCGGAACTGAGGGATTTCGATGGATCATGACTTCAACGAGTTGAGACTGGACGCTGTGACGCGGCGTTTCGCCGGGGCGGGCGGACATGCCTTTGCCGCGTTGAACGAATTGACGCTGACCGTCAAGCGCGGAGAATTCATCGCGCTGCTGGGGCCGTCCGGCTGCGGCAAGTCGACCGCACTCAATTGCATTGCCGGCCTGATGCAACTTTCGGGCGGCAGCATCTGGCTCGACCAGACGCGCATCGACACGTTGCCGCCGGAAAAGCGCGGCTTCGGCATGGTGTTCCAGAACTATGCGTTGTTCCCGCACATGACCGTGGCAAGGAACATCGGCTTCGGCCTCAGGATGCGCGGCTTGCCGGACAGCCAAATCGGTCCGCGGGTCGACCATGCGCTGAAGCTCGTGCAGCTGACCGGGCAGGAGCACAAGCTGCCGGGCCAGCTCTCCGGCGGGCAGCAACAGCGCGTGGCCATCGCCCGCGCCATCGTCATCGAGCCTCCGCTCGTGCTGATGGACGAGCCGCTGTCAAACCTCGACGCCAAGCTGCGCATCGAGACACGGGCGGAGATCCGGCGCATCCACAAGGATCTCGGCCGCTCGACGATCTACGTGACGCACGACCAGGACGAGGCGCTGTCGCTCGCCGACCGGATCGTCGTCATGAAGGATGGCGTGGTGCAGCAGATCGCCGCGCCGCACGACGTGTACGGACAGCCGGCCAACCTGCACGTGGCGCGCTTCATGGGGTATCGCAACGTGCTCGAGCTCGCCGTCGAGAAGGAAGAAGGCGACCGCGTCACGGTCGCCGGACCGGACGTCCGGCTGACCGGCGTGCGCAAGCAGCCCATTGCGCAAGGCCGCGCGTGCATTGCGATGCGGCCGGAGGAGCTTGCGCTTGGCGCCGGCCCGGGCGGGGCCAACACGGTCGCCGGGCGCGTCGACAATGTCGAATACTGCGGCCGCGATTCTCTGGTCGACGTGGTGACAGCCGCCGGCACGCTGCTTCACGTGCGCGCAACGGGTGCGCCGCGCGTGGGGGACAGGGTCGAGGTGCACGTCCCGGTCGAGCGGGTGCTGGTCTACCCGAGCGAGCTGCCCGCGTGAGCCAGTCCGATGAGTAGCGCTGCCACCGCGGCGGATAGCCTGGCCGCGCGCGCGCCGTTCGACCGCGCGCTGCTGCTGGTCGTGCCGGCGGCGGCATTCATGCTGCTGCTGTTCGTCTATCCGTTTCTCTACGGGCTCGCGCTGTCCTTCAATCCCAAGGAAGGCGGGGCACTCGCCAACTACTCGCACTTCTTCACGACCGACAATCTCTGGCCGACGATCTGGACCACGCTGCGCCTGGCCCTTCCGGCCACGCTCATCAACGTCGGCCTGGCGCTGCCCATCGCATTCAAGATGCGGGTGAAGTCCCCATACCAGCGCTGGGCGACCACCATCCTGGTCATTCCCATCACGCTCGGCACCGTCCTGATAGCGCAGGGGATGCTCACGTATTTCGGACCGAAGGGGTGGCTGTCGCAGTTCCTGCAGTTCTTCCACCTCTACGAGGGCTCGATCCGCCTGACCCACAATTACTGGGGCGTGCTGATATCGCTGGTGATTTCGGGATTTCCCTTCGCGTTTCTGCTGATCCTCTCGTACATCACCGGCATCGATCCCGTGCTGGCACGCGCGGCGTCGACGTTGGGCGCCGGTCCGCGCGCGCAATTCCGCACGATCTATTTGCCGCTGCTGGCGCCGGGACTCGCGATGTGCTTCTGCCTGGCGTTCGTGCAGGCCTTTTCCGTATTCCCTTCCGCCGTGCTGCTGGGATCGCCCGCGGGCCCCACGCGCGTCATCTCGATCGCCGCGTACGAGGCGGCCTTCGAGCAGTACGACTATTCGCTGGCGTCCGCGATCGCCATGATCATGGGCTTCGTGCAATTAATCATCGTTGCCGCGGTCCTCGGCGTGCGCAACGTCATGTACCGCGGGCCGGTAAGCGGAGGCAAGGGATGAGCGCCGGGTCCGCGTCCGAACACCGCTGGCTCGACCGTGCGTGGACGGGTCTTCTGTGGGGACTGATGACGCTGTTCCTGGTCAACATCGGCCTCATGATCGCGGCGGTCGCCGTCAACTCCTTCGCCAAGCGCTGGCTTGGAACATGGCTGCCCGACGGCTGGACCACCAGCTGGTACGTGTCGGCGTGGAAGGAGTTCCAGCTCGATGCGATCCTGCTGGTCACCGTGCAGGTCGTTTTCTCCGTGGTCTTTCTGGCATTGCTGATCGGGGTGCCGGCGGCCTACACGCTGGCACGCCGCAACTTTCCCGGCAAGCGGCTGCTGATGCTGCTGTTCCTGCTGCCGCTGATGGTGCCGCCGATAACCTACGGCATTCCGCTGGCCACCGTTCTCTACAAGGCGCAACTCGCGGGAACGATCTACGGCGTCATCCTCGCCAACCTGATCCCGGCGGCGCCTTTCGTGATCCTCGTCATGACGCCGTTCATCGAACAGATCGACCCCAACCTCGAATCCGCCGCCCGAGTGTTCGGCGCGAGCACCGGCCGCATGTTCTGGCACATCCTGGTTCCTCTGCTCGGGCCGGGAATCCTCGCGGCGTCGCTGCTTGTGCTGGTGCGGACGATTGCGCTGTTCGAGCTGACGTTCCTGACGGCAGGGCCGGACTCGCAGACTCTCGTGGTCGCGCTGTACTACGCTGTGTTCGCAGCCGGCGTTCGCGCGCCGCAGTCGGTCGATGCCATGGCCATGATCTACATGATGGTGACGCTCGCCTGGCTGCTCATCGCGCTGCGCTTCGTCAACCCGACGCAACTGGTGAGCCGGGTCAAGGAGCATCCTCAGCCCGCATGAACCGACTCTCGCTGGAAACACTTGCCGGCCTGCCGGCGTCCGTCGTTAGACCGAATTTCGATCCGGCACGGGTTGCTGCGGGCATCCTGCACCTCGGGCTGGGCGCCTTTCATCGCGCGCACCAGGCGGTCTACACGGACGACGTCCTCGCCGCCGATCCGCGCTGGGGCATCTGCGGCGTGTCGCTCAAGACGCCGCGCGCGATCGACGCGCTGGCCGCGCAGGACGGCCTCTACACGCTGCTGACGCGGTCGGGCGATGGCGTCGCGCCGAGGGTCATCGGCAGCCTGCGCGAAACGCTGTTTGCGGGTGCCGACCGCGCGCGACTCATCGCTCGCTTCGCCGATCCGAAGATCATGGTGGTGAGCGCCACCGTGACCGAGAAGGGGTACTGCCACGATCCCGCCACCGGGGCGCTGAACTTCGCGCATCCGGAAATCGTGCACGATCTAGCCCACCCGGACGCGCCGGAGTCCGCGGTCGGCATGGTCGTGGCGGGATTGGCGGCGCGTCGCGCGGCTGACGCGGGTCCCGTCACGTTCGTGTGCTGCGACAACCTGCCCCACAACGGCCGCCTGGTCGAGGGCCTGGTGCTGGCATTGGCGGACCGTCGCGATCCCGCGCTGGCGGCCTGGATCCGCGCCGACGTCACGTTCCCCTGCACGATGGTCGACCGGATCGTGCCCGCGACGACCGCCGCGGACCTGGCCGATGCGCAGCGCCTGCTCGGCGTGAGCGATGCCGCGCCCGTCGCCGCGGAGCCGTTCGGCCAGTGGATCATCGAAGACCGGTTTGCGGGTGCGCGGCCGCCCTGGGATGCCGCCGGCGCGCAATTCGTCGCCGACGTCGCGCCGTTCGAATGGATGAAACTGCGGCTGTTGAACGGCAGCCACTCGACGCTGGCCTATCTCGGATTCATGCTCGGGCACGAATTCGTCTGGCAGGCGTCGCAGGATCGCGACCTGGCACAACTCGTGGAGCGGCAAATGGCCACCGAGATCGTGCCCACGCTGACGCCGCCGCCCGGCATCGACCTTCGGCGTTATTGCGGTCAGTTGCTGGAGCGCTTTCGCAACTCGGCATTGCCGCATCGGACGCAGCAGATCGCGATGGATGGCTCGCAGAAGCTCCCGCAACGGCTTCTCGGCACGATCCGGGACCGCATGCGCGCCGGCGCTTCGTGGCGTCACCTGGCGCTGGCCGTCGCAGCGTGGATCCGCTACGCGGGCGGCGTCGACGAGCGCGGCGCGAAAATCGACGTGAAGGACCCGCTCGCGCCCGCATTCGCGGATATCGTGCGCGATGCGCAGGGCGATCCTCTCGCCATCGCCGATGGCTTTCTCGACCTCAAGTCCGTATTCGGCAGCGATCTCGCGGCCCATCACGCCTTCCGCGAATCGGTGCGCGCCAATGTCATCGCCCTGTTTCGCGACGGCACCCGCGCCACGCTGTCGCGACACCTCGCCGCCGGCTGACCCGCGCCCCCCCATACGCGCGTCTGCCCGTCGTTCGCTCTCCCACCGCAAGGTCGCCTCATGTCGATACCGATCAATCTCCATCCCGACCGGCTGTTCCCGTCCGATCCGGCAACGCGCGGTCTTGCGCGCCGCCTGTACGCGACGATCAAGGACTTGCCCATCGTGAGCCCGCACGGACACACGGATCCGCAATGGTTTGCGGACGACGCTCCGTTTGCCAATGCCAGCGCGCTGTTCATCACGCCGGACCATTACGTGTTTCGCATGCTCTACAGCCAGGGGCTGCGCCTCGAGGACCTGGGCATACCGCGCCAGGACGGAGTCGCCGTGGAGCAAGACGCGCGCAGGATCTGGCATGTGTTCGCCGCGCACTATCACCTGTTCCGCGGAACGCCGACGCGAATTTGGCTCGACCACGCGTTCAACACAGTGTTCGGCATCGACGAACGGCTGACCCCCGAATCCGCCGACCGCTGCTTCGACCACATCAACGAGTGCCTGGCGCGGCCCGCGTTTCGCCCGAGGGCGCTGTTCGAGCGCTTCAACATCGAGGTGATCGCGACGACCGAGTCGCCGCTCGATCCGCTCGTGCATCACAGCAAGATTCGCGCGTCCGGCTGGAACGGCCGCGTGGTCACGGCCTATCGACCGGACCCGGTCGTCGACCCCGAATTCAGCGGATTTGCCGCCAACGTCGCGCAATTCGGCGCGCTGACCGGCGAAGACACCGCGACCTGGAAAGGCTATCTCGCCGCGCATCGCGCGCGCCGCGCGTTCTTCATGACGATGGGCGCCACGTCCACCGACCACGGCCATCCCACGGCGCAGACCAGCGACCTCGACGCCGCCGAATGCCAGCGGCTGCTCGACCGCGCGCTGGCCGGTACCATCTCGGCGGCCGAGGCTGAAGCGTTCCGCGGCCAGATGCTGACCGAGATGG
>DAOMGB010000004.1:55307-111846 GCA_035430095.1 Casimicrobiaceae bacterium | reverse complement strand
CCCCGGAGCGGAAGGCGCTGGCGAAGGTGCGGCAGCCGGGGGCGCGGCAGGCGCCGCCGCCCTGGCCTCGCCGGTCTCGGCGGCGTCGAGCGTGAGGATCAGCGTTCCTTCGCTGACCTTGTCGCCAAGCTTCAGTTTGAGATCCTTGACGACGCCCGCTGCGGGTGCCGGCACGTCCATCGTCGCCTTGTCCGATTCGAGCGAGATGAGGGAGTCCTCGGCCTTCACCGTGTCGCCCGCCTTCACGAATATCTCGATGACCGGAATGTCCTTGAAGTCGCCGATGTCGGGAACCTTAACTTCGATCGTGCTCATCGCTGCCTCGTAGAAGATCGTTCCAGCCGAATCGCTGCGGTCTGCATCAGCGTGCTAAACCGTCCACGGCGCCGGCTTGTCCGGGTCGAGTCCGTATTTCTTGATGGCTTCCGTCACCTTGGCGACTGGAATCGTACCGTCGTCCGCCAGCGCCTTCAGGGCGGCTACCGCCGTGTAATAGCAGTTGACCTCGAAGAAGTGGCGCAGCTTTTCACGCGTGTCGGAACGGCCGAATCCGTCTGTGCCGAGCACGACGTAGCGGTTCTTCACCAGCGGCCGGATCTGCTCGGCGAACATCCGCATGTAGTCGGTGGTGACGATCACCGGCCCAAGTGCGTCTTTCAGGCACTTTTCGACGTGCGACTGGCGCGGTTTTTCCGCGGGATGCAGCGTGTTCCACCGCATCACCGCATTGCCGTCGCGCGCAAGCTCGGTGAACGACGGGCAGCTCCAGATGTCGGCATCCACACCCCAGTCCTTCTTCAGCAGGTCGGCGGCGGCGATGGCCTCGCGCAGGATCACTCCCGAGCCCATCAACTGCACGCGCGGCGACTTGCCCTTGGACTTCTCGCCGTCGCGCAGCTTGTACATTCCCTTGAGAATCCCCGGCGCGGCGCCTTCCGGCATGGCCGGCTGCTGGTAATTCTCGTTCATCACCGTCAGGTAGTAGTAGACGTCTTCCTGCTCGGCATACATCCGCCGCAGGCCGTCCTGGACGATCACCGCGACCTCGAAGCCGAAGGCCGGGTCGTAGGAGATGCAATTGGGAATCGTGGCCGAGAACATGTGCGAGTGGCCGTCCTCGTGCTGCAGCCCTTCCCCGTTCAAGGTCGTGCGTCCGGCGGTTCCGCCGAGCAGGAAGCCGCGCGAGCGCATGTCGCCTGCCGCCCAGGCCAGGTCGCCGATGCGCTGGAAGCCGAACATCGAATAGAAGATGTAGAACGGGATCATCTGCACGCCGTGCGTCGAGTACGACGTCGCCGCCGCGATCCAGTCGCACATGCCGCCGGCCTCGTTGATGCCTTCCTGCAGGATCTGGCCGTCCTTGGTCTCCTTGTAGAACATCAGCTGGTCGGCATCCTGCGGCGTATAGAGCTGTCCCTGCTGGTTCCATATGCCCAGCTGCCTGAACATGCCTTCCATCCCGAACGTGCGCGATTCGTCGGGAACAATGGGGACGATGTGCCTGCCGATGTTCTTGTCTCGAACGAGCATCTGCAGGATCTGCACGAACGACATCGTCGTCGAGACTTCCCGGTCATCCGTGCTCTTGAGGAAGCGCTCGAATGCGGAGAGCTCCGGGACGACCAGCGGCTCCGCCTTTCGCCGGCGCGCCGGGAGGAATCCGCCCAGGTCCATGCGTCGCTGCCGCATGTACTGCTGCTCGGGCGAGCCTTCTGCGAAGTTGACGTAGGGCACTTCCTCGAGCTTGTCGTCGGGCACCGGTATCTTGTAGCGATCGCGGAAGCGGCGCAGCGATTCGGTCGACATCTTCTTCTGCTGGTGCGTGATGTTCTGCGCCTCACCCGAGTCGCCCATGCCGTAGCCCTTGATGGTCTTGGGCAGGATGACCGTCGGCTGGCCCTTGTGGTTGACCGCCGCGTGGAACGCCGCATAGATCTTGTACGGGTCGTGGCCGCCGCGGTTCAGGTGCCAGATCTCCTCGTCGCCCCAGTCGGCGACCAGCGCCTTCAGTTCCGGCGTGTTGAAGAAGTGCTCGCGCACGTAGGCGCCGTCCTTGCTCTTGAAGGTCTGGTATTCGCCGTCGACGCATTCCATCATCCGGCGCATCAGGATGCCCTTCTTGTCGCGGGCGAACAGCGCGTCCCAGTGCGTTCCCCACACGACCTTGATGACGTTCCAGCCCGCGCCGCGGAAATCGCTTTCGAGTTCCTGGATGATCTTGCCGTTGCCGCGCACCGGCCCGTCCAGCCGTTGCAGGTTGCAGTTGACGACGAAGATCAGGTTGTCGAGGTTCTCGCGCGACGCCATGCCGATGGCGCCCATCGATTCCGGCTCGTCCATCTCGCCGTCGCCCATGAACGCCCAGACCTTGCGACCCTCGGTCTTGGCCAGGCCGCGGTCCTGCAGGTATTTCATGAAGCGCGCCTGGTAGATCGCCATCAGCGGTCCCAGGCCCATCGACACCGTCGGAAACTGCCAGAAGTCCGGCATCAGCCAAGGGTGCGGATACGACGAGATGCCCTTGCCGTCGACCTCCTGCCGATAGTTGTCCAGCTGTTCCACGGTCAGGCGGCCCAGCATGTAGGCGCGCGCGTAGACGCCCGTCGACGAGTGACCCTGCACGAATACAAGGTCGCCTCCATGCGTGTCGGACGCCGCGTGCCAGAAGTGGTTGAATCCGACGTCGTAGAGCGTGGCGGCGGACGCAAAGCTCGCGATGTGGCCGCCGACGTTGGTGTCCTTGTTCGCGCGCAGCACCATCGCCATCGCGTTCCAGCGCACATAGGAACGGATGCGGTGCTCGACTTCCTGGTCGCCCGGGATGCGGACCTGCTGGTCTGTCGGGATGGTGTTGATGTACGCCGTGTTGGCCGAAAACGGCAGCCATGCGCCCGACTGCCGCGCGGCGTCGATCAGGTTCTCGATCAGGAAGTGCGCGCGATCCGGCCCTTCAGCGACCAGCACGCCCGCAAGCGCGTCCAGCCATTCGCGGGTTTCCTGGGGATCGGCATCACTTTTCTTCATGTCCATCGCGGTTCTCCTGGAGGCGTGCTCGACGATGACGCCTGCTGCGGGGTCAATCCTACCTCGCGCCGTCTGGTGAACACCCGAGCGCTTCGTTCGTTAGTGATTTCAGGCGAAGCAAAGAGTCAAGCGGCGCGGCCAGCTCTTTTGGCTGCGCCGCTTCAACGACGGGCAACCCATCGAGACATCGGCGCTAGTTTAGGGCGTGGGGGGCCTACTTGTATTGCTGCGATGCGGGAGCCCGGAAATGCAGCAAGGAGGCCGCAACAAGGCTGATGACCGCCATCATCAGATATCCCGCCCGGAAGCCGCCGGTCAATGCGGTCAGCGCCGCAAACAGCGGCGGTCCGAGCACGACCCCGGAAAACGTGATGAATCCCGCGGCGCCGGTCACCGCGCCCGCGCTTCCCGACGGCGCCTTGCGTGCGAGTTCGGACAATTGAACCCCGTTCCAGCCGATCGCCGTCGCGCCGAAAAGCGCCGCAACGGGCAGGATGACCCAGGCGGGCCAGTCTGGTGTTGCCGCCGCCATGACCACGCCGCACATTCCGGCGAGGAGGCCGATGAGACTCAACGCCCGGCGGGGTCGCAGGAAGCGATCCGCCAAGGCTCCCCAGACAATGCGGCCAACAACACCGCCAGCTGTAGCGATAGTGAGCGCTAGCCCTGCTGCAACCAGCGACCACTGCAGCGCGACGTGCAGGAAGACCACGAGGAAGCTCGTCAGGCAGACCTGGACGGCGGCGTAGGCGAAACTCAGTAAGGCCAATTCCGCCAATGCGGGTGTCCGGGCAACGAGCTTAAGCCGACCGACGATGGCGGCCAGCGAGAAGACCCGACTTGGCGAAAGGTCGGTATCGAGCGACCGTCGCGTGGATTGGGCGGCTGCGATCACGCCAAGCCCCAGCAATCCGAGCGCGACCAGCGCGAAGCGCCAGCCGAGCGCCAGCGCGGCGACGGGAAGTATTGCGCCGGCCAATGCCGCCCCGACCGGCACCCCGGTCTGCTTGATCGAGAACATGAGGGCCATTTGCGACGGCGGAGTCGTCCGCACCAGTATCTGGGACGATGCCGGCGTAATGGGACCGTAGCCCAGCCCAATCAGGATGGCGATCGCGACCAGCAATCCGGCGAAGGCTGCCGGCAGCAGTCCGACGGCGGCGATTCCCGCCGCGCACATCAGCACGCAAATTTGCGATACGCGGATCGCGCCAAAACGCTCGATGTAGCCGGCGGATACCAAACTGGCAAGCATGGCACCGAGATAGACCAGGCCCACGAATACGCCGATCCACTGCGGCGCCACCCCCATTTCCCGTGCCAGTTCCGTAGCGAGCACGGCCGGTGCCGTGGCGGCGAGCGACGTAAAAACCTGTATCGACAACGTGGCGGCGAGCGCGACGACGGCCGTGCGCCCGCTGGGTTCGGCGGCGGTCATCGGCGTGCGGCCGCGGTCAGGACCAAAGTCTCAGTGACTATCTGGTCGACGCAAAGGTCGTGGGAGGCGGCGGGAATGCGGGGGACGACCTGGATGTCGAATGCGCCGGCAACGCGCGGTGCCGCGGGAGACATCGTGGACATGAGGCGGTCGTAGTACCCGCCGCCGTAGCCCAGCCGAAAGCCGTCACGACTGAACGCGACACCCGGCACCAGCACCCAATCGATGTCCGTGGCTTCGACGCGCGGCCGGTCGGGCAGGGGCTCGGGTATCCCGCGATAGCCCAGCGAAATTTGCCCCGCTATGTCGCTGATTGCATGCAGTTCGAGCATCCGCGTGCGACTGTTCACCCGCGGGACGACGAGCAATTTTCCCGATTCGAGCGCGGCCGATGCCAGCGACCGGGTGTCCCATTCGCTGCCAAACGGCAGGGTGACCAGCACCGCGCGAGCGGAGGCGAACGACGGCAGCGCCCGAAGGCGGGCGACGATGCCCAGCGACGCGCGCGCGCGATAGTCCGGGTCCAGTGCGTCGCGCGCGCCGATGACCTGCGTGCGCAGCGCGCGCTTGGCCTCATGTAGCGCGACGCCGGTCGGCGGCGGGTCGGGAGAGGCGGCGTCGGGTTGCATTGGGCTTTCTCGTGCGGACCGTCGGTCTGCTCGCCGATGTTAGCGGACGTTGCGACCTTGTGCCATGGCAACGCGACCCTGCGACGTATAATGCGGCATCGCCGTCGGGCCACTTCGCGAACGCCAATTCCATGAAGAACTCACATCAATTCTATCGGGCGCGACGCGCCGCCGTGCTCGAGTCGATGCGCGCGCATTCCGGCGGCGGTTTGGCGCTGGTCCCCACCGCGCCCGAAGTGCCGCGCAACCGCGATTCGAATTTCCCCTATCGCTTCGACAGCTATTTCTATTACCTGTCCGGCTTTCCCGAGCCCGAGGCGGTGGTGGCGCTGATCGCCGGTCCGGACGGCGACAAGCAGGTGCTGTTCTGCCGCGAAAAGAATGCCGAGCGGGAAATCTGGGACGGCTTTCGCTACGGACCCGAAGCGGCGAAGGAGATCTTCGGATTCGACGAAGCGCATCCCATCGGCACGCTGGCGGAAAAGATGCCGGAAATGGCCTCCGACCGTCCCGCGCTGTTCACGCCGCTCGGGCTGTTTGACACCTGGGACAAGCAGGTCACGCAAATGCTGAACGAGGTGCGCAACCGTGCCCGCACGGGCGTATCCGCACCGGACGAATTGGTCGACGTGCGCGGTCCGCTGGACGCCATGCGGCTGGTCAAGGACGATCACGAATTGGCGTTGATGCGCCGGGCCGCGTCGATTTCGAGCGCAGCGCACCGGCGCGCGATGAAGCTTGCGCGACCGGGCTGGCACGAGTACCAGGTCGAGGCGGAATTGCTGCACGAGTTCCTCCACAGCGGCGCGCAAGCCGTCGCTTATTCGTCGATCGTGGCTTCCGGCCCCAACGCGTGCGTTCTGCACTATCGCGACAACGACCGCCTGATGGCGGACGGTGAACTGCTGTTGATCGACGCCGGCTGCGAGTATCGCGGCTATGCCTCCGACATCACGCGCACGTTCCCGGTGAACGGCAGGTTTACGGGTCCGCAGAAGGACATCTACGAGCTCGTGCTGGCGTCGCAGCTGGCCTGCCTCGACGTGGTCAAGCCAGGCACGGAGTTCCACGAATACCACAAGGCCGCCGAGCGCGTGCTGGCGCAGGGCTACATCGATCTCGGCCTGTGCAAGGGTTCGCTCGACGAAGTGCTCGAAAATGGCAGCTTCAAGCAGTTCTACATGCATCGCGCCGGGCATTGGCTGGGCCTGGACGTGCACGACGCCGGCCTCTACCAGGTCAAGGGCGCGTCGCAGTCGCTGGTGCCGGGAATGGTGCTCACCGTCGAACCGGGCACCTACATCCGTCCCGCCGAAAACGTTCCGGAACACTTCTGGGACATCGGCGTGCGCATCGAGGACGACGTGCTGGTCACGGCCACGGGTCACGAAAACCTGACCGCCGCGGCGCCCAAGACGGTTGCCGAAGTCGAAGCCGCCTGCGCGCGCTAGCCGTCTCCGTCATGCCATGCACGATGTAGTGATCGTCGGCGCCGGCCCGGTCGGCGGCGCGCTGGCATTGGCGCTTGCGGAAGCCGACCTCGACGTCGTTTCACTCGACGCGCGGGCGGCGGGCACCACGCTCCGCGGCGATCGTTCGCTGGCGCTGTCCCACGGCGCGCGTCTCATCTTCGAACGCCTCGGCATCTGGCCCGGCCTCGCCGCAGTCGCCGGCGCCGTCACGCCCATCGTCGAAATCGACATTTCGCAGGCGCGGGGCTTCGGGATCACAAGGCTCCTGGCCGAAGAACAAGGCGTGCCCGCGCTCGGCTATGTCGTGTCCTACCGCGCCTTGCAGGCGGCGATCGACGCCGCGCTGGTCCACGCCGGCATGGCGGTTCGCTTCGGCGCCGCCGCGTCGTCGGTGGCGGGAACGCCGGCCGATGCGTGCGTTCTTCTCGAGGGCGCCGCCGGCGAATTGCTTCGGGCCCGTCTCGCGGTCGTGGCCGACGGGGCGGGGACATCGATTGCGGGCATCGAGAGGACGACGCGCGACTATGGACAGGTGGCGCTGATCGCCAGGATCGGCATCGATCACCCGCACCGCGGCGTCGCGTTCGAGCGCTTCACTCCCGACGGTCCGATGGCGCTGCTTCCACAGGGCGATCGCTATGGTTTGGTCTGGACGATGTCGCCGGCAAAGGCGGAGGGAGTGCTGGCGCTTTCCGAAGGGGACTTTCTGGCCGCACTCGCCCGGCATTTCGGCTCGCGCGTCACCGGATTCCTGAACGTGTCCGATCGCCGCACGTTTCCGCTGCGGCTCGAATTCGCGCGGCCCGCGGTGGCAATGCGCAGCGTGGTCATCGGCAACGCGGCGCAGGCGCTGCATCCGGTCGCAGGGCAGGGCTTCAACCTGGGCGTTCGCGATGCTTACGAATTGGGGCAGGCGATCATTCGCACGCCGCGCGACGCGCTGGGAGACGCATCGATGCTGTCGGCGTTCGCCGCCGGGCGCCGTTCCGACCGATATGCGGGCATTGCCTTCACGCACGGGCTCACGCAGCTGTTCGCGACGGATTCGCCGTTCCTTTCCTGGCCGCGCGGACTGGCGCTCACGACACTCGATGCGCTGCCGCCGCTCAAGAGGGCGTTCACGCGCGCGATGATGTTCGGGTTGTAGCGCGTTTGCCGCATCGACGGCGCGGCTGCGCGCCGCAACGACGTCGCCGAATCCTGAACGCGCGTTCGCTCGCGCGTCTTTGGCGATGATTCCCGCGCTGGGCAAATTTTAGGCAACGGCGGGATCGACCGCGTCGCAAAGCCGGTATAATTCGCACCCTTTCCCGTCGTGTCGAAGCGTCCCCATTCCGAATTCCCGAGCATGCGAATCGGACCCTACAATTTGCCGAACAACCTTGCCGTCGCGCCAATGGCGGGCGTCACCGATCGCCCGTTCCGGCAATTGTGCAAGCGCCTGGGCGCGGGCTATGCGGTGTCGGAGATGGTTGCGTCCAACCCGGACCTGCGGGGAACCGGCAAATCGCGGCGGCGCATCGACCACGCGGGTGAGGTTGCGCCGGTTGCCGTCCAGATCGCCGGGGCCGATCCGCTGCAGATGGCCGATGCGGCGCGCTACAACGTCGACCTGGGCGCGCAGATCATCGACATCAACATGGGCTGCCCGGCCAAGAAGGTCTGCAATGCGGCGGCCGGCTCCGCGCTGCTGGCCAACGAACGCCTGGTCGCGGAGATTCTCGGCGCGGTCGTGTCGGCGGTCGATGTGCCGGTGACGCTCAAGATCCGCACGGGACCCAATACCGCGTCGCGCAATGCGCCGTCCATCGCCCGCATTGCGGAAGACGCCGGCGTGGCAGCATTGACCGTCCACGGACGGACGCGGGCGTGCGCCTTCGTGGGTGCGGTCGAGTACGACACGATTGCAGCGGTCAGGCGCGCGGTCGGCATACCGGTGATCGCCAACGGCGACATCGGCACGCCGGAACAGGCGAAGACGGTGCTGCTGCACACCGCCGCCGATGCCGTCATGATCGGGCGCGCCGCGCAGGGGCGGCCCTGGATTTTTCGCGAGATTGCACATTTTCTCGCCACCGGATCGCATCTGCCGCCGCCGCGGGTGGCGGAGGCGCGCGCGCTGATCGTCGCGCACCTCGCCGATCATTACGCGTTCTACGGCGAGGAGGCGGGCGTGCGCATCGCGCGCAAGCACCTCGGCTGGTACACGGAAGCGCTGGAAGGTGGAGCGAAGTTGCGTCGCGAGGCCAATGCCGCAATCACCGTGCGCGAACAGCTCGATGCGGTGGAGCGGTTCTTCGACAATCTGCAGGCGAAGGGTGAGCGCCTGCACTATGCAAGCGACGAAAGCTTCGGCGGTCGGCGGGTCGGATTCCGCCAGGACGTTGCGCCACGATCACAACAAACCACAAGCAATGCGAACCGGGCAAGGGAGGCCCTCGCCGCGTGACCCGAAAAATGAAACTCAACGGCAGCAACGAGATCTGCCGCAGCGTCGAGCGCTCGCTCGACGACTACTTCAAGCGTCTCGACGGAGAAACGCCGACGGGTGTGTACGACATGGTGATCGGGCACGTCGAGCGCGCGCTGCTCGTGTCCATCATGGACCGCGCGAGCGGCAACCAGACGCAGGCCGCGGACATGCTGGGAATGAACCGCAACACGCTGCGCTCCAAGCTCACGCGCTACAAGATCATTTGATGTCGGCGAAAGTCGCGCAGGCATTGCTGTCGGTGTCCGACAAGTCCGGCCTGGTGGATTTCGCGCGCGCCTTGTCCTCCCTGGGCGTCAAGCTGCTCTCCACGGGGGGCACGGCCAGGGCGCTGGCGGACGCCGGTCTTCCGGTCACCGACGTCGGCAGCTACACCGGTTTCCCGGAAATGCTCGACGGTCGTGTCAAGACGCTGCATCCCAAGGTGCACGCCGGCATTCTCGCGCGCCGGGACCTGCCGGAGCACGTCGCCGCGCTCGACGCCCACGGCATTCCGACCATCGACCTCGTCGTCGTCAACCTCTACCCTTTCCGGGAGACAGTGGCCAGGCCCGGTTGCACGCTGGACGAAGCGATCGAGAACATCGACATCGGCGGACCCTCCATGGTGCGCGCGGCGGCGAAGAACTGGCCCCACGTCGGCATCGTGGTCGATCCCGCGGACTATTCGGGCGTGCTGGCAGAGTTGCGCGCCCATGCCGGCACGCTGACGGATACGCTGCGCTTCCGGCTAATGCGGAAAGCCTTCGCGCATACCGCATCTTACGACGGCGCCATCGCGAACTGGCTCACCGCGCGCGGGGCCGACGGCATCAGCGCGGGGTTTCCGGATTCGTTCCACTTCTCCGGCGACAAGGTGCAGCAGATGCGCTACGGCGAGAACCCGCACCAGGCCGCCGCGTTCTACCGCGACGATGCGCCCGCGCCAGGGTCGATTGCGACCTATCGGCAATTGCAGGGCAAGGAGCTCTCCTACAACAACGTCGCGGACAGCGATGCTGCGTGGGAGTGCGTCAAGACTTTCGCGGAGCCGGCGTGCGTGATCGTCAAGCATGCCAATCCCTGCGGCGTGGCCATCGCTTCCGGGCCGCTTGCGGCCTATCAGCGCGCATTGGCCACCGATCCGACATCCGCGTTCGGCGGCATCATCGCCTTCAATCGGCCCGTCGACGCGGCCACGCTCGAAGCCGTGTCGGCGCAATTCGTGGAAGTCGTGATCGCTCCGGCCTATGCGCCCGATGCACTGGGCGTGATTGCAAGGAAAGTGAACGTGCGGGTGCTCGAAGTGCCCTTGCCGAGTGGCGGTGCCGTGGCCAACCTCTGGGACATGAAGCGCGTGGGCGGCGGCTTTCTCCTCCAGTCGCCCGACGCGCGCAATGTGACACCCGCCGAACTCAAGGTGGTCACGGCCAAGGCGCCGACCGGCGGGCAGCTGGAAGACCTCCTCTTTGCATGGCGCGTCGCCAAATTCGTCAAGTCGAACGCGATCGTCTATTGCGGTGGCGGGCGCACGCTCGGCATCGGCGCCGGCCAGATGAGCCGCGTCGACTCCACGCGCATCGCCGCGATCAAGGCGCACAACGCGGGGCTTTCGCTTTCCGGGTCGGTGGTGGCCTCCGACGCGTTCTTCCCGTTCCGGGACGGTCTCGACGTGGTTGCCGACAATGGCGCCGTCGCGGTGATCCAGCCGGGCGGCAGCATGCGCGACGAGGAAGTCATCGCCGCCGCCGACGAGCGCGGCATTGCGATGGTCTTCACTGGCATCCGCCACTTCCGCCACTAGCGCCCATGCGCCTGCCCAAGCCTTGAACATCCTCGTCGTCGGCGGCGGCGGGCGCGAGCACGCGCTGGCCTGGAAGATCGCGCAGAGCCCGCGCGTGGGCAAGGTGTTCGTCGCGCCCGGCAACGCCGGCACGGCGCGTGATGCAACGCTCACCAACGTGGCGCTGACGGCCATCCCGGATCTCGTGGACTTCGCGCGGCGCGAGCATGTCGTGCTGACGGTCGTGGGTCCCGAAGGCCCTCTGGCGGCTGGAATCGTCGATGCATTTCGCGCCGCGGGTCTCAGGATCTTCGGCCCGACGAAGGCCGCCGCGCAGTTGGAAAGCTCCAAGGACTTCGCCAAGGCCTTCATGGCGCGCCATGGCATACCGACCGCGCGATACCGCACGTTCGCGGACGCTGCCGCGGCGCATGCCTACGTCGGCGGAAACGGCGCGCCCATTGTGATCAAGGCCGACGGGCTCGCCGCGGGCAAGGGGGTCGTCGTGGCCATGTCGCTTGCCGAGGCGCACGCGGCCGTCGACGCGATGCTGGTCGACAACGCGATGGGCGATGCGGGCGCACACGTGGTCGTCGAGGAGTTCCTGGCCGGCGAGGAGGCGAGCTTCATCGTCATGGTCGACGGCAAGCACGTGCTGGCGCTGGCCTCGTCGCAGGATCACAAGCGCCTGCTGGATGGCGACACGGGTCCCAACACCGGCGGCATGGGCGCGTATTCGCCGGCGCCGGTGGTGACCCCGGCCCTGCACGCGCGGATCATGCGCGAAATCATCATGCCGACGGTCAACGGCATGGCGGCGGACGGTATTCCCTACACGGGATTCCTTTATGCCGGCGTGATGATCGACGCCGCCGGCATGCCGAAGACCCTCGAGTTCAATTGTCGCCTCGGAGATCCGGAAACGCAGCCGATCATGGCGCGGCTCAAGTCCGACCTGGTCGACTTGGTCGAGCATGCGGTGAACGGCACGCTCGACGCGGCCGAGGCGGCATGGGACCGTCGCACGGCGCTGGGCGTTGTGCTTGCGGCTTCGGGATACCCCGATGCTCCGCGCAAGGGCGACGCCATCGCCGGGCTCGAGCGCGTCACGGAGAGAAGCCATCCCGACGTGGTCGTATTCCACGCCGGCACGGCGCAGGTCGACGGCAAGACGGTCGTCAGCGGAGGACGCGTGCTATGTGTCACGGCGCTGGCCGATTCGGTGCGGCAGGCGCAGCGTGCGGCCTACGCCGCGATTGCCGACATCGAGTTCGCCGGCATGCAGTTCCGAACCGACATCGGCCACCGCGCGCTCGTTGCCAGGAAGTCCTGAACCGGCGACCCGGACTGCCCGCTCCGTGAACCTCGGGCGGGAATGAGCAATTGCGCAGGGTTTGCGAGTATGATTCGCGCGATCGCCGTGATTGAGGCCGATACTTCGGGAAATTGCGAAACCTTCGTCACGGCAACTCATCGGGAAGGTCCGGAGGCGATTATGACTGCACAGGCCGAGCGCGGCAGGCGAATGCACGGTGTCGCGGTGATCGCGACCACGATTCTTGTCCTGGGATTCTCGAGCGTCGCGCGGGGCGACGAAGTCAAGGTCACGCTAAGCGGCAGCCAGGAAATCCCGCCGGTCACCACGTCGGCATCGGGAAACGGCACGGTCTACGTTGGCGGCGACAATGCGATCAGCGGCAAGGTGATCGTGACCGGGATGTCGGTGACCGTGGCTCACATCCACGAAGGGGCGCCGAGCACCAATGGACCCATCATCATTCCCCTGGTCAGGACCTCCGAGAACGAATGGTCGGTTCCGGCCGGAGCGCGTCTCACCGATGCGCAATTCGAAAGCTACAAGTCGGGCAACCTGTATTTCAACATCCACAGCGACGCGTACAAGAAGGGCGAAATACGCGGCCGGATCAAACCTTAGGCAGGGGGTCGCTGGGCATTGCGCACGGCCTGCCACATCGAACTTTCATTCGATCATCCGGTCGGCCCGCAACACGACTTCCCGCGGCATGGACAGCCCAATCGCCGCCGCCGTCTTCAGGTTGACGATGAATTCCAGCACCGTCGGCTGCTCAACCGGCAAGGCGCCCGGATTGGCGCCCTTCATTATCTTGTCGACGTAGGTGGCCGCGCGCCGGTAGTGCTCAGCGAGGTCCTGTCCGTAGCTCATGAGGCCGCCCGCTTCCGTCATTTCCCGGCTGGAGGACATCGTCGGCAGGCGATTGCGGAGCGCAAGCTGGACGATCCGGTCGCGCTGCACGTCGAAATACGCATCCGCAGCCACGATCAGCGCTTCCACCTTGGCCTGAGCCATCGCGGCGAAGGCGGCATCGATCTGGCCGGCCGTGCTTGCCTCGAACGTCGCGACCTTCAGCCGCCGGTTATAGGCCGCTCCTTCCACCTGCTCCAGGATCAGTGCGTCGCTCGGATTGAGCGGATTGATGAGCACGGCCATGCGCGACAACCTGGGAACCGCGGCGTGCATCAGTTCGACATGCTTCACGCTGACTTCGGTCACGAGATTCGACAGACCCGTGATGTTCTTTCCCGGCCGCGAAAGGCGGGTGGCGAACCCTTCGCCGACCGGGTCCGGAACCGCCACCATCACGATGGGGGTCGTCACGGTTGCCTGCCGCGCTGCCTGCACGCTCAGCGTCGTGGCGGCCACGATGACATCGACGTCTCGGCTCACGAGCTCCTTCGCCAATCCCGGCAGACGCTCGTAGTTCCCGTCGGCAAAGCGCCACTCGACGACGAAATCGCGCCCGTCCACGAGCCCGAGCTCGCGCATGCCCTGCCGAAAGCCCTCATGTACCCGATTGGTCGACGAATCCGAGGCAAGAAAACCAATGCGCCACACCTTGCGTGCCGACTGCGCGCGCAATGCGCCCGCAGCCCCCATCGCAAGTCCGCAAAACACCGCGTGCAGGAGCTTGCGCCGCGTCCGCCGGCTACCGTGATGCAGTGGGTCGACGGATTCGAATGCTGCCATGCTGCGCCTTCCGTGGGTTGCGTCTCCACGCATCCGGCAACCAACCGGCAGCGTGGACCTCGTGTTGGTGCCGACCTGCGAGCACCCCGCATGCTAGGAGCGGGCCGGTCCTGCGGTCAAGGGTTGAAACTGCCGAGCAGCGGATGCGGACATGCAATACAGCCGCGCGATGCGGAAGGACCCCCCATTCCGTCGCGTGGCGGATCGTGGGATGGTTGCGCGATCTGTTGTCGATTCCCCCGCGCCCCGAATCGTGAGGTAGCATTGGTCGCGCGCCACTCCCGTGTCCCCAATTGCCCCCCATGAACGTCGAAGTCACGCGCGCCTACTTTCTCGACTTGCAGTCGCGAATCGTCGCGGGCCTCGAGGCGGTCGGCCGCGAGCCGTTCCGCCACGACGAATGGACGCGCCCCGGGGGCGGCGGTGGGCTCTCGCGACTGATCGAGGGCGGCGAAGTGCTGGAGCGAGGCGGCGTGCTGTTTTCGCACGTCACCGGCGACCGGATGCCCGCTTCCGCCACGGCGCACCGCCCCGAACTGGCGGGGCGATCGTGGGAGGCGATGGGCGTGTCGCTGGTGCTGCACCCGCGCAACCCCTTCGCGCCGACCGTGCATCTCAACGTGCGCTTCTTCCTCGCGCGAAAATCCGATGCCGAGCCGGTCTGGTGGTTTGGCGGCGGCATGGACCTCACGCCCTATTACGGCTTTGCCGAGGATGCCGAGCACTTTCATCGCACCTGTCGCGATGCGCTCGAACCGTTCGGCGAAGGCGTCCATGCACGCTACAAGAAGTGGTGCGACGACTACTTCTTCCTCAAGCACCGGCAGGAACCGCGCGGCGTGGGCGGGATTTTCTACGACGACCTGAACGAGGGTGGGTTCGACCGCTGTTTCGCACTGACGCGCAGCGTCGGCGACCGCTTCCTCTCCGCCTATTCGCCAATCCTCGAGCGCCGGAAAGGAACGCCGTATGACGAGCGCGAACGCGATTTCCAGCTGTACCGACGTGGCCGCTACGCCGAGTTCAACCTGGTGTGGGACCGCGGAACGTTGTTCGGACTGCAGTCGAACGGCCGCACCGAAGCGATCCTGATGTCGATGCCGCCGATGGCGATCTGGCGCTATGACTGGAGGCCGGCGCCCGGCACGCCGGAGGCCGCGCTGTACACCGACTTCCTCGTCGCGAAGGACTGGCTCCCTGGCCGCGCGTGACGACGACCACCTGGTCGAAACGCAGCTCGCGTCCGAGTGCGTGTTCGACGGCGCACTGCTGCACGTGCGGCGCGACCGCGTGCGCCTGCCGAACGGCGAGAGCGCGACGCGCGAGTTTGTCGTCCATCCTGGCGCGGTCTTGATCGTTCCGATCCTGGCCGACGGCCGGTTCGTGCTGGAACGCCAGTTTCGCTACCCGGTCGGCCGGGTGATGCTGGAATTCCCTGCCGGCAAGATCGATCCCGGCGAGGCGCCGCTGGCCACCGCTGAGCGCGAGTTGCGCGAGGAGGCCGGCTACACCGCGAAAGTCTGGCGGAGCCTCGGGACCGTCCACCCGGAAATCGGCTATTCGTCCGAAGCCATCGAGATGTACGTCGCGACCGACCTCCTGCACGTCGGCGCTCAGCTGGACGAAGGCGAGTTCCTCGATGTGGTGTCGATGAGCGAGGACGACCTGCTCCAGGCGTTCGATGCCGGCGAGGTGACCGACGGCAAGACCGTTGCCGCGCTGTTTGCCTGGACCCGGTTCCGCGCGCGCCGGCCATGACCGTCAAGGCGCTGCATCTCCTGGTTCATGGGCGCGTGCAGGGTGTGGGCTACCGCGATGCGGCGGTGCAGGCGGCGTTCGAATGCGGCGTGCAAGGATGGGTGCGCAATCGGCGGGACGGTCGGGTCGAGGCGCACGCGCAGGGTGAGGTCTCGGCGGTCGACCGCTTCGCCGACTGGTGCCGCCGTGGACCGCCGCTGGCGCGGGTCATCGATGTAACGACCGCCGAAGCGGAAACCGACCCGCGTCTTTCCGCGTTCGAGACCCGAGCGACCGGCTGACGCGTGCGCAATGAAGTGCCACGAGCCGTCGCCTTCACCCGCGATGATCAAGTGCCCAACCAGTCTCCCCACGCTCAACGGCTCCTGACCGGCATCCGGGTTCCGCGAGAGGGCCTTCGCTCAAGCACGCGAGCTGGAAACAAAACCTCATCCCACTGTCGACTGGCATTACACCGTAACCGTTCGTCGCCGCCGGTGAGCCCGCAAACCGTTGAATATTTGGAATGGAATGTCAATTGCTACAGGATTCCTGGCTGATCCGGGGGGAAACATGGCCACGGCTTGCGGAAACGTCAAGGGATTTTCGAAAGCAATCGTTGGAATCCTCGCGCTGCTGGCGATGACCAGTCCCGTGCGCGCGACGGTTTACAACTTCGACCTCACGGGCCTGAGCCCAGCGCCCATCTACGATTCCGTTGTTCTCAATTACACGGTCACCGGATCCGGTAACTTTGTATTTTGCGCGATCTACGACGAACTGGATCTGGCCGGGGGCTTCGTCGACGGCTGCGCAAAGATCAACAACAATCCCTACACGTATACGGATGCAGGCATCGTCGACGGCATATTTTCCCTCGACATTTCCGGCGACTTCACCCTCGGGGTTCCTTTTGTGTACGGCGTCAAGGATGGGGTCCGGACCGCCGTTCTGTCCGGAGACGGAAACGTCGTTCCTGAGCCTGCCACGCTCGCGCTTCTCGGCTTCGGCCTCGCGGGCCTCGGCTTCTCGCGCCGCCGCAACGCGTACTGAACGCAGCAGCGTTGCGCACACCGACCCCGCCCGTGTGGCGGGGTTTTGATGTCGGTCAACGACCGAGCAGCCCCTTCAACGCATCGCCCAACGCTCCCTTCGGCACCTTTTCCTCCAGGCGCCGGGTGAGTTCGCTTTTCGCGACCTCGGCCGCCAACGCCCCGGCGTCCACCGAATATTTCACGTGGTCGAGGGGCCCGGTGAGCTTCACGGGAAAGGTGAGGCCGCGCAAGTCGGCCAGCGCCTTGCCCTCTTGGCCGGCGGCGGTGGCGACGATCGTCGCCTTCACCACGTAATCGAGCGAACTCCCGCCGATGTCGATGTCGCCCGCGCCGCTGGCGCGTACGAACGGCGACTTGACCGACATGTCCGCATTGTGTGCGACGCCGTTCCTGAGCACGAACGTCGCGGTCAGTTCCGTGAAGTCCGTCTTCTCGGACTGGGTCGACGCGATGCTTTCCAGATTTCCCGAACGCAACGAACTGACCTTGCGGGCTATTGCGCCGAGGTCGACACCTTTGATCGCGCCGTCCCGCAGCTGGAGACTCGCGTTGCCATTGAGGCCGCGCTTCAGCGCCGACGCGACATTGCCCGTCGTCGTCACGTCGATCGCGACCGCACCGCGGCCTTCGACAAGGTCCCTGCCGAGGGCGTCGCGCATCAGGGGCCCGACCGAGACATTCGCCATCTGCTGGCGCAGCGCGAAACGGTGACCGTTGGCATCGACGCTCGCCGAGCCCCTCGCGCTTCCTTGGTAGAGCTGGGCCGAAATCGGATTGAGCTCGACGACGCCATTTGCGGCTTTCATCCGCACGTCGACGTTCTGTGCCGAGATGCTTGCGGCAACCAGTGAGCCGATGTGGAGTTTGCCCGAGGCATCGACTGCTTTCAGCGCCGACAGGTCGATCGGCTCCTCCTTTGCCAAAACGGCGGTCTGCAGTCCCTTGGCAGTGGCGCCTTTCGCTGGCGCACCGCCGGCAGCGCCACCGGCATAGCGGTCGAGATTGAACCTGTCGACGACCAGATCGAGTTGCGCCACGGGGTGCGCGAAGTCGGCGATGTCGAGCTTTAGCTGCATGTTCGATTCGTCGAAGCGCGCGGAGAGTTCGGCCTGCGCGTTCCTTCGGGTCCAGCTGGCCTGCGCATGGCCATGCAGGTCCAACTGCATCGATTTGTTGGGAATGTCCGAGCCGGTCAACGTGAAGTTGCCGGCGATCTGCGTCAGGTCCGCTTGCCCCGAATCGAGGTTCAGCGTCAGGGGCGTGGCGAATTTGCCCTGCACCGACACGTTGTCGCCCGTCATGACAAGGGTTGCTCCAAGGCTCGAGAAATCGACGCGCGGTCCCGAGGTCTCGACAGCGGAAAGTGCGAGCTTTGCTTCGATTCGGCGCGTGGCCCGTGCCATCGTGAGGGTCGCCTCGATCGGCGCGCTCTCGGATTGTTCGGGACTGAATGCGACGCGCGGCGTGCTGAGCTTCGCCTCGAGTCCATCCTTGCTCGTCGCCTCCAGCTTGAGCTTTGCGACCTCGATCCGACTTACACCCCAGCCCACGTCTCCCGTCAGGGCCAGTCTCAGCCCGGTTGCCCCGGCGACATCGCCCTGGATGCGCACATCGAGCCCATTCAGCTGCACGGCAGACTTGTCGAACTCGATGCGATACCCACCGGCAAGCTTCACCTCGGCATCGAGCTTCGGACTGTCGCCCTTCACGCGGCCGGTAAACGACACCTTGCCAGGAATGCCGGAGGCGATGCGGTCCGTGTCCAGGCTTACCTCCGACCAGCGCAGCGCCGTCCCGCCGGTTTCGTCACGATAACCAAACGCTCCATTGCGGATACGGATGCCGCTGACGTCGACGATCAGGGGCGAAGCGGCCGCTCCTTCTTTGCCGGCAGGCGATGTCGATGTTCCCTTGCCGAGCAGATCATCGAAGTTGGTGCGGCCGTCTTTGAACTTGGCGATTCCGACGTCGAGACCGTCCAGATCGATCCGATCGACCAGGACCTTCCTGGCCAGCAACGGCAACAGCGCAAGAGATACGTGCGCGTTGGCCACCTTCGCGAACGGCCGGGGCGAGTCGCGCTCGGAGAGCGCAATGCCCGTTACGGCTGCACCGATGCGCGGGAAGAACGTGAGCTGGATCGGGCCGGCGATTGTCAGGGTACGGTCGTATTTGTCCTTCACCAATTCCACGACCTGCAGCTTGTACTGGTTCGGATCGAATGTCGCGGCGACGATGCCGACGACGATCGCGATCAGCGCAATCAGCGCTGCAACGCCAATGCCGACGTACTTAAGGACATTCATGGATCCCCCGTGGTCCCGAAGGGCACGCAGCGCAACGCGGCCACGAAATCTGCTGTACGACTGGCGAACGTCGATGCGGCATCTTTGCTTCCGACTGGCAGTTCCATTCTAGGCGCGGCCCGCGCGATGGTCACCAGGCGCCAGTTTTTTCGTTGGCGCATGCGTGGGGCAGGGCGTCCGCTAGTCCCGCGCGGGCGCTCCCAGCGCAAAGACATCCTTCCACGCGGCATACGATGCGCTCGCCATCCACGGCAGGACCAGCACCAGCCCCACGCCCATCGTGACCAGTCCGGCCAGCAGCAGCAGGAGGGAAATGCCGGCGTAGAGCGCCAGCGCCGGCACGTTGCGCGCGAACGCGCGCGCCGAAGTGGCGAAAGCGGTGCGCAGGTCGCAGCCGTCGAACAGCGCGGCAAACGGCACGAACGTGAACGGCAGCGACGCGACGACCCCCGCGACGTAGATGCCCATGACCACGCGCATGGAGACGTCGTCCGGGTGGCGGGCGGGCAGCAACAGGTTCATGTCGGCAAGTTGCCACGCGGCAAGCCCTTCCGCGGCGAACGTGACCAGTCCCGCCGTGATCACCGTCACCTGCGCTCCCGCCGGGGCGGCAAAGGGCGCGACGATGTGTTGCAGGCGCGGCCGGTCGCCGCTGTCGGCGGCGAGGCTTGCGAACAGCATGCTCGTCGCGAGGACCGGCGCAATGATATTCGACGCGATGAAGCCTGCGATCGGGATTGACTCGAAGGCCATGGTGACGACCAGCGTGACGAAGGCCAGCACGGCGAAGGCCGCCGGTCCGCGCTTCCACAGGCGCATGGCCTCGCCGTACCAGGCGAACGCATGCAGCGCAGGCACGCTCCGCGACGTGCGGACCCCGGCCTCGACCACGAATCGCTAGGCCGCTTCGCCCAGGTACGCCGCACGCACCTTGGGATCGTGCAGCAGCGACGACGCGTCTCCGGACAGGGTCACCTCGCCTGACTCCATCACGTAGCCACGTTTGCTTACTTCGAGCGCCAGCTTGGCATTCTGCTCGATCAGCAGGATCGTCACGCCCTCGCCGGAAATGGCGACGACGGTCTCGAAGACCTTCTGCACCATCAGGGGCGCCAGGCCCATCGATGGCTCGTCGAGCAGCAGGAGCTTGGGACGGGACATCATCGCGCGCCCCATCGCGAGCATCTGCTGTTCGCCGCCAGACATCGTGCCCGCCGTCTGCCGGCGGCGTTCCTTCAGCCGCGGAAACAGCGCATAGACGCGCTCGATGTCGGACCGGATGCCATTCTTGTCGTTGCGGATGTACGCGCCCATCGCGAGGTTTTCCTCGATGGTCAGCGCGCCGAAAACGCCGCGTCCTTCCGGTACCATCGCCAGCCCGCGGCGCACCAGCCGGAACGCGGGCTTGCCCGTGATGTCGGCTCCGCCGTAGTAGATCTTGCCCGCCTTGACCGGCAGCAGGCCGCAGATTCCCTTGAGGGTCGTGGTCTTGCCCGCGCCATTGGCGCCGATCAGGCACACCAGTTCGCCTTCGCCGACGTCGAGGTCGATGCCCTTGACGGCCTGGATTCCGCCATACGCGACCTCGAGTTTCGACAGCTGGAGCAGCGGCGTGGCCATCAGGTGCCTTTCAGGTTCAGCGTGACTTCTCCGCCGAGGTATGCGGCGACGACTCTTGGATCGTTCTGCACCACGCTTGCCGTATCCTCGGCGATCTTCTTGCCGTAGTCGAGCACCAGCACCCGGTCGCAGATGCTCATCACCAGCTTCATGTCGTGTTCGATCAGCAGGATGGTCGTGCCGTCGCGGCGGATGTTCCCCAGCAGGCCCTTGAGCGACGCGGTCTCCGTGGCATTCATGCCCGCGGCCGGCTCGTCCAGCGCGAGCAGCTTGGGCTCGGTGGCCAGCGCGCGGGCAATTTCCAGTCGGCGCTGGTCCCCGTACGCCAGGTGCTTGGCGAGGCTGTGGGCGCGCTTCTGCACGCCGACGTATTCGAGCAGTTCGTAGGCGCGCCTGTGGATCGCGGCTTCCTCCGCGCGGGCGCCGGCATTGCGCGAGATCGCGCCCCATACCCCGGCGCGCGTTCGCACGTGCCGGCCGATCATGACGTTCTCGAGCGCCGACAGGTTGGCGAAGAGCCGGATGTTCTGGAACGTGCGCGCAATGCCGCGCGCGGCAACGTCGTTCGGCTTCAGCCCGTTCAGCGGTTCGCCGTCGAACGTGAATTCGCCGCCGTCCGGCACGTAGATGCCGGTCAGCACGTTGAACAGCGATGTCTTGCCGGCGCCATTGGGGCCGATCAGGCCGTAGATTTCGCCATGATTGATCGTGAAGCCGACGTCGGACAGCGCCTGCACGCCGCCGAAGCGCTTGTCGATCCCCTTGGCCCGCAATAGCGCCAGCTGGCTCACGTCCCGGTACCCTCGAGTTCGCGCTTGCGCAGCGCGGATGGCAGGATGCCGGCCGGCCGGAACAGCATCATCAGCACCAGCGCGAGTCCGAACAGGAGCATGCGGATGACTTCCGGTTCGAGCAGCATCCGGCCGAACAGCGCCTTTTGCACGGGCTCGACGGTGAAGCGCAGGATTTCCGGCACGAACGACAACAGGATCGCGCCCAGCACCACGCCCCAGATGTTGCCCATCCCGCCCAGCACCACCATCGCCAGCACCATCACCGACTCCACGAGGATGAAACTCTCAGGGCTGATGAACTGCTGGGTCGCTGCGAACATGCCGCCCGCGATGCCTCCGAAGGAAGCGCCCATGGCGAAGGCCAGCAGCTTGATGTTGCGGGTGTTGATGCCCATGGCCCGTGCCGCGGTCTCGTCTTCGCGGATCGCCTCCCACGCGCGTCCGATGCGCGAATCCTGCAACCGCATATTGATTACGATGACGGCGATCAGCGCCGCAAGGAAAAAATAGTAGTACTTGACCGGCCCGGTGAAATCGAGCCCGAGGATGTTCTCGGGCTTGGCGAAGTTGAACGTCCCCAGCCGGAACGGGTCGATCAGCGTGATGCCCTGCGGGCCGTTGGTGATGTTGACCGGCTGCGACAGGTTGTTGAGGAAGATGCGGATTATCTCGCCGAAGCCCAGCGTGACGATGGCGAGGTAGTCGCCGCGCAGCTTGAGGGTCGGCGTCCCCAGGAGCACGCCGAACAGGCAGGCGACGGCCGCGCCCATCGGCAGGATGATCCAGAACGGCAGGTGCAGGTTGAAGTGCGGGCTCGCGAGCAGCGCGTAGACGTAGGCGCCGACGGCGTAGAACGCGATGTAGCCCAGGTCGAGCAGCCCCGCGAAGCCGACGACGATGTTGAGCCCCAGCGCCAGGAAGCAGTACAGGATGGCGAGGTTGGTGATTCGCACCCAGAACGTGCCCTGGTAGGCCAGCGCGAACGGGAGCGCCAGCAGCACGGCGGCGACCAGCACGACGCACGCCCAGGCGATCCGCGGATTCTTCTGGAAGTCGAAGAGGTTGCGCATGGATTCAGGCGCGGTCCGCGACGCGCTCGCCCAGCAGGCCCGACGGGCGGAAGATCAGCACGGCGATGAGCACCAGGAATGCGAACACGTCCTGGTAGTTCGATCCGAACAACGTGATGTTGGGATCGGATTCGCATCGCCGCGCCAGCGCATCGGACCAGCCCGACAGGTTGCACAGGTTGGTGAGATCGCCGACATAGCCTGCACCCAGCGCTTCGATCACTCCGAGCAGCAGTCCGCCCAGCATCGCGCCGGCCAGGTTGCCGATGCCGCCCAGCACCGCGGCCGAGAACGCCTTGAGTCCCAGGATGAATCCCATCTGGTAGTGCGCGATGCCGTAGTAGCTGCCCACCATCACTCCCGCCACCGCGCCCAGCGCGGCGCCGATCACGAATGTCAGGGAGATGACCTTGTTGATGTCGATGCCCATGAGGCCCGCCACCTGTTGGTTCTGCGCCGTCGCGCGCATCGCGATGCCGAGCTTCGTCTTGTAGACCAGCAGCAGCAGTCCGCCCATCATCGCCAGCGACCCGGCGATGATCGCGATCTGCACGTTGGTGATCGTCGCACCGTTGGGCGTTGACGTGATGTGATAAGGAATGGTCGCGATGATCTGCGGGTAGGGCAGCGGATTGCGGCTCCAGATGATGAGTGCGAGGTGCTGCAGGATGATCGACAGGCCGATGGCCGTGATCAGCGGCGCCAGTCGCGGCGCGCGGCGCAGCGGCCGGTACGCGACGCGCTCCAGCGTGTAGCCGACGCCCATGCACGCGGGAATGGCCGCGAGCAGTCCGATCAGCACGATAAGCACGGGAGGCAGGCCGGTGTGCGCGCCGGACAGCGCGACGATCACCGAGTAGGCGACCATCGCTCCGATCATCACGACTTCGCCGTGGGCGAAATTGATGAGCTGGATGATGCCGTACACCATCGTGTAGCCCAGGGCGACGATCGCGTACACGCTGCCCAGCGTCAGCCCGTTGACCATCTGCTGCAGAAATGTATCCAGAGATTCCCCTGACCTCGAGTCAACGCCCGGTAGCGCGATTGTGGGCCGAACACGCCGACGGCGGCAAGCGGCCGATGGCGATGCGGCGTCCGGCGCCCCGAAGCAGGCAAAAAAAACGGCGCCCCGAAGGACGCCGTCCGATTGCCGCGTTGGTGCCCGGATTACTTCTTCGGCGCTTCCGCGGGGGCAGCAGCGGGCGCGGCGGCGGGAGCGGCCGCAGGCGCCGGCATCGACATCTTCATGAAGTCGGCGAACGCCATGCTCTTGCCACCCTGCACGATGGCCACGGGCTCGAGCTTGCCGCCCTTCATCGTGAAGATGGTGATTTCCGCGTTCTTGCGGTCGCCCTTGTCGTCGAACTCGATCTTGCCCGTCGCGCCCGTCTGGCTGATCTTTTGCAGTTCCGGCAGGTACTTGGCCGGATCCGCCGAATCGGCCTTCACCATGGCGCCGATGATCAGGTTCGCGGCATCGTACGTGAACGGCGCGTAGATGATCGGGTCCATCTTGAACGCGGCCTTGTACGCATCGAGGAATTCCTTGGATGCGGCCACGACAGGCAGGCCGGCCTGGGAGCAGACGAGGTTCTCCGACATTTCGCCGGCAAGTTCCTTCATCTTGTCCGTGCACGCGCCGTCGCCGAACGCGAACACCGCCTTGATGCCCAGTTCGCGCGCCTGCTTCAGCATCAGGCCGCCGGTGGCGTCCATGCCGCCGTAGAACACGGCATCGGGGTTCTTGCCTTTCATCTTGGTCAGGATGGGCTTGAAGTCCGTGGCCTTGTCGGTGGTCTTTTCGCGCGCGACGATCTGAACGCCCGACGCCTTCAGGGTCTTCTCGACTTCGTTGGCCAGGCCTTCGCCATACGCCGTGGCGTCATCGGCGATGGCAGCCTTCTTGATCTTGTTTTCCTTGAGGTATTGGGCGACCGCCGGGCCCTGCTGGTCGTCGCGACCGACGACGCGGAAAATGTTCTTGAAGCCCTGTTCGGTCAGCTTCGGATTGGTTGCCGAACCGGAGATCATGGGGATGCCGGCCTGGTTGTAGACCGCCGATGCCGGGATGGTGACGCCGGAATTCAGGTGGCCGACGACGCCGGCGGCCTTGGCATCCGCGAATTTCTGGGCGATCGTGGGGCCGAGCTTCGGGTCGGCCTGGTCGTCCTCGGCCATCAGCTCGAACTTGACCTTCTTGCCGCCGAGCTTGATGCCCTTGGCGTTCGCCTGGTCGACGGCCAGGCGCGCGCCGTTTTCGTTGTCCTTGCCCAGATGGGCGATGCCGCCAGTGAGCGGACCGGCATGGCCGATCTTGACGACGACAACCTCTTCCGCGGGGGCCTTGGGCGCCTCGGCCTTCTTCGGCTCTTCCTTGTTGCCGCAGCCGTAGGCGGTGGCCAGTGCAGCCGCCAGCAGCGTCAGGCCGAGCTTTTTCGACATGTTCATGGGTGCTTCTCCTCCGGGACTTTGGGAATCGCTGGGTTAAACAGTATGGGGTGGAACGAAATAACAGAATATTATTCGCCTTCGGTCGCCGAGTGTCAACGCAGGCGGGGGCGTTCGCTCCGACGCAAGACCGCTCCGCCGCGCAGCGCGCGGTTCGTCGCGGCGGGCCGCACTTCGTCGCGGCGCCGTTGCTCCGGACAGGGTGCGCGGCGACAATTCGGGCCTTACGAATCTGGAAGTGGGCGTGGCCGCATCCAAACAGGAGAAAGCCGCGGCCGAACGAGGTCAGCTGAGGGCCGGGCACGACTGCGGCCCGGGACGACAACGCCTGGCAGGGCCGATCGCCTGATGCCAACGGCGTGAACGGGGAGAAGTCATGGGATTGCGTTTGACGCGGCGCCGGGTAGTCGGCGCATTGATAGTGGCGCTGATCATCGGCGGCACGGCGGGGGCGGTCGCCATGCGTGCCGCCAAGAAGGGTTCCGACGGCCCGGACCCCAAGGCCGCGACCACGCTGGAGTTCGGCGCCCGGGAACTCGCCGCCGTCGAGGCCAAGTCGATGCCGCGCTGGCTCCCCGTCTCCGGGACGATGCAGCCGGTCAATCAGGCGACCGTCAAGGCGAAGGTCTCGGGAGACGTCCGGCAGATCACGGTGCGCGAAGGCGATGCCGTTCAGGCCGGGCAGATGCTGGTGCGCGTCGACACCGCGGATCTGGACGCGCGGGTGCTCGAGCGGCAGGGTCAGCTGCAGTCCGCAAAGGCGCAGCTCGCGTTGGCGGAAAAGACCAACGCCATGAACCAGAAGCTGCTGAAGCAGAACTTCATCTCGCAGAACGCGTCGGACAGCTCTCAATCGTCGCTTGAAGTGGCCAAGGGCAATGTGCTGGCCGCGGAGGCGCAGCTGCGCGTCGCGCAAAACGCGTTGCGTGATTCGGTGGCAACCGCGCCTTTGTCGGGCATTGTTGCCAAGCGGCACGTGCAGCCGGGAGAAAAGGTCGCCTTCGACAGCCCGCTGGTGACGGTCGTGGACCTCAAGGCCATGGAATTGCAGGCGCTGGTGCCCTCAGGAGACATTCCCGAGCTGAAGCCCGGGATGACGGTCGACTTGGCGGTGGACGGCTTCACCGACCGCAAGTTCACCGGCCGCATCGAGCGCATCAATCCGTCGACCGAAGCGGGCACGCGCGCCATCCTGGTGTTCGTGGGCATACCCAATCCGGAGCTCGCGCTGCGCGGCGGCATGTTCGCCACGGGTCGAATTGCGCTGGCGGCCGGCGCGCCGGTGCCCACGCTCCCGTCCACCGCGGTGCGCACCGAGGCCGGGCAGTCGTACGTCTGGACGATCCAGGACGGCAAGCTGGCCAAACGCACGGTGCTGATCGGCCGGCGCGACGACGATGCCGGACGGGTCGAACTGAAGACCGCGCTGCCTGCCAACGTTCCGGTGCTGGCGGCGAAATTCGACAATCTCAAGGAAGGCGCGCCCGCACTGGTCCGCGCCGCCGACGAGGCACCGGCCAAGAAGGCAAGCTGACGGCCCCGAGCGGCTGTCCTTCCGGCTTGGCACTTGGCTGCCCGATCACCTGACTGAGCGGCCGGACGCACTGGAGCACGCCCATGTGGATCACACGCGTTTCGATAAACAACCCGGTATTCGCGACCATGGTCATGGTCGGGATCACCGTGCTCGGGCTCTTTGCCTACAACCGGCTGCGCGTCGAGCAGATGCCCGACGTGTCGCTGCCCTACGTTCTGGTGCTGACCACCTATCCCGGCGCCAACCCGGAGGTCGTCGAGACCGACGTCACCAAGCCGCTCGAATACGCGATCAACACGGTCTCGGGCGTAAGCCTCATCCGCTCGAATTCGCGCGAGGGTCAAAGCCAGGTCTTCGCCGAGTTCCGCATGTCGACCGACATGACCAAGGCCATGCAGGACGTGCGCGACAAGATCTCGCAGGTGCGGCCGGGCTTCCCGCGGGACGTCAAGGAGCCGCTGGTCATCCGCGCGGACCAGGAAAACACGCAGGCGGCCGTGTCGCTCGCCGTGATGTCGCCGACGATGAACCTGCGCGACCTGACGTCGCTGACCGACCAGACGATCGTCAAGGGACTGGAAAACGTGCCGGGCGTCGCGCGGATCGACGTCAACGGCCGCATCACGCGGCAGATCCTGGTCCAGATCAAGCCCACGGCGCTGACCGCGCTGGGCATCGGCGTCGACCAGGTTGCCGCTGCGATTCGTGCCGCGAACCAGGACGTGCCGGCAGGTCGCATCACCCGCGGCCAGAACGACTCGATCGTTCGCGTCGAGGGCAAGATCAAGGATCCGGCGCAATTCGGCCGGATCATCGTGGCCATGCAGGGCAATGCGCCCGTCTACCTGTCCCAGATCGCGGACGTGATCGACGGGGAAAAGGAACCGGACTCGATCGCCCGCATCAACGGCCGCCCGTCGATCACCCTGGACATCCAGAAGTCGCAGGACGCCAACATGGTCGAGACCGGGCATGGCGTGGCCGCTGCGGTGGCGTTGCTCAAGGCGCGGCTTCCTGCGGACGTCGAGTTGAAGATCATCCAGTCCACGGCGGACGACGTCGAGAAGGGCGTCAATCGCGTGAAGCAGACGATCGTCGAGGGCGCGCTGCTGACCGTGCTCATCGTGTTCCTGTTCCTGCACAGCTGGCGCAGCACGGTCATCACGGGGCTCACGCTGCCGCTGTCGGTGATCGCGACGTTCATCGCGCTCTACGCCTTCGGGTTCACGCTCAACAACCTGACGCTGATGGCGCTGTCGCTGTGCATCGGCCTGCTGATCGACGACGCGATCGTGGTGCGCGAGAACATCGTGCGTCACCTGGGGATGGGCAAGAACCACGTGACCGCGGCGCGCGAAGGCACCGATGAGATCGGGCTCGCGGTGATGGCGACAACATTCGCGATCGTCGCCGTGTTCGTTCCCATCGCGTTCATGAGCGGCATCGTGGGCAAGTTCTTCTTCCAGTTCGGGGTCACCGTTTCGGTGGCCGTCCTGGTCTCGCTCTTCATCAGCTTCACCCTCGACCCCATGCTGTCGTCGGTGTGGCACGATCCCGTGGGCTCGCGCTTCAGACGGGTGCCGTGGCTCGGCCGGTTCATGGACAAGGTGGAGCGCGGCATCGAGTGGGTCCACCGCCTGTACGGGCGCATCCTGGAATGGGCGCTGGTCGAGGAGCGACGTCGCATCTACGTGCCGGTGATCGGCATCTTCGGGGCGATTCGTCACCTCGACTGGAGGCCGCTCAAGCCGCGCTGGGCGACGATCTCGCATCGCGGCATCGTGCTTTGGATCGCCGTGCTTTCGTTCGCGCTCAGCCTGCCGATCGCGGGCCTGGTCGGGACGGAATTCATTCCGGACACGGACCAGGGCTTCATCTCGCTGCGGCTCAACACGCCGGTAGGTTCGAGCCTCGAATACACGGACGGCAAGGTGCGCCAGGTCGAGGAGTCGCTGAAAAGCGTGCCGGAAATCGTGCTGGCCATGACGACCGTGGGCTCCGAGGAGGGTCGAAACTACGGGCGGGTCAACCTGAAGCTCAGCGACCGTGAAAGCCGCGTGCGCTCGCAAAAGGAAATCGAACAGGCCATCCGCGCGCAATTGAAGCCGATCCCCGGCATCGAGCTCGCGTTCGGCTGGGACCGGCCGGTCTGGGTCAACCTCCTCGGTCCCGATCCCGAAACCCTGACCTCGCTGATCAACGAGTTTGCCGTCAAGGTCGGCAAGATCAAGGGCATCGCCGACCTGGAGACTTCGGAAAAGGCCGCGGCCCCCGCGTTGTCCATCCGGCTCAATAACGATGCCGCCGCCGACCTCGGGATCAATGTGCAGCAGGTGGGCTCCACCGTGAGGCCGCTGCTCGCCGGCGACACCGTGAGCTACTGGCTCGCGCCGGACGGAAACAACTACGAAGTGAACGTGCAGCTGCCGAAGGACAGCCGCCGGCTTTCGGCCGACCTGTCCAACCTCTACCTGACCACGACCAAGAAGGGTCCGGACGGCGAAACCCGGATGGTGCCGTTGCGGCAGGTCGCGGAAATCGTCGAGACGACTTCGCCGCAGATCATCAAGCGGCAGGAGTTGCAGCGACGGGTCGCGCTGTATGCAAACGTCGAAGGTCGTCCGTCCGGCGATGTGAACGACGAGGTGAAGAAGATCATCAAGGACACGGTGCTGCCGCCGGGCTATCGCTTCGACCGCGGCGGACAGGCCCAGCAGATGGAGGAGTCGTTCAACGCGCTGCTGGCGGCGGTCGGCCTTGCAGTGATCTTCATCTACCTGATCCTTGCGTCGCAGTTCGCGAGCTTCACGCAGCCGATCGTCATCATGATGTCGCTGCCGTTCACGCTGATCGGCGTGTTCCTGGCGCTGCTCATCACCGGCACGACGCTCAACCTTTTCTCGATGATCGGCTTCGTGATGCTGATGGGGCTCGTCACCAAGAACGGCATCCTCCTGGTCGACTTCGCCAATCGTGCGCGCCGCGCGGGCGCCAGCCTGCACGACTCCCTGCTGCAGGCGGGGCAGGTCAGGCTCCGCCCGATCCTCATGACCACCGCGGCGATGATCGGCGGCATGACGCCGCTTGCGCTCGGGATAGGCGAGGGCGGCGAAACGCAGGCGCCGATGGGCCGGGCGATCATCGGCGGTGTCATCACGTCGACCTTGCTCACGCTGGTCGTCGTTCCGGTCCTGTACACGTACCTGGATCACCTGAAGGAGTGGCGCAAGGCAAGAAAGGCGAAGAGGCTGGCGGCACAGGCGGCGACCGGCGCGTCGATCCCGCAGCACGGTCACGCCGACTGAAAGCGCGGCGGCGCGCGATCGGGAATTCGCCCAGGTTGACGTGAGACAATGGGAAAATGCATAATAACTGACCGCGAGTCAGTTGTGCGTTTGCGGCTGAACCCTCACCCTGTAATCGGCGCCATGGACTACGAACGAGCCCGCTTCAACATGGTCGAGCAGCAAATCCGCACGTGGGATGTGCTCGACCAGCAAGTCCTTGACCTCCTGTTCGAGGTCAAGCGCGAGGATTTCGTGCCGGATGCCTACAGGTCCCTTGCCTTCGCGGACCTGGAGCTGCCGCTTTCGGCCGGCGCCGGCGCGTTGAAGGCCACCGCGGATGGGAATTCCACAAACGGGCAGCGCATGTGGCCCCCGAAGATCGAGGCGCGCGTCTTGCAGGCGCTGGGACTGAAGCGCCGGGAATCGGTGCTCGAGATCGGTACCGGGAGTGGCTATTTCGCCGCCCTGCTCGGCCGTCGCGCCGCTACGGTCACGTCGGTCGAGATCGATCCGACGCTGTCGGCGGGCGCCGCGGCCCGGCTCGCGCGCGCGGGCGTGTCGAACGTGCGGTGCGAGGTCGGCGACGGTGCACGGGGGTGGGGAAGCGAGCAATTCGACGCGATCGTGCTCACCGGATCGACGCCGTTGCTTCCCGAGAGCTTCTTTGCGCAACTGAAACCCGGTGGCCGCGTCTTCGCCATCGTCGGCGACGCACCGGCAATGACCGCACGACTGATCAGCTGGGCGGCGCCGGGCTCGCGGGTCACGACCGACCTGTTCGAAACGGTGATCGCGCCACTCGTCAACGCGGCGACGCCCGCGCGGTTCCAGTTTTGATTCCGCAGATCGCTCCCGCAGAGCTTGCGGCATGGCGCAACGACGCGGCGCGCGGCGCGCCCGTGATCGTCGACGTGCGCGAACCGTGGGAGGTCGAACTCTGCCGCATCGAGGGGGCGGTGCCAATTCCGCTTGGCCAGCTGCCCGCGCGACACGGGGAGCTGCCGGTCGACGGCGACCTGGTCGTCGTGTGCCATCACGGCGCCCGCAGCCAACAGGCCGCGATGTGGCTCGCCCGCAACGGCCATGCCAGTGTGCACAACCTGCGAGGCGGGGTGGAAGCGTGGTCGCTCGAAGTCGACCCGGCCATGCCGCGCTACTGAGTTGGCGACGGCAATGGCAGGCGACGCGGGCGCAAAGGATCGGAAGCACTGATCAGGGATCGCGCGACGCTTTCGCGCATTGACGGATGTGGACTGCCAAAAATGAAATCAACGAGACTCCTTCCTCACCGCATGGGCGTGCTTTCGCTGGCGCTGGCGGCGACCTTCGCGGCCGGCGGCGCGAGGGGCGAAGACCTGCTGCAGATCTATCGCGAGGCGCAACAGAGCGACCCGCAGCTGGCGGCCGCGCGCGCCGCGTGGGAAGCCACGCAGGAACGCGTGCCCCAGGCTCGCGCGGGCCTGTTGCCCAACGTGTCGGCGACCGGGGCGGCCAACTACAACAACTACGATTTCTCCGCCAAGACCGATCCCAACTCCGATTTCAACCGCTCCTATGGCCAATACAACCTGACGGTGTCGGCGTCCCAGCCATTGTTCCGGTACCAGAATGTCGTGCTCTACGACCAGGCCAAGCAGCAGGTCACGCAGTCGGACTACACGCTGGTGATCGCGCAGCAGGACCTCATCATCCGCACGGCCGTCTCCTACTTCGACGTGCTCCTGGCCGAATTCAACGTCGAACTGGCCGCGCAGCAGAAGCTCGCCGTTGCCGAGCAGCTGGCCCAGGCCAAGCGTAATTTCGAGGTCGGCACCTCCACGATCACCGACACCAACGAAGCGCAGGCGAAGTACGACCAGATCGTCGCCACCGAGATCCAGGCACTGAACGACCTCGACCGCCGGCGCACCGCGCTGCGGGCGATCATCGGTCACTTTCCGAAAAGCCTGAAGCGGGTCGGCCGCGGATTCGATCCCGTTCCGCCGAGCCCCAACTCGCTCGACTTCTGGGTCGACAATGCCGCCACCGGCAACATGAACGTCCGCTTCCAGCAGGCGAACTACGAGATTGCGACGCTCGAAGTCGACCGCGCCAAGGGCGGCCATTACCCGACGCTCGACCTCGTCGCCAGCTATGGCGCGCAGGGCAGCAACGGCGGCGTGGCCACGTCGGTGCGCAGCAACTCGCTGCAGGGCCTGATCGGCGTGCAGCTGAACATTCCCATCTACACCGGCGGCTTCGTCAACTCGCGGGTGCGGGAAGCGATCTCGCTGCAGGACAAGGCGCGGCAGGACCTGGAAACCGCGCGGCGCACCGCGATTTCCAATGCCCAGGACGGCTATTCCGGCGTCAACAGCGCGGTCGCGTCGGTCAAGGCGAACGAGCAGGCCGTGCAATCGGCCGAGGTCGCGCTGCAGTCGAACCGGCTCGGCCAGGAAGTGGGGATCCGCACGAACCTCGACGTCCTGAACGTTCAGCAGAACGTGTTTTCCGCAAGGCGCGACCTGGCAAATGCCTATTTCTCGTACATGCTGGCCACGCTCCGCCTGAAAGCCGCGGTCGGGACGCTGGACGAGCGGGACCTCGCCGAGCTCAATCGTCGCCTGAACGGATAAGTCGCGGCGACAGCCAGGCGAGCAGCCTGTCGGCGGCGCCGCGATGCGCCGCATGAAACGCGAGCGCGGCATCGCGCATCCGGCTCCGGCGTGCGGGATCGGTCAGCAACGCGCCCGCCTGCGCCAATAGCGCATCGACATCCGCGACGCGCAGCGCGGCGCCCGCCGCGACCGCGTTGTCGGCGGCTTCGCGGAAGTTGAAGGTGTGCGGACCGACGATCGTCGACGTGCCCATGGCGATCGACTCGATCAGGTTCTGCCCGCCCAGCGGCTTGAGGCTGCCGCCGATGAAGGCCACGTCGGCCGCCGCGTAGTAGCCGCCCATTTCACCCAGCGAATCGCCCAGCACGAAGGCGATGTCGGCCGGAACGGCGCGGTTTTCGCTTCGCTGCACGAACGGAATGCCGCGCGCCCGCAGCAAGTCGGCGACGGCCTTGAAGCGCTGCGGATGGCGGGGCACGATCACCGTCAACGTCCGCGCCGGCAACGCGCTGCGCGCAAGCGCGTCGAGCAGCATCTCCTCCTCGCCTTCGCGCGTCGCCGCCGCGAGGAAGACCGGCCGCGATTCGCCGAAGCGCAGGCGAAGTTCACGCCCCAGGGCCGCCGATTCCGCGGGAAGTGCGACGTCGAACTTCATGTTGCCGGTGACGACGACATCGTGGGCGCCGGCCGCGATAAGCCGCGACGCGTCATCGGGGGTTTGCGCGGCCACGCCCGAAAGGGCCGCGAACATCGGTCGCGTCAATGGGGCGAAGCGCGCGTAGCCGGCGGCCGATCGCTGTGACAGCCGGGCATTCACGAGGAACAACGGAATGTCGCGTCGGCGGCACGACGCGACAAGGTTGGGCCACACCTCCGTTTCCATCAGCAGGCCCGCACGCGGGCGAAATCGATCGAGAAAGGCGTCGACGGCGAACGGAACGTCGTAGGGAAGCCAGACCTGCCGCACCGTTTCACCGTAGAGCGCGTGCCCGGCCTCGCGGCCGGTGGCCGTCATGTGGGTGAGCAGTATCTTCGTCCCGGGCAGGTTCCGCGCGATCCGTTCGAGCAATGGCGCGGCCGCCCGGGTCTCCCCCAGCGAAACCGCGTGGATCCAGACGACGTCGTCCTGGAACGCCGGCGCATCGCGGCGATACCACCCGTAGCGCTCGCCGATCCGCTCGCGATAGCCAGGTTCGCGCCGCCCGCGCCACCAGAGCTTCAGCAACGTGAAGGGGAGCGCCAGGTACCAAAGCACCGAGTAGAAGGCGCGCGCCATCAGCAGCGGGGGGCCTGACGCATCAGCCGGCCGCAGAGATCCACTATATCGGGCAACGACGGCACGACCCCGTTGCCGCCGGCGTCGCGGGCGTGCGGTCCCGTGCAGGACACCCCGGCCAACCGCGCATCGGTGGTCGTGAAGATCGCCGCGGTCGCCGTGCCCAGCGCGGCTGCGAGGTGGGTCAGGCCGGTGTCGACGCCGACCACGATTTCGGCGCTGCGCGCGAGCGTCGCCAATTCAGGCAGCGTCTGCCGGGGCGGCACCACGGCGCCCTCCGTCCCCTCCGCGATGCGCCTGCTGCACGCTTCCTCTTCCGGGTTTCCCCATGGCAACAGCGTCGTGAAGCCCGCACGCGCGAAATGAGAGACCAGGGCAGACCAGTGCTCCTCCGGCCATCGCTTGTCAGCACGGCTGGTCGCGTGGAACGCGAGCGCGTAGGGTCCGGCCGGCATGGCGGACGCGGTCGGGGGCGGCGCGAATTGCCAATGCGGCGGACCGTCCGCGACGTAACCGAGCGCGGCTGCCGCGACGCCGCGGCACCGATCGACGATGTGCAGGTCGCGCGACACCGGATGGTGTACGTGATCGACCAGCGTCGCGATCGGCTCGCGGATGTTCGCGCGGTCGAGGCCGTGGCGCGTGCCCTGCGCGAACCAGGACACGACCGCACCCTTGACCTGTTCCTGAAGGTTGAGGATGGCGTCATAGCGCTCCTCGCGCATGGCGCGGCGAAATGCCGTCATGTCCCGCCAGGTTGCAGGCGCGAACGGCGCATGGCGCCAGCGGCGCAGCGAAAGCGGCACGACCCTGCGGATGCGCGGGTCCAGCCGCACGAGGTCGACGAAGGCGTCCTCCGCGACCCAGTCGATGGCCAGCCCGGGACGGTGCATTGCCACGTCGGACACGAGGGCCAATGCGTATACGACGTCGCCCAGTGAACTGGGTCTCACGACGAGGACCCCGCTCATCAGGCACTCCGCGGAAAAATGCGGATCCGCGTCGAATGCGCGAAGCAAACCACGTAAAATCGGCGGCAATCCCTCGCGGCCCTCTTCCGGTGCATGTCCGAACCGCTTCCCCTGTCGCTGGTGGTCATTACGCGCGATGCCGCGCACGAACTTGGCGATTGTCTCGCGTCCGTTGAATTCGCGGCGGAGACGATCGTCGTTGATTCGGGCAGCAACGATGATACCGCAGCGCTTGCCGCGCGCTCCGGGGCACGCGTGATCGAACACGCGTGGGAGGGCTTCGGTCCGCAGAAGAACTTCGCGGTCGGCGCCGCGGGCAACGACTGGGTGCTGTGCCTCGACGCGGACGAGCGGGTCACGCCCGAGCTGGCGGCCGCGATCCGCGCCCTTTTCGCGGGCGGCGTGCCCGCGGCGTCCGCGTATGCATTCCCCCGGCGCAATCGTTTCCTCGGCCGCTGGCTTGCTCATGGTGAAGGCTACCCGGATTGGAACCTGCGCCTGTTCGATCGCAGGCGCGCGAGGTGGTCCGACGACCCGGTGCACGAGAAGGTCGTTGCGGACGGTCCGGTGGCCAGGTTGCGCGGCGACCTGCTGCATGCATCCGCCGAGTCGATCGACGCCTACATCGCCAAGCAGAATCGCTACACGACGGTGCAGGCTGCGGCGATGCACGCCCGCGGCGAGTACGCCAGTGTCGCGCAGCTGGTGCTCTCCCCCGTCGTGCGATTCCTTCGCTTCTACGTGCTGCGACTGGGTTTTCTCGATGGCGCCGCCGGATTTGCCCACATCGCGATCGGCGCCTTTGCCAGCTTCCTCAAGTACGCCAAGTTGCGCGCGCTGAACAACGCGGGGCGGGCCGGTTGAATTCCGCCGTGCTCGTCACCGGGGTCGCCGGTTTCATCGGCATGGCGACGGCCAGGTTGCTGCTTGCGCGCGGCGCGACCGTCGTCGGCGTCGACAATTTCGATCCCTATTACGACGTCGGGCTGAAAGAGGCCCGGCTCGCCACGCTCGCGGGGCAGCCACGCTTCTCGTTCCAGCGGGTGGACTTGGCGGATGCGGCCGCGACGGCACGACTGTTTCGGGAGCAGCGGTTCACGGGTGTCGTGCACTTGGCGGCCCAGCCGGGCGTGCGCTATTCGCTCGAGAACCCCGGCGCCTATCTGCGCAACAATGTCGACGCGTTTGGCTGGATCCTGGAGGGCTGCCGGCACGCGGCCGTCGCGCACCTCGTCTATGCGTCGAGCTCGTCCGTATACGGCGCCAATCACACATTGCCGTTTTCGGAAGACCAGCCCGCCGACCACCCGGTCAGCCTGTACGCGGCGACCAAGCGAGCCAACGAGTTGATGGCGCACAGCTACAGCCATCTGTTCCGGCTGCCGGCGACCGGGCTGCGGTTTTTCACCGTCTACGGTCCCTGGGGCCGGCCCGACATGGCGCCGATGCTGTTCACTCGCGCCATCCTCGCGGGCGAGCCGATCAGGGTGTTCAACCACGGCCGGATGCGCCGCGACTTCACGTATGTGGACGACATCGTCGAGGGCGTCGCGCGCGTGCTCGCGCTGCCGCCCGTGGCGGGCGGCGACGGGGGCGGGGGCGCGCCGCACGTCATCTACAACATCGGCAACCACGAAGCGGTGGAACTCGAGACCTTCATCGCAACACTCGAACAACTGCTCGGGCGCACGGCGATCCGCGATTACCAGCCGATGCAGGCGGGGGACGTTCCCGCGACCTATGCCTCGATCGCGCGCCTGCGCGCGGCAACCGGCTTTGCCCCGCATACGCCGCTGGCCAAGGGGCTCGCCCGTTTCGTCGAGTGGTACCGCGCCTATTATCGTTGACCTCGTCGTCGAACCCCCGGGTGCCCGCGTTGCTCCCGGTGCGGCGAGCCCTGCACTGGTAATATCTGACCCCTGCCGCAGCCCGGACCCGATGCGGCCAAACGACCTCCCGCCATGATCCTGGTTACCGGCGGCGCCGGTTTCATCGGCGCCAACTTCGTTCTGGACTGGCTCGCCGCCGACGGCGAGCCGGTGGTCAATCTCGACCTGCTGACCTACGCCGGCAACCTGGGCAATCTCAAATCGCTGACCGGGGACGCACGGCACCGGTTCGTGCGCGGGGACATCGGCGACGGCGCCGCCGTGACGGCGCTGCTCGAGGCGCACCGTCCGCGCGCGATCGTCAATTTCGCGGCGGAGACGCACGTCGACCGATCGATCCACGGGCCCGCGGCGTTCATCGGGACGAACATCGTCGGCACCTTCGGCCTGCTCGAGGCGACGCGCGCGTGGTGGTCCGCGCTGCCGGCGGGCGAGCGCGACGCGTTTCGCTTCGTGCACGTGTCCACCGACGAGGTCTACGGGTCCTTGTCCGCATCCGATCCCGCGTTCAGCGAGTCCACGCCCTACGCGCCGAACAGTCCGTACTCCGCGTCGAAGGCCGCGGCGGACCATCTGGTGCGCGCCTGGCACCACACCTACGGTCTGCCCACGCTGACCACGAACTGCTCGAACAATTACGGGCCTATGCAATTCCCGGAAAAACTCATCCCGCTGATGATCGTCAACGCGCTCGCGGGCAAGCCGCTGCCGGTCTACGGGGACGGCAGGAACGTGCGGGACTGGCTCCATGTCGGCGATCACTGCGCCGCGATTCGCGCGGTGCTGCGTAAAGGGCGGCCGGGCGAAACCTACAACATCGGCGGCAACGCCGAAATGCAGAACATCGAGGTGGTCCGCACGATCTGCGCGCTGCTCGCGGAGGCAAAGCCGGGTCGCGACTACGAAGACCTGATTGCGTTCGTCAAGGACCGGCCCGGGCATGACCGGAGATACGCGATCGATCCCGCCAAGATCGCCCGCGACACCGGCTGGACCCCGGCGCACACTTTTCAATCCGGGATGCGCCACACGGTGCGATGGTATCTCGATCACCAGGACTGGCTCGATGGCGTGACCAGCAAGGAATACCAGAAGTGGATCAGCCTCAACTACGCGGCGGCCGCGAGCGCGCCATGAGCCGCAAGGGAATCATCCTCGCCGGCGGTTCGGGCACGCGGCTCTATCCGGTGACGCAGGTGGTCTCGAAGCAGCTGCTGCCGGTGTACGACAAGCCGATGATCTATTACCCGCTGTCGACGCTGATGCTGGCCGGAATTCGCGACATCCTCCTCATCTCCACGCCGCAGGACACGCCGCGCTTCGCGCAGCTGCTGGGCAACGGCGCGCAGTGGGGGCTCGATATACGCTACGCCGTCCAACCCTCGCCGGACGGGCTTGCCCAGGCGTTCATCATCGGTCGCGAGTTCGTCGGCCGCGACCCGTCGGCGCTGGTGCTGGGCGACAACATCTTTTACGGCCACGACCTGTATGCAAGGCTCAAGAATGCGCATGCGAGGACGGCGGGAGCGACGGTCTTCGCGTACACGGTGGCCGATCCGGAGCGCTACGGCGTGGCCGAAATTGCCGCCGATGGGCGCGTGGTGTCGCTCGAAGAAAAGCCGGCCCGGCCGAAATCGCGCTACGCGGTCACGGGACTCTACTTCTACGACAACCGCGTGCTCGACATCGCGCGCGAACTGAAACCCTCCGCGCGCGGCGAACTGGAGATCACCGACGTCAACCGGACCTACCTGGCATGGAACGAGCTGGCCTGCGAAGTCCTCGGCCGGGGGATGGCATGGCTCGACACCGGCACCCACGAATCGCTGCTCGAGGCGTCCCAGTACATCGCCACGATCGAGCGACGGCAGGGCCTCAAGATCGCTTGCCCGGAGGAAATCGCGTATCGGCTGGGCTACATCGATGCCGCCGCGCTGGAGCGCCAGGGCCAGGCGCTGGCGAAGAACGGCTACGGGCAATATCTGCTGGCGATCCTGCGCGATCCCGGCGCGCGGTGACGCGCAGCCTCGTTGCAGGGTACTCCACGCGTATGAAGATCACGCCCACCGCACTGGCCGATGTCCTGCTGATCGAGCCGCGCGTGTTCGGCGACGATCGCGGATTCTTCTTCGAGAGCTGGAATCGCCGCGCGTTCGCCGCCGCCGGAATCGACGTGGACTTCGTGCAGGACAACCATTCGCGCTCGACACGCGGCGTCTTGCGCGGACTGCACTACCAGATCGAGCACGCGCAGGGCAAGCTGGTGCGCGCGATCGAAGGCGAAGTGTTCGACGTCGCGGTCGACCTGCGCCGGTCCTCACCCCACTTCGGGCGTTCGGTCAGCTACGTGCTGTCCGCTGCGAATCGCCGCATGTTGTGGATTCCGCCGGGCTTCGCGCATGGTTTCGTCGTCCTGACGGAATCCGCCGAATTTCTGTACAAGACGACCGACTACTGGTTTCCGGAGCACGAGCGCACGCTGCTGTGGAACGATCCTGCGCTGGCCATCGACTGGCCGCTGGCGGGAGCGCCGATCCTGGCGGCCAAGGACGCGGCGGGCCGTCTGCTGTCGCATGCGGATACCTACGCCTGATGGACCGTCCGACCATTCTCCTCACCGGCGCGGGGGGCCAGGTGGGCTTCGAGCTGGCGCGAAGCCTCGCGCGGCATGGCGAGGTGACTGCGACGGATCGCGCGGCGCTCGACCTCGCGGACGCCGATGCCATCGTCGCCGCGGTGCGACAGTTGCGGCCGCGGCTCATCGTCAACGCGGGCGCGTACACCGCAGTCGACCTGGCGGAGACCGAGCGCGAAGCGGCGTTTGCGGTGAATGCGCGGGCGCCCGGCATCCTGGCCGACGAAGCGAAGCGACTGGATGCGGTGCTGATCCACTATTCGACCGATTATGTCTTCGATGGCCTGTCCACGACTCCCTATGCCGAGGATGCGCCGGCGAATCCGCTCAACGTCTACGGCGAGAGCAAGTACCAGGGCGAACGCGCGGTGGCGCAGTCGGGCGCGTGCGCGCTGGTGTTTCGCACGGGATGGGTCTACGGCGCGCGAGGAAGGAATTTCCTGTTGACGATCCTGCGCCTTGCGCGGGAGCGCGACGAACTGCGCATCGTCGCCGACCAGCACGGGACGCCGAACTGGTGCCGCACGCTTTCCGATGCGGCCACCGCCGTCGTGGCGCGCGGGCTGCCCTGGCTCGCCGAGCGCGCGGGGCTGTATCACGTGACGTCGTCTGGCGAGACGACGTGGCACGGATTCGCGCAGGCGATTGTCGACCAGTCGCCCGGGCCGCGGCCGCGCGTCGTGCCCATTCCATCGTCGGCGTATCCGACGCCCGCGCGCCGACCGGCGTACGGCGTGCTGTCGTCGCGCAAGTTCGAAACGACCTTCGGCTACGTGCTGCCCGATTGGCGTTCGGGCCTCGCGACGTGTCGTTCGGGTATGCTTGCGGGCCCTGGCGGCTGAACCTTGCCGCGGTGTAACGACGCGTCGCGCGTTACGCGCACGCGGCTCCACCGCGCCGCGGCGTTGCGCCTGCCTCGCGAGACGGACGTGTGCAATCGCCTGAAATCCATTATCCGATGCTGCCTGGCGTGGCCGATCCTTTGGGCCTGCGTCGGGGCGGCTCAGGGCGGCGCGGCGGCAATCACCTCGGCGCCGCCGTCGGAGCTTCGCGCAAGCGCGGCGGCCAGCAGTGCACCTGCGGCCCAGTTGCTGGCACCCGGCGCACCTGCGCTCCGCGTGGAACTGGGGAGTCCCGGCGCCGTGGAAGCGACGGCAGTCAAGGCAAGGAATACTTCGGAGACGGTTGCTGCGACGCGCGTGGCCACCAGGGAGCTTGCGGTCGGATTCGGGCGTGTCGTGCCCGCCCCGGCACGCGCGATCGCGCTCTCGGAACTGAACTGGGTCACGGTGCGCGATGGGGCGATTGGAAGCGGACGCTCGGCACGGATCGAAATTCGTTCGCCGGGCGCCGCCGCGATGCGGGTCGCGCTGCAACTGCCTGCGACTGAATCCGATCTCACCATCCGTTTCGCGGGTTCCACCGCCGGCGCCCGCGTCTTTGGTCCGGTCCCGGCAAGCGCCGTGTCCCGGGACACGAAGCGCTTTGGAGAATTCTGGTCGCCGGTCGTGGAAGGCGACGTCGCGACGATCGAGGTTCACGCAGGTCCCGGCGTCGCGCTGGATGACCTGGTGCTGACGCTGCCCCGAGTGTCCCATCACGTCGTGCGCGTTGCCGACCTGCGCGCATCGGGCGGCAAGACGGTCACCGAAATCGGCATGGCGCAAAGCTGCACCATCGACGTCGCCTGCGTGACGCCCACGGCGGCCCTGTCGCGGGCGGCGAAGGCCGTCGCGCAGCTCCTCTATGTCGGCGACGACGGCAGGGAGTTCCTGTGCACGGGCACGCTCCTGAGCGACGTTCCCGCGACCGGCACGCCCTACGTCTTCACGGCGGCGCATTGCATGACCTCCGCGCGCGCCGCGCGCACGCTGAACACGTTCTGGTTCTTCGATGCGATCGCGTGCAGGAGCAACGCCGTCCCGCCGTTTGTCCAGCTCACGGCCGGGGCCGCGCTGCTGGGGCGCAGCCAGGATCATGACTGGGCGCTGGTGAGGCTGAACGAAATGCCGCCGGCGGGTGCCGCGTATTCCGCCTGGACCGCGGAGCCGATCATTTCCGGGACGATCACGACCACGATGCATCACCCGATCGGCGATCTCAAGAAATGGACCCAGGGGTACGTGTCCCGAAACGTCGTCAACATCGACACCAACGTGCACGCCACGTTTCTCGAGGTGGCCTACACCCGCGGAATCACCGAGGCCGGCTCGAGCGGCGCGGCGCTCCTGACCCCCTCCGATTCAGGCGACTACTACGAAGTGCGCGGCGGCGTGTCCGGGGGCAATTTCGTGACGTGCCCTGTGGCGCCGAGCGAGGAGTTCGATGACTATTCCCGCGTCGAAGACATGCTGCCGCTCGTGCGGCAATACCTGACGCCGCAATCGCCCAACCCGAAAGCGCAGGTCGTCGTCGTCGAGTTCTTCAACAGTGCGCTCAACCATTACTTCCTGACGGCGAATGCCGGTGAAATCGGCGACCTCGACGCAGGCGTGCGTGCAGGATGGGAGCGCACGGGGCTGCGCTTCCTCGCCTACGCCAGGCCCGTGGCGGGCGCCAATCCGGTGTGCCGCTTTTACCGCAAGCCATCCTACGGCGACTCGCATTTCTACTCGGCGAGTCCGCAGGAATGCGCGGCGACGACGGCCGGCTATCCGGACGAGTGGATCAGCGAGAGCGCCGCGGCCTTCTACATCCAGCTGCCCGACGCGAAGTCGGGCGCGTGCCCGGACGGCACGCAGCCCGTGTGGCGGTTCTTCAACAAGGTCACGGTCAATCATCGCTACACCGCGGAGCAGGTCATTCGCGACCAGATGCGTGCCAGGCCGTCGGTCTGGATTCCGGAGGGTTACGGGCCGGACCGGACGATCATGTGCGCGGCCGTCAGGTAGCGCCGCCTGACGAGGTCGATTCCGCGACAGGTCCTAGCGCAAGCCGGCGGCGTAGTCCGACAAGGCCTTCATCTGCTCGTCGCCCAGTTTCTTGGCGATGGCCGCCATGACCCTGCCCTGGACATCCTTGCCATCCTTGTCCGCGCCGCGCTCGCCGGCCTTGAAAGCCTTCAGCTGCGCGTAGGTGTAGTCGGCGTGCTGGCCGGCAATTCGCGGATAGTTCTTCGGGATGCCGGCGCCGTTGGGGCCATGGCATGCGGAACACGCGGGCAGGCCCGCCGCCGCGACGCCGCCGCGGAAGATCGCCTGTCCGGTCTTGATCAACGCGGGGTCCTTCGCGGTTCCGTCCTTGGGCTTCTGCCGCGTGAAATAGATTCCCAGCGCCACCATCTCTTCGGGAGTGAGGCTCGAACTCATCGCGCCCATGACCGGGTTGGCGCGGATTCCGGCCTTGAAGTGCTGCAGTTGGCGGGTGATATACTCCGCGCCCAATCCCGCGAGGTTGGGGTTGACGGGAGCGACGCTGATGCCGTCGGCGCCATGGCAGGCGGCGCAAACCGTGTCGACAATCTGCTTTGCGCGCGCGAGGTCGGGCTTGGCGGCGGCCTCAGCCGCGATCGCGGGCATCTGGGTCAACGCAAGCGCGACAACGGCCGCCGCGGCGGCCAGCCTCATGGTGCAACCCGGGTTGCAACTCGGTTCGCGACTCAGTTTGCGCTTCATGGTGCACACTTCATGGTTATCGAATCCTCGAGTGCGGCGGCAGAACCCGGCGTCGCGCGCATTTTGCATTGACGGCCTTGCGGCCGAGAGACCCCAAAGGCAGCATCGCGCAGGCGCGACCCCCGACCCCCTCAACGCCGCCGTGAATAAACGCACCATTGTAACGGACTCGAAGCGCGCTTCCAAAGCCGCTGTGCCGGACGAAACCGCCCGCCGCCCGCCGCATCCCCTGGTGGGCGCCGCATTCGTCACCGGCGCGGCCGCGATGTCCCAGTTGCCGGCGCCATCCGCGCCGGAAATCGCCTTCGCCGGCAGGTCCAATGCCGGCAAATCGACGGCGATCAATGTGCTTGCCGGCCGTACAAGGTTGGCGTTTGCCAGCCGCACGCCGGGACGCACGCAGCAGATCAACCTGTTCTCGCTGCGGTCGGGCGCGCTGGTCGCCGACCTGCCGGGCTACGGCTATGCCGCGGTGGGCAAGGAGCTGAAGCGCGCGTGGCAGGCGTTCCTTTGGCAATACATCACCACGCGGCCGACGCTCGTGGCGCTGGTGCTCATCGTCGACGCACGGCGAGGACTGAAGGATCTCGACCTCGAATTGCTCGATGGCTTCGTGCCCTCCGGCCGTCCCATCCTGATCCTGGCGACCAAGGGCGACAAGCTCAATACCACCCAGCAACGCGCTGCCGTGGCCACGGTGCGCGCGCAACTGGCGGACGCATTTCCATTGGGTGCCGGCAACGTGACGGTGCAATTGTTCTCGGCAACCGCGCGCATCGGCATCGCGGAAGCGGAGGCGGTGATCGCCGGATGGCTGCAGGGCTGAATCGGGCCGCGGCCGTTCACAGCGCGAGCACGATGCACACGCCAATGGCCGCCGCGACCGCGTAGGTCGGCGGATCCTTCAGGGCGAAGATGACCGGGTCGTCCTCCATCTCTCCCCGGAACCCGATGAGCCAGGTGCGGGTGATCCAGAACAGGAACAGCGGACTCAAGCCCCACAGCCAGTCCGGGTGCCGGTAGAGCAGTCCGATCTCCCGGCCATCGACGTACAGGGCCATCACCAGCGTCGAGAGATAGCCGCTCGCCGCGCCGAAGACGCCGATGGCGTGCAGGTCGCCGACCCGATAGCCGCGCACCGTCGTGATGCCGTCGGCGCTTCGCACCGCCCTTTCGATTTCGGCATAGCGCTTGAGGAATGCGAGGCTGAGGAAGAAGAACATGGCGAAGGTCAGCAGCCATGCCGAGACCGGAACCGCGATTGCCGCGGCGCCGATCAGGAGGCGCAGCGTATACAGCAGCGCCAGAACCAGCACGTCGACGACGACCCAGCGCTTCAGCAGGAACGAGTAGAGGATCGCCGCCAGCGCGTAGACGAGAATCCAGATGCGGAAGAGCGGCGGCAGCATCATCGCGAGCGCGGCGACGACCGCCAGGAGGACGAGCGCCATCGCCATGCCGGACCAGAGCGAGAGCGCGCCGCTGGCGAAAGGACGCGCGCGCTTGGTGGGATGCGCGCGATCCGCCTCGAGGTCGAACAGGTCGTTGATCACGTAGATCGCCGACGTCAGCAGGCACATCACGCCCAGCGCCTGCAGCGCTCCCTGGATGGCCGACGCGCTGTCCAGCTTGTGCGCGGTGATCAAGGGAACCAGAAGGAGCAGGTTCTTGACCCATTGGTGCGGACGCATGACCCGCAACACGAGCTGGATCATGCTTTCTCCAGCGGAATCGAACGTCTTCTCGACGGGCACGAATGACGCCACGCTTCGCTCGAGGCCCGGCGACGCATTGACCAGCAGCGCAGACCCGGCTTCGCGCCAGACGGGAATGTCGACCACGGAATTGCCCGCGTAGGCAAACGCGCCCTTGCCATAGAGGCGGGCGAGCAATGCTCCCTTGTGCTCACTTCGGAGGTTGATCTTTCCATCGCTTGCGTGCACGGCGGAGAAAAGGCCGAGGTGCGCGGCGACGTCGTCCGCGATCATCCGGTCGCTGGCCGTGGCGAGCACGACCGTCCGCCCGTTTCGATTTTCCTGGACGAGATGATGCAGAAAGGGCCGGTGGAAGGGAAGGAGCACGGGATCGAGGCGCGCTCGCCGCGCGATCTGCTGTTTCATGTGCGCCTTGCCGCGAAGGAGCCAGAACGGCAGGGCAAGGACGTAGAAGGGATTGCGCCGGACGAGCAGCAGCAGCGATTCGGCCAGGAGGTCGCTGCGCACCAGCGTGCCGTCGAGGTCGACGCAGAGGCACGGCGGGGTCGGTAGAGGAGCGTCCATGTTCAGAAGGGCTCGAGGCAACCGGCGCCGTCGAAATTCCGCCTCGCCGCGGCTTCCCATTGCCCGGGGTCGCCTGCCGTGCTGCCATCGGTCAGCGGCACGAATGACGCGCGCGAAGGATTCCAGCAGAAGAGGCCGACGAAGTTCGCGGGATCGAATTTCGGCACGCCCTTGAGTTCCGCGACCTGGCCTTGGGTGATGTAGCGGGACCAGGCGGGGAAATCGGCGCTGATCATCACAGCCATGCGAGGAAGGTAGTCGCGGCGTTGCGATGGCGGCATCACGATCGCGTCCTGTGCGGCGCGCGCGAACAACGCGACACCCATGTGGTCAGGCAGGAGCAGCAGCGCGTACTGGTCGTCGCGCAGGGTCTCCGCCACGCGCTCGACCCCCGCGATGACGTCGTTCATCTGCCGGCCCGCGGCCTGCCACTGCGCCAGGCTGTGCGCCTGGCCGGCCAGCATCAGCGCCGCGAACCCCGCGCCGATCATCCAGTGCCACCGGCGCCACGCCACCAGCACGCCGAGCAGAAGCGACGCATAGGCCCAAGCCAGGTAGAAGTGCCGCGCGCCTTCGCCATCGGGCGACGAGACGGGGAACGAAAGCGCCGGCGCCACGAGATACAGCGCGATGCACGCCGACAGGGCGAGCATCAGCGCGACGCAATCCCGTGGAATGTCGCGCCGCGCGCGGATGCAGGCGACCAGCGCGGCCAGCAGCAACAGCGCCGCGAGGACGGCCCATGGGACATGCCACGCGCCGACATTGCGACTTGCGATCGTCGCCAATCCGCCCATCCGCTGCCAGAGTTCGGCGATGTCGTGCGTCGTCGCCACGGACGGATAGACCTTGAGCGGCGTCCCGAACAGCCATGTCCGCCAGAGTAGGTAGGCCGCGAACAGCGCCATTGCCGGCCACATCTCGCGCATCACCGCGCGGATGCCGTGGCCAATGGGTCGCGCGCCTTTGCCGGCGCGGGCCGCGTTGCAGCACAGGACCAGCAGCGCGCCCATGAACGGCAGCGGGATGGCGCTCTCCTTGGACATGAAAGCGCCAAGCAGGAAGATCAGGCGCAGCGCGTGCTGGCGCGGCGTCGAGGGCTTGTCGAGCGGAAGGGCCAGCAGGAACAGCAGCGTGAACAGGCACGCCAGGAGGTCGAATCGGCCCGCGAGCCAGAACGAGATCTCCCCGGCGAACGGGTATGCGAACATCGTGCATCCCGCGGCGGCGCCCGCCAACTTTGCGTTGGGCGTCCGATCCCGCAGCCAATTCGCAACGAGGCAGCCGGCCGCGACCGCGTTGAGCAGGAAGAGCGCGAGGCTCGTGCACCGCCACCCGGTCGCGTCGCCGCCGTGGGCGAGCCAGTCGAGGGTGTAGGACAGGAACGCCAGCGGCCGGTAGCCGAAGGCGCCATTGCCCAGCGGCTCGTAAAAGCGCGCCAGCGTCCAGGACCACATCTTCGATGGGCCGTCGACGCGGTAGATGAAATCGAGATGGCTGAAATCGTCGGCGAGGAAGCCGCCGGCGATTCCGCGCAGCTGCAGCGCGAGGCCGAGCATTGCGACCAGCGCGAACGCGGCCCAGGGCAACAGGCGGCTGACGGCCCCGGCCCTCAAGGCGCGCCTCCGCGCCCGGCTTCAAGGTGCCGGAGAGTTCGTGGCATCGACCGCATCGTGGCGCATTGTCCACCATCGAGCGCGGAGGACAAGAAATGGATTGTGGCGGTCCCGTCCGCGCCATTGCCGCAAGTCGGGTGCCCCAGCCCGACAAACGACAGGCGAGAAAAGGCCCCGCGATCAAGGGGAGTGACGCGGGGCCCGTGAAACACCTGCTGCCAAGAGCCCTTGGCGCAGGCACCCGCTCAGGGAGGGAAGCGGGAGACGTATCACCGTCTGCAGGATCAGACTCGCGAGGTCGGCAGGAGTTCCCGCCGAATCCAGGTAACCAATTGTGTCCGGCTGCAGACCCGCGTTTTCCGCGCCGGCCCGGCGCCAAGGCGCCTGTGCCGCGCCTGCGCCGGTTGGTGGCGATTGCTGCCGCGGTCCAAACACCGCTACGATGTGGCCGTTCAGGACCCGCGGATCGCCAGGATGAGTTTCGCATTCACCGGAAAGTTCCCCCAAAAGCGCCCTCGCCGGATGCGGCGCGACGAATTTTCGCGCCGGATGATGCGCGAGACGGTGATGACGCCGGCCGACTTCATCTACCCGGCCTTCGTCCTCGACGGCAACCGGCGCGAGGAGCCCGTACCGTCGCTGCCCGGTGTTTCGCGCAAGAGCATCGACGTCCTCTTCCGGGACGCGGAACAATGCTTGGCGCTCGGCGTCCCGGCGATGGCGCTGTTTCCGGTCGTGCCCGGCGAGTTCAAGACGGACGACGCGTCGGCCGCCTGGCATCCGGAGGGGCTGGTTCCGCGGACCGTCCGCGCGCTGAAGGAGCGCTTCCCCGGGCTGGGGGTCATCACGGACATCGCGCTCGATCCGTACACGAGTCACGGCCAGGACGGGCTGATCGATGCCACCGGATACGTGCTGAACGAGGAAACGGTGGTCGCGCTCACCAAGCAGGCGCTTTGCCACGCCGAGGCTGGCGTCGACATGGTGGCGCCGTCGGACATGATGGATGGCCGCATCGGCGCGTTGCGCGCGGCGCTGGACGGTTCACGTCACGATGCCACCCGCATCCTCGCCTATTCCGCCAAATACGCGTCGGCATTCTATGGTCCGTTTCGCGACGCCGTCGGGTCGTCGGCCAATCTGGGGGGTGGCAACAAGTACACGTACCAGATGGACCCGGCGAACAGCGACGAGGCGTTGTGGGAGGTCTACCTGGACATTCGCGAGGGGGCCGACATGGTGATGGTCAAGCCGGGCATGCCGTACCTCGACATCGTTCGCCGGGTCAAGGACGAGTTCGGGATGCCCACTGCGGTCTACCAGGTCAGCGGCGAATACGCGATGCTGAAGGCCGCGGCGCTGGCCGGCTGGCTCGACGAGCGCGCCTGCGTGCTGGAAGCGCTGACTGGCATGAAGCGCGCGGGCGCCGATGCCATCCTCACCTACTTTGCGCTGGACGCCGCGCGCTGGCTCAGGTCCTAGATTCCAGCAGCGCGGTCAACTCGGGGATTGCAAGCCGCGCCGGCTCCGCGCCATGGCGGTCCCGGCGCGCACGCTGCCGCGTCTCTTCGGGGGTCCGCACGGACAGGCGCATGCCTCCGGCGGCGGTGTCGATGAATATCCGCGGGGGGCCGTCGTCGGCCGCGTTCATCGTGCGGTAGGTCACGCCCGCATTGAGCAGCGCCAGCTCGACGGATTTTTCGTTTTCGGCGACCAGGTCGATCTGGATGTCGCTGTGCGCTGTTGCCCAGCCCGCGGCCACGCCGCCCACGAGCGCGGGGGCAAATGCCGCGAGCCGCTGCATCCAGCGCAATGCCTCCTCGCGCTGCGCGCGCAATTGGGCAACATGTGCCGCACCGCCAAACAGCGCATGGTAGTCGACGAGCGCCGCCTCGACCTCGTCGTCGCCCGGCAGCGCGCTGCGTTCGGGCAGCATCAGCTGGCGAACCGCCTTGCGCTTGGCCAGCGACCAGTCGGCGATGCCATGTTCGGCGATCAGCCTGGCCGCGACCTGCGCGATCCGGGCCCGGTCCTGCGCGCCCCGCCCGAAGGGATCGGGGCCGTAGGGGCGGCCACGGAATTCCGAGTGTCCGCGGTGTCCCATCAGAACAACTGTTCCCGCACTTCCTGCCCTGTCCTTCCCCCGGCCGCCGGTGCCAGCGTCTCGTCGCGGCCGCGCGGAGGGAACTCGGCGAAGAACCATTCGCTCAGGCTGCTGTTGTCGTCGCGCAACCCGGTATCGGCGTTGATGCGCACCGAGATGACGCCCTCGGGCGTCTGCAGCGGCTTTTCCGGCACGCCCTTGAGGGCCTTCTGCATGTAGCTCATCCAGATGGGAAGCGCCGCCACGCCGCCCGTCTCGTTCACGCCGAGCGTCTTCGGCTGGTCGAGGCCGATCCACGCGACGCCCACCTGCGCCGCGTTGTAGCCGCAGAACCAGGCATCGATGTTTTCGTTGGTCGTGCCCGTCTTGCCGGCCAGGTCGCGGCGCCCCAGCGCCATCGCCCGGGCACCGGTTCCGTACACGATGACGTCGCGCAGCAGCGTCGTCATGAGGAAGGCGTTGCGCGGATCGATCGCGCGTTCCGCGTCCTCGCCCGCGATGACGGGATGCGCCTCGGACAGCACGTTGCCTCGAGCGTCGGTCACCTTGGCGATAAGGTAGGGCGCGACGCGGTAGCCCCCGTTGGCGAATATGGCGTAGGCCGCGGCCATCTGCAGCGGCGTGGCCGAGCCTGCGCCAAGGCCCATGGTCAGGTAGGGCGGATGCAGCTTGGGGTCGAAGCCGAAGCGCGTGATGTAGTCCTGCGCGTACTGCGGTCCGATCGCCTGCAGGATCCGCACGGTCACCAGGTTCTTCGACTTGGCCAGCGCCATGCGCAGACGCATCGGGCCGTCGAACTTGCCATCGTAGTTCTTCGGCTCCCAGTCCTCGCCGCCCGCCTGCGCCGCCGGCACGAAAAACGGCGCGTCGTTGATCACCGTGGCCGGCGAGAAGCCCTTTTCCAGCGCCGCGGAATAGATGAACGGCTTGAACGAAGAACCGGGTTGACGAAATGCCTGGGTCACGTGGTTGAACTTGTTGCGGTCGTGGTCGAAGCCGCCGACCAGCGCCAGGATCGCGCCATCGCCGGGCGCAAGCGAGACGAAAGCGGCTTCCGCCAACGGCAGTTGCGCGATCGACCACCTGCCTTTGTCGTCGCGTGAAAGCCTGATCACCGCGCCGCGCCTGATCCTCTGGCTGGCCGGGGCCTTGTCCGTCAGGTTGCGGGCGACGAACTTGAGCCCGTCCCCGCTCACCACGACCACGTCGCCGTTGGCCAGGATCGCCTTGACTTCGTTCGCGTTGGCGTCCAGGACGACCGCGGGGTCGAGGTTGTCGCTGTCCGCGGTGTCCTGGAAGACCGCTTCCAGCACGGGGTCGGCCTCGCCCGGGTCCACCGGCAGGCTGACGAAGGTCTCGGGCCCGCGATATCCGTGCCGTCGGTCGTAGTCGAGCACACCCCGTCGCACCGCGAGGTAGGCCGCCTCCTGGTTTGCCCGGCGGACGGTGGTCCAGACCGTAATGCCCTTGGTGTAGGCGTCCTCCCCGTAGGCGTCGAACACGACCTGGCGGGCCATTTCGGCGACATCTTCGGCGTGGGTCGGCAGCGCATCCCGGAGCCCCTGCCGCACATTCAATGGCGCGTTTTGTGCTTCCTGGAACTGGGCATCCGTTATGAATTTGAGGTCATGCATACGCCGCAATACATAAAGCTGCCGGGTCTTGGCCCGCTTGGGATTGGTGACCGGGTTGTAGGCCGACGGGGCCTTGGGCAGCCCCGCCAGCATTGCGGCCTCCGCGACGGTGACGTCCTTCAGCGGACGTCCGAAATAGATCTGGGACGCGGCCGCGAATCCGTACGACCGCTGGCCGAGGAAGATCTGGTTGACGTAGAGCTCGAGGATTTCGTCCTTGGAGAGATTGGCCTCGATCTTCCAGGCGAGGAGAACTTCGCGCAGCTTTCGAGTGACTGTCTTCTCCCGGGTCAGGAAGAAATTGCGCGCGACCTGCATGGTGATGGTGCCGGCCCCCTGCTGGGTGCCCGTGGCGACATTGGCCAGCGCGGCGCGGGCAACGCTCAAATAGTCCACGCCGCCGTGCTGATAGAAACGCTCGTCTTCAGCGGCCAAAATGGCCTGTTTCATGACATCCGGGACCGCCTTTATCGCTACGATCGCGCGCCTTTCCTCGCCGAATTCACCCAGAAGCTCGCCTTCGGCCGAAACCACGCGGAGAGGGACTTTGGGCTGGTAGTCGGTCAGCGCCTCGAGCGACGGCAGCGTCGGCAGCAGAAGGGCCAAAACCAGCGCCCCAAGCAGGGCGCCGACCACGGCCAGGCCCAGGACGACCGAGCCCAGATAGAGCAGCCAGCGCTTTAGCACGTGGGAATAAAACTTGCCGGAGGAGGGGGGGCGGAAGCTGCATTATATGCAGGCTTGCAACACCCGCAGCCCGAATTGGAAAACAAATTGACAATGTTCATACTTGCTGCCAGAGTTTAATGTAAGTTATCAGCATCTGAGACGGTAACCGACAGACTTAGGCCGCTCGACCAAAACATGACCGCCATGCTGGATTTCTTCAAAAGGAAGTCCCCATCTCTGATCGGGGTCGATATCGCGTCGACTTCGCTCAAGCTGGTCGAGCTCGCCGAGGTCAGCAACGGCGTCTATCGCCTCGAGCGGTACGCCATCGAGCCTCTGCCCAAGGACACGGTCACCGACGGCAACATCGCCAACCTCGACCAGGTCAGCGATGCCCTGAAGCGCGCCTGGAAACGAATGGGCAGCCGCAACCGCCTGGTGGCCATGGCGCTTCCCGCGGCGATGGTAATTACCAAGAAAATCATCGTTCCCGCCGGACAAAAGGAAGAAGAACTCGAACTGGTGGTCGAGGCCGAAGCCAACCAATATATTCCATTTGCGCTCGACGAGGTCAACCTCGATTTCCAGGTCCTGGGCGACGCGCCGAACAATCCGGACGAAGTCGAGATCCTGATCGCGGCGTCGCGAAAGGAAAAGGTGGAGGACCGGGTCGCCATAGCGGAATCGGCCGGCCTGAAACCGGTCGTCATGGATGTCGAGTCCTATGCCACCCAGGAGGTGTTCCGGCTGATCGCGCCGTCGCTGCCCGCCAACGGCCGCGACCAGAACGTCGCGCTGGTCGACATCGGCGCGCATGTCACGCATTTCTTCGTCCTGCGCAACAACCAGTTCCTGTTCTCCCGCGACCAGGTGTTCGGCGGCAACCAGCTGACGCAGGACATCCAGCGCGCGTTCAACCTTTCCTCCGAGGAAGCGGAGTCGGCCAAGCGCAACCAGGGCCTGCCCGAGAACTACGACAGCGACGTCCTGCAGCCGTTCATGGAAACGCTGGCGCTGGAGATCACGCGGGCGCTGCAATTCTTCTTCACGTCGACGTCGCACAGCCAGGTCGACCAGATCGTCCTGTCGGGCGGCTGTGCCGTGCTCCCCGGATTGGACGAACTGGTGGCGAAACGGGCCGGGGTCGCCACGGTCCTCGCCAATCCTTTCGCCAACATGGCGGTCTCCGACCGCATTCGCCCGCGCCAGCTGGCGCAGGATGCGCCGATGCTGCTCGTCGCGACCGGCCTCGCGCTGCGGAGCTTCGAGTAATGGCATCCATCCGCATCAATCTGCTGCCTCACCGGGAGCAGAAGCGCCAGGCCCGACAGCGCCAGTTCTACACGCTGGTGATTTCGCTCGTGGTGCTGGGCCTCGCCGTGATCGCGCTCGTCCATGGCGTGCTGGTGAACCAGATCGAGCGGCAGGAGTCGCGGAACCGCGTCCTCAAGGCGGAGATTGCCAAGCTCGACGAGCAGATCAAGGAAATCGACCGGCTGCGCGACCAGATCCAGGCGGTGCTCGCGCGGAAGCAGGTCGTGGAAACGTTGCAGGCGAACCGCAGCGAGGCGGTGCACCTGTTCGACCAGCTCGTGCGGCAGTTGCCGGACGGCGTCTATTTGCGCACTGTTCGGCAGTCCGGCGCCAGGGTGACGGTCGTGGGCTACGCGCAATCCAATGCGCGGGTGTCGACGCTCATGCGCAACATCGAGGCGTCGCCGTGGCTGACCAAGCCGGAGCTGGCCGAGGTCAAGCTGGTCGCCATGCCGGGCTCCAAGGACACGTCCCAGAAAATCAATGAATTCACGCTGAGCTTCATGATCAAGCGCACAACACCGGTCGACGCCGGCCCGCCGGGCAAGCCCGGAAGCGCCGTGCCCGTTCCCGCCAAGCCCGCGACGCCTGTCCCGGCGAAGAAAACATGATGTCGCTCGACGAAATCCGCCGGCTCAACATTCGCGACGCCGGCAACTGGCCGATGCTGCCGAAGGTCGTCGTCCTGGTCGGGATATTCCTCCTGATCCTCATCGCCGGACTGTTCCTCGACTGGCGCGATCAATGGGACGCGCTGAACGCCGCCGAACAGGTCGAGGTGGGGCTCAAGAAGCAATACACGGAGAAGAAGGGCCGGGCGATCAACTTCGACCTGTATGTGCAGCAGCTGAACGAGGTCGAGCAGTCTTTCGGGGCATTGGTCAAGCAGCTTCCCAACCGGTCCGAAATCGACGCTCTGCTGACCGACGTCAACCAGGCCGGGCTGGGTCGCGGCCTGCAGTTCGAGCTCTTCAGGCCCGCGGCGCAGGAAAAGATGGCCGATTTCTACGCGGAGCTGCCGATCAACATCAAGATCACCGGCAATTACCATGACATGGGCGCGTTCGCCAGCGACATCGCGCAACTGCCGCGCATCGTCACCCTCAACGATGTGGTCATCAGCGCCGACAAGGGCATGCTGTCCATGGAAACGGTCGCCAAGACGTTTCGCTATCTGGACGACGAGGAAATCTCGAAACAGCGCGCCGCCGCCAAGGGCAAGACCAAGAAATGAAACGCGCCGCCGCCCTCTGTCTCGTTGCATCGCTCGCGCTCGGCGCGTGCGGCGGTAACGGCCATCCGGACCTTGACGCGTGGATGAAGGAACAGGGCAAGACCGCCAAGGGCAAGCTCGATCCGCTGCCGCAGATCAAGCCGTACGATCCATTCACGTACAACGCCTTCGACCTGCCTGACCCGTTCAAGCCACGCAAGATCGAGCCGACCAAGGGCGGCAGCAAGCTCGCGCCCGACTTCACCCGGCGCAAGGAGCCGCTCGAAGCCTATCCGCTCGAATCGCTGACGATGGTGGGGACGCTGGCCAAGAACAAGACGACCTACGCGCTGGTTCGGACGCCGGAACGGGACGTGTTCCAGGTTCGCGCGGGCAATTACATGGGCCAGAACTACGGGGTCGTGGTCGAGATCGGGGACGGCGAAATGAAATTGAAGGAGCTGCTCCAGGATGGGGCCGGCGACTGGACCGAACGTTCGAGCTCGCTGCAGTTGCAGCAGCAGGCGGATCAAAGGAAATAGGGGAGCTTCCATGATGAACGAGATGAACGGCATCCGACACTCACGCGTGCGCGCGGCCGCGCGCCGCGGATGGGCGGCCGGTCTCGTCGCCGCGTGCGCGCTTGCGCTTGCGGGCATTGCCGCGGCGCAGACGGCCAACAGCCTGGAGCAGGTGACCGTCACGCGGGGCTCGTCGGGCAAGACCATCGTCAAGTTCCAGCTGAAGTCGCCGCCGGCCAACCCGCCCGCCGGCTTTTCGGTGGCCAGCCCGCCGCGGATCGCGCTCGACTTCCTCGATACCGGCAATGGCCTGGGCGTCACGCAGCGCGAAATCGCGGAACCGGCGCTGCGCAGCATCAACCTGATCCAGTCCGGCAACCGTACCCGGGTGGTGTTCAATCTCAACAAGCCGCAGACGTTCGAGACCGCGGTCGAGGGCAATGCGGTGCTGGTGACGCTGTCCGACCAGGCGACGCCCTCCGCGCAATCCGTGCAGGTGCAGCGATTCGCCGAAGCGAAGGTGGGCGACGCCGCGCATGCGCTGCGCGACGTCGACTTCCGGCGGGGCAAGGCCGGCGAAGGCCGGATCATCGTCGATCTCTCCGACAGTTCCACCGGCATCGACATCCGGCAGCAGGGCAAGAACCTGATCGTCGACTTCCTGAAGACCACGCTGCCGCGCAATCTCGAGCGCCGGCTGGATGTCAACGATTTCGGCACGCCGGTGGTCACGATCGACACGTTCCCGCAGGGGGGCAACGCGCGGATGGTCATCGAGCCCCAGGGGCTGTGGGAACACTCGGCCTACCAGACGGAAAACCGGTTCATCCTCGAGATCAAGCCGGTCCACGAGGACCCGAACAAGCTGACCCAGGGTACCAAGGGCGGCTACAAGGGCGAGAAGCTGTCGCTCAATTTCCAGAACGTGGAAGTGCGCGCGGTGCTGCAGGTCATCGCCGACTTCACCGGCCTCAACATCATCACCAGCGACACGGTGCAGGGCAACCTGACGCTGCGGCTGAAGGACATTCCCTGGGACCAGGCGCTGGACATCATCCTGCAGACCAAGGGTCTCGACATGCGCAAGAAGGGCAACGTCGTGATGATCGCCCCGCGCGAGGAACTTGCATTGCGCGAACGGCAGCAGCTGGAAAACGCGTTGCAGATCGCTTCGCTCGAGCCCCTGATTTCCGAGTCATTCCAGTTGAACTACATCAAGGCGGCGGACCTTGAGCGCCTGGTCACGACCAATCGCCAGCAGAGATTCGGCGAAGGCGCGGGCCAGACTGCAACGACGGGCGGACAGGGCTCGATACTGTCCCAGCGCGGCGTGGCGATGGTGGACCCGCGGTCGAACATCCTGTTCGTGCAGGACACCGCGGCCGTGCTGGAGGAGGTGCGCAAGATCATCCGGCAGATCGACACATCGATCCGGCAGGTGGTGATCGAGGCCCGCATCGTGGTCGCGAGCGACACCTTCAGCCAGCAACTGGGCGTTCGCTTCGGCCAGCAGACCGGCTTCACCCTCAACAAGGGCAAGTATGCAGGCGGCTCGAGCGGCAGCCTCAACACGCAGCCGGTCGTCACCTGCAACGGCGGCGTCTGCAGGCGGGAAACGCGGACGCAGACGCCTTTCGAACTCGCGTCCGGCCTGGCTTCCGCCGGATACTCCGACTCGCCCCAGCTCAACGTCAACCTTCCCGTCCCCAACGCCGCCGGACAGCTCGCGCTGACGCTGATAAACCTCGGCAGCGGCAATCTCATCAACCTGGAGCTCTCGGCGCTCGAGGCCGACGGCCGCGGCAAAGTGGTGTCGAGCCCGCGCGTCGTGACGCAGGACAACGGCAAGGCGGCCATCGAGCAGGGCACGGAAATCCCCTATACCACCGGCGGCACCGCCAATTCTCCGCCGACGACGCAATTCAAGAAGGCGGTGCTGAAGCTGGAAGTGACGCCGCAGATCACGCCCGACAACCGCGTGATCATGGCGGTCGAGATCCACAAGGACACGGTGGGACAGTTCGTGCCGCAGGCGGGCGGCGGCTCGGTGCCTTCGATCGACACCAAGAACATCATCACCCAGATCCAGGTCGGAAACGGCGACACGGCGGTGATCGGTGGCATCTTCGAGGAGGACATTCGCAACGACGTCACCCAGGTTCCGTGGCTGGGCAACCTGCCGATTCTCGGCTACCTGTTCAAGCAGACCGGAACGACGTCCACCAAGACCGAGCTCCTCATCTTCCTTACGCCGCGCATCGTCAAGGAATCCGTGACCTCCGTGCGGTGAATCCCCCGACCGGCGACGCCGACGGCGTCGCCCCACCATCCATTGCCCCGGTTCCGTTGCACCGGGGCAATTTATTTCTGGTCGGCCTGCCCGGCGCCGGAAAATCAACGCTTGGCCGGCAGCTCGCCCGGCGCCTGAACAAGCGCTTCGTCGATGCGGACACCGAACTGGAGCAGCGGCTGGGCGTGTCGATACCCACGATTTTCGAGATCGAGGGCGAGGCCGGATTCCGCGACC
>DAOMGB010000004.1:12162-55207 GCA_035430095.1 Casimicrobiaceae bacterium | reverse complement strand
GGCGTGTCGATACCCACGATTTTCGAGATCGAGGGCGAGGCCGGATTCCGCGACCGCGAAGAGGCGACGATGGCGGAGCTCACGACGTTCACCGACATCGTCCTGTCCACGGGCGGAGGCGCCGTGCTGCGCCCCGCCAACCGGGTGCGCCTCCGGGAAAACGGCACGGTGATTTACCTTCACGCCGACCCGGCCGTGCTGTGGGAGCGTGTGCGCCATAATCGCAACCGTCCGCTGCTGCAGACCGCCGAACCGCAGGCGCGACTCGCGGGACTCTATGCGGAACGCGACGCGCTCTACCGCGAAGTCGCCAACTACGTCGTCGAGTCCGATCGCGATCAGGTGCTGCGTTTCGCCCGCGTGTTCCAGTCGGGCCCCCACGGGATGGATGGATCCGAATGATCAGGACGTTCGACGTTGCGTTGGCCGATCGCGCATATCCGATCCACATCGGCGCCGGCGCGCTCGACCGGATCGGGACGACGGTTGCGGCAATGTCGCAGCGTGCGGTCATCGTCAGCAACGCAACGGTTTCCGCGCACTGGCTGGCACCGGTGCGGTCGAGCCTGGCGGCCGCCGGCGTGTCGCACGAGATCCTGCTGATTCCGGACGGGGAGTCCCACAAGAACTGGGCGACGCTGCAGGACATGCTGACCCGACTGATCGAACTTCGCGCGGAGCGATCGACGGTGCTGGTCGCCCTGGGCGGCGGCGTCGTGGGCGACCTCACCGGGTTCGCCGCTGCGATCTATCAGCGCGGCATGCCGTTCGTGCAGGTGCCTACCACACTGCTCGCGCAGGTCGACTCCTCGGTGGGGGGCAAGACCGGCATCAACCACGCGCTGGGAAAGAACATGATCGGCGCGTTCTACCAGCCGCGGGCCGTCCTGATCGATACCCTGTGCCTTCGCACGCTGCCCGACCGCGAGTTGTCGGCTGGATTGGCCGAGGTGATCAAGTGCGGCGCCATTCGCGACGCGGACTTCTTTGCATGGCTGGAAGGCAACATGGACGCGCTGCTGGCGCGGGACCCGGATGCGCTGCTCCATGCCGTCCACGAAAGCTGCCGCGTCAAGGCATCGATCGTCGTGGCCGACGAACGCGAATCGGGCGACCGCGCGCTGCTGAACTTCGGCCACACATTCGGACATGCCATCGAAACCGCGACCGGCTACGGCACGTGGCTGCACGGGGAGGCCGTTTCCGCCGGCATGGTGCTCGCGGCACGATTGTCCGAGCGGACAAGGGGCCTGTCGCCAATCGTCACCGCGCGACTGAAGGCTTTGCTGCTCCATGCGCGATTGCCGGTCGCGCCGCCGATGCTGACGGTTCAGCGCTGGCTGGAACTGATTGCGCGCGACAAGAAGGTTGCGGGTGGCGCAGTGCGTTTCGTCCTTCTGTCGGCGCTGGGGCATGCGGTCTTGGCTGCCGATGTCGGCGAAGGCGACCTGGAGGCTGTTCTGGCCTGATCACCCCTGGCGGCGTTCGCGACGCATCCGGCATCGGCCGCGCAAGCCGCGAATGCAAGGAAACCGCGATTGCAAAAAAAAAGCGGCGATCCGCGCGGATCGCCGCTTTTCCGTTCGCCCGTCCGATCAGTTGCAGTTGATCGTGCCGCTGATCGATGCCGGCGGCGTGGAGCTGTCGACCACCAGGACGCTCGACTTGGTTCCCGCCGGAACCGCCACGGCCGGATAGGTGACCGCAAAGCTGCCGCCCGCGGCCGCCACCACATTCGGCGTGACCTGGACGCCCCCGACATTGGGATTGGTGACCTGGGTGACGTTGTACGGCGGAGTTCCGCCGGCGAGAATGAATGAATAGGTCTTTCCGCCGCAATTGGTGTCGGTCACGGATGCCGGCGACAGCGCGAGGGCCGCGGGCGCCGTGGGCGTTCCGCTGCCCGGCTTGTTGATGAGCTTGGCCGATGTCTGCTTGCCGGACGTGTCCACGATCGTGAACTGCAGCGGATCGACGCAGGCGCCGTTGGTGATCGCTTCGAAGAATCCGCCGCTGAAGGGAACCGTCGAATTCACGAGCGTGACGCTGGCCGGGAACGTGGACGAAACCGTGTAGGGCGGGTTGCCGCCGTAGATGTAGTAGTCGATGCGGAATCCGGTCGAGCACGTCGTCGACAGCGCGCTGGTGATGGTCGCCGTGTCGGGGATGACCGTCAGGGGCGACTGTCCCGCCACGGTGTTGTTGACGATGGTGAAGTTGGCGATCTGCTGCTGTCCCGATGTCACGTCGGTCGCGCGTATCTGCGCCGGCTGGGTCGGGGAATTCGCGATCGCCTTGACGGCGGCCACTGCCGTTCCGGTACTGTCGGTCGCGACCGTCATCGTCTGCACCAGCGGGGTTGCAGGATTGCTGGTCGTGATCCCGAACGGACCGAAGACGACGTCGAAACGGATCTGCCTGGCCACCAGCGGCGCGCCGCCGGGGCCCGTCGCGACGACCGTCGCGGTGCCCGTCTGACCGGAACACAGGCCGGAGCCGCAATCCCCCCCGCTGGGGGCGAACGACAGCGAGTTCAGGATCGGTGCGCCCACGACCGTGACCGTGACGGTCGCCGTCTGGGCCGCGGAGTCCTGCACCGTCAGGGTCACGTCGGTATCCGTGGTGACCTTGTTCGGCAGCAATATGATCGTGTCGCCCGCCACGTTCTGCGTCACCGGAAGCACCGACGCGTTGGACGTGAAGACATAGAACGGCGAAACGCCGGAAGTGACGGTCGCCGTCACCGGAACGCCGGAATACGCCGTCAACGAGGGCGGCTGCACCTTCAGGGCCGCCGTGGTCGGCGGTTCCACATACGGATTGTTCGGCGCACCGCTTCCGCCGCCGCACGCGGCAAGCCCCAGGAGCCCGGACAGGCCGAGGGCGGTGAAGATGGGACGCAGCCTTGGGGTCACAAGCCAATCTAACATTGTCGAAATCCTGATGATGTTGTCCTAAAGGTTGCGTTCGGGCCAGGCTGATTTGGACGCTGCAACAAGCATCTAGCCCATTTTGTTCAGATTAAAGCCTAAGGTTGTGGCTGATGCAAGCCTTTCTCCATGGAAATCGCTGCCGCGCGGCGGTCGCTGTTGCGCCGGCGCCCATCTGCGGCAGGCAGATTGCCGCATTGCAACATCGCGGGTAGTATTAAAATGTTTGATCGCAAACATCCCGATTGGCCGCGATCCGGCCGGTTGGCAGCAAATGCGAACGGGCCACCAACCCTGCACGGGCCGGAAATGGGCGCACCTGGCCCTGAAGTCGACCACAAAACACACCGGATGAGGCCTTTCGTGGAACGCATTTCGCTGGAACCTGCTTCGCGGCCGCCTGAATGCCAGGGCCTGTACGATCCTTCGAACGAGCACGATGCTTGCGGCCTGGGCTTCATCGCCCACATCAAGGGACGCAAGAGTCATTCCATCGTCCAGCGCGGACTGCGTATCCTCGAGAACCTGACGCACCGCGGCGCCACCGGGGCCGATCCGCTGCAGGGCGACGGCGCAGGCATACTCATTCAGCTGCCGGACGTGTTTTTCCGCCGCGCCTGCGGCAAGCTTGGAATCACCCTTCCCGCGATCGGCCAATACGGCGTCGGCATGGTGTTCCTGCCGAGCGAACCGGCGTCGCGGATGGCATGCGAGCAGGAAATCGAGCGCGCGATCCAGGCGGAAGGCCAGCTGCTTCTCGGCTGGCGGGATGTGCCAACGAACAACAGCGGCCTGTCCGAACGGACCAAGGAAGTGGAACCGGTGATCCGGCAGGTTTTCGTCGCGCGCGGTTCGCGTGACATGGACCAGGACGCGTTCGAGCGCAAGCTCTACATCATTCGCAAGCGCGCCGGCCACGCGATTCAATCTCTGGCGCTGCGGCATGGCCGCGAGTTCTACGTGCCGTCGTTCTCCACGCGCACGATCACCTACAAGGGCATGCTGCTCGCGCACCAGGTAGGCGAGTACTACCTCGACCTGCATGACGAGTCCATGGTGTCGGCGCTGGCGATGGTGCACCAGCGCTTTTCGACCAACACGTTCCCGACCTGGGATCTGGCGCACCCGTTCCGGTTCATTTCGCACAACGGCGAGATCAACACGCTGCGCGGCAACTTCAACTGGATCCGGGCGCGGGAAGGCGCCATCGCCTCGAAGGTCCTGGGCGACGACCTGCCCAAGCTTTGGCCCCTGATCTATGACGGCCAGTCCGACTCGGCGTCCTTCGACAACGCGCTCGAACTGCTGGTCATGGGCGGGTACCCGCTGGCGCACGCGATGATGCTGATGATTCCCGAAGCGTGGTCGGGCAACCCTCTGATGGACGAGGACCGGCGGGCGTTCTACGAATACCACGCGGCATTGATGGAGCCGTGGGATGGCCCGGCCGCGATGGCGTTCACCGACGGTCGCCAGATCGGCGCCACGCTCGACCGCAACGGCCTGCGTCCGGCGCGATTTGTCGTGACCGACGACGACATCATCGTCATGGCCTCGGAAGTCGGCGTGCTGGACATTCCCGAAGCGAAGATCGTCAGGAAGTGGCGGCTGCAGCCGGGCAAGATGCTGCTCGTGGACCTGGAACAGGGGCGCATTGTCGGCGACGACGAACTGAAGCGCACGCTCGCGACCGACAAGCCCTATCGCGAGTGGATCGAGCAGTGCCGGCTGAACCTGCCCGACATGCCCGAGCCCGCGCCGCCGACGCCGACCGACGTGCCCCTGCTCGATCGCCAGCAGGCCTTCGGCTACACGCAGGAGGACGTCCGGCTGCTGCTGACTCCGATGGCCGTCAGCGGCGAGGAGCCGCTGGGTTCGATGGGCAACGATGCGGCGCTGACCGTACTGTCCGACCGGCCCAAGGTCTTCTACAACTACTTCAAGCAATTGTTCGCGCAGGTCACCAATCCTCCGATCGATCCGATCCGGGAGGAACTGGTGATGTCGCTGGTATCGTTCATCGGCCCGCGGCCGAACCTGCTGGGAATCGACGCGACGGAGCCGGCGATGCGGCTGGAGGTTCCGCAGCCGATACTGACGCCGGAGAGCATGGAAAAGATCCGCCACATCGAGCTCTTTTCGGGCGGCGCGTTCCGTGCCGTCGAGCTCGACATCTGCTATCCGGCCTCGTGGGGCACCAATGGCATGGAGGCGGCGCTCGCCAGTCTCGCCGCGCATGCCGAGGACGCCATTTCGCAGGGCTACAACATCATTATCCTGTCCGATCGCGAGGTGTCGAAGGCGCTGTTGCCGATCCCGGCGCTGCTGGCCACCGCCGCCGTGCACGAGCACCTTGTGAAGAAGGGCCTGCGCACGTCGGCCGGGCTGGTGGTGGAAACCGGCAGCGCGCGCGAAGTCCATCACTTCGCGCTGCTCGCCGGCTATGGCGCGGAGGCGATCCATCCGTACCTCGCGCTGGAGACGCTGGGCGACCTGGAACGCTCCGTCCCCGGCATCGACGCCAGGGAATCGGCCAAGCGCTACATCAAGGCGATCTGCAAGGGGCTGACCAAAGTGATGTCGAAGATGGGCATCTCGACCTACCAGTCCTATTGCGGCGCGCAGATCTTCGAGGCGGTCGGGCTGCGGAAGGCGTTCGTCGACAAGTATTTCACCGGCACGGCGAGCAACGTCGAGGGCATCGGCATATTCGAGGTGGCCGAGGAGTCCGTCCGCTTGCACGCGCAGGCTTTCGGCAACGACCCGCTGCTGCACGAGATGCTCGACGCCGGCGGCGAGTACCAATACCGGGTCCGCGGCGAGGCGCACATGTGGACGCCGGAAACCATCGCCAAGCTGCAGCATGCGACCCGCGCCAACAGCCATGCCACGTACCGCGACTATGCCCACCTGGTCAATGAACAGAGCCGGCAGCTGAAGACTTTTCGCGGCCTGTTCGAATTCAGGACAGGCGATCGCACACCCGTCCCGCTGGACGAGGTCGAGCCGGCGGCTTCCATCGTCAGGCGCTTCGCCACGGGCGCGATGAGCCTGGGTTCGATCTCGACGGAAGCGCACGCGACGCTGGCCGCCGCGATGAACCGCATCGGCGGCAAGTCGAACACCGGCGAGGGCGGCGAGGACCCGGCGCGCTATCGCGCCGAGTTGCGCAGCGGCTCGAGCGGGATCAAGGACGGCGACTCGGTGGCCACGGTACTCGGCGCGGAACAGGTCGAGAGCGACATTCCACTGAAGGCCGGCGACAGCCTGCGCTCCAGGATCAAGCAGGTCGCATCGGCGCGCTTCGGCGTCACCGCGGAGTACCTCGCTTCCGCGGACCAGATCCAGATCAAGATGGCGCAGGGCGCCAAGCCCGGCGAAGGCGGCCAGCTGCCCGGCCACAAGGTGTCCGAGTACATCGCGCGGCTGCGCTACTCGGTGCCCGGCGTCGGGCTCATCTCGCCGCCGCCGCACCATGACATCTACTCGATCGAGGACCTGGCGCAGCTCATCCATGACCTGAAGAATGCGAATTCCAAGGCGTCGATCTCGGTCAAGCTCGTGTCGGAGGTCGGCGTCGGCACTGTCGCCGCCGGCGTGGCCAAGGCCAAGGCCGATCACGTGACGATCTCCGGCCACGACGGCGGCACCGGCGCGTCGCCGCTGTCGTCCCTGATGCACGCCGGCTCGCCCTGGGAACTGGGACTGGCAGAGACGCAGCAGACGCTGGTGCTGAATCGGCTGCGCGGCCGGATTGCCGTGCAGGTGGACGGGCAGATGAAAACCGGCCGCGACGTGGCCATCGGCGCCATGCTCGGCGCGGACGAATTCGGCTTCGCCACGGCGCCGTTGGTGGTCGAAGGCTGCATACTGATGCGCAAGTGCCACCTGAACACCTGTCCGGTCGGCATCGCGACGCAGGACCCGGTGCTGCGCCGCAAGTTCACCGGACAGCCGGAACACGTCGTCAATTTCTTCTTCTTCGTGGCCGAGGAAGTGCGCGAGATCATGGCCAGGCTCGGCTTCCGCAATTTCGAGGACATGATCGGGCGCGCGGACCTGCTCGACATGCGCGCGGGGGTCGCGCACTGGAAGGCCAGGGGGCTCGATTTCTCGCGCGTGTTCCATCAGCCGAAGATGCCGGCCGAAGTCGCGCGCCGACAGGTGGAGACGCAGGACCACGCATTGGGCGGGGCGCTGGATCATCAGTTGCTCGCCGGCGCGCAGGCGGCGCTCGAGCGGAAACAGCCCGTCCGCCTGACGTTTCGCATCCGGAACGCCAACCGTTCCGTCGGCGCAATGCTGTCCGGCGCGGTGGCGCGCAAGTACGGGCACGACGGCCTGCCGGAAGACACCATTCACGTCGCGTTCGAAGGCGTTGCCGGACAGAGCTTCGGCGCGTTCCTGGCGCGAGGCGTGACCTTCGAGCTGCAGGGTGCGACCAACGACTATGTCGGCAAGGGACTGTCCGGCGGGCGCATCGTCGTCTATCCCGACCCGGCCTGTCCGGCCAAGCCCGAGGAAAACATCGTCATCGGCAACACCGTCATGTACGGTGCGATCGAAGGCGAAGCGTATTTCCGCGGCGTTGCCGGCGAGCGCTTCTGCGTGCGCAACTCGGGCGGCCAGGCAGTCGTCGAGGGCACCGGCGACCACGGCTGCGAATACATGACCGGCGGCACCGTCGTCGTCCTGGGCCGAACCGGGCGCAACTTCGCCGCCGGAATGAGCGGCGGAGTCGCGTACGTCTACGACGCGGACGGCGTGTTCGCGTCGCACTGCAACCAGGCCATGGTCGAGCTCTCCGGCGTGCGCAGCGAATCCGAGCAGCTCGCGGAGGAAGCCGACCTGGCCGCCGCCGGCAAGGGTCGCGTCCAGCACCGGGGAAAGTCGGACGAGTCGCAATTGCGCGACTTGATCGAACGCCACCTGCGCTTCACGGGCAGCACGCTGGCGCTGAAAATTCTCGACGATTGGGACGCGGCGCGCGGGAGGTTCGTCAAGGTGTTCCCGCACGAATACCAGCGCGCGCTTTCCGAAATGCACGCAAAGCAGGTCGCGCAGCCTGTCGCCAGGGCCAAGGCGCGAGAGGCAGCCTGACGCCATGGGCAAAGTCACCGGTTTTCTCGAATTGCAGCGCATCCAGGAGGCAATGCAGCCCGCGGCCGAGCGTGTGCATCACTACCGCGAGTTCACAATCGCGCTGGCGGACGCCGACGCGGAGAAGCAGGGCGCGCGCTGCATGGACTGCGGCATCCCGTTCTGCCAGTCCGGCTGTCCGGTGCACAACGTGATTCCGGACTGGAACGACCTCGTGTACCGGCATCGGTGGCGCGAGGCGCTCGACGTGTTGCACACGACCAACAATTTTCCCGAGTTCACTGGTCGCGTGTGTCCGGCGCCGTGCGAGGCATCGTGCACGCTCAACATCAACAACGACCCCGTGGGCATCAAGTCGATCGAGCACTTCATCATCGACAAGGGCTGGGAGGAAGGCTGGGTGGTGCCGCAGCCTCCCGCGGCCAAGTCGGGCAGGCGGGTCGCCGTCGTCGGCTCGGGTCCGGCCGGCCTGGCGTGCGCGCAGCAATTGGCGCGCGCCGGCCATGAGGTCGTGCTGTTCGAGAAATCCGACCGCATCGGCGGGCTGCTTCGCTATGGCATCCCCGATTTCAAGATGGAGAAACACCTGATCGACCGGCGCATGGCGCAGATGTCCGTCGAGGGGGTCGAGTTCAGGCCGAACGCGCACGTCGGCGTCGACGTGCCGGCGGCGCAGCTGCTCGCCGACTATGACGCCATCGTCCTCACGGGCGGCGCCGAAGCGCCGCGCGATCTCGATGTGCCCGGGCGCGAACTCGCCGGGGTCGTGTTCGCCATGGACTTCTTGCCGCAGCAGAACAAGATCGTGGCGGGCGACACCGTGGCCAACCAGATCACGGCGACGGGCAAGCACGTGGTCATCATCGGCGGCGGCGATACGGGCTCGGACTGCGTCGGCACGTCCAACCGCCACGGCGCCGCGTCGATCACGCAGTTCGAGCTGCTGCCGCAGCCGCCGGAATCCGAGAACAAGCCGCTCGTGTGGCCGAACTGGCCGATCAAGCTGCGCACGTCCTCCTCGCACGAGGAGGGTTGCGCGCGCGACTGGGCCGTCACCACCAAGCGCTTCGAGGGCCGCGACGGCAGGGTGGAGAAGCTCATCGCCGCGCGCGTCGAGTGGCAGAAGGACGCGACGGGCGCCATGAAGATGGTCGAGATCCCGGGCAGCGAATTCGAGGTGAAGGCCGACCTGGTGCTTTTCGCCATGGGCTTCGTCGGTCCGGTGCAAAGCGGCCTGCTCGCGCAATTGGGCGTGCAGCGCGACGCGCGCTCGAACGTGAAAGCCGATACCGACAGCTACCAGACGTCCGTGCCCAAGGTCTTCGCGGCAGGCGACATGCGGCGTGGACAGTCGCTTGTCGTCTGGGCCATTCGCGAGGGCCGCCAGGCGGCACGGGCGGTCGATGAATTCCTGATGGGAACATCCACGCTTCCGCGCTAGCGCGCTTCGCGCCCGCGAATTCATGTCAGGAATCGTCACCCTCGACATCGCCGGCTGGCACCCGCCGCTTGCACCGGGCGTGCGGGAGTCGGCGGTGCGCGCCATCGAGGACGGCGGCGTGCTGGTCCTGCCCCACGTCAACTTTGCGCTGTCCGAGCGCGAGCGCCGTTTCCTGTCGCCCGAGTGGTCGGACGGCCGGTCCAAGAACATCAGCCTGGACGGGACGCGGCTCAAGGGTGCGCGCGGCGCGGCGTCCGACCTGTCCGAATTGAAGGCGATGGTGGACCGATTCGCGGTCAGCGCGGCCGACCTCGTGTGCACGCTGTTCCCACGCTATGCGCCGTACGTGCAGCGCGCCAGGACCAGCTTTCGGCCGCAGCCAGCGGTGGGCAGGCAGGTGTCCTGGCGGAAGGACGATTCGCGATTGCACGTCGATGCGTTTCCTTCGCGGCCCAATCACGGCGAACGGATCCTGCGCGTGTTCTCGAACATCAATCCTGCCGAAGCGCGCGTGTGGCGGGTCGGCGAACCGTTCGAGGCGGTGGCGAAGACGTTCCTGCCGCGCATCAAGGATCCGCTGCCGGGCTCCGCCGCCATCCTGGCCGCGCTGCGCGTGACCAAGCAGCGACGAAGCGCGTACGACCATCTGATGCTGAACCTGCACGATCGCGCGAAGGAGGACATGGCCTACCAGCGCGACTGCCAACAGGAAGTCGTCCACTTCGCGCCGGGAACCACATGGCTCTGCTTTTCGGACCAGGTCATGCACGCCGCGGTTTCCGGGCAGTTCATGCTGGAGCAGACGATCCATTTGCCGGTGTCCGCCTTGTACGATTCGTCCAAGGCGCCGCTCGCGATCCTGGAGCGCCTCACCGGGCGCGCGCTGGCCTAGGCGCGCGCGCCGCGCGCAGCCGGTAGAATCCGCTACCTTGAGTCCAATTCGGGTCGGGTGACGCCAATTCGGCGTCACTTGCCTCCCCCTGATCGAAATATCCCCGATGCTGCGCAACGACACCTTCCTGCGGGCGCTTCGCCGCGAACCGACGCCCCATACGCCGATCTGGCTGATGCGACAGGCCGGCCGATACCTTCCCGAATACAAGGAGACGCGCGCGCGCGCCGGGAGCTTCATGGGGCTGGCGGGTAATCCGGCGCTGGCCACTGAAGTGACGCTGCAACCGCTCGAGCGCTATCCGCTCGACGCGGCGATCCTGTTCTCCGACATTCTGACCGTGCCCGATGCCATGGGCCTGGGGCTGTCCTTCGCCGAGGGCGAGGGCCCCCGCTTCGAGCGGACCGCGCACGATGAGGCGGCGATCCATGCGCTGGCGGTGCCCGACATGGCCAGGCTGCGCTACGTGTTCGACGCGGTTGCGCAGATCAAGCGGGCGCTCAAGGACTCGGTGCCGCTGATCGGCTTCGCGGGCAGTCCGTTCACGCTGGCCTGCTACATGATCGAGGGCGGCGGAAGCGCCGACTACGCCAACGTTCGCCGCATGGCGTATGCGCGGCCCGACCTGCTGCAGCGGCTGGTCGACATCAACGCCCGCGCGGTCACCGCCTATCTCAACGAACAGATCGCCGCCGGCGCCGACGCCGTGATGATCTTCGACACCTGGGGCGGACTGCTCAACACGGAGGCGTTTCGCCGGTTTTCACTGGCGACCCTTCGCGAAATCGTTTCCGGCCTTGCGCGGGCACGCGACGGAAGCGTGGTTCCGTCGATCGTCTTCACCAAGGGCGGAGGGGCATGGCTCGAGGAAATCGCCGCGATCGGCGCGCCGGGAGTCGGGCTCGACTGGACCGTGGACATTGCCGACGCGCGGCGTCGCGTGGGCGATACGGTCGCGCTGCAGGGCAATCTCGATCCGATCGTGTTGCTTACGGATCCGGAGACCGTGGTGCGCGAAGCGAAGAAGATCCTCGATGGCGCCGGTCCTTCGCCGGGGCACATCTTCAATCTGGGACACGGCATCGTGCAGGGGACGCCGCCGGAAAACGTGGGTGCCTTGGTCGAGTGTGTCCACCGCATATCCCGCGAAGCCCGCACCAGGCCTTGATCCGCGGGCGTGTCGCTAGGGAAAACGGCCGCGAAGCCGCGCCAGTGCTGGCGTTGCAAGGGGTTGACAAATTCCCGGCAGCTGATCCATCAGGGGCACTTATGCACACTTGGCAGGCGAGGGGCCGCCGATGCGCGCCCTTCCCGATGCGCACGGGTATGGTGTCCGTAACCTGTTGAAAACGAATGGCGAATTTTTCGATGTCCGTTACCGCTCTCGCACCTGCTTTGAGGGGTCCCCGGGTGCATGGGCAATGACGCGGCACTTACGCACAAAGTTATCCACAGGAGCGGCGAACAAGTTTGCGGCGTGTTTAAAATGAATGACTTGAGTCGCTTTTCTGCGATTTGTCTTGAGAATTGCGAACACTACAACTTGCGTAGTTTCACTTTCGTTCGCTGACGCCCGCCGTCCGCCATGCCCATCGCGCGCGTAGCGCTTCCCGTCGCCGCCGACACGACCTTCGACTATTGGGCGCCGGAAGGGCTGGGCATGGCCCGCGGCAGTGTCGTCAAGGTGCGCCTGGGTCCGCGCAAGCTCTGCGGCGTCGTGATGCATGTCGCCGATTCCAGCGAGGTGGCGCCTGGGAAGCTGCAGACCATCGATGCGGTGGTTCCCATCGCGCGGCTGCCCGACGACGTGCTCGACATGATCGCATTCGTCGCCGGCTACTACCAGGAACCTGTCGGCATGTCGGCGGCATTGGCGGTGCCCCCGCTCGTTGCGCGCCGTCGCTCCGGGCGCGCACCGAAAGGCGACGCGAATACGGCGGTCGCCGGTGACGAAATCGTGGAACTCAACGCCGATCAGCGCGGCGCGGTCGGTGCAATCGCGGCAATGCGTGGCCGATTTGCGCCGTCGATGCTGTTCGGCGTCACGGGGAGCGGCAAGACGGATGTCTATCTCGCCGCCGCCGCGAGCGTGATCGAAGGAGGCGGCCAGGTCCTGCTGCTGGTTCCGGAGATCAACCTCACACCCCAGCTCGAGCACCGAGTGAGCCGCGCGTTGCCCGGAGTCCCCGTAGCCGTGCTGCACAGCGGCCTTGCGGGCGGCGAGAGATTGGCCCACTGGCAGTCCGCGGCTTCCGGCGAAACCCGTCTGGTGGTGGGGACCCGGCTTGCCGTGTTCGTGCCGATGCCGGAGCTTTCATTGGTCATCGTCGACGAGGAGCACGACTCCTCCTACAAGCAGCAGGACAACGTGCGCTACCACGCGCGCGACGTTGCCGTCTGGCGCGCGCATCGCCGCAGGGTCCCGGTGGTGCTGGGCAGCGCCACGCCGTCGCTGGAAACCTGGCTGCACGCGCGCGAAGGCCGATATAAAAGGCTCGACCTGCCGCGGCGCGCCGATCCGCGGGCGCGGATGCCGCGATTGCGCTTCGCCGACAACCGGCCGGCGCGCGCACTGGAAGGCATCGGCGAGGCGCTGCGCGAAGCGCTGGCGGTCCGGCTTTCCCGCGGCGAGCAGTCGCTGGTGTTCGTCAATCGCCGCGGTTACTCGCCATCGCTGCTGTGTTCCGCCTGCGGCTGGGAGGCGGACTGTCCGCGCTGCAGCGTGCGGCTGACGGTCCATCGCGTCCCGGAGGCCCTGCGGTGTCACCACTGCGGTCATGAAGCGCCGGTGCCTGCGGCGTGTCCGACCTGCGGCAATGTCGACCTGCTGCCGCTGGGCTACGGAACGCAGCGGCTCGAGCGCGTGCTGGCCGATGCCTTTCCCGCGGCGCGCATCAGTCGCATCGATCGCGACACCACGCGAACCAAGGGCGCCTTCGCCGCCATGCGCGACGCCATGACGGCCAACGAACTCGACATCCTCATCGGCACCCAGATGCTGGCCAAGGGTCACGACTTCCCTCGCCTTACGCTGGTCGGCGTGCTCGGTGCGGACAATGCGCTGTACAGCGCCGATTTTCGCGCGACGGAGCGGCTTGCCGCGCTGCTCATGCAGGTATCCGGCCGCGCCGGCCGCGCCGGGCTCGCGGGGGAAGTGATCATCCAGACCGACTTTCCGGAACATCCGGTCTACGCCGCGATTCAGGCGCACGACTACGCGCGGCTTGCGGATGTCCTGCTGGAGGAACGCAAAGTCGCGGAGCTGCCCCCTTTTTTCCACGTCGCGGTGCTGGCGGCGGAAGCTCATCATCGTGGCGACGTCGACGAATTCCTTCGCGCCGCCCACGCCGCCGGAATGGTCCTGACCGGCGGCAAGGGCGCCGCGGTCGAGGTCTATTCCCCCGTCAAGGCGTTGCTCGCGAGACGCGCGGGATTCGAGCGCGGCCAGGTGGTCGTGCAAAGCGCGCGCAGGGCGGCATTGCAGCAATTCCTCCCGGCGTGGCGCGCGGCGCTGGCCGCCCGGCCGGGACGTCGCGTGCGGTGGTCGATCGACGTGGATCCGGCCGGATTCGCGTGACGGCAGCACGGATCGCGTGGCGGCGAACAGTTATAATTTACAGCTTTGCGCCACCCGGATGCCGTCCCGTCGGGTGACCCACGCAACGCCGGCAGCACACCGTGAACGATCTCAAGACGAACCTCGAATCGGTCCTCAGCGACGCCGTGCGCGCCGTCGTGCCCGCGCTGGCCGACACGCCGGTCGCGCTCGAACGGCCGAAGCAGGCTGCGCACGGAGACTATGCATCGAACATCGCGCTGGCGCTGGCCAAGCGCGCGCAGCGCAATCCGCGCGAACTGGCGCAGGCGCTGGTGGCGGCGCTGCCGGCTTCGCCGCTGATCGAGCGCGTGGAGATCGCCGGCGCCGGATTCATCAATATTTTCGTGGCGGCGGCCGCACGGCAGAGCATCGTCACGAGCGTGCTGACGGAACGCGACGCATTCGGGCGCTCGCAGTCGCATGCAGGCGAACGCGTCATGGTGGAGTTCGTGTCGGCCAATCCGACCGGACCGCTGCACGTCGGCCATGGGCGGCAAGCCGCGCTGGGGGACGCGATGGCGGCGTTGTTCGAGTCCCAGGGCTATGCGGTCACGCGCGAGTTCTATTACAACGACGCCGGCCAGCAGATCCAGAACCTGGCGCTGTCCGTGCGCGCGCGCGCGCAGGAGCTGAAAGGCGAGCCGGTGACTTTCCCCGAAGACGGCTACCACGGCGAGTACATTCGCGAGCTCGCGCAGCGATTCCTCGCGGAGGTGGGCAGCGATCTTTCCGATCTCGACGCGATCCGCCGATTCTCGGTGGCGCAGTTGCGGGACGAGCAGGATCGTGACTTGCGGGCGCTGGGCGTCACCTTCGACAACTACTACCTCGAGAGCTCGCTGTACACCGAAGGGCGGGTTGACGCGACCGTCGCGCGCCTCGCCGCGTCGGGCAAGACCTACGAGCAGGACGGCGCCTTGTGGCTGAGGACCACGGACTACGGCGACGACAAGGACCGCGTCATGCGCAAGTCCGACGGCAGCTATACCTACTTCGTGCCGGACGTCGCCTACCACGTCACGAAGTGGGAGCGCGGATTCTCCAGGGTCGTCAACGTCCAGGGCGGCGACCATCACGGCACGGTGACGCGCGTGCGCGCCGGGCTGCAGGCGATGGGAATGGGAATACCCGAGGGCTATCCGCAGTACGTCATTCACAAGATGGTGACGGTGATGCGCGGCGGCGAGGAGGTGAAGCTCTCCAAGCGCGCCGGCACCTCGGTTTCGGTGCGCGACCTCATCGACGAAGCGGGTCGCGACGCGGTGCGCTTTTTCCTCGTTTCGCGCAAGGCCGATACGGAGTTCGTGTTCGATATCGATCTCGCCCGCTCGAAGTCCGACGAGAATCCGGTGTATTACCTGCAATATGCGCACGCCCGGGTCTGCTCGGTTCTGAAGCAGGCCGCCATGACGCCGGACCAGGCCGTCGCGGCACTCGCGGATGCGGACCTGTCGCCGCTGACCAGCGCCTACGAGCAGGCGCTTTTGCGCCGCATCGCGGACTTTCCGGCCGAATTGGCGGCGGCCGCGCGCGAGGCCGCGCCGCACCAGGTCACGTTCTATCTCAAGGATTTGGCCCAGGAATTCCACAGTTACTATAATGCCGAGAGGTTCCTGGTCGATGACGAGAACGTCAAGCGCGCGCGACTGGCGCTGGTGACGGCAACCGGGCAGGTTCTGAAAAACGGATTGGCAGTCCTGGGCATATCCGCGCCGGTTCAGATGTGACCGGGCGAAGCAGGATTGACGAACGCCATTGGCTGAATCGAATCGAATGCCCGCGATGACACGGAAACCCAGCGCGCGCCCCGCTGCCACGTCGCCCCAGGTGCGCCGTGTTCACGGTCGCGCGAGCGGGCGCGGCGGCACCCTGCTGGGCATTTTCATCGGGCTCGTGCTGGGGCTGGGGTTGGCTGCAGGCGTCGCCTATTACGTGACCAAGGCCAATGCGCCCTACGCGGCGCAGGCTGCCAAAGAGCTTCGGGACCCGGTGCGCGATGCTGGCAAGCCCGCCCGATCCGATACCGCGGCCGCCGACAAGCCCCGTTTCGACTTCTACAAGATCCTGCCCGGCGGGGACGAGCCAAAAGTGCAGGCCGAGCGCAAGGCGTTGCCGGACCGCGCCGTCGTCGACCAGGCCAAGGAAAAGGAAAAGGACAAGGAAAAGGACAAGGAGAAAGAGAAGGACAAGGGCAAGGAGGCCGAGCGCGCGCCGACAAAGGTGGCGAGCGTGGAACCTGCTTCCAAATCCGCGGCCGCCGACACCCGTTTCTGGCTTCAGGCGGGATCGTTTGCCAACGAGTCGGATGCCGAGAACCTCAAGGCGCAGTTGGCGCTTGCCGGGTGGGAAGCCGCCGTGCAGCAGGGCACTGTGCCGGACAAGGGAATTCGCTTCCGGGTGCGCCTCGGGCCCTACGACAACACCGACGAACTCAACCGGATCAAGGCCGACCTCTCGAGGAAGGGATTCGACGTCGCGGTGATCAAGTTCTGACGCTGTTTTCCGGTCGCGGATGATTGACGGGGAACTCGGTGTCGTCCGAAGTGGACCAACGGCCGTTCAACCCTGATCCCTGCCGTACCCGACCCGCTTTTCAACCTGGTTTTCAACTATCCCGCGCATGTCGACGCGCGCCATGGGAGCAAGCATGAGCAACGGAGTCGCAACATTGATGGGACGCGCAACCTCCCTTATCGTCACCCTGCTGTTCGCGGCGGCTGCGTCGACGGCGTGGGCGCAGGCGTCCGCGGTGGAAGGCACAAACTACCTGCGGATGAACCCGGGCCAGCCCGTCGAGACAGGAAAGAAGATCGAAGTCATCGAGTTCTTTTCCTACGGGTGCCCTCATTGCGCGGATCTTGAACCCTACCTGCAGTCGTGGGTGAAGGGGCTTCCGCCCGACGTGGCGTTCCGCCGGGTTCCCGTGATGTTCCAGCCGCGCTGGGTGGAACTGGCCAAGGTCTATTACACGCTTGACGCGCTCGGTGAGGAAGCCAGGCTTTCGCCCGAAGTTTTCATTGCCGTCCATGGGAAGGGACTTGCGCTGTGGGAGCCGGCCAAGTTCTACGACTGGGCGGCCACCAAGGGCCTCGATCGCAAGAAGGTCGAGGACCTCTACAACTCGTTCACGATGTCCGGGCGGGTGAACCGCGCCAAGCAGCTCGCGCAGGCCTACAACATCCAGGAAGTGCCGCTGGTGGTGGTCGACGGCAAGTTCTTCACGAGCGCGGCGCGCGCGGGGTCGCACGCGGCCATGCCCCCATTGCTGACGGAACTGGTCAACAAGGCGCGCGCGGAGCGGCCGAAGTCCTGACAACCCTGGCCTCAACGGAACCGGAAGGCGCCCACGGGGCGACCGGCGCCGTTGAAGGCATCGCGGGGCCTGATCGGCGTCCGGCATGAAGGTCTTCATCACCGGCGCGTCGTCCGGCCTCGGCGCGGCGCTGGCGCGGCACTACGCGGATACCGGCGCAACGCTCGGCCTCTTCGCGCGGCGCGAGGCGGAACTCGGACGCGTCGCCGCCGCGCTCGCGCCCGCGACGGTTGCCAGCTATTGCGGCGACGTGCGCGATGCGGATGCGCTCCGCCGCGCGGCGTCGGACTTCCTCGCGCGTTTCGGCGCCCCCGATGTCGTGATCGCCAATGCCGGCATTTCGCGCGGCACGCTGACCAGCGAAGCGGTCGACATGCCGGCATTCCAGGCGGTATTCGACACCAACGTGCAGGGGGTGATCCAGACCTTCCAGCCGTTCATGGCGGCGATGACCAAGGCGCGCAGCGGCGCGCTGGTCGGCGTGGCCAGCGTCGCCGGATTTCGAGGCCTGCCGGGCTCCGGCGCCTATTCCGCATCGAAGGCGGCGGCGATTTCCTACCTGGAAAGCCTGCGCGTCGAGCTTCGCGGTTCGGGCGTGGCGGTGGTGACCATCTGTCCCGGATTCATCAGCACGCCGATGACTGCGCGCAATCCTTACCGGATGCCGTTCCTGCTGGCTCCGGACAGAGCGGCGCGGCTTATTGCGCGGGCCATTGCGCGACGGCAGCGGTATTACGTGCTGCCATGGCAGATGGCTTGGACGGGGCGGGTGCTGAAGCTGTTGCCGCGCCCGCTGTACGAGTTGGTATTCGCGAGGGTCCGGCGCAAGCCGAGGCATCACGACTGACAGGCCAGGGGTCCCGAGGCGGCGGCAAAGCCGCGCGCGAAACAAAAAGGCCGCCCATGTCGGGCGGCCTTTCCGGTCCTGCAGCGACTGCGATCAGATGGGCATGCGAAAGCCCACCGTCACCGCCCAGAAGTCGCCGTTGCTCTTTCCCGCCGATGCATTGCCGCTCAGGTAGCCGGTCACGCCGCCGAAATCCTTGCTGACGCCCAGATCGAACAGCGCATAGTTCTCGTCCGGCTTGGCCACGGGCACCGAATAGGTTCCCAGAACGCCCACCGGCGTCGCCGATACCCAGCGCTCGTCGTTCTTGAAGTTGTATTCCCACGTCGCGCGCGCAAACGGACGCCAGCCGCTGATGTCGCCGGCGACCTGCCAGCCGATGCTCGAGATGAGCGCCTCGTTCTCCTGCTGGCCGTAGGTGAGCGCGGTGCTGTCGGCGCCCGTTTCGCTGAACTGGCGCACTACGGCCTTTTCCCAGGTGAGCTTGGCAAACGGGCCATGGTCCCAGCCGGCCTGCTTGAACCAGTATCCGCCGAGCAGGCGCGCGACGTTGTGGTAGCCCGTCGTCTTGCCGCTCTCGGTGCGGGTGACCGCGCCGAGCGCGATGTCGCGCTTGACGCTGTCGTAGTCGAGGTATCCGGTGCCGAGCGTGCCTCCGACGTACCACGGTCCGTCGCCATAACCCGCGTAGAACGTCAGCATCGGCTCGTTCAGCTTGAAGCTGCCGCCGCTGTTGCTGAAATCGCTGCGGTATTCGGAGTAGGTGAACGCGACGCCCGCCAGCACGCTGTCCGACAGCCGGACGTCTCCGCCGACCGCGACCGTGTTGATGTTGCCGCTCGTGGAGACACCGGTGCCGGTGATGTCCTCGCCGGCGTAGTCATACGATGCCCAGGCCTGGATCTTCTTGCCGGAAGGCACGCGGTCGATGCCGGAGAACATGCGGCCGTCGATGGCACGCCAGTTGGCGCGTTCCACGCCCATCGGCGCCTCGCCCAGGGCCGAGATCTGTTCCGGCCCCGTGATCATCGACGCCGCGGCCTCGGCCAGAAGAATCGACGTTCCGGTCGTCGGGTGCACGGTGTCGGCCCAGAACCACGTCAGGTTCCCGTTGGGAGCCTTCAGCGTCGACGGCGTGCACTGCAGCGAGCTCGCGGTCGTGCAAACCTGTTGCGTCACGTTGACGAATCCGTAGGCCGCCGCGTTGGCGAGGATCTCGTTCTGGAACTTGTAGGTGTCGAACTGGATGACGCGCAGGTTGGCTGCGCCTACCGCCGAGTTCAGCGTTGTGTTGAACAATCCGGCGAGCTGCGAAAAGGAGGCCTGTTGTCCCAAACTAATGGCGTAGGGGGTCTTGCCGGCGTCGCCCAGGTTCTGCAGCAGGATGTATCGCGCGCCCGCCGCCTGCAGCTTGCCCACCTGTGCCGCGAGGTCGAGCGCCGCTTGGCCAAGTCCGGCCTGAAGTTGCGCCTGCGTGATCTGTCCCTGCAGGTATTGCCCGCCGAGCGTGAGCAAGTCGTTGCCTCCGCCCTGGATCTGGTAGAGCGCATTGCGGTCGAGCGGGCCCTTGGCGATTAACGCGTTGACCTGCTGCGCGATGGAAAGATCCGGCGTGCCCGGCGGAAGCCCGCCCTGCGGTGTATTCACGCGCGCGCCGCCCTGCGCGAAGTCATTGCCGCCCTGAAACGATGGTGTCGAAGTGAAGCCCCAGTTCTGCCCGACATACATTGGCGAAACGAGGCCCGGATTGGTGGTAAAGCGTGCGCCGAATTGACCTGCGTCACTCAGGCTGTCGCCGAAGATCCATGTGCCGGAAAACTGCGCGGACGCGGTGCCGGTGCAAAGGGCCAACGCGATGGCGCCGGCGACGAGCGACGGACGAGAACTGCGCATGATGACTTCTCCTCGGTGATGGACTGGAATTGCCGCGGACTTCATCGGGCTTCAACCGGTCCGCTAGCCAACCCAAAAGTCTATCGCAAATCGTGACCCCCATGCCGTTTCGCTTCGGTCAACGTGAGGTATTGGCCGTGCGTTGTTGGAAACATGTCCATCTCTCTCGCATTGCCCGACTCCGGCCCAGGGTCGCGCGGCGCCCTCCGGCGGGCGATGCTTGCCGGATTGTTGCTGCTTTCGGCGTTGTTCTCCGCCTTGCCGGCCGCGGCCGACGAGGATGTGCCGGACCGGGTTGGCCGTATCGCGGACGTTGCCGGAGACCTGTTCCTGGCGCCGCAGGACGCGCCCGACCAGTGGAACGCCATCGGTCTCAATTACCCGGTCGTCACTGGGGACAATATCTACGTCGGCAAGGAAGGACGCGCCGAGATCGACTTCGGCAGCGGACAGTTTCGCCTGTCCGGTGAAACCAGCCTTCACGTCTCGCGGCTGGACGACCGAAATTTCGCGCTTTTCGTCGCGCAGGGCGCGGTGATCCTGCGAGTGCGCGTTCTGGATCCCGGCGAATCGGCGCGCATCGACACGCCCAACGCCCAGGTCGCGTTGACGCGTCCGGGCCTCTATCGGATCGAGGTCGCCCCCGATGGCCAGCATTCGCTGATCGCGGTGCGCGAGGGAGAGGCGGTCGTCGACGCGGGCGCATCGGTCGAGAAAGTCCTGCCCGGCCAGAACGCGACGCTCGACGGCGCCGGTCCGTCGTACACGCAATTGCGCAACGGCATCGCGACCGATGGCTTCGATGCCTGGAGCGCCAGCCGCGACCGTCGCTACGATCGTGTTCGCGCCAACGCACCCGTATCGAGGCAGATGGTCGGCACTGCCGACCTCGACGACTACGGTGCGTGGGAATCGGCGCCGGAGTATGGGGGCGCCGTCTGGTATCCGGCCAACGTCGCGCCCGACTGGGCGCCCTATCGCGTCGGCTATTGGACCGAGGTGGGCGTCTGGGGGCCGACGTGGGTCGACGCCGCTCCCTGGGGTTACGCGCCGTTCCACTATGGCCGATGGGCGTACATCCGGGGACGCTGGGGTTGGTGCCCGGGCGCCTATGTCGCACGGCCGGTCTGGGCGCCGGCGCTGGTCGGCTGGGTCGGCGGTCCGGGCTGGCGGGTCGGCGCGGGCGCGCCCGTATATGGCTGGGTGCCGCTGGGATGGGGCGAGTCCTATCAGCCGCACTGGCGAGGGTGTTCGGACGGATGCTGGGCGCGATACAACCGGCCCTACGCGGTGAACGTCACGGTGCGCATTCACACACCCCCCGCGCGCTACGCGAACTTTAACGCTCCCGGCGCCGTGACGGCAGTCGCCGCGCCGGTGTTTTCGGAGCGCAGGCCGGTGCAGGCGCACCTGGTCGCGGTCAACAGCAGCGCCTTGGCGACGGCACCCGTCCTGGCCACGCCGCCGGCTCGGCGCGAGGCACGGCCAGTGTCTGGCGTGCGGCCGGGCAACGGCGTGCCGCAGCCCGCGTCGACAATCCAGGCGGCCACGCCGAGGCAGCCGCGTTCGTTCGGCTCGACAGCAGCCATTCCCACGCAGGTGCCCAGCACGGCGGCACCGGCACCGGGGACCGCTGGGGGTCAGTCCCCCGCCAGAGCGTTTGGCGGCGGCGCGCCGCCCGCGTCGAGCGGATTCGTCAGGCAACAGCAGGTGACCACTCCGCCGTCAGTAAGCACTAACACAGGTGATGTGCCGCGTGCTCCGTCCGGGATATCGAATACGACACCGGCAACAAACCAGTCCGTGGCTTTGCCGCAGGTCGAGCCTAGGTCCCGAGCGCAGCCCGCCCTCGGAGTGTCCGGACCGCAAGCCGGGACGGGTCAGCCAGCGACTCCGTCGGCCGCCGAGTTCAGGCATCGAACTCCGTCCCAGGCCGCGCCGGCGACGGTTCCCGCGACGGTTCCTCCGACGGGATTCGCGCCCCAGGGTGCCACTCCGCCACCGAAGCCCGCTGCCAGAAACGAGCGCATTCCGGTCCCGGCGACCTTGGCTCCGGCTCCTTTGCCGCAAGTCGTCGCACCCCTGCCGCATGCCGGCGCGACCGCTCCTGCGCCCCACGCGCCACCTCCGTCGGCGCCTGTCGGCGTGATGCCGCAACGGCAACCGCAGGAGAGTGCCAAAGTGGACCGGCCCGCGGCGCCGAAGATTGCGGTTCCGGCCGAAACGCCGGCCAGATAGTCGCGGCCGGCGCGAAAGCTCAGGGCGCGATCAGGCCCAGGCGCTTGCCGCCATCGATGAGCTTTACGCGGTCACCGGCAACCACGGTCGGCGCATTGCTGTAGTTGAAGGTGCGAAGCGTGCCGTTGTCCATGCGTATCGAAACCGCCCACTTGGTCGTGGTATTGACGTTCTTTTCCACCTGGTTGCCGGCCACCGCGCCCAGGCCCACGCCCGCGACGGTGGCGACCGTATTGCCCCGGCCGCTGCCGATCTGGTGGCCCAGAACGCCGCCCAGCACGCCTCCGGCCACCACGCCGACGCCTGAAGACTGTCCCTTCTGCTGGAAGGAATTGACTGACTGCACGACGCCGCAGTTCTGGCATGGGGCGGGCGCCGGCGCCTGGGCGATCGCGCCGCTCGCGGCGACGGCGGTTAGGAACGTCATGACGATTCGGGCAACCATGGAATTCATCGAATGCGACCTCGCTTGAGTTGATCGGAAAATGCGGCAGTTCAGCGTCCATCCGCGCGAATCCGCGCATAGGTCCCCGGCGCCGGCTCGATCACCTTGAGCTTGCCCTTGCCGGGCACCCTCGCCGGGACTTCGCGGCCAAGGCTAGGCTCGACCCACTTGCGCCAGTCCGTCCACCACGATCCTTCATGCTGCTTGGCGCCGCCGAACCAGGTGTCGGCGTCCCCCGGCAGTTTTTCGTTCGTCCAATAGCCGTACTTGTTGGCGGCCGGCGGATTGATCATGCCGGCGATGTGCCCGGAGCCGGACAGCACGAACCGCGCCTTGCTCTTCAGCAGCTGCATTCCCGCGTAGGTCGTCTTCCACGGCGCGATGTGGTCCTCGATCGCGGACACGAAGTAGGACGGCACTGAAACCTTGGACAGGTCGATCTTGACCCCGTCCAGCGTGATGCCGCCGGGCACGCGCAGCAGGTTCTTCATGTACAGGTTGCGCAGGTAGAAGCTGTGCATCGCCGCCGGCATCCGCGTCGAGTCGCAGTTCCAGTGCAGCAGGTCGAACGGAAACGGATCGCGCCCCAGCAGGTAGTTGTTGATGACGAAGGACCAGATGAGATCGTTGGCACGCAGCATGTTGAACGTGCCGGCCATTTCGCTGCCTTCGAGGTACCCGCGCTCGTTCATCTTCTTCTCGAGCGCGCTCACCTGCTCCTCGTCGATGAACACTTCCAGCTCGCCGGCCGCGGTGAAATCGAGCAGCGACGTCATGAACGTTGCGGTGGCGATGCGCTTCTGCTTTTTCGCCGTGAGCCACGCCAGCGTTGCCGCGAGCAGCGTGCCGCCCAGGCAGTAGCCGATCGCATTGACGTCGGTTTCGCCGGTGGCCTTTTCGATGGCGTCCAGCGCGGCGAGGGTGCCCTCGGTGAGGTAGTCCTCGAAATTCTTGTGCGCGAGCCTCTCGTCCGGATTTACCCACGAGATGATGAACACCGTGAGGCCTTCCGCGGTGGCCCATCGCAGGAACGAATTCTTCTCGCGCAGGTCGAGGATGTAGTACTTGTTGATCCACGGCGGGATCACGAGCAGCGGACGCTTGCGCTGCTTCTTGGTCGCCGGCTCGTACTGGATGAGCTGCATCAGTTCGTTCTGGAAGACGACCTTGCCCGGGGTGGTCGCGATGTTGACGCCAAGCTCGAACGCCTTGGTGTCGGTCATCGAGATCTTGAGCTTGCCGTCGCCGCGCTCGATGTCGTCCAGCAGGTTGTGCAGGCCCTTCACCAGGTTCTGGCCGCCCGAGGCGATGGTCTCGCGATAGACCTCCGGGTTGGTGAGAGCGAAGTTGGAGGGGGCCAGGGCGTCGATGTACTGGCGGGTGAAGAAGTTCACCTTCCTCTTCGTGTGCTCGTCGAGCCCTTCGACACTGGCCACTTCGTCGTGCAGCCAGCGCGAAGTGATGAGGTAGCTCTGCTTGATGTAGTCGAACAGGAAGTGCTCATGCCAGTCCTCGTGCTTGAACCGCTTGTCGCCCTGCGCGGGTGTGGCCACCGGCTCCGTGGAGCCGCCCATCAGCTTCAACATGGACCCTTGCCACAGGTTCATGTAATTCCACCACAGGTTCATCTGCGACTCGGCCATGCGCGCCGGATTGGCGAGCATTTGCGCGGCCACTTCCATGAAGGCCTTGCCGAGGCCGAGTTCGTCTGATGGCATCGCGTGGCCCTTGCCGGCGTGCCGCGACGCGAAGTCGCCGATCATCTTGGCGCTCTTTTCCGCAGCGGCGGCGAGCGAATCGGCCAGGGCGACCGGATCGTAGGGGGGCTTTGATTCCTTGACGAATGTGGACATCGTGATTCTCGTGGTTGGTATGGTCGGAGACCCTGCGGGTCGGGCATGCGTGAGCTTAGGTCATTTTCCGGAGAAGCGAATGGCGCCGTCGGCTGAAACGGTACGCCGGATGCGGCCGAGGTGCCATAGGTGGTTCAGGTGGGCGATGGCCTCGCCCATGGCGAAGAAGCGCTGCTGCAGGTCCAGTTCGCGCCTGAACAGGACGGGCAGCACGTCAGAGGCGCTGACCGGACCGGGGGCGGCGCCAATGGCGGCCTCGAGTTCCGCCAGGCGCGCCGCATGATGCGCCGCCAGCTGCGACGTGCGCGGCGCAATGCCGCGAAAGGGAAGGCCGTGCGAAGGCAACACCAGCGTGTCCGGCGGCAGAGACTCGAAGTCCGACAGCGACGCCAGGAATCTCGCCAGCGGGTCCCCGTCCGGTTCGGCGGCGTTGGCGCTCACGTTGGTGCTGATCCGGGGCAGCAGCATGTCACCGGAGATCAGCAGCCCGCGCTCGGCGCAATGGAGGGATGCGTGCTCGGGCGAATGTCCATGGCCGCAGATGACCCGCCAGGAGGCGCCGCCCGCCTGCACGTCGTCGCCTTCCAGCATCCTTTCGAAGACTGCCGGAACCTCGGGCACGCCTGTCCGGTAATGGTTGCCGCGAGCGGACAGTCCCGACACGAACTCCGGTGCCATGCCGTGGGCCGCGAACAGCGCAAAGGTATCGGCAAACGCGTGGGTCCCCCGCTGGTCCAGCACCGCGTGGGCGGTAAGGAATTCCGCCTGCGTCATCGCCACCGGGCAGCGGAAGCGATCCATCAGCCACCTCGCATTGCCCAGGTGGTCGGGATGGTAGTGAGTGGCGATGACCTTCGTTGCCGGTCGCCCCTTCATGGCGCCGCCAAAATGAATCTCCCACAGCGCGCGGGTTCCCCCGTCGCCGTACCCGCAATCGACGATGGTCCAGCCGTCCGTTCCGGCCAGCAGCCAGAGATTGATGTGGTCGAGGGCAAAGGGCAGCGGCATCCTGATCCACAGCACGCCGGGCGACACGGCGATGGCCTCGCCGGGAGGGGGCAGCGTGGCAAATGGGTACTCGAGCGGCGGAAGTTGCGGAGCGTTCACGGGTTCGAAACCGGTCTATCCGGTATGGTATCGTGCCCGGCCGGTTTTCTTACCGCGGAATGCGCTCCCAAGGCCATGGACCAGCCCCAATTCGTCGCCGCCGACCCCGGATACGCGCTGCGTGTCCGTACAAGCTTCGGGAAGCAGGGCGCGATGAAGCTGATCGGCGCCGAGTTGAAGGAACTGGCGCCGGGGTATTGCGCGATCTCGCTGGCGCCGCGGCCGGAAGTGATGCAGCAGCACGGCTACGTGCACGCCGGCGTCGTCGCCACGCTGGTCGACACCGCAGGCGGTTTTGCGGGCTATACGCTGTTTCCGGCCGACAGTTCGGTGCTGACCGTGGAGTACAAGCTCAATCTGCTGGCGCCCGCGGTCGGCGACCGGCTGGTCGCCGAAGGCCTCGTCGTCAAGCCCGGGCGCACGCTGGTGATCACGCGCGGCGAAGTTCACGCGGAAAGGGCGGGAAAGCGTACGCTGGTGGCCATGATGCAACAGACGCTGATGGTGATGCACGGCAAGCCGGATTCATAACCGGGAGCTCCCGATCATGCAGAACTTCCCTTCGCTCGACTTCAACCACGGCGAAACCATCGACATGCTGCGCGCGACCGTGCAGCAATTCGCGGCCGACGAAATCGCGCCGCGCGCCGCCACCATCGACCATGACAACCTCTTTCCCGCCGACTTGTGGCGAAAGATGGGCGACCTCGGATTGCTCGGGATCACCGTCGAGGAGGATTACGGCGGCACCGCCATGGGCTACCTCGCGCATGTCGTGGCAATGGAGGAGATTTCGCGCGCGTCGGCGTCGGTCGGCCTTTCCTACGGCGCGCATTCGAACCTGTGCGTCAACCAGATCCGGCGCAACGGCAGCGAAGCGCAGAAGCAGCGCTACCTGCCGAAGCTCATCACCGGCGAGCACGTCGGCGCGCTTGCAATGAGCGAGCCGGGCTCGGGCTCGGACGTCGTGTCGATGCGCCTGCGAGCGGACCGCCAGGGCAGCGGCGCGTCGGGGCGCTATGTGCTGAACGGCAACAAGATGTGGATCACCAACGGCCCGGATGCGGACACGCTGGTGGTGTACGCAAAGACCGACGCGCAGGCCGGACCCAAGGGCATCACGGCGTTCCTGATCGAGAAGGGGATGAAGGGCTTTTCCACCGCGCAGAAGCTCGACAAGCTCGGGATGCGCGGCTCGAACACCTGCGAGCTCGTGTTCGAGGATTGCGAGGTGCCGGCCGAGAACATCCTGGGCCAGGAAGGGCGGGGCGTGAACGTGCTGATGAGCGGTCTCGACTACGAGCGCGCGGTGCTGGCGGCCGGTCCGCTCGGCATCATGTCCGCGTGCATGGACGCGGTGCTGCCCTACGTGCACGAGCGGCAGCAGTTCGGCCAGCCGATCGGCGAGTTCCAGCTGATGCAGGGCAAGGTCGCCGACATGTACTCGACGATGACCGCCTGCAAGGCGTACGTGTATGCGGTCGCGCAGGCCTGCGACCGCGGACAGACGACGCGCAAGGATGCGGCGGGTGCCATCCTCTATGCCGCGGAAAAGGCGACGTGGATGGCCGGAGAGGCAATCCAGGCGCTGGGCGGCAACGGCTACATCAACGAGTACCCGACCGGACGGCTCTGGCGCGACGCGAAGCTCTATGAAATCGGCGCCGGCACCTCGGAGATCCGGCGGATGCTGATCGGGCGCGAGCTCTTCAACGAGACCAAGTGACGATGGCGCTGGCGCTCAAGCCGGAATGCGAGAAATGCGCAAGGCCGCTTCCCGCGGACTCGGGCGACGCGCGCATCTGCAGCTACGAATGCACGTTCTGCGCGAAATGCGCCGACGGCATGAATTCAACCTGTCCGAATTGCGGCGGCGAACTGGTCGCCCGCCCGCGGCGACTCGCCAAGCGCGGCTGAATCGGGACATCAAGAGAGGGAATACCAGATGCAAAACGATCCGATCGTGATAGTGGGTGCGGCGCGAACGCCGATGGGGGGCTTCCAGGGGGATTTCGCCTCGCTGTCGGCGAGCGACCTGGGCGCGGTGGCGATCAAGGCCGCGGTCGAGCGCTCCGGCATACAGCCCGGCGACGTGCAGGAGCTGCTTTTCGGCAATTGCCTGATGGCGGGCCAGGGACAGGCGCCCGCGCGGCAGGCCGCGCTGAAGGCCGGCCTCCCGATTTCCGTCAATTGCACGACCCTATCCAAGATGTGCGGGTCGGCGATGAAGGCGACGATGCTGGCGCACGACCTCATCGTCGCCGGCTCCAACGACGTGATGGTGGCCGGCGGCATGGAAAGCATGACCAACGCGCCGTATCTCATGCCGAAAGCGCGCGCGGGTTACCGGATGGGGCATCAGCAGGTGTACGACCACATGTTCCTGGATGGCCTCGAGGACGCCTACGACAAGGGTCGGCTGATGGGCTCGTTCGCGGAGGATTGCGCCGCCAAATACACGTTCACGCGCGAGGCGCAGGACCACTTTGCGCTGACGTCGCTGTCACGCGCGCTCGCAGCCAACAGCGACGGCACGTTCGCGTGGGAGATCGCCCCCGTCACGGTGTCCGGGCGCAAGGGCGACGTGGTCATCGACAAGGACGAGCAGCCGGCCAAGGCGTCCCCGGACAAGATCCCGACGCTGAAGCCCGCGTTTCGCAAGGACGGCACGGTCACACCGGCCAATTCGAGTTCGATTTCGGATGGCGCCGCGGCGTTGGTGCTGATGAAGCGCTCCGAGGCCGAGCGGCGCGGGTTGAAGCCGCTGGCCGTGATCATCGCGCACGCCACCCATGCGCAGGAACCCGCGTGGTTCTCGACGGCGCCGGTGGGCGCCATCGAGAAGCTCTATCGGAAGACCGGGTGGACGTCGAAGGACGTCGACCTTTTCGAGATCAACGAGGCGTTCGCGGTGGTGACCATGGCGGCGATGAAGGAGCACAACCTGCCTCATGACCGGGTCAACGTGCACGGCGGCGCGACCGCCCTTGGCCATCCGGTGGGCGCGTCGGGCGCGCGGATCGTCGTCACGTTGATCGGCGCGCTGCGCAAGCACGGCAAGAAGCGAGGCGTGGCCGCGCTTTGCATCGGCGGAGGCGAAGCCACCGCCATGGCCATCGAGCTTGCCTGAGCGCGACGGCAATCCCCGGGAGCGGCGATGATACCGTTGGACACGTGGCTACTGTTCCTGGGCGCCTCCGCCGCGCTGGTCGCGACGCCCGGCCCCAACGTGCTCTATCTGGTCTCGCGCACGCTCGCGCAGGGGCGGGCCGCCGGGTTTGTGTCGCTGGCGGGCACGTCGAGCGGATTCCTGCTCCATGTGCTCGCCGCGGCATTCGGACTGTCGGCGCTGCTTGCGGCGGTGCCGCTCGCCTACGACGCCATTCGCGTCGCCGGCGCGCTGTACCTTGCGTGGCTGGCATGGTCGACCTGGCGGTCTCCGTCGGCTGCCGCGGGCGTGGCGGTCACGGATTCGGTGCCTCCGGGACAGCTCTACCGGCAGGGATTCCTCACCGCGATCCTCAATCCGAAAGTCGCGATGTTCCAGCTCGCGCTGTTTCCGCAGTTCGTGGATCCCGCGCGGGGCAGTGTGCTCGTCCAGAGCCTGATTCTGGGCGCGACGCAACTCGCGGTGGCAATCATCGGCGACTCGCTGTTCGTGCTCGCGGCGGCGTCGATGCGCCGGTGGTTCACCGCCCGCCCGGGATGGGGACGCTGGTCGAAGCGCCTGCTCGCCGGGGTGTTCGCGGCATTGGCGGCGAGACTGGTCTTCGATACGCGGCGATGAATCCGGAAGCGAGCCGCACGGCGATCTACATCAAGCTCGCGCTGGTGGCGGCGATCTGGGGCAGCACGTTCATCGCCGGCCGCATCGTGTCGGCGGAAATGTCCGCGCCATTCGCAGCGCTGGGGCGATTCCTGATCGCGACGGCAACGCTGCTGACGCTGCTGCTGGTCATCGAGCGTGGCTTTCCCAGGCTTTCGGCCGGGCAATGGCTGCTGTTCGCGCTGCTGGGCGCGATCGGCGTGGCGGCGTACGCGCTGTTCTACATGATCGGCCTGCAGACCGTCACCGCGTCGCGCGGGTCGCTGATCATGGCGTTGATTCCGGCCGTCACGCTGCTGGGCGGCGCGATGTTCCTGCACGAGCCGCTCACCCGCCCGCGCGTGGCGGGCGTCGTTCTGGCGCTGCTCGGCGTCGCGGTGGACCTGGGCAACGGCAATCCGCTGAAGCTCGTCACCGACCCGATCGGCATCGGTGAAATCGCATTGTTCGGTTGCGTCATCGCGTGGTCGGCCTACACACTGCTCGGCAAGCGCGTGATGGGCAAAGGCATTTCACCGCTGGCCGCGACGACCTGTTCCGCGCTGACAGGCACCGCCATCCTTGCGATCGTCTGCGTGGCCGCCGGCGACCTGGCGCTGCCCCAGGCGACGTTGAAGGGCTGGCTCGCGCTGGCCTTCATGGGCGTGCTCGGCACGGCTATCGCCTATGTCTGGTTCTACGACGGCGTCAGCGCGATCGGACCCGCGCGGACGGCGGTGTTCATCAATCTCGTGCCGGTCGTTGCCATCACGCTCGGCGTGCTGCTGCTGGGCGAGAAGCTGCAGGCATCGATGATCGTCGGCGCCGCGATGGTCGTTTCGGGCGTCTGGATCATCAATCGCGCGCCGGCGACGCCGGTCGCGGGCACTCCCACCGCGTCGCGCCCCGGATGACACCGTGATCCTGACCGAAGAGCAGCAACTCGTCCGCGACACCATGCGCTCCTTCGCGCAGGGGGAGCTCGCCCCGAATTCGGCGCAGTGGGACCGCGAGTCTCATTTTCCGCGCGAGCAGCTGCGCGCCCTCGGCGCCCTGGGCGCGATGGGGATGGTCGTTCCGGATCGATGGGGCGGCGCGGGCATGGACACCATTTCCCTGGCCGTGGCGCTGGAGGAAATCGCGGCGGGCGACGGCGCCACGTCCACCATCGTCAGCGTGCAGAATTCGGTCGTGTGCGGGCCGATCAACGCCTTCGGCACCGACGCGCAAAAGGAGAAGTTCCTGAAGCCGCTCGCGCGAGGCGAATGGCTTGGCTGCTTCTGCCTGACCGAGCCGCATGTCGGCTCCGACGCCGGAGCGATCACCACGCGCGCGGAGCGCCGCGGCGACCGGTACGTACTCAACGGCGTGAAGCAGTTCATCACGACCGGTGCCAACGCCGACGTCGCCGTGGTATTCGCCGTCACCGACAAGGCGGCGGGCAAGAAGGGCATCTCCGGTTTCATCGTGGACGCCAAGTCGCCGGGCTACGTGGTTGCGCGTGTTGAGGACAAGCTGGGCCAGCACGCATCCGACACCGCGCAGATCGTGTTCGAGAATTGCGAAGTGCCCGCGGCCAACCTGCTCGGCGCGGAAGGGGCGGGCTACCGCATCGCGCTGTCCAATCTCGAAGGCGGGCGCATCGGCATCGCCGCGCAGGCCGTCGGGATGGCGCGCGCGGCGATGGATGCCGCGGTGGCCTACGCGCGCGAACGGGTGAGCTTCGGCAAGGCGATCATTGAGCATCAGGCCGTGAACTTCCGGCTCGCCGACATGGCTGTGCGCATCGAGGCGGCGCGCCAGCTGATCTGGCACGCGGCGTCGCTGCGCGATGCCGGATTGCCCTGTCTCAAGGAAGCGTCGATGGCCAAGCTCTTTGCGTCCGAGATGGCCGAAAAAGTCTGCTCCGACGCGATACAGATTCACGGCGGCTACGGATACGTGGCGGACTTTCCCGTCGAACGCATCTACCGCGACGTTCGCGTGTGCCAGATCTACGAGGGTACCAGCGATATCCAGCGCCTGGTCATCGGCCGCGCCATTGCCGGATGATCGGACGGCCAGACGGAGCGGCGGCATGAGCAAGCCCATCGAATTCTTCTTCGACTTCTCATCTCCCTACGGCTATCTCGCCGCGCACGGGATCGAGGCACTGGCCGCCCGGCATGGCCGCACCGTCGATTGGCGGCCGATGCTGCTCGGCGTCGTGTTCAAGGAGACCGGCGGCGCGCCGTTGACCCAGATACCCATCAAGGGCGACTACTCCCGACGCGATTTCGCCCGCAGCGCGCGCTTTCACGGCGTGCAGTTCGCGATGCCGACCGTGTTTCCCATTGCGTCGCAGGCGCCGTCGCGCATCGTGCTCTGGGCAAAGGCCCAGGACCCGGCGCTCGCCGCCCCGACCGCGCTGGCGCTCTACGACGCGTTCTTCCAGAAAGGCCTCGACATCTCCGGTCCGGATGTCGCCGCCGATGTGGCGGCGACGACCGGGCTCGACCGTGCGGCCGCGCGGGCGGCCGTCGACGACCCGGCGATCAAGGACGCGCTGAAACGCGAAGTGGAGGCGGCGATCAAGGCGGGTGTTTTCGGCTCGCCGTTCATGATCGCCGATGGGGAGCCGTTCTGGGGTCTGGACCGCTTCGACCAGCTCGAGCGCTGGCTTGCCACCGGGGGGTTCTGAATCGTGGCCGAATACGTCCTTTACTGCTTTGCGCAATCCGGCAATGCGTACAAGGCCGCGCTGACGCTGCAACTCGCCGGTGCCGACTGGGCGCCGCGCTTCGTCGACTACTTCGGGGGCGAAACCCGGACGCCGGCCTATCGCGAGCTCAACGTGATGGGCGAGGCGCCGCTGCTCGTCCATCGAGGAACGACCCTCGCGCAATCCGGCGTCATTCTCGACTACCTCGCCGAAACACTCGGCCAGTTCGGGCCGCGCGATGCGGCGGAGCGGCGCGAAATCCTGCGCTGGACGCTCTTCGACAACCACAAGCTGACGAGCTACACCGCGACGCTTCGCTTCATGCGGACGTTCACGGATGCACCGGACCCCGCGGTGCTCGCATTCCTGCGCGGGCGCGCCGAGACCGCGTGGGGCATTCTCGACGCGCATCTGGATGGGCGTGCGTTCGTCGTCGGCGAGCGGCTGACGATCGCCGATCTTTCGCTGTGCGGCTACCTGTTCTGGCCGGAGGAGATCGGCGTAGACTGGAGCGCGTATCCGCATCTGCAGGACTGGCTGGCGCGCATCGCGTCCACGCCTCGCTACAGGCCACCCTACGAACTGATGCCGGGCCACCCGCGGCCGGCCGCGCCCTAAACCAAAGAGCGGGAACCCGCGATGCCCGTAATCGAAACCCGGCTGAACACGCGCGATGTCGTGTTTGCGCAAAACCGCGATGCCATGGCGGCGCTCGTGGCCGACCTGCGCGAGAAGATCGCGCACATCGAGCAGGGGGGTGGCGCGGCAACCAGCGCCAGGCACACCGCGCGCGGGAAGCTGCTGCCGCGCGAGCGCGTGCGCGTCCTGCTCGATCCGGGCAGCCCCTTCCTCGAGTTTTCGCAGCTCGCGGCCCACGGGATGTACAACGACAACATCGCCGCTGCAGGCGTCATCACGGGCATCGGACGCGTCCATGGCGTCGAATGCGTGATCGTCTGCAACGACGCCACGGTCAAGGGCGGCACCTACTATCCGCTGACTGTGAAGAAACACCTGCGCGCGCAGGATATCGCGCGCGAGAACGGCCTGCCGTGCATCTACCTGGTCGACTCGGGAGGTGCGAACCTGCCCAACCAGTACGACGTGTTTCCCGATCGCGACCACTTCGGCCGCATCTTTTACAACCAGGCGACGATGTCCGCGCAGGGCATCCCGCAGATTGCGGTGGTCATGGGCTCCTGCACGGCGGGAGGCGCGTACGTGCCGGCGATGTCGGACGAGTCCATCATCGTCAAGGACCAGGCCACGATCTTTCTGGCCGGGCCGCCGCTGGTGAAGGCCGCGACCGGCGAAATCGTCAGCGCGGAAGACCTGGGCGGCGCTGACGTGCACACGAGGGTGTCCGGCGTGGCCGATCACTTCGCGCTGAACGACCATCACGCGCTGGCGATCGCGCGCAGCATCGTCGCCAATCTGAACCGGGTGAAGCAGGTGACGCTCGACGTGCGCACGCCGGTGGCGCCCCTGCATCCGGCCGAGGAGATCTACGGCGTCATCCAGGCCGACATCAAGAAGCCCTACGACGTGCGCGAGGTGATTGCGCGCATCGTCGACGGCAGCGAATTCGACGAGTTCAAGGCGCGCTACGGCACCACGCTAGTCACCGGCTTTTCGCGCATCTGGGGCTATCCCGTCGGCATCGTTGCCAACAACGGCGTGCTCTATTCCGAATCGGCGCAGAAGGGCGCGCACTTCATCGAACTTTGTGCGCAGCGCGGCATTCCGCTGCTCTTCCTTCAGAACATCACGGGCTTCATGGTCGGGCAGAAGTACGAAGCGGGCGGCATCGCCAAGGACGGGGCGAAGATGGTCACCGCGGTGTCGTGCGCGCAGGTGCCCAAGTTCACGGTGATCATCGGCGGCAGCTATGGCGCGGGCAACTACGGCATGTGCGGCCGCGCATTCAATCCTCGCTTCCTGTGGATGTGGCCCAATGCGCGCATCTGCGTCATGGGTCCGGAGCAGGCGAGCAGCGTGCTAGCCACGGTCAAGCGCGAGCAGATCGAAAAGGCTGGCAAGACGTGGACCGCGGAGGAAGAGGAGGCGTTCAAGACGCCGGTGCGCGACAAGCTGGCCTCGGAGGCGCATCCGTATTTCGCCAGCGCGCGGCTGTGGGATGACGGCGTCATCGATCCGGCCGATACCCGTCGCGTGCTGGGATTGGCGATTTCCGCGGCGCTCAACAAGCCGGTCGAGGCGACGAAGTTCGGCGTATTCCGGATGTGACAGAAAACCGATTAGAACGGGCGCCGCGTCGTCCGCGACGCGGGACTGCGCAATGATCTACGAGACTCCCGAGCACACGCTGCTGCGCGACCAGGTTGCACGCTTTCTCGCGCGTGAGGTCGAGCCGCACGCCCTCGCATGGGAGGAGGAAGGGGCCACCCCGCGAACGGTGCTGCGGCGAATGGGTGAACTGGGCCTGCTCGGGCTGATGGTCCCGACGGAAGACGGCGGCGCCGGCGCGGACGCCATGACCAATCTCGTGTTCGCCGAGGCGCTGTCGCAATCGACGTTCGGCGGCTTCATCGTCACGGTGCTCGTGCACACCGACATGGCATCGCCGCACCTGGCCTACGCCGGGAGCGAAGCCCAACGGGCGCGCTACATGCCGCGCATCTGCAGGGGTGAAACCATATCCGCCGTGGCGATCACCGAGCCAGGGGCCGGCTCGGATGTCGCGGGGATCCGCACCACCGCGACACGCGACGGCGGCGGCTGGGTGCTGAACGGGTCCAAGATGTTCATCACCAACGGCGTGCTCGCGGACGTCTACTTCGTCGCTGCCAAGACCGATCCGCTGGCCCAGGGATCGCGCGGCATATCCATGTTCATCGTGGACAAGGGGACGCCCGGATTCTCGGTGGGCCGCGCGCTGGCCAAGACCGGGTGGCTTTCATCGGACACGGCCGAGCTGGTGTTCGACGACTGCCGCATCCCGGCGGACAATCTGCTGGGAGAGGAAAACGAGGGCTTCTACGCGATCATGCGCAATTTCCAGCGCGAACGGATCGCGTTGGCGGCGATGGCGGTCGGCCACGCCACCGTTGCCATCCGCCTGGCGCTGGAGCACGTCAAGCTGCGCCAGGCGTTCGGCGGCGTGCTGTGGGACCGCGAGGTCATCCGGCAGCGGCTGGCAATGCTGGAGGCGAAGACGCTCGCAGCGCGAGCCTTCATGTATCACTGCGCATGGCTCGCGTCGCAGGAGCGCGATGCCGCCAGGGAAATCTCCCTGCTGAAGGCGCTGACCGGCGAGCTCGCGGGCGAAGTGGTGACGACCTGCCAGCAGTTTCACGGAGGGATGGGCTATATTCGCGAAACCGCGATCGAGCGGTTGTGGCGGGATGCGCGCATATTGGCCATCGGCGGCGGCGCCACGGAAGTGATGCTCGAAGCCGCCGCGAAAAGGATGTAGAAGCAGACTGGGATGTAGCACCGAATTGGGATGCACCACCGAACAGGAAGCTCCACCTTCATGCCCGCGAGAAAACGAACTTCCCCCTTCGCCTGCGAAACGCTCGATGTGGACGTGCGCAACGGCGTCGGCCTGGTCGCGCTCAATCGTCCCGACCTCCACAACGCGTTCAACGAAACTCTGATCGCCGAATTGACGATGGCGCTGCAGGCGCTCGAGGCCGACGCGTCGGTGCGCGCGGTGGTCCTGACCGGCCGCGGCAAGAGCTTTTGCGCCGGCGCGGACCTGAACTGGATGAAGAAGATGTCCGGCTACGGCCATGCGGAAAACCTGGCCGATGCGAAGGCGCTCGCGTTGATGCTGCGCACGCTGTACGGTCTTTCCAAGCCGACGGTCGCCTGCGTCCGAGGTGCCGCGTTCGGCGGCGGCGTGGGGCTCGTGGCTTGCTGCGACATCGCCGTGGCCGCGCACGACGCGACGTTTTCGCTGTCGGAAGCGAAGCTGGGACTGATCCCGGCCACAATCTCGCCCTACGTGATCGAGGCCATCGGCGCCCGGCAGGCGCGGCGCTACTTCCTCACGGCGGAGCGATTCACGGCCGCGGAGGCTTTCCGGATCGGCCTGGCGCACGACATCGTTCCGGAGCCCGAACTCGATACCCGCGTCAACGAAATCCTGGGCGCGCTGCTCGTCGCCGGCCCCATGGCGCAGCTCGAGTGCAAGGCGCTGATTCGCGGCGTCGCGCATCGGCCCATCAGTCCAGAAGTCATCGACGGCACGGCGGAACACATCGCCGCGGTGCGCGCGTCGCCCGAGGGCATTGAAGGCGTTGCCGCATTCCTCGGCAAGCGTCCTGCCGCGTGGGTACCCGTTTCGCTGCGACCCAGGAAATAGCCGATGCCCATGCTCGAACACGTCGACACGGTGCAGCTGGTGGCGCTCGCCGCGGCCCTCGGGTGGGCGAGCGGACTGCGTCTGTACGCGGTGCTCTTCATCGTCGGCGCGATGGGCTTCCTCGGATGGGTGGACCTGCCGGCCGGATTGCGCATCCTAATGCACCCGATGGTGCTTGCGGCATCGGGCTTCATGTGTTTCGTGGAGTTCTTCGCCGACAAGATTCCGGGCGTCGATTCGCTGTGGGACATCGTGCACACGTTCATTCGCGTTCCCGCCGGCGCCGCGCTGGCGGCCGGCGTCTTCGGCGATTCGTCGACGGCATCCATGCTCGCCGCCGGCATCGTCGGCGGCACGCTGGCGGCCGGCAGCCATCTGGCCAAGGCAGGCGGCCGCGCCGTCATCAACACGTCGCCGGAACCGTTCTCGAACTGGACCGCATCGTTTTCCGAGGACCTTGCGGTGGGAACGCTGCTGTGGCTGGCCTTTGCGCACCCGGTGGCCGCGCTGGTGATCCTGGCAGCGCTCGTTGCGCTGACCCTCTGGCTGATCCCGAAGGTGTGGCGGATGCTCCGCGCGATCGTGGCGAGGATCGCCGGCTGGTTTGACCAGCCGTCGACGGGAAATCCCCCTTGATCGCCCGGCGCTGACCTCATGTTCACCAAGATCCTGATCGCCAACCGCGGCGAAATCGCCTGCCGCGTCGCACGCACGGCGCGACGCATGGGCATTCGCACCGTCGCCGTGTATTCGGATGCCGATGCGGACGCCCTGCACGTGCGCAGTTGCGACGAGGCGTACCGGATCGGTCCCGCCGCGCCGCGCGAAAGCTACCTGAACATCGCCGCGGTGCTGGCGGTCGCGGCCAGGTCCGGCGCGCAGGCAATCCATCCTGGCTATGGATTCCTGTCCGAGAACGAAGCGTTTGCCGAGGCCTGCGCGGAAGCGCGCGTGGTGTTCATCGGCCCGCCGCCTCGCGCCATCGCCGCGATGGGCTCCAAGTCGGCGGCCAAGATCATCATGGCCGATGCGCAGGTTCCGCTGGTTCCTGGCTATCACGGCGATGGCCAGGACCCCGCCATGCTCGCGCGCGAGGCCGAGAAGATCGGCTTCCCGGTGCTGATCAAGGCGACGGCAGGCGGCGGCGGCAAGGGCATGAAGATCGTCAACCGCGGCTCCGAATTCGCGGCCGCGCTCGCGTCGGCGCAGCGCGAGGCGAAGGCGTCGTTCGGCGACGATCGCGTGCTGATCGAGCGTTACCTCACGTCGCCTCGCCACATCGAGATTCAGGTCTTCGCCGACACGCATGGCGATGCGGTGTACCTGTTCGAGCGCGATTGCTCGGTCCAGCGCAGGCACCAGAAGGTGCTGGAGGAGGCGCCCGCGCCGGGGATGGATCCCGCGCGTCGTCGGGCGATGGGCGAAGCCGCGGTCGCCGCGGCCAAGGCGATCGGCTACCAGGGCGCGGGCACCGTCGAATTCATCGCGGAGCAGGACGGCACGTTCTACTTCATGGAGATGAACACGCGGCTGCAGGTGGAGCACCCCGTGACCGAAATGATCACCGGCCTCGACCTGGTCGAGTGGCAGTTGCGTGTCGCAGCGGGCGAGCCTTTGCCTCTGAGGCAGGATCAATTGGCGATCAACGGCCACGCGCTCGAGGCGCGACTCTACGCGGAGGATCCGGAGCGGGGCTTCCTGCCGTCGATCGGGCTGATCTCGCATTGGCGCATGCCGGCCGAGTCTGCGCGTGTCCGCGTCGACACGGGCGTGCGCGAAGGCGACGAAGTCTCGTCGTTCTACGACCCGATGCTGGCGAAGCTGATCGTCTGGGGCGAGGACCGCGCCGCCGCCTGCGCCGAAATGATCGGCGCGCTGCGTCAGTGCGAAGTCGTCGGGGTTGCGACCAACATTTCCTTTCTCGAGCGCGTCGTCGCCCATGACGCTTTCGCGTCCGCACGACTCGACACGGGGCTCATCGAAAGCAACCGCGACGCGCTGTTCCCGCCGCCCGGCGAGACGCCGGAGGTCGCGCTGATTGCCGCGGCCGTTGCCGAATTCTCGGGCATCGTCGAGGACGCGGAATGCGGCGCCAGCCGCTCCGGCGACCCCTATTCGCCCTGGCACGTCCCCGACGCGTGGTGGCTCAATCGGCAGGCCGCTTCGCTGCCCTTCACTTTCGGCGACGGGGAGCTGCGCCATGGGGTCCGCGTGCAACCTCTCGACGAACACGATGCGCGCATCGTGTTGCCGACGCGAATCGTCGACGTGCATTTCGGCGAACGCGACGGCCGCCTCGTCCTCGAATTCGACGACGACGCGCTTGCGGCGACGGTGATTGCCGATGGCGACGAGAGGCATGTCTTCGCCGGCGGCGTCCGCCGCAGGCTGACGTTTGTCGACCCGCTCGCGCATGCCGGGGAGGTCGAAACGCACGGCGGGCACCTGACGGCGCCGATGTCCGGCGCCATCGTCGCGGTGATGGTGAAGGCGGGGGACAAGGTGGCTCGCGGGGCGCCGTTGATCGTGCTCGAAGCGATGAAGATGGAGCACACCATCGTTGCCCCGGCGGACGGAATCGTCGCGTCCGTCAATTTCGCCGTCGGCGAGCGCGTCGCCGAGGGCGCCGACCTGGTCGATCTGGTCGACGCGGAAAGCGACTAGGCGCGGGACGCCGCCGATGCGCGTCGTCCTGAGCGTTTCGCGCGAGGCAGCGGCGATCTGGCGCGGGCTGTTCGAGGCCGCGTTGCCTCGGGCCTGCATCGAGGTGCGCGAGCCGGCGAAGCCCGTGGATCGCGATGCGGCCCAGGCCGATTACGTGGCCATCCACGGTCCCTGCGAGACCATCTTCGCCGAACAACGCAAGCCGAAGGCCTTGTTCGCTTTGAGCGCGGGCATCGGGCACCTGCTTGCCCTGCCGAATCTTCCGCGCGATGTCCCGCTGATCCGGCTCGAGGACGCCGGCATGGCGGAGCAAATGGCTCGCTACGTGCAGGCGGCCGCCCTTCGCTTCACGTTGCGGCTCGACACCTATGCACGCCAGCAGGGAAAAGCGCGCTGGGAGCAGCAGGAAATGCGCGGGCCGTCGTCGCTGACGGCCGGCGTGATGGGCCTCGGCGCCATTGGCGGCCAGGTGGCGCGCGCGCTCGCGGCGCTGGGCTTCCGCGTGAGAGGTCATGCGCAATCGGGCAAGAGTATTCACGGTGTCGACGTGTTCGCCGGCGGGGAGCGCCTGGATGCATTTCTCGATGGCGTCGACTTTCTGGTGTCTGTGCTGCCAGCCACGGCGGCCACCAAGGGCATCCTGAACCGGGAGTCGATGTCGCGCCTTGCCGACGGCGCACACGTCGTCAACATCGGCCGCGGCGCCGCGCTGGTCGACGACGACCTCGTCGCGCTGATCCGGAGCGGGAAGCTTTCCGGCGCCACGCTCGACGTCTTCCGCGAGGAGCCGCTGCCGCGCGACCACCCGTTCTGGGGCTGTTCGCGGATCGCGGTGACCCCTCACGTCTCTGGACTCACCGTGCCCGGGGCCGCGGTGATGCAGATCGCGGGTAAAATCGTGAAGCTTGAGCGTGGCGAGCCGGTCTCCGGTGTCGTCGCATTTGCGAAAGGTTATTGATGGCGCTTCCGAGGAAAGTCCGCCTGGTCGAGGTCGGGCCGCGCGACGGGCTTCAGAACGAGCAGGCGATTGTTCCGGCCGACGTCAAGGTCGCGCTGGTCGACCTGCTGACCGACGCGGGCTTCCCGGCCGTCGAAGCGACCTCGTTCGTCTCGCCCAAGTGGGTGCCGCAGATGGCCGACGCGGCCGATGTGATGGCGCGCATCCGGCGCAAGCCTGGCGTGCGCTATCCCGTGCTGACGCCGAACATGAAGGGCTTCGAGGCGGCGCTCGCGGCGAACGCCGACGAGGTGGCCGTGTTCGTCGCCGCAACCGAATCGTTCTCGCAGAAGAACATCAACTGCACCATCGCCGAAAGCCTGGAGCGCGCCCGTCCGATCTTCGCGGCGGCGGCCGCCAACGGGGTGCGCGTGCGCGGCTACATTTCCTGCGTGCTGGGCTGCCCCTACGAGGGCGACGTCGACCCGCGCCGCGTGGCGAAAATTGCCGGTGCGCTGCACGCGATGGGCGCCTACGAGGTTTCGCTGGGAGACACCATCGGCACCGGGACGGCGGGCAAGACGCAGGCGCTGATGACGATATGCACGGAACATGTACCGGTGACGCTGCTCGCGGGGCATTTCCACGACACCTACGGGCAGGCGCTGACCAACGTGTACGCTTCACTCGAACTCGGCGTGGCCACGTTCGACTGCTCGGTCGCGGGACTCGGCGGCTGCCCCTATGCCAAGGGCGCGACCGGCAACGTCGCCAGCGAAGACGTGCTTTACCTGCTGCAGGGGCTGGGAATCGAAACCGGCGTGGACATGACCCGGCTGCGCGTCGCCGGCCAGTTCATCTCCGACTTTCTCGGGCGACAGCCGATATCGCGGGTCGCGCGCGCGCTCAACGCCAAGTCGCCGCTCGCCGCATGACGGTTCGCGTCCCGGCCCCGGGCGACCCCGTGCCGTCGCCGTGCAACAGCGTGTGCGCCCTCGACGAAGCAACGGGGCTTTGCGCCGGATGTTTCCGCACGATCGACGAAATCGCGGCATGGAGCCTGCTGGACGACGCCGACAAGCGTGAGGTGTGGGCGTCGCTCGAACGGCGTCGCGTTGCCGCGCATCCAAAAAACGCCGGCGCAAATTTACCGAAGGCCTTGGATGTCAAACGCTGACCGACGTGCCGCCGGCCATTGCGTCGCCGACTGGTACTTCGACTTCGTCTCGCCGTTTGCCTACCTGCAAAGCGAGCAGCTCGCGAGCCTGGGCCCAGCGATCACGTTTCGCCTGAAGCCGGTGCTGTTCACGGGAATCCTCGACGCGCATGGACAAAAAGGTCCAGCCGAGATTCCCGCGAAGCGCGCGTTCACCTATCGCTTCGTTCTGTGGCAGGCGAAGCAGCTCGGCATTCCGCTCAAGTTGCCCCACGAGCACCCGTTCAATCCGCTCCCGCTGCTGCGCCTGGCGATCGCCTGCGACTGCGATGCCGCGGCGATCCGGCGCATCTTTCGCTTCGTGTGGCGGGACGGCCGGTTGCCCGACCTGCCCATCGAATGGGCGGAACTGACGCACGACCTTGGACTCGCCAACGCGGACGCGCGGATCGCCGATCCGGAGGTCAAGCAGGCGCTGCGCCGCAATACCGACGAGGCCATCGCACGCGGCGTGTTCGGCGTGCCGACCATCGCGTTGCGTGACGAGTTGTTCTGGGGCGTCGACGCCACGCGCATGGCGGCCGACTATGCCGCCGCCGGCTGTTGCTGGACGGACCCCGAGTTCGCGCGCGCGGTGGCTTTGCCGGTCGGCGCGTCGCGCAACCCGGCCAAGTCGTCCAGGCGTACCTGACCCGCGATTCGGTCAGAGGGCGTCGGCGCCGGGAATGCCCAGGATCCGCTTGACCGAACGCGCGGCCGCGATGGCATCATCGAGCGTCAAGCCCAGGCAGGTCACGTGCCCCATCTTGCGACCGCGACGGGGCAGGGCCTTGCCGTACAGGTGCAGCTTCGCTTCCGGCAGGGCCAGGACGTCGTGCCATGCCGGTTCCCGGGGGTGATCTCCTGCTCCGGAGCCATCGAACCAGAGATCGCCCAGCAGGTTCACCATCGCCGCCGGCGTGTGCTGGCGTGGATCTCCCAACGGCAGGCCGGCCAGCACGCGCGCCTGCTGCTCGAACTGGGAAGTGACGCAGGCGTCGATCGTGTAGTGGCCGCTGTTGTGCGGGCGCGGCGCAATTTCGTTGACGAGCAGGGCGCCGTCCTGCGCGACGAACATCTCGACGCAGAGCACGCCGCGGTAGTCGAGGGTTTCGGCGATGCGCATCGCGATGTCGCGCGCGCGACCGGCCAGGTCGGACGTGATGCGCGCCGGCACGATCGACACGTCCAGGATGCCGTCGCGATGGATATTCTCGGCGACGGGCCACGTCACCGCCCGCAGGCGCGCATTGCGCGCGACGATCGCCGACACTTCGCAAGCCAGCGCAATCCGCTTTTCGAGCACGCACGGCTGAGCGTTCATCGTGCGCCATGCGGCGGCCACGTCGTCGCGCGTGCGCACGCTCACCTGCCCCTTGCCGTCGTAGCCGAAGCGCGCGCTCTTGACGATGCCCGGCAGCAGATTCTCGTCGACGTTTCGCGCGTCGTCCAGCGAACGCAGCACGGCAAACGGAGCGACCACGAATCCGTTGCCGGCCAGGAACATCTTTTCGCTGATCCGGTCCTGCGCGATGGCGACGCTCGCGGCCGTCGGCGCAACGCGCGCGGTGCGTGCCAGGAATTCCAGCGCCGTCGCCGGAACGTTCTCGAACTCGGTCGTTGCCGCAAACGCGATCGAGGCCATCTCGGCCAGCGCCTCGCGATCGACATAGTCGGCGCACAGGTGGCGGTCGGCGACCGAACCCGCGGGGCTCTCGTCGGCCGGGTCGAGGACGACCACCTTGTAGCCCAGGCT
>DAOMGB010000004.1:0-12062 GCA_035430095.1 Casimicrobiaceae bacterium | reverse complement strand
AGCGAGTCCTCGCCCCGCAGGTACTTCGACGGGACGGGCACGCCGAGCACCGGAACCGTGGTCTTGGCGGCGAGCATGCCAGGCAGGTGCGCCGCGCCGCCGGCCCCGGCAATGATGACGCGCAATCCGCGCGGCGCCGCATCCTCGGCATACTCGAACATGTCGTCCGGCATCCGGTGCGCGGAGACCACGCGCGGCTCGTTGGGCACTCCAAACGCGTCGAGCTGCGCCACGGCGTGACGCATGACCTCCCAATCGCTCTCGCTCCCCATCACGACCCCGACCAGCGGCGCTGCCTTGCGTTGTGACATGCATCCTCCCGGGGCGATGGTTCGATTTTAGCTTGGGATTTTAGCATCCCGACCTTCGCAATGCGCCCCCTGCAACCAGTCAAAGCTGGCCGTTTCGGGAGAGCAGGACCGCGATTGGCCGGGTCCCCGGGAACTCGGAGAACACGATGGTCATGATGGCCGTGATCGGCACGGCCAGGAACGCTCCGGGAACACCCCACAATGCCGTCCAGACCGCCAGGCTCGCCAGGATGGCGAAGGGACTGAGATTGAGCGAATTGCTCATGACCAAGGGGTCGACGATGTTTCCGATCACGAACTGAACGATGGTCAGCGGCACCAGTATTGCAAGAACGTCGCCCGTCCAGCCGAACTGCAGGACGGCCATCAGAACCGGGAACACCACGCCGAGCACCGAGCCCAGGTACGGAACGAAATTGAGGAGGCCGATGAACACCGCCCAGAACACCGGGAATTGCAGTCCGGCGAAGACCATCGCAACCCAGCAGAGCACCCCCAGCAGGATGCTGAGCAGCGTCTTCATGCCAAGATAGGCGCCGATCCGGTCATTGATGTCTGACGTGACCTCCTTGATCCGGGAAACGCGGCGCGGGTCGCTCGAGAGATTGGCGACCTTCGCCGCGAACGATCGCTGCTCGACCAGCAGCAATGCGGCATAGAGGACCACGACCAGCAGGCCCACGACAATCGACGTGACGGAGGTCACCGTCGCGCCGATGACCCGCTGCATATTCACCTGCGCCAGCAGGTCCTGGCGCAGCGTGGCCCATGTGGGCTCGCTTTCCATGTGAAAGAACGCGGCCATGGACTGGATCGCCGACAGCAGCGACTGCTGGTATTGCGGGGCCAGCTCCACGAGGCTATTCTTGCTGGCGATCGCGAGGTAGGCAATCACGGTCAGCGCAATTCCGATGGCGACGATGGACAGCGTGTGGCGCACCGGTGACGGGAGGCGCGGACCGAGGAACGGAATCCTGCCCATCAGGCGCGTAAGTCCGACGATCACATAGAACACCAGGACGCCAAACACGATCGGGATGATGACGTCCCGACCGATGTAGAGCACCCAGCCGATGATCAGCCCGAATATGGCGCCGTGGACGACTGTCTGGAAGCGTTGATTCATGTTCGGTCTGGGTTGCCGGCCCGGGCGCCGCTGCCGCGAATTATCCACCATACTGCGCGCCTGCGCCCTCGGCATCATGCTGAGCGGGTCACTTGGCCGGCGCACCGATTCATTCAAGGATTGAACCGATGCTGGCGAAGGCCGCGAGACTGCTGAAATGGTTGCTGGTCCTGACGGTCGTCATCCTGGCCACAGTGCTTGGCGTCCGGGCTTGGGACGCGCACCGTTCGCCGCCGCTCGATCCATGGCACACCTACGCCCCGCACGAGATGACCGCGAAGGAGATCGACGGCGCCGATTGGAAGCAGTACCTGTCCGCGGAACAGGCGGCACAGGACGAGGTGCGAACAGAGGTGACGGAAAAGCTCGAGCCCGAGGCGCGCAATTCGGCGAACCGCTATTTCTCCGGCAGTCCCGTCTACCCGGGCAATTTTGCGCACGACTGGAACAGGTCCTTCGTGCTGGACCCGGTCGGAACGCCAGCCGGCGCCGTGGTGCTGCTGCACGGCCTGACGGACACGCCCTACAGCGTTCGCAAGATTGCGCAGCGCTATGCGCAGGACGGTTTTGTCGCCGTCGCGATCAGGCTGCCGGGACATGGCACCGTGCCCGCCGGACTGACTCACGTGGAATGGGAGCAGTGGGTCGCGGCGACGCGACTCGCAGTGCGGGAAGCGCAGCGGCGGGCGGGGGCGGCGGTCCCGTTGCACGTGGTCGGCTATTCCAATGGCGGCGCGCTCGCGATGAAGTACGCGCTCGACGCGATCGGCGACAAGGCGTTGCCGCGCCCCGCACGGATCGTGCTGATTTCGCCGATGATAGGAATCACGAGCATGGCGAGGTTTGCCGGAATTGCCGGCTGGCCCGCGATATTCCCGGCCTTTGCCAAGGCGGCATGGCTCGATGTCGTGCCGGAGTTCAACCCCTTCAAGTACAACTCATTCCCGGTCAACGCGGCGCGGCAATCGTCGCTCATTTCCCGCGCGTTGCAGCGGCAGATCGCGCAATATGCGAGCGAGGGTCGGCTGGCCGAACTCGCGCCCATATTGACTTTTCAATCGGTGGTGGACTTTACCGTCAGCACGCGGGCGATCGTCAGCAGCCTCTATGTTCACCTGCCGGCGAACGGCAGCGAGCTCGTGCTGTTCGACCTCAATCGCAGTGCCCAGTTCGGCCCGCTGTTTCGCCCCAGCGCCGACAACGTCCTCGCCCGGCTGCTTCCCGCGCCGCCGCGCGCCTTCAGGACAACGATCATCACCAACGCAAGCGCATCCGCGCCGGGCGTGGTCGAGCTCGTGACCGAGGCCGGCGCGACAACCGAACGGGTTCGCCCCCTGGACCTCGCCTATCCGCGCGATGTATTTTCGCTGGCGCACATCGCGCTGCCGTTCGCGATGGATGACGCGCTCTACGGGTTGGAGCCTTCGCGCTCGGAGGACTTCGGCGTGAACCTGGGCGCTACGGCGACCCGGGGAGAACGCGGCGCGCTGGTGATCAGCATCGACTCGCTGAGCCGCATGTCGGCCAACCCGTTCTTTCCCTACATGCTTGAACGGATCGAGGAGGGGATCGGCGGGAAGACGATCGCGAAGTGATCGGCCGCTACGGCGCCTTCGCGGCAGCCAAACCCTGCGGCTTGGTCGCGATGGAGTCTGCGATGTCCACCCAGCCGCCGCCCATCGCCTGATACACGTTGATCAACTGGCGGTAGCGATCCGCCAGCGTGCTCACCGCCGCGAGCTCCGCCGCGAAGAGCTCGTTGTCGGCCACCAGCACCTCGACGTAGCTCGCAAGCCCGCTGTCGAAGCGCAACCGCGACAGACGTGCGGATTCCCGAAGCGCCACCACGCGTTTCGCCTGTACCTGCGATTCTTCCAGCCTGTTCCGGGAACCCGCCAGCGCGTCGTTGGTTTCACGGAACGCGCCCAGGATCACCTGCTGATAGAAGCTGGTGGCCGCCGCGGTCTGGCCCTCGGCCGTGCGCACCTGGCCCTCAATGGCGCCGGCAGTGAAGATCGGCCCGGTCAGGCCGGCGGCAACCTGCCACAGCGTTGCCGGACCGGTGAGGAAGTTGCCGAACGCCGTGCTGGCGCTGCCGAGCGCTGCCGTGAGCGACAGCGACGGATAGTACTGCGCCCGCGCGGCGCCGATGCTGGCATTCGCGGCGATGAGGTTCTGTTCGGCCTGCAGGATGTCCGGGCGGCGCAGCAGCAACGTCGAAGGAAGATCAGCGGGAATCATCGGGGCGATCAGCTGGTCGATCGGCTTGCCGCGCGGTATCGGGCCGGGGTTTCGTCCCAGCAGGATCGAAAGCAGGTTTTCCTGCACAGCGATTTGCTGCCCGATCGCCGGTATGGCCGCGAGCGCCTGCTGGTACTGCGATTCGATCTGCGACACTTCCGTCTGCGACACGATGCCGAACTTGAAACGCAGGTTGAATATCCGCGCCGACTCGCCGAAATTCGCCGCCGTGGACTGTGCGATTTCGAGTTGCCGGTCGAACGCTCGCAATGTGACGTAACTGCTGGCGACGCCCGCGACCACGCTGAGCACGACGCCGCGTTGCGCCTGTTCGCTCGCGTAGACCTGAGCCTGTGCGGCCTCGCTCAAGCGACGCACGCGTCCGAAGAGGTCGAGCTGCCACGATGCGCCGAGCGTGGCCTGGTACAGCGCGAAGTAGGGGTCTGCCGGCGGCGGAATGGGAGGGAAGCCCTCACGGGAGGCCCGGGTACGGCTGACGTCGGCGCCGTAGCCCACCTGCGGCAACGCCTGCGACTGCGTGCTTTGCAGCGCACCCAGGAACTGATCCACCCTGGCGGCTGCAATGCGAATGTCACGATTCTCGCGCAATGCGGCTTCGATCAGGCTGTTCAGGACCGGGTCGCCGAATTGCTCCCACCATTTCGTGTTTGCAACTTCCGCGGCCTTGGGGTAGTCGACTCGCCAAGCGGTCGGCGTCTCCACGTTCGGACGCACGTAATCCGGTCCGACGGTGCAGCCCGCCAGGACGAAGGCAAACAACACTGCGGTGGTGCGTGACTTCATTGGGCTCTCCAAGCGAGGCTGCGCGCGAACCGGCAGGCTCCACTTCGCGCATTTTCGCAGGTTCTGCAGACACGCAAAAGGTCGGCGTGGCCGCGAAGCCCTGGTTGGAGACCGGGCGTGTCCACGGCTCCAGTCGCCCGGGCGGGGGAGAAAAGTGGCAAAATAGCGGCCGGCGACAGTGAGCGGCCGGAAACAGGCCGCCACGATGCGACGGAGGGGTCGGCGCTAAACGAGGGACGCAATGAGGTACGTATACATCGGGTTGATTTTTGTATTCACGGCGATAGTCGTGATGTTCAAGTTCCAGAACCTGGAGACCGCAACGGTTTCCCTGTTTTCGGTCAGCGTCACCCTTCCCGTGTCCATCCTAGTCTTCCTGATCTACGTCCTCGGGATGCTGACCGGCGGGTTCATGTATTCGCTGCTGCGGAAGTGGATTAAGGGCGCGATGCGCCCCGAGTGATCCGTTGGCGGTCAGAGGCCGGGGCGCACAATCCCGCGGCCAAGGTTTCTTCCCCACGCACGTTTCCTGTCAAGGAGTATCCGCATGAGCAATTTCTGGGATGTCGTCGTATTGATGGCCTCGACGTTCATTTTCTTCGCGTACCTGATGGTCCTGTTCCACATCGTGGTCGATCTCTTTCGCGATTCGGCGATGGGCGGCGGCTCGAAGGCGCTCTGGATCATCGGCCTCATCTTCATTCCGGTGCTGACCTCACTCGTCTATATCCTGTTCCGGGGCGCCGGCATGGGCGAGCGCCAGCGCGCCGCCATGGTCAAGGCCAAATCGGACGCCGATGCCTACATTCGCGAAGTGGCGGCCAAATCGCCGGCCGACCAGATTGCCGGTGCCAAGGCGCTGCTCGATGCCGGCACCATCAATGCCGACGAATTCGCGCGCCTGAAGGCCAAGGCGCTCGCTTGATGCACTCGAACAGTCTGCGGAGACCGCTTCGATGAAGCGCACCCGCAAGGCGAAGACAGCTACGCAGTCGAAGAAAGCCGGGCCGGTCCTGGTCGACCTGGCCTTGCAGGGGGGTGGCTCGCACGGCGCATTCACCTGGGGCGTGCTCGACCGCCTGCTGGAGGAACCGCGCCTGCAATTCGACGGCATCTCCGGCACGTCGGCGGGCGCCATGAACGCAGCCGTGATGGCGTCCGGGCTGATGCAGGGCGGCCCGGAAGGCGCGCGCGCGGCGCTTGAAGGGTTCTGGAAGAGCGTTTCGGACGCTGCGCGCATGAGCCCGCTGCGCCGCGGACCGATCGAGATCCTCACCGGCAATTGGACGCTCGACTACTCGCCGGCGTTCATGGCAGTCGAATTCGCGGCGCAGGTCTTCTCGCCGTACGACACGAGCCTGGGCGGACCGAATCCGCTCAGCGCCATCCTGGCGAAGCACGTGGACTTCGCACACCTGAACGAGGCGTCGATAAGGCTGTTCGTCACCGCCACCAACGTCCATACCGGTCAGGGTCGCATCTTTCGCAATGCGGAACTTACGCCCGACGTGCTGCTCGCCTCCGCCTGCCTGCCCACGATGTTCCAGGCGGTTGAGATCGACGGCGTACCTTACTGGGATGGCGGCTATGCCGGCAACCCGTCGATGGCGCCGCTGGTTCGCGAGTGCAACGCATCGGACACGATTTTGGTGCAGATCAATCCGATCGTGCGACCGGGCACGCCGCGCACCGCGCGTGAAATCCAGAATCGTCTGAACGAAATCTCGTTCAACGCGACGTTGTTGAAGGAACTGAAGGCTGGCGCGTTGCTGCGGCAGGCGGCGGATCCGGGCACTGGCGAGGGGCGGTTGTGGGCCAACATGCGCGTCCACCGCATATCGAGCGAAGTCATGGTGGAACTGGGCTACTCGTCCAAGCTGCTGACCGAATGGCCTTTCTTCACGATGCTGCGTGACGAGGGCCGCAAGGCGGCCTCGTTGTTCCTCGACGCGCACTTTGCCGACCTCGGGGTGCGCTCGACGCTCGACCTGGACGAAATGCTGGAGGACATGTAGTGCTGATCGGTCTCCTCGGAATCCTGGCCGGACTGGGCGTCCTTGTCTGGCTGTCGTTTCGCGGCTGGAGCGTCCTGGTGTTGGCGCCGGCCGCCGCGTTGATAGCCGCCTTGGCAGCCCGGGACCCGCTGCTCGCGAACTGGACGATGACGTTCATGGGCTCGGCCGCAGGCTTCATCCTGCAGTTCTTTCCGCTGTTCCTGCTGGGCGCCGTGTTCGGCAAGTTGATGGACGACAGCGGATCGGTGACGGCGATCGCCAATTTCATGACCGAGAAGCTGGGTCCGCAGCGCGCTATCCTCGCGGTCGTGCTTGCCGGCGCGTTCGTGACCTACGGCGGCGTCAGCCTGTTCGTCGCCTTTTTCGTGCTGGTGCCGATGGCGCAGGCGCTGTTCCGCGCGGCGGACATTCCGAACCGGCTGATGCCCGCGGCCGTCGCGCTGGGAACGATGACCTTCACGATGTCGGCCATGCCGGGAACGCCGGCCATCCAGAATGCGATTCCGATGCCGTTCTTCGGCACGACGCCTTTTGCTGCCCCCGGCCTGGGACTGGTCGCGTCGGCCATCATGCTGGTGTTTGGCCTGTGGTGGCTGGCCCGTGCGGAGAAGTCGGCGAGGCGCGCGGGGGAAGGGTTCGGAGGCGTGCAGAGCGCGTCCACGATCTCCCCCGGCGCCGGCGACCCGCCACATCGCGAACGCGCGACGACAGCCAGCGGATTCGACCCGGCGGAACTGCCTCACGGCGAACACGGTGCAGGTGTGCCCGGCGCGCTGGTCGCGGCCCTGCCGCTGGTGGTGGTCGTGACTGTCAATCTGGTCGCATCGCTTCTCGTGATGCCGCGACTCGATCTTTCGTTCCTTGCCGATGAACGCTGGGGCGGCGCTTCCGTGGCATCCGTCAGCGGCGTATGGTCCGTCCTCGTCGCGCTCATTGTCGCGATCGCTGTACTGGTGCTGCTCAACCGCAAGCGCCTGACGGCATTGCGCAAGACGGTCGATGCCGGCGCCAATGCGTCGGTGCTGCCGGTCATGAGCGTCGCGAGCCTCGTCGGTTTCGGCGCAGTGGTGGCCGCGATGCCGGCATTCGCGATGGTCCGCGACTGGGTCCTTGGAATCGGCGGCGGCCCGCTCGTCTCGCTGGCGCTGGCCACCAACATCCTTTCGGCGCTGACCGGATCGGCCTCGGGCGGACTCACCATCGCGCTCGATGCGCTTGGCGGCACCTACATGCAGCTGGCCGCGGAACTCGGCATCGACCCTTCGCTGTTGCATCGCGTGGCGGTGATCGGCTCGGGCACGCTCGACAGCCTTCCCCACAACGGTGCAGTGGTGACCTTGCTTGCCGTGTGCGGCTCGACGCACAAGGAAAGTTACTTCGACATCGTGATGGTCGGCATCGTCGGGGCAATCCTGAGTCTCGTGGCCGTGATCGTGCTGGGTACGATGTTCGGCTCGTTCTAGGTTCGGGCTGCCATGCGCCTGCTGCTGATCCTGGCCGCGGTGTGTCTTTCCGGCTGCGCGATCCTGCCGCGCAATGCCGTCCCCGTCGATCGGATGCCCGAGGCGGTCGTGCCGGGCATGCCCGACGTTCGCGCGCTGGCCGGCCGGCTGGATCCGGCGATGCAGCGCGACCTCGAAACGTCGTTCGGCCAGGAATCGGCGGCCGACTTCCCCGTTGCCGCCGATGGCCGCGTTCACTACTCGCATCTCGTCCTGTCCGGCGGCGGCGCCAACGGGGCATTCGGCGCGGGTTTCCTTTCCGGCTGGACGCAAAGCGGCAAGCGGCCCGTGTTCAAGATCGTCACAGGCGTTTCCACCGGGGCGCTGATGGCGCCCTACGCGTTCCTCGGCCCGGACTACGACGACGCGATACGGGAGTTCTACACCAACACGTCGTCGCGCAACGTGTTCCAGATGCTGTCGATCATTCCGCAGCTGCTGGGCGGCGAATCACTGGCCGATTCCGGACCGCTGCGACAGACCATCGAACAGACGGTGGACGACGCCTTTCTGCGCGCGATCGCGCGCGCGCATCAGTCCGGGCGAAGGCTATACATCGGCACGACGGACCTCGATGCCCAGTCTTTCGTCATCTGGAACATGGGTGCCATCGCCGCCAGCGGGCAGCCCGGTTCGCTCGAGCTCTTCCGCAGCGTGATGCTGGCCTCGGCGTCGATTCCGATCGCCTTCCCTCCGGTGTTCATCGAGGTCGAGGCCGGCAGTCGGCGCTTCGACGAATTGCACGTCGATGGCGCGGTGGTGGCCAATCTGTTCTACAGCGGAGGCGTGTTCAACTTTGCGATGGCGCGCAAGGTCGTCGGGCGGGGGCAGGGCCGGGAGGACATCTACATCGTGCACAACGGACAACTGCTTCCCGTGCCAGGCACCACCAACCGCTCGCTGCGCAGCATCGGCACCCGTGCGTTCACGGCGGCCGCCAAGTCGGCGACCTTGGGCGACCTGTTCCGCATTTTCGCCTTTTCGCTGCGCCAGGGCGCGGGCTACCACTGGATCACCATTCCCAATGGCATCGAGCTGGCGGGGGATGAGGTTTTCGATCCGGTCGCGATGCGCAGGCTCTACGACATCGGCTTCGCGAAGTCGCGCGGCGGCCCGGAGTGGGCGACGACCCCGCCCGGCGCTCTGGATCCGCCGGAGCCGTGAGCAAGACGGCCAGAGCGCCGGCCGGAAGACCGACCAGCGCAGCGACCGCCGCGACTGCGGTGACACCGAACACCGACCATCGAGCCGACGACCAGCGCGACAAGTGCGCCGAGCGAAAGCTTCCCGGCGCCAGTTGAGGTCACCTGCGAGCCGCTTCAGCGCGCGGCGACGAGCATGCAGCCAAACATCGCCGCGACCACGAGCAGCGAGATGCCGGCCACCGGCCAGCGCCTCAGTACTGCATCAGCATGTTCGAACGCGCCGCCTACGCCGCCGGCCCGCGGAACGCGCGGCGGACGCGATCCAAACGCGAACGCCAGCGCGCCGCCGGCCATCACCGTCAGCAGCATCGGCACGAGCTCGGACAACTTCAACGGATTGGAAACCAGGCTCGCGGGCAACGGGCCGAGCGCCGCGCAGGCGAGCAGGAACGAGCACACGGCCAGCGCCAGCGCGGCCGATTGCGCGACGCGTGAAACCGATTTTTTCAGCATGATCGGTTCGTCCGCACGTCTCAGCGCGCAGGCGAGGACGAGCACGACGTAGCTGGTGGTCAGCACGCCACCCGCCTGCAGCACCGCGTCCCACCACCACTGGCCGCTTCCCGCCGCTGCGCCCAGCAGCAGTTTCTTCGCGAGATAGGCGCCGCTCGGCAGTACGCCCATCAACGCGACGCCGCCGATTCCGAACGCCAACACGCTGACCGGCAGTGCGCGGGCGATCCCGGCCAGACCGGCAATGCGATCATGGCCGAGCGCTGCGTAGATCGATCCGGCCGCCATGAACATGGCCGCCTTGGCCGTTGCGTGCGCCATCGCCTGCAGCATGCCGGCAGTGAGTGCTCCGCCGCTGTCGATTCGCCCCGCCGCAGCGTCGAACGCGAGCGGGAACATGAGGAACAGGTAACCGATCTGCGCGAGCGTCGAGTAGGCGATCAGCAGCTTCAACCGCTCCTGGCGAAGCGCGACCACGCTGAACAGCAGGATGGCCATGGCGCCCAGCGCGCCGAGCATTTCCGCCGACGGCAGCGTCACCACGCCCGGCATCACGTCGAACCACAGCCGCACGACCAGGAACCACGAACCCTTGACCACGAGCGCCGACAGCACGGCGCTGGCCGCGGCCGGCGCACCGGCGTGCGCGGGAGGCAACCACAGATGCAAAGGAAACAGCGCGGTCTTGGCGAGCAGGCCGGTGGTCATCAATGCCGCCGCCGCCCACGTCGCAGGTTCCGGGCGAATGCGCGCTGCGAGCAGCGAAATGTCCAGCGTGCCGTACGCGCCGAACAGCAGGACCGCGCCCAGCAGGTAAAGCACCGAACCCAACAGAGCGAACAGCAGATAGCGCAACGCCGCGCGAAGCGTTTCGCCGCGGCCGTCGAGGCAAACCAGCGGCACGCCGGCGAAAGTGAGCAGTTCCAGCGCGACGTAGAGCGTGAACAGGTCGCCGCTGACGAACACCAGGTTGAGCGATCCCCAGACGGCCATCAGCAGCAGCCAGAACGTGAACGGCGCGCGCGCTTCGTGCTGGTCCGCGGGCGTGCCGAAATCGGCGCATGCATAGACGCCGATGCCCGCGATCACGACCGAAATGACCAGCATCATCGCCACCGCCGTGGCGTCGGCACGAAGCGCGACGCCGAGCGGCGGCGCCCAGCCGCCGAGCAGGTAGACCACGAGGCTCCCGGTGCGCAACCACGCATCCCCCAGGGCCAGCGCGATCCCACCACCGATGACGATGGTCAGCAAGGCAATGCGCTGCGGATTACGGCCGCCGAAAGCGAGCCCGGCCAGCACGCCGACGAAGGGAACCAGCACTGCCAGCACCAGCAGCAATCCGCCGGGCGTGGTCGTCATGTCGCCGCGCCGGCGATCTCGCCGCCTCTAGCTGCCGCTGGCATCGGGTTCGACCTTCGGTGACGCGTCGGAAGCGAGCGTTACCGAGCCTGCGACGGCGTGCAGCCGCAGCAGCAATGCGACCGCGAGCGCGGTCGCCGAAAACGCGACGACGATGCCGGTGATCAGCAGCGCCTGCGGCACCGGATCGCCGCCGAATCCTGCACCGGCACCACGGCGCGCGATGGCGCCCATCAGCAGGAAGACGCCGCTGCCGACGACGTTGAAGGCGAGGATCTTGCGCAGCGGCTGCGGATGGACGATGAGGCCATACAGGCCGAAGCCGATCAGCGCCGCGGCGCACAATCCGAACAGTGTCGCGTCGGTCATCAGTGTTCCCGCGCTCATCGCGTCACCGCCCGTTGCGGCGCGCCGGCCAGCATGAGTGCAAGCACCAGCGCCAGTGTCGGCATCAGCGCCAACTCGATGACGATGATCAGCGGCTTTGCCAATCCGGCGGGATAGGCCAGGAACGCACCGGCGGAGAACGCTCCGAAGGCGCCGATGGCGATGAATGCCAGCGGCCCGACGACGAGTCCCCACCGCAGCCAGGCGCGGCTGATCGATGGCGTGTCGGCGAGTCCGGCCATGATCACCAGCAACCACATCGCCGCGATGATTGTCGCGCCCTGAAACTTGCCGCCGGGATGGTCCGCGCCGACCCAGAAGATATACAGGCCGACGATGACCCCGATCGGCGGCAGCACGCGCGCGATGTAGGCGAGTATTCCATTCGGATCGGCGGAGTGCCGCTGTCCGGGGCGGCCACCCCAAGCACTGTCCGGGGCGAGCGACCAGACGCCGATCAGCGCGAACACGAGCACGATCGCCTCGAGTAGCGTGTCCATTGCGCGGAAAGCCATCAGGACGGCAGTGATCGGATTGCCGACCTCGGTCACCGCAATATTGGCGGCGACCTGCGGTGCGAGCGTCGGCGCAGGGTCGGGCAGTGCAAGTACGCAGACGGCAAGCGCAACGGTCACGGCGGCGGACAGGATCGCCGC
>DAOMGB010000003.1:0-112574 GCA_035430095.1 Casimicrobiaceae bacterium | reverse complement strand
AAGGCGCGAATTCCGCCCCCCTCGGGGGCAGCGAACGAAGTGAGCGTGGGGGTACCTCATGAACATCGGGCGTGCCGACATCACCGGCATCGTGCTGGCCGGAGGCATGGGCCGGCGCATGGGCGGCGTCGACAAGGGCCTGGTCGAACTGGAGGCGCGACCGATGATCGCCCACGTCCTGGAACGCCTGGCGCCCCAGGTCGGGTCTGTCCTGATCAACGCCAATCAGAACGCCGGACGCTATGCGGAGTTCGGCCATCCGGTTGTCGCCGACGAGGTCGGCGGATTTGCCGGCCCGCTGGCCGGTTTGCAAGCCGGCATGTCTCGCGCGACGACGGCGTTCGTCGTCACCGTCCCGTGCGACTCGCCCTTCCTGCCGCTGGACCTCGTGTCGCGTCTCGGCGCGGCTCTGGCGTTCGGCGACGCGCAGCTTGCAGTCGCAAAGACCGGCAACCAGCCGCATCCGGTGTTCGCGCTGGCGCGACGCGACGTGCTGCCCCACCTGGCCGCGTTCCTGGGAAACGGCGGCCGCAAGATCGACGCGTGGTACGCGACGTTGCGCGTCGTCCTGGTACCGTTCGACGACGAGGAAGCGGCCTTTCGCAACATCAACACGGCTTCTGAACTCGCGGCCGCCGCGGGAAGCCCCAATTGATGCCGCGGCTCGCGTCGCTGGCGCAGGGTCGCGACAACAATTTCCAGCTCATCCGGCTGCTGTCGGCAAGCGCCGTCGTGTTGTTCCACAGCTACGCGTTGACCAATCACTGGACCGACGAGCCGCTGTGGAAGCGGGTACCCGAACTGAACTTCGGCGCTTTGGGCGTCGCGTGCTTCTTCGTGATCTCCGGCTTTCTGGTGACGCAAAGCTGGCTGGCGCGAAGACGGGTGCAGTCGTTCGTTGCGGCGCGCGTTCTGCGAATCTACCCGGCGCTGCTCGCCGCGGTGGTGTTGACGGTCGTCCTCGCCGGCGCATCCAGCGCGCTTGGCTGGCGCGCGTTCCTCGGCCATCCGCAGACGCTCGACTACGTGATGCACGTCGCGCCCGCATGGGAGATGCGGCACCAGTTGCCGGGCGCGTTCGCGGGCAACCCGGTGCCGCTCGATGTCAATGGATCGCTGTGGACGCTTCCGATCGAACTGCGCTTGTATGTCGCGGTGCTGGCGGCCGGCGTCGCCGGATTGCTTGCGCAACGGAGCGCACTGACATTGTCGGTGTGCGCGTTGTTCGCGATCTTTCTCTGGAACCCCGCGTGGTTGGCCGCCCTGGGGATCGACGGCGTCACGCGGGACCTTGCGGTGCTGTTCGTGCTCGGGTCGCTGGCATGCGCCTGGCGCGATGCCATCCCGGTATCGCTGGCCGCCGCTGCCGGCGCGGTGGTGCTGCTGGTCGTCAATCCCGCCGGAATGGCACGCGGTGCATTCTTCGCGCCCTTGCTCGCCTACCTTGTGCTCGTGGCCGCATACCACCCGAGGCTGCAATGGCGCGCCTTCAACGGCGCCGGCGACTATTCGTACGGCGTTTACGTATATTCTTTCCCGACGCAGCAGGCGCTGATTGCATTCATTCCGGGCGTCGAACCGATGCCGCTGTTCGGAATGGCCATGGCGGCAACGCTGGCGCTTTCCGCGCTGTCGTGGCATGTCCTCGAGTCGCCGGCCCTGCGATTGAAATCCCGCTTCGGGTTCGGGACACATGGCAACAGGGAGAATCGCTTGGACAAACACAGGGAACCGATCCCATGAATGCACCGCAAACGCTGCGCGAGGCCTCCTGCGCCGACGACTACGACCCCAATTCGATGCCGGTCGAGCGCGCCCGCGCGCTGATCCGACAGTTTCTCGCGCCCGTGACCGCCACGGAGCGCGTGCACATTCGCATGGCGCTCGACCGGATACTCGCGCAGGAAGTCGTGTCGCCCATCGCCGTGCCTGGCAACGACAATTCGGCGATGGACGGCTGGGCCGTGCGCTTCGCCGACCTGCGGCCGGACGGCGACACGGAATTGAAGCGCATCGGCGAATCCTTTGCGGGCAAGCCGCACGCCGGTCCGCTCGGGCCGGGCGAGACCGTGCGAATCTTCACCGGCGGGATCATGCCGCCGGGCAGCGATTCGGTGGTGATGCAGGAGCGCGCGACGGAAGTCCCGGGCGGCGTGCGGGTTCCCGCCGGCACGATCACCAAGGCCGGCCAGAATCGCCGGTTCGCGGGGGAGGACCTGAAACAGGGGCAGGTCGTGTTCAAGGCGGGCCAGCCGGTGCGTCCGGCCGAGCTCGGCATGCTGGCTTCCCTCGGCATCAACGAGGTCACGGTCTACCGCAGGCTGCGCGTCGCCTTCTTTTCGACCGGCGACGAGTTGAAATCGATCGGCACGCCGCTGGCGGAAGGCCAGATCTACGACAGCAACCGGTACACGCTGTACGGAATGCTCGCGCGACTCAATTGCGACATGGTCGACATGGGCGTCGTGCCGGATGAGCCCGCGGAACTCGAGCACGCGTTCTCGACCGCCGCCGCGACGGCCGACGTCGTGATCACGTCTGGCGGCGTGTCCGTCGGTGAAGCGGACTTCGTACGCGCTCTGCTCGACAAGCTGGGCGAGGTGCTCTTCTGGAAAATCGCGATGAAGCCTGGACGTCCCCTAGCGTACGGCAGGATCGGCAACGCGCACTTCTTCGGACTGCCCGGCAATCCGGTCGCGGTGATGGTCACGTTCTACGCCTTTGTCCGGGACGCGCTGCTGCTGTTATCCGGACGGCAGGACGTGGGACCGATGCCGATGTTCAAGGCGACCTTGTCGGCGCCGATTCGCAAGATGCCCGGCCGCACCGAATATCAGCGCGGAATCCTCGAGCCCGGCGACGCCGGAGCATGGACCGTCCGCAGCACCGGAGACCAGGGTTCCGGCATCCTGTCCTCGATGTCGCGTGCCAATTGCTTTATCGTGCTGCCCACCCCGACCGGAAACGTGGCCGCGGGCGAACTGGTCGACGTCCTGTTGCTCGAAGGCCTGGTCTGATCCGGCGCTTGTCGCGGAGACGGCACCGGCGGCCTCGCGGCAACCTTTGGCGCGCCTAGCAGTACGGGCGCTGTTCGAGCTGGCGCATCCTGCATTCCAGGTCGAAAATGTCGCTGGCCTCGGCCAGATACGCCTCGCGCGCGTTCAATTGCTGGCGATAGAACCAGTCGTCCAGCCTGGAAAGCAGGCCGGGCTTTGCATCGGACCCTTCGGATGCCCTCTTTGCGGCCTCTGCCTCGGGCGGCATGACGTCCGAAAAGGTCGACTGGGCCATCTTGATGCAAAGGGTGATGAAGCTCGGGTCGATTGCGGGGTGAGTGGTTGCTCTCATTGGTGGCTCCTTTACGCCTCGTGGGCGGTGGTGCGCGATATTGGTGCATCGCACCATCAGAAGATAAGGCCGCAGGGTCAAATCGTCCAATCGTTCTTTCGAATCAAGGCCATCTGTTTGAATTATGTCCAATCCCCAGATTTGCTGCATCGCACCAAATCTGCTATCATAAATCTTTGGTAGACAGCATCGGAGTCCTATGGAGCTTTACCAGCTCAGGAGCTTCGCGGCGGTTGCCGAGTCGGGACACCTGACGCGCGCGGCCGACCGGCTACACATCAGTCAACCGGCGCTCAGCGCCCAAATCAAGGCGCTGGAGGACGAACTCGGCGTCGCGTTGTTCGACCGGCTCCCCAGCGGCATGGAATTGACGCCGGCCGGCAAACGGCTGCTTCCCGAAGCCCAGAAGGTCGTCACCGCTGCCCAGGTCCTTCGCAGCCATGCCAGCGCCTTCAAGGGTGAAGTGGCCGGTCGTGTCAGTGTCGGCACCGTTTCCGATCCCGATTTCATCCGGGTCGGGGAATTGCTTGCGCACGCCGTCGACGCCTACCCGCTGCTGGAGATCGAACTGCACAACGAGGTTTCCGGCGCGGCGTTCGAGAAGGTGCGCGACGGCACCCTCGACGCGAGTTTCTACTACGGCAACCTGACCCATCCCACGGTCGCAGCACTTCCGCTGCGGCGCGTCGCCTATCGCGTGGTCGCCCCGGAAGTGTGGCGGGAACGCGTCGAAGGCGCGGACTGGGACGAGATCGTCGCGATGCCGTGGGTGATGACGCCGCCGATCAGCACGCACAGCGCGCTGGCCGGCGAACTGTTCCGCGAACACGGCGTTTCGCCGACGCGCAGGGTCGAGGCGGACCACGAGGCCGTGATCAGTTCGCTGGTGGTGGCGGGCCTGGGCGTGTCCCTGATGCGCGAAGACCTGGCCATCGCCGCCTCGGCGGCCGGAGAGGTCGTGCTCTGGGGCGACCAGCGACTCGAGACGACGCTTTCGTTCATCTACCTGGCCGAACGCGAAGACGAGCCCGTGATTCGCGCATTACGGGAAATCCTCGGACAGGTCTGGACGCCGGCGAGGGAGACCCGCGCCGCTTGAACGCCTGAGTCCCGGCGCGCGGGCTGACCGGACCGCTGCGCGCTGGGCCCATGGCGCAGCGCGGCGCCGCCATGCGTTACCCTTGGGCCATGGTCAACGCCAGTCCTGCCTGCGCCAACCGTGCCCAGCCCCGTCGTTAGCCTTCGCGGCGTCACCAAGACTTTCACCGGACCGCGGCGGCTGACCGTCCTGCGCGACCTCTCGCTCGAAGTCGCGCCGGGAGAATTCATAAGCGTCATGGGCGAGTCGGGCATCGGCAAGTCCACGCTGCTCAATCTCATCGCCGGACTCGACCGGCCCGACAGCGGATCCGTCCTCATCGACGGCGTCGATCTTGCGTCGCTGGACGACGATGCGCTCACCCGCCTTCGCCGCGTCCGGCTGGGATTCGTGTTCCAGGCGTTCCACGTGCTGCCCTACCTTTCGGTCGCGCAGAACGTCGCGCTGCCGCTCGCGCTCCAGCACCTGCATGGGCCGGAAGCGGATGCGCGCGTGTCGGCGATGCTCGACGCCGTCGGCATGGGCGGGCGAGGCCCGGCGATGCCGCGCGAACTGTCGGGAGGCGAACTCCAGCGCGTGGCCATCGCTCGCGCCTTGATCCACCGCCCGGCACTGGTCCTGGCCGACGAACCGACAGGCAATCTCGATGCGCAAAGCGCCGCCGGCATCATTGCCCTGCTCCGCACGCAGTTGCAGGCGCAAGGCGCGACCGGTGTGCTGGTGACGCATTCGCATGCCGCCGCCGATGTGGCGGACCGCGTGCTGAACCTGGATTCGGAAGGGCTGAAGGAGTCGGCAAGCCCGCGCGGATCATTGCCGTCGGCAATACGATGAAACGGGGTGCGACGCACGTCAGCGTTCTTGGCGCGATATTGGGCGGCGCCTTCGGCCGGAATCTCGGGCGCCTGGTTCTCTCGATGCTGGCCATCGCCGTCGGCGTCGCGTTGGGTTTTGCCGTGCAGCTCATCAACCAGGCCGCCATCGGCGAGTTCGCCGGCAGCATGGCGACGCTGTCGGGCAGCGCGGATCTCGAAGTGCGCGGGCCGCGCTCGGGATTCGACGAGGATCTGTTCCCGATCCTGGCCAACGACCCGGAAATTGCCGTTGCCAGCGCGGTGGTCGAAGTGGACGCCCGCATCAAGGGCCGCGACGATTCCCTGCCGTTGCTCGGCATCGACGCGTTTCGTGCGGCCTCCGTCACGCCCGCGCTACTCCCCGACGCCGGCGACCCAATCGACCTGCTGCGGGAGGATCGAATTTTCCTGAGTCCTGCCGCTGCCAGCTGGCTCGGCGCGAGCGCCGGCGACACAGTGACGCTGCAGTCGGGGTTGCGCGACGTGACGCTGGTCGTCGCGGGCTTGGTCGGCTCGGGGTCGACGCAGAAATATGGGGTGATGGACATCGCCGCGGCCCAGGAAAACTTCGATCGCGTCGGCCGACTGAACCGCATCGACCTGCGCGTGCGGCCCGGCGCCGGTGTCGGCGCGGTTCTCTCACGGTTGCAACCCTCGCTGCCTCCGGGAGTCGCCGTCGCGCCGCCGCAAGTGCGCGTGGACGCGACCACGCGTATGTCGCGCGCGTATCGCATCAACCTGAACGTGCTGGCGCTGGTCGCGCTGTTCACCGGCGGATTGCTCGTGTTCTCGACGCAGGCGCTGTCGGTGGTCCGTCGCCGCGCGCAATTCGCGCTGCTGCGCACGCTCGGCCTGTCGCGTCGGCGACTGGTCAGCCTGCTGCTGGTCGAAGGTGCTGCGATCGGTGCCGCGGGTGCGCTGCTCGGGCTGCTGGCGGGATATCTGCTCGCGGGCGTTATTCTCAGGGTCTTCGGCAGCGACCTTGGCGCAGGATTTTTTCGTGGCGTGACGCCTGATGTCGCCGTCGAGCCGGTCGCCGCATTGACCTTCGGCACGCTTGGTGTCCTTGCCGCGGTCCTCGGTGGCTTCTTTCCCGCTCTGGAAGCCGCACGCGCGGCGCCCGCCGCGGCGCTCAAAGCCGGCGACGAACAGGCCGCATTCCGGCCGCTTCGCCGCCCCGGACCGGGAGTCGCGTTGCTCGCGGCCGGCGTTGTTTGCGCGATGCTGCCCCCGGTCGCGGACCTGCCGCTCTTCGGCTATCTGGCCATTGCGCTGCTCCTTTTCGGCACGCTGCTGCTGATGCCACGCCTATCGGCGTTCCTGTTTGCGCGTATCCCGACACCGCGCCACGCCGCGGCGGCGCTGGCCTTCCATCAGCTGCGCGGCGCGTCGGGGCAGGCCGCAGTGAGCCTGACCACGATCGTGGCCAGCGTGTCGCTGATGGTGGCGATGGCCATCATGGTGGGCTCGTTCCGACAATCGCTCGACGACTGGCTTGCGCGCATCCTGCCTGCGGACCTGTACGTCCGCTCCGGCATGTCGGGCGACAGTGCCTGGTTCGGCGCCGAAGACCAGCGCAGGTTCGTGGGCATTGCCGGCGTGCTTCACGTCGATTTCCTGCGCACCCAGATGCTGGTCCTCGACCCGGCGCGGGCGCGCGTCGTGCTGCTCGCCCGCGACCTGCCGGCCGACGATCCGGGACGCGCGTTGCCGCTGCTCGTCGAAGGTCCTTCCCGCGCCGCGCGCGATCCGCCGCCGGTATGGGTAAGCGAAGCGATTGCCGACCTGTACGGCTACACGGTCGGCAGTCGAATCACGCTTCCACTTGCCGGGCGCGCGGTTCCCTTCGTCGTGGCCGGCGTGTGGCGCGATTACGCACGGCAGCAGGGCGCGATGGTCATCGATCGCTCACTCTATGCGGCGCTGACCGGCGACGCGACCGCCAACGACGCCGCGCTGTGGCTTGCTCCGGATGCGAAAGTCGATGCCGTGCGACGCGAGCTCGAGGAGCGCTTCGGCGGGGATGGCAAGCTGACGTTCGCGGCGCCCGGGGAAATCCGCGCGATCTCGCTGCGCGTGTTCGATCGCACATTTGCGGTGACCTACGCGCTCGAGGCGGCGGCGGTCGGCCTGGGACTGATCGGACTTTCCTCTTCATTCGGCGCACTGGTGTTCGCCCGGCGCCGCGAATTCGGCATGCTGCGGCACTTGGGACTCACGCGACGGCAGATCGCGGGCATGCTCGCCACCGAGGGACTGCTGGTGAGCGGAGTCGGACTCGTCGTCGGGATGGTTCTCGGCTGGCTCATGAGCCTCATATTGATTTTCGTGGTCAACCGGCAGTCGTTTCACTGGAGCATGGACCTGCACGTGCCATGGGGGCCGCTGCTGGCGCTCGCGCTTTCGCTGCTCGCGCTGGCCACTGCAACGACGCTGGTGAGCGCGCGCGGCGCGATGGCAGGCGACGCGATACGCGCGGTGAAGGATGACTGGTGAGGGACGACGGGTGAAGCGGCGCGCGTTCCTGCTGGCGCCATTGGCGCTGGTTCCCGCGCACGCCGGCGCGGCGAACTTTCCATCGGTGACCCCGGGCGCGACGCCCGTGTTTCCCCGAGACCATGGAAGCCATCCGGCATTTCGGACCGAATGGTGGTATGTGACGGCATGGGTGCGCCGGGCAGACGAAGTCGAGGCGGCCGGACGGGATCTCGGCGTGCAGATCACGTTCTTTCGCAACCGCCCGGGTGTGGCCGAAGGCGGCTCCAGCCGCTTCGCACCGCGACAGCTGCTGTTCGCTCACGCCGCAGTCGCAGACCCGCGGCATGGCCGGTTGTGGCACGACCAGCGCGCCGCTCGCGCCGGCTTCGGGCTGGCGGAAGCGGAAGAAAGCACCACGGGCGTGCACATCGGCGACTGGTCGCTGCGACTCGCCGGAAACACCTACAGCACCCGCGTCGCTGCCCGCGAGTTTGCGATGGATCTCTCGTTCGCGGCTTCAGCGCCTCCGATGCTTCAGGGAACGCAGGGAGTCAGCCGCAAAGGTCCCAAGCCGCAGCAGGCGAGCTATTACTACAGCCGGCCGCATCTCGATGTCTCCGGCAAGATCAGCCTGCCCGGCGGAAGCACTTCCGTGCGCGGCACCGCGTGGCTCGACCATGAGTGGTCCAGCGATTACCTTGCGCCCAAGGCGCGCGGCTGGGATTGGGTCGGCGTGAATTTCAACGACGGATCGGCACTGATGGCGTTTCGCATTCGCGACTCGCGCGGCGATGCCTATTGGGCCGGCGGCGCGTGGCGGGGCCCGGATGGCGCAATCCGTAACCTGCAACCGGATGAAGTGTCGTTCTCGGGACTGCGCCGATGGCGTTCGCCCCGGACCGATATCGACTATCCGGTTTCGATGCTCGTCCGGGCCGGCGCCGCCGAGATCGCATTGGAACCGTTGCTGGACGACCAGGAACTCGACTCTCGCGCCAGCGTGGGCACGGTCTACTGGGAGGGCGCGGTGAGGGCGCTGGTCGATGGGCGCGAAGTGGGCCGGGGTTACCTCGAACTCACCGGCTACGGCAGTCCGCTCAAACTCTAGCGGCCGGAGCGGGATCACTCCATTCCCTTTGGCCGTCCAACGTCATATCCTTGACCCCATGGACAATCTGGCTGTCGCGATCGCTGCAGGCCTGCTTGGAATGGCGTACTTCGTCTATGGAAAACGGCAGAGCAAGTTCGTGCCGGTCATCGCCGGGGTTCTGCTGTGCGTCCTTCCCTACATCACCGCCAACCTGACCGCGCAATTGGTCGTTGGCGGCGTGCTTCTCGCCGCGCCTTTCGTCATCGACTACTGATCCGGCTCCGGCCCGAACAAGCCCTCGATGCGAATCCTTCGTTGCGCGCCCGGTCTTGGCCTGTGGATTGCGGCCATGCTCGGCACACTGCCGACGGCGGCGGCCGCGGCGACCGAACCGGCCGATGCGGAATTCGCGATCCGGTGGAACACGCGCGAAGGCGGCCCTGCAACGGTCGACGCCGCGCTCGCGGTACTTGCCTTGCGCGCAAGACATGAGTCCCGTTTCAAGGTCGGCTACTTCAATCCGCCCGCGACGTCGTCCGCACCGGCCGGATTCACGGCGATACTGCGCCGGCGCGAGGAAGGCGACCGGCGTGCCGAGTTGACGTTCAAGCTGCGTGGCGATCGTGTGCTGGAACAATGGTCCTGCCCCCTGCGCAACGCGGGACCGCCGAAAGCGGAAGTGGACGTGACCTTCGGCAAGGCAGGCGCGCTGTCCCGTGCGTTTTCATACAGTTGCACGCGCGAAGACCCGGCCTCCGCGACTGCCGAATTCTCCGCAACCAGGAAAGCGTGCGTGGCGGACGTGATGCGCCGGCAAGGGGCCCGCGTGAGAGTGGAGGAATGGCAACTGCCGGGCGGCGCCACGATGATCGAAGTGTCCGGCCGCGGGGAGAACAGCGCCAAGGCGCTCGAAAGCTTCCGCGCGAGAGTCGTGGTGCCGCTACTGGCGGCGGGCATCCGGCCCGTGGCAGACAGCAAGACCGAACTCGGCAGCCGCTGCCCGTAGCGGCATCGCGAAATCTTTGACCGGTTTGCCGGCGCGCGACTAGCGACGCGACGTGCCGGTGACGCCGGGGACGTCGGCAACGAGCGCAAGCGCGCGCTTCAGCACCGCAATGCTCTGTACTTCCACGGTGAACGCCATCCGCGTGTGCATGTTTCGCGTCAGCGTGTTGGCAGCCGTCACGTTGATTTTTTCCCGCGACAGAATTTCGGAAATGTCGCGCAGCAGTCCCTGCCGGTCCATCGCCTCCACCACAATGTCCACCGGAAAGACCTCGTCGCGAGGCGCACCCCAGTCCGCCGTGATCAGCCGCTCCGGCTGCGTCGCGCGCATCCGCAAGATGTTGGGGCAGCTGGCGCGATGGATGGTCACGCCCTTGCCGCGCGTGACGAATCCCGCGATCGGATCGGGCGGCGCGGGTTTGCAGCATCGCGCAAGCCCGGTCAGCAGGCGATCGACGCCGACCACGAGGATGCCGCCGCCCGCGGTCGAGGCGCGGCTTTGCCGCATCTGCACTTCGGGTTCCGGCGGCGCGGCTGCGGGCGCCGCGGGCAAGGCCAGAGCCTGGATCGCCGTCTGTACCTGCCTGGTGTTGATTTCGTCGCGCGCGAACGCGGCGAAGAAATCGTCGGCCTTGTCGTAGCCGGCTTTCGCGGCAAGGGCGTCGAGCTTGAGCGCGGTATGCCCCGTGCGCGCCAGCTCACGCTCGACCAGCGCACGCCCCTGCGCGACCGTCTGTTCATGCTGCTGCGCGCGGAACCACTGCCGGACCTTGGTGCGCGCGCGGTGGCTCAGCACGTACCCCAGGTCGGGATTCAGCCAATCGCGCGAAGGACCGCCCTGCTTCACGGTCACCACTTCGACCTGCTGGCCGTTCTTCAGCGTGTAGTGCAGCGGGACCATCACGCCGTCGACGGTGGCGCCGCGGCAGCGATGGCCGAGGTTGGTATGCACCGCGTACGCGAAATCGACCGGCGTCGACCCGCGCGGAAGGTCGACAACCTTGCCCTGCGGGGTCAGCACATAGATCGAGTCGGTGAACAGGCTTTCCTTGAACGCCGAAAGCAACTCGCCGGAATCCGCGACGGCGTCCTTCCAGTCGAGCACCTGCCGCAGCCAGGCGATCCGATCGTCGAACGTCGGGTCGTGCCGAACCCCTTTCAACGCCCCTTCCTTGTAGCGCCAGTGGGCCGCGACGCCGTACTCCGAGTGCTGGTGCATCTCCCACGTGCGGATCTGCACTTCGAGCGGCTTGCCTTCCGGTCCGATCACCGCGGTGTGCAACGAGCGGTAGTTGTTGGCCTTCGGCCTGGCAATGTAGTCGTCGAATTCGCGCGCAAGCGGCGTCCACAGGTGGTGCACCAGGCCCAGCGCAGCGTAGCAGTCCTTCACGGAATCGACGAGAACGCGCACGGCGCGAATGTCGTAGAGCGCGTCGATGCCCGCCTGCTTGCGGCGCATCTTGTCCCAGATGCTGTAGATGTGCTTCGGACGACCGGAAACTTCAGCGGCGATGCCCGCCGCCTTCAACTCCCGCGTGAGCGTCGCCAGAACGCTCTCGATGTAGCGCTGCCGGTCCAGCCTTCGCTCGTCCAGCGACCTGGCGATGGACATGTAAGCCTCGGGCTCGAGCGCGCGAAGGCACAGATCCTCCAGCTCCCACTTCAACTGCCACACACCCAGGCGGTTGGCGAGCGGCGCGAACAGGTCGAGCACTTCGCGTGCGACCGCAGTCCGCACCGCGGGCTCGCCGGCCATCAGCGACCGCAACGCCTGCGTGCGCTCGGCCAGCTTGATCAGGACGACGCGGATGTCCTCCACCATCGACAGCAGCATCTTGCGCAGGTTCTCGGCCTGTGCCGCGCGCTCCTCCCGGGTGCCGCTCGACGGCGTCGTGCGGATGGCGCCCATGCGCGCGACACCGCCGACGAGGGCGGCGACGCCCGCTCCGAACCTCGTCGCGACGTCGTCGGCGTCGAATTCCCCGGCGACCGGCAGTCCCAGGAGCAGCGCGGCGCGAATCGAGTCCGGATCGAGCTTGAGACCCGCGAGGATCGTGGCGGTGCCCAACGCGCGATCGAGCGCGGCTTCGCCGTCCTGCATCCGCGATTCCGCACAGAGCGCACGAGCGTGCTCGAACGCCGCGGCGAACGATGCGCGTTCATCGGCCGAGTATTCGCGGGTGAGGGTGTCCAGCCACGCGGCGACCGCCTGCGGCGTGGCGGTCTGCGGCGCGGCATGCAGCACGGCGACCATGAATGAATTATACGCGGCGGCCCGCGCTCGCTCTTTTCAGGAAACCGCCGGCAGACGACTCACTTCACGGCTTCAGCGGCATCGGCCGGTGCGCGCGCAGGGAGCCCCAGCGCGTGCTTCAGCACCGGCAGCAGCACGCCGGGCGAGAAGAGCGCAAAGGGACTTCGCGTCAAATGCATGACTTCGAGGAACGTCGTCAGCACGCGCGGGTTGTCTCCGGACAGCTCGAGCACACGGGCGTTGTACCAGGCCAGGACGCCGTTGCCCGCAGGTCGCTTGCCGATTGCGCCCGGATACATGAAGTCGGATGCCGTCGCGAGCAGCCACGGACCGTCCACGATGCGCGCGGCGCGGCGGAAGTACCTGCGCGGAAGGCCCGCGAGGGCGGAATTTTCGCGAAGGCAGCCGTCGAGCGCGGACGCTTCCAGCGCGGCCACGCTCATCCCCTGTCCATACAGCGGATTGAAGCTGCACATCGCGTCGCCGAGGACCACCAGTCCATCGGGAAACCGGCGCATGCGCTCGTAATGGCGGCGTCGTTGCGCGGGGAACCGAATCGTCGTGATCGCCGTGAGAGGCGATGCGTGCCTGATCGCATCGTGGAGGTCGGGACGCTCAAGGCTTCGCGCGAACTCGAGAAAGCCCGCATCGTCGGCCGGCGGATAGTCTTTCAGGCACCCGGCCAGCGTGACGATCCAGCGACCGCCTTCGATCGGCGACACGATGCCGGTTCGCGTGCCCTGTGGAGGCTTGGCATAGACCAGCAGCATTTGCCAGTTGCGGTCGGATTGCGGTGGACGCTCGTAAACGCGCGTCGAATAGCCCAGGTCGATCACGACCGTTTCTTCCTCGGGTGCCCCATACCCCAGGGCGTCCAGCCATTGCGGTACGCGGCTGCCGCGTCCGCCGGACTCGACGACCAGGTCCGCGCGAACCTCCACTTCGGCCGCCGTCCCGTCGCGCATCGTCACGCGAACGCCCATGATGCGGCGTCGATCCGCATCGGCCAGCAGCTCGCGCGCGTCTCCGGCCACGAACGCGACGTTCGGCATCGAGGCGAGCCGCCGCCGCACGTGCCATTCAAGGAACGGCCGGCTTTGCGCCAGCAGCGGCACGTCCGCGCGCTGCCTGAGCTTCCATACGCCGTGGTGAAACCAACGGGTATCGCTGCCGCAGTCGAAGGTCCGCGCGCCCGCGGCAACGAGCTCCTCGGTCAGCCCCGGAAAGAACTCTTCGAGAACCTCGGCGCCAGAACGAAGCAGCACGTGAATGTGCCGGTCCTGCGGGACACCTTTGCGATGTTCCGGTGCGCCTGGCGCCGCATCGCGCTCAATGACGGTGACTTGCGAGAAGTGCCTGGCCAGCGCCGCCGCCGCAAGCAGTCCAGCCATGCTGCCGCCCAGGACGGCAGCATGGCCTGGGCGATGGGATCGTCGGGAGTCGTCGCTGGCAGCCATCGCCGTTGTCCTGAGTGCGCCGGCATCGCCTCCGCAATCCGGCGTTCCCGGCCTTGACGACGCCATGTCGGGAAGCCGCCGCAGCGTGCTCTCGCGTTCTGTTTGCTGTAAACAACGGATATCATACCGCGGTACGCGGATCGACAGACACCCTACAAAGCGCGCCGACAGGTGCCGATCAGAGTTCTCAAGGAACCCCACGAGCCCATCGCATCATGCAATGTCCGCAATGCCACTTTCACAACCCTGACGGCCAGCGGTTCTGCAGCGAATGCGGGACGGCGTTGCCGATCGCCTGCCCCGACTGTGGATTCGCCTGTGTCGCCACCTCGAAATTCTGCGGCAACTGCGGCAGATCGCTGCTGGCCGGCGGCACAGCCGGCGCCGCCGCGGCGGGAGCAACGGCCGGCGTCGCGGTCGACGACGGATCGGAGCGCCGACAGCTGACCGTCATGTTCTGCGACCTCGTCGACTCGACCGGATTGTCCGAGCGTCTCGACCCCGAAGACATGCGCGAGGTCATCCGCCGTTACCAGGAAACCTCTACCCAGGTCATTGCGGAATTCGACGGCTTCATCGCGCGGTTCATGGGCGACGGCATCCTCGCCTATTTCGGGTGGCCGCGCGCCCACGAGAATTCCGCGGAGAGGGCCATTCATGCCGGACTGCGGATGGTATCGGCGGTCGCGAGACTCGAACCGATTTCCGGCCAGAAGCTTCGAGTGCGCGTCGGAATCGCCACCGGGCTGGTGGTCGTCGGCGACACCGTGGGACCCGGATGGGCGTCCGAGCGGCACGTCGTCGGCGATGCGCCCAACCTGGCTGCGCGGCTTCAGGCGCTGGCCTCGCCCAACTCGGTGATCATCGCGCCGTCGACACAGCGCCTGGCAAGCGGCCAGTTCGACTTCGAGGACCTGGGAGAACATGCGCTGAAGGGCATCGCGCACCCGGTCCGGACGTGGCGCGTGATCGGTGTGCGCCATGTGGAGAGCAGGTTCCAGGCCGCGCGCGTGGCCCCGCTCACGCCGCTGGTCGGGCGCGAAATCGAATGCAACGTCCTGCGCGAGCGCTGGCAGAAGGTCCTCGCGGGCCAGGGCCAGGTGATCGCCATCGGCGGCGAGGCGGGCATCGGCAAGTCGCGGCTGGCGCGGGTCATCATCGACGAGACGCGCCAGGACCCTTCGCAATGGACGATCGAGCTGCAGTGTTCGGCCTTCCACACGCAGAACTCCCTTTATCCGGTTGCCGACCAGCTCCGGCAGCAGATTTTCGGAGACGAGTCGTCGCTGGACGATGCCGCACGATGGACCGCCCTCGAGAAGTACCTGCGCTCGACGTCGGTCAACGTCGACGAAGCCATGCCGCTCTTCGCCAGCCTGCTGTCGGTGCCGGTGCCGGCAGAACGTCCGCCGTCGACGCTTACGCCCGACCGTGCACGTCTGCTCACCCGGCACTTCCTGGCATCCATCTTCATCGACCTGGCAAAGTCCGGCCCCGGCATCGTCATCCTCGAGGACCTGCACTGGGCCGACCCGTCCACGCTCGAACTCGTCGACTACTTCATCGACAGGATGCGCGACGCGAGGATCCTGGTGTTGCTCACGCACCGGCCCGAGTTCGAACGCTCCCTGCCGGCGCTGCCGCACGTCAAGAACATCGCGCTGTCGCGACTGCGCGGCGCCGACGCATCCGAACTCGTCCGTCTGGCCTTTCGCCAGCAGGATTTCGAGCCCGACGTACTGCGCAAGGTCATCGAGAAGACCGACGGCGTTCCGCTCTACATCGAGGAATTCACGAAAGCGGTGGTCGAGTCCCGGCGAGCCGCGATCTCGGCGGCTTCGACGCAGGTCGTCATTCCGGCGAGCCTGCACGATTCGCTGCTGGCTCGCCTGGACCTCCTGGGCGAGGCCAAGGGTGTCGCGCAATTGGCCGCCATGCTCGGGCGCGAGTTCAGCCGCGACGTGCTGGCGGCCGTGTGGACCGGCAGCAGCGAGGTCCTCGCCACCGGACTGGCGCGGCTGATCGTGGCCGAGTTCATCTACCCGGCCGGCGACGGCAAGCGGGAGCGCTACCACTTCAAGCACGCGCTCATCCAGGATGCCGCCTACGAGTCGCTGCTCAAAAGCAGCCGGGTCGCCCACCACCGGCGAATCGCGGAAGTGCTGGAAACCGAGTTTGCCGACCTCGCTGCCAGTCAACCGGAGGTCGTCGCGCACCATTACGCCGCGGGCAAGGTGCCGGAGCGTGCCGCGCAACTCTGGTTCGACGCCGGCCAGCGCTCCCTGCGCCGCAACGCGCATGTCGAGGCCGCCGCCTACCTGCGCGGCGCGCTCGACACCCTCGCCGAACTGCCGGACCTGCCGCAACGGTCGCTGTCGGAACTGGACATGCAGATCACTCTCGGCACCGCGCTGATCGCCGCCAAGGGCTATGCGTCCGACGACGTGGAGGCGACATGGACGCGCGCGCAGCAACTCTGCGCGGTCGTCGGCGACGTGCCGCAGCAATTCCCTGCGCTGTTCGGATTGTGGATGTACGAATGCGTGCGCGCCAACCACCCTGCGGCGCTGGAGCTCTCCACCAACGTCCTGCGCAGGGCGCAGGCGGTGCAGAGCGACGACCTGTTGATCGAGGCGCACCTGGCGATGGGCATCACGAACTTCTTCCTGGGTAAGTTCGCCGAGTCGCAGGGGCACTTCGAGCGGGTGGGGTCGATGTACGATCCTCAGCGGCACGGCAGCCATCGCTTCCAGTTCGGGCAGGACCCGGCAACTATCGCCCTCAACTACCTGTCCTGGGTCCATTGGCTGCGAGGGGATCCGAAACGAGCGCTCGAAGCCAGCCTGAGCGCCGTGGGGCTGGCCCGCAGCCTCGAGCACCCGTTCACGCTGTCGTTTGCGCTGGCCTTCGCGGGCTGGCATCGGCACTATGCGCGGAACCTGGCGCAGGCGGACGGCCTCATCGACGAGCTGGTCGAGCTTTGCACGAACGAAAACATACCGGTGTTCCTGGCCCAGGGTCATGTGCTCCGCGCGCTGTCGCGCTGCGAAAGGGTCGAAGCCGAAGGTCCCGCTGCGATGAAGGCGGCGCTCGACGAATTCCGTGCGACGGGATCCCGCTGCTTCCTCGGCTATTGGGATGCGCTGGATGCCGAGGCGATTTCGGCGGCAGGCGATTCGCCGGCGGCCCTGGCGCGGCTGGACGACGCCTTCGCGCAGATGGAGGCCACGAGCGAGCGCTGGGCGGAGCCCGAGCTGCACCGGATACGCGGCCTCGTGCTCGAACGCAGCGGCGCCGGCGCGGCCGCGGTCGAGGACTGCCATCGGCGCGCGCTTGCCAGCGCCCGTGTTCTGGGCGCCAAGGCGTGGGAGTTGCGTGCCGCAACCAGCCTGGCGGCTTGCCAGCGCGAGCAGGGAAACGACGGCGACGCGCGCAAGACGCTCGCGTCGACGCTGCAGCAACTTCCGGAACTTGCCGACGGCATCGACTTCGCCGACGCGCTGCTTCAATTGCAATCGATCCCAGCCTAACCTACGGAGCAATGCATGTCAGCCACCAGCACGACCCGCGCAGGCCCCTTTCCCGATCTCTCGATCGACGATTTCCTCTACGGCCACGAGGGCCCGTGGCCGCAGCCCAGCCGCGATCATCCCTTCGGACAGGCGCCCGGCATCTACCAGATCCCGAAGGAGGAATGGGACGACTGGAGCAAGTACGTCGGCAACTATTACCTCGAGAAGGCGGCGTCGTTCGGCGTGAAATCAGCGGAAATCGCCGTTCACGACTCGCGGCAGACGGCGCTCGAATATGCCGAGATCACCGATGCCGATTTCAACACGGTCGTTTGCGAGGGCCTGTACAGCAAGTTCCTCTCCGATCTCGATCCCCGCGATCGGGTCGCTTTCAAGGACTTCATCACCGACGCGGACCGTTTCGATTACCTGAAATCCGACTATTCCTGCATGCGTGTGGTGAGGGAGACGCACCCCGGGGAAGCCGCCGCGGCCTCGGTGGCGCTGGTGCGACGCCCCAGGAACGACACGGGATTCAACTACGAGGTCGTTGCGATCAAGCTGCAGCACTGGGACAAGAAAGCCAGGTCGTTCGTCGAGTCGCCGGTGTTCACAAGCGGCGACGGCGAAGCATGGCGCATCGCGCGCTATTTCCTGCTGCAGGGGGCCATCCACCGCATCAACCTGATCGACCATACGGAGGTCCACTTTCCGCCCGACGCGATCAACGCCATCACCAAGACCGTGCTGCCCAAGGACAACCTGGTGCTACGGCTGCTGCGTCCCCACATGTGGCTGTCGATGTGCGTCAACAACACCGTGCTGGAGGGACAGCGTTCGCTGATCAATCGCAATACCTGGTACCCGTGGAGCCCTTTCGTGGCACAAGGCGACGAGGTGCGGAAGCTGCTGCCTTTCGGATGGTACGGGTCGGAATACTATTCGGCCAGGCTTTCGCCGGGCGACCCGTCGAAGGACGCGTATTTCGACGAGAGCAACAGCTCCTATCCGGCATATCGCTGGGATCCGGATCCGCCGAAGATACCGTCGCGCTACGGCGAGTTCCTGAACTCGTACTTCGCGCCGATACGCAAGTTCACGCGGGGCGTCGTCGACCAGATGAGCGAAACGGACTGGAAGGAAATCCGGTACTGGGCGGATCACATTCGGATATGGATCCCCGGATTCCCGTCGGGCGACGAGCTGCTCGGTGCAGGCGCGGACGGCGCCGCTCCCAACAAGGACCTGCTGGCCGACACTCTCGCCCACTTCATCTGGAACGCGTCGGTGCGTCATTCGGCCGACCACCAGACGCTGCATGAAATGATGGATGGCCGCCGCGACGCCAACGGCAAGCTGGTCGCTCCGGGGCCGCCGGTGCCCTTCATCATGCGCGTCGAGCCCCCGATGACGAAGGACTACAAGCTCACGCCGGCACCCGTCGAAACGTCCGGCCTGCACTTCTCCGAGAAACTCGAGGAGCTCTGGGACCACCTGACGCGCAAGACGCCACTGTGCTGGCCGACCGACCTGCTGCATGCGCATTGGGCCGATCTTCTGTTCTACATGCCGCACAATTCGCGCCGACTGATGGACCTGACCGCGTCCATGGATGGCGATCGCAACCAGAATTATGCGTTCGACACGCCTGCGCTCAAGGGGCTGGTGGACCAGTTCCAATCGGACCTGCGCGCGCTCGACGCTTCGCTGGCCAAGGATCCTTCGTTGCACTTCGTGCCGCTGGCAGACATTGCCAGCAGCATCCAGTACTAGGTCGGGGAGGCCGCGGCGAGGGCGATCTTGTCTGCCAGCGCCTGGGCATGCCGGTCGGCAAGCCCGCGGTCGCGAGCCTCGACCATGACGCGCAGCACGGGCTCGGTGCCGGAGGGCCGCAGCAGCACGCGGCCTGCGTCGCCGAGCATCGCGACGGCCTCGCGTTCGGCCGATCTGACGCTCTCGCAGGCCTTCCAGTCCCAGTCGCGCTGCACCGGGACGTTGATGAGCCGTTGCGGGAACATGGTCACGCCCGACGTGGCCTGAGCCAGCGTCCTGCGCTGCTCGATCAGCGCGCGCAGCACGGCCAGCGCGGCGATGATGCCGTCGCCGGTGGTGTGCTTGTCGAGGCAAATCAGGTGCCCCGAGTTTTCGCCGCCCAGCAGCCACCGGTGTGCCTGCAATTGCTCGAGGACGTAGCGGTCGCCGACGCGGGCGCGCGCGAGGGAAATGCCGTCGCGCGCCAACGCCTGCTCGAAGCCCAGATTGCTCATCAGCGTGCCGACCACGCCACCGCTGGCCACGCCGCGGCGCTGGTAATCGCTTGCGATCACGTAGAGGAGCTGGTCGCCGTCGTAGAGGACGCCGTCGCCGTCCGCCATCGCCAGCCGGTCGCCATCGCCATCCAGGGCGATGCCGAGATCGGCGTGGTTGGCCCGGACCTGTTCGGCCAGGAACTGCGGGTGCGTGGCACCGACGCCGGCATTGATGTTGATGCCGTCGGGCGTTACGCCGACTGCGATCACTTCTGCGCCGAGTTCATGGAACACGGGCGGCGCGACGTGATAGCCGGCGCCATGCGCGCAATCGACGACGATGCGAAGTCCGCGCAGGTCGAGTTCCGACGGAAACGTGCTCTTGCAGAATTCGATGTACCTGCCGGCCGCGTCGTCGATGCGGCGCGCCTTGCCCAGTTGCGCCGACGTTACGCAGACCAGCGGCGACTCCATTTCCCGCTCTATCGCCTCCTCGACCTCGTCCGGCAGCTTGGTTCCCGCGGCCGAGAAGAACTTGATGCCGTTGTCGTCGAAGGGATTGTGCGACGCGCTGATCACGATGCCCGCCGTCAGGCGCAGTGCCCGCGTCAGGTACGCAATCGCAGGCGTCGGCAGCGGCCCGCACAGATAGACATCGACGCCCGCGGCGGACAACCCCGCTTCCAGGGCCGCCTCGAGCAGGTAGCCCGAGATGCGCGTGTCCTTGCCGATCAGCACGCACGGACGGTCGCCGCGCTGGGCGCCTTCGGCCGATGCCAGCGTGCGGCCGGCCGCCCATCCGAGCTTCATCACGAGTTCAGGGGTGATCGGCGCTTCGCCCAAGCGACCGCGGATGCCATCGGTGCCGAAATATTTTCGCGTCATGTCCTAGAGTCAGCCCATTCAACCGAATCCTACGGAGTCCACGGCGTGCCACACCTTCAATGCGTCGACGGTCTCGCGCACATCATGGACCCTGACGATCGAAGCACCGCGCGCAACCGCCGCGAGCGCCGCCGCCACGCTGGCCGCCACGCGTTCGTCCGCATCGCGGCCGGTGATCGTTCCGAGCATCGACTTCCGCGACAGGCCCACCAGGACCGGGTACCCGGCGGCGACGAGCGCGCCGAGCCCGCGCAGCAAGGCGAGATTATGCGCCATCGTCTTCCCGAAGCCGAAGCCGGGATCGACGACGATGCGATCGCGGCGGATGCCGGCCGCCTCGCACGCCCGTGCCCGCGCGACCAGGAAATCGCCGACCTCGCGCACCACGTCGCCGTAGTGCGGTTGCGCCTGCATCGTGCGCGGCTCGCCCTGCATGTGCATCAGGCACACCGCGGCCCGGCCCGTGGCAACGGCTTCCAGCCCGCCGATGTCCTGCAGGGCGCGCACGTCGTTGACCATGCCCGCGCCAGCCGCCATGGCCGCGCGCATGACAGAGGGCTTGACCGTGTCGACGCTGACCGGTATCCCCTCCGACGCCAGTGCTTCAATCAGGGGAAGCACGCGATCGAGTTCGACCGCCTCCGGCACCGGCAGCGCGCCGGGACGGGTCGATTCCCCGCCGATGTCGACGATGTCCGCGCCGTCCGCCACCATGCGCCGCGCATGCGCCAGCGCACCTTCGCGACTCGCGAACCTGCCGCCGTCGGAGAAGGAATCGGGTGTGACGTTGAGGATGCCCATCACGCGCGGGCGGGCGAGAGAAATCATGTTCTCGCCAAAAGCAAGATACTTGCTCATCGTGAAATTTCAAAGACGGGGCGCGTGGCGCCCCGTGTCCATCAGACGTTTTTCCGCGCCGCGCCCCGTCTCACGCAGACGTCTTCGGAAGGTCCTGCCTAGGCCGGATTCGCCGACGGCGACGGGTCCGGATTCGGTGTCGTGCCTCCCGACGACGGCCCCGTCGACGATTGCGTCGGCTTGGGGGGGCGCGGCGGCCTGCCGGCCATGATGTCGGCGATCTGGTCCGAGTCGATCGTCTCCATCTCGAGCAGCGTCTTGGCCATCACCTCGACCTTGTCGCGGTTATCCTCCAGCAGCTTGCGCGCGACCGCGTACTGCTGGTCGATGATCTTGCGGATTTCCTGGTCGACCTTCTGCATGGTCGCCTCGGACACGTTCTTCTGCGTGGTTACCGAGCGGCCGAGGAATACCTCGCCCTCGTTCTCTCCATATACCATCGGGCCCAGCTCGTCCGACATGCCGTAGCGCGTGACCATGTTGCGCGCGATCTCGGTGGCGCGTTCGAAGTCGTTCGAAGCGCCTGTGGTCATCTGGTTCATGAACAGTTCTTCCGCGATGCGGCCGCCGAACAGAACCGAGATCATGTTCAGCATGTGGCTGCGGTCCATGCTGTAGCGGTCTTCCGTCGGAAGCTGCATGGTGACGCCCAGCGCGCGCCCGCGGGGAATGATCGTGACCTTGTGCACCGGGTCGGTCTTGGGCAGCAACACCGCAACGATGGCGTGGCCGGACTCGTGGTACGCCGTGTTGCGACGCTCCTCCTCCGGCATCACGATCGAGCGGCGCTCGGCGCCCATGATGATCTTGTCCTTGGCCCGCTCGAAGTCGTGCATGTCAACCAGGCGCTTGCTCGATCGGGCGGCAAACAGCGCAGCCTCGTTGACGAGGTTGGCCAAATCGGCGCCGGACATCCCCGGCGTCCCGCGCGCGATGATGTCGGCCTTGACGTCGGGCGACATCGGCACCTTGCGCATGTGCACCAGCAGGATCTGCTCGCGGCCCCGGATGTCCGGCAACGGCACCACCACCTGCCTGTCGAAGCGGCCCGGCCGCATCAGCGCCGGGTCGAGCACGTCGGGCCGGTTGGTGGCGGCAATGACGATGACTCCCGCATTGCCTTCAAAGCCGTCCATTTCCACAAGCAGCTGGTTGAGCGTCTGTTCGCGCTCGTCGTTGCCGCCGCCCAGGCCGGCGCCACGCTGGCGGCCGACCGCGTCGATTTCGTCGATGAACACGATGCACGGCGCACTCTTTTTCGCCTGCTCGAACATGTCGCGCACGCGCGCAGCGCCCACGCCGACGAACATTTCCACGAAGTCGGAGCCGGAGATCGAGAAGAACGGCACCTTGGCTTCGCCGGCAATCGCCTTGGCGAGCAGCGTCTTGCCGGTTCCCGGGGACCCGACCATCAGCACGCCGCGCGGAATGCGTCCGCCGAGTTTCTGGAACTTGGAGGGGTCGCGCAGGAACTCGACCAGTTCGCCCACTTCCTCCTTCGCCTCGTCGCAGCCCGCCACATCGGCAAACGTGATGGTGTTGTTGGCCTCGTCGAGCATGCGCGCCTTGCTCTTGCCGAACGAGAAAGCGCCGCCGCGTCCGCCGCCCTGCATCTGGCGCATGAAGAATATCCACACGCCGATCAACAACAGCATCGGGAACCAGGAAATGAAGATCTGCGAGAGGAACGACTGCTCCTCTTCCGGCTTGCTGTCGACCTTGACGCCATACTTCAGGAGGTCGCCCACCATCCAGATGTCGCCCGGACTGTAGGTCGTGGCCTTCTTCTTGTCGGTCGACGTCCAGTTGATCCTGCGGCCTTCGACCGTGACGGATTCGACGCGGCCGCTCTTGGCCGCATCCATGAATTCGGAATAGGAAACGCTGTCCTTGCCCGGTTGCCGGGCGTCGAACTGCTTCACCACCACCAGCACCACCATCAGGATGACGGCCCAGATGCCGACGTTCTTGACCAGATTGTTCAAAAAAGGCTCCTCACGGCCGTCGTAATTTCGGCGGGCCGCACACCGACTTGCTGCAGCACGCGTTACCCGCCCGCTGGCTGCAATCAGATTCTAGCCGTGAATCCTGTCGGAAAACCAACTTCCGATCCACGGATGGGTAACCAAACCTGACCAAAACACCGAAAAATGCAGCAAGCTCGGCGAAAATCGCCAAACGTCGCCGCTAAGCGACGATTTCCATTCGTCGCCGCCTTGTCATTTGTCAACCCCCCGGAATCCCTTTCCTACCAGAAACGCCTCGCGACTCCGATCCCGCGACGCCTTGGGCTTCCGGACATAGACCTTGGTGAAATGACCGGCAATGCCCCGCTGGAACTCCGCCAAGCCCGCACCCTGGAATACCTTGACCAGCAAATCGCCGCCAGGCCGCAGATGTCCGACGGCGAATTCCAGCGCAAGTTCACCCAGATGCACACTGCGTGCCTGATCCGCCGCGTCTATGCCCGAAAGATTGGGGGCCATGTCCGAGACCACAAGGTCGACAGGTGATTCGCCAAGCGCGATCTTCAGCGCAGCCAGACCTTCGTCCTCGCGGAAATCGCCCTGGATGAACGCGACCCCGGCAATGCCGTCCATCGGCAGCAGGTCGATGGCGACAATCCTGCCGGACGGGCCGACGCGTTCACGAAGCACCTGGGACCAGCTACCGGGGGACGCTCCCAGTTCGACGACGGTCATTCCCGGCCTGAGGAGCTTGTCCCGTTCGGCCAGTTCGATGAGCTTGAACGCGGCGCGCGACCGGTAACCGCGCTTCCTGGCTTCCTGAACGTAGGGATCGTTCAGGTGGTCGTGCATCCAGGCCTTCGTGAACCTGTTTTTCTTGCCCGAAGGGTTGAGAGGCGGCATGAGACGAAGGGATCGAGGGGGGCGGCAAGCTTACTCCATCGTCTCCGGCAGCCCCGTACGCTACCGGGCCGGCGACCCGCAACGCCGCCAGGCCGTGGCGTCCAAGTAAGATGCACGCGAGGATTCGGGCCCGGTCCGACACAACGTTTCCGGTGCCGATATCCGCATCGAAGCGCTGCTTTTCGAGCGCGCTTGCCGGGAGTTCCGTCATGGCGTCGAAAAATCTGCAGTCCCGTGCCCGGTCGGCGGCGAAATCGCTGGCCCGGCTGCTCGACGACGAGCGCGCATTCACGTGGCGCGAGGATCCGCTCGCAGCCACCGCGGATGGCGTGCGCGCCCACGATTCCCGATTGCCGAGCGTGACGCCCGCCGCGCAGGCAAGTCGGCTCGCCGCCGATCGGCGGTTCCTACGTCGCTTGGGCGGCATCGAGCGAGCGGCCCTGGGGGTATCGGCGCAGAAGAGCCGCGACCTCTTCGAATTCATGGTCGCGAGTCGCGTGACGCTCGCCTCGCATCGGGAATGGCGCCTGCCGTTCAACAGCGACAGCGGGTTCTTTTCCGACCTGCTGCAGCTCGCTTCGCTGGCCGATCCACGGACAGCCAGGCAGTACGAGGACTACCTGGTGCGACTGAGCGATGTGCCGCGCTACTTCGACGAGAACATCGCCAACATCCGCACGGGGATGCGCGAGGGGTTCACGTTGCCGGCTGCAGTGCTGGACGGCGTGTCGAAGGTCGTGGCGGGAGCGCAATACAGGACCGCGGAGGCCACGCCGTTCTGGCGCCCGTTCGCGAATTTTCCCGAAGGAATTCGGGAGGCCGATCGGCGCCGGTTGTCGACAGCCGCGAAGGCGGAATTGGCCCATGCCGTCATCCCCGCCTATTCGGCTTTCCAGCGCTTCTTCGAAGTGGAGTACCGTCCGGCGGCGCGGGCCACGATCGGTGCGTCGTCGTTGCCGAACGGGCGCGCCTATTACGAGGACCTGGTGCGCTATTTCACCACGCTGCCCGACGCAACTCCTGAAGCGATCCATGCGATCGGCCTGCGCGAAGTCTCGCGCATTCGCAGCGAGATGGAAGCGATCGTTCGCGAGGTCGGGTACAAGGGCGGATTTGCCGAATTCCTGGCCTTTCTGAGGACCGATCCGCAATTCTATGCCGGCACGCCGGCCGAATTGCTGAGGGAGGCGGCGTGGATCGCGAAGGAGATCGACGGCCGGTTGCCGGAGTATTTCGGCACGCTGCCGCGCACGCCGTTCAGCGTCAAGCCGGTCCCGGAAGCGCTTGCGCCGAACTACACGGCCGGGCGCTACAACCCGGGGCCGATGGGAGCGGCGGGCGAGTATTGGGTGAACATCCACGCGCTGGATACGCGCCCACTCTATGTGCTGCCATCGTTGACGCTGCACGAGGCGGTTCCCGGACATCACATGCAGTTCGCGCTGGCGCGCGAGCTCGTCGACGTGCCGGCGTTTCGCCTGAACTACTGTCCGCACGCCTTCGGGGAGGGATGGGCGCTGTACGCAGAAAGGCTTGGACAGGAAATGGGCATCTATCACACGCCCTACCAGCGTTTCGGAAAGCTGACCTACGAGATGTGGCGCGCGTGCCGGCTGGTCGTCGACACGGGGATGCACGCAATGGAGTGGACGCGCGACCGGGCACGCGACTTCCTGGCAGTCCATACCGCACTGTCGAATCACGAAATCCGCACCGAGATCGATCGGTACATCTCGTGGCCCGGCCAGGCGCTCGCGTACAAGATCGGCGAACTCAAGATACTCGAGCTGCGGGCGCGCGCGGAGACCGCGTTGCGCAGGCGGTTCGACCTTCGCGCGTTCCACGACGCGATCCTGCAACATGGCGGGGTGACGTTGCCGGTGCTAGAGCGTCAGATCGACGCCTATGTGAAGGCGGCGTCCCGCGCGCGCTGAACGGCCTCTGCGGCGACGTGGTAGGGAACTGCATGCCAATTCCTATAAACTAGCTCCATGGATCTCCTCTCCCCCGCCGCGCGTCGCGCATTGCGCGCCAAGGCGCACCACTTGCAGCCCGTCGTCACCATCGGTCAGCACGGGCTGACACCCGCGGTCGCGCACGAAATCGACCTCGCGCTCTCGAAGCACGAGCTCATCAAGATTCGCGTCTTCAGCGACGCCCGGGACGAGCGCGAGGCCATGTTGGCGGCGATTTGCGCAGACATCGAGTGCGCGCCGGTTCAGCACCTGGGCAAGGTGCTGGTTGTCTGGCGCGCGAACCCCGAGGTCCGGAAGCCCGACCCGCACAAGCCGGAACCGAAGGGCACAGCCAGGTCCGCAAACCAATCGGCCGCCAAGCGCCCCAAGGCGCCCAAGACGGGTCCGCGGGCGCCAGTCGATCCGATCCGCGAGCGCCGCCGAGGCGTCACGCCGGGAATCGCGCTCGGCAAGGGAACCCGCGGTGCCGCGCGCTTCAACGCGCTACCTGAAGGGGCGATCCTGCCAAGGGCGCCGGCGCGGCGCCCGCGCGATGTCGACGACGGTCCGGAAGGAAAGCGCAAGTCAAGCTACACGCCGAAGACCAAACCGCGTTCGTTCAGCGCCAAGCCCAATCCGCGCGAAGCGTGGGCCAGGAGGCCGCCCGCCGGCAGCCCCAAGGCCGCCGGCAGCGCATCGCGTCGCCGGCGCAAAGCCTGACACCGTATTCCGGCATTCCTTTCCGCAGCACCGTGAGCGCGCCGACCGGGGGCCTTGCGTGACGGACGCCCGCAAACCCCTTGACGCAACCGCATTCGCGTCGATGCTGGTGCTGTGCGCGCTGTGGGGCTTCCAGCAGGTCGCCGTCAAGCTTGCGGCCCCCGGCATTTCGCTCGTCATGCAGGGCGCGCTTCGTTCCGCCTTCGCCTGCCTTCTGGTAATCGTGTGGGCGCGCTGGAGGGGGACGGTACTCCTGCGGCGCGACGGAACGTGGGTTCCGGGACTTGTGGCCGGGCTGATGTTCACCGTTGAATTCGCGCTCATCTATGCCGGCCTGGCGCACACCACGGCCGCACGGATGGTCGTCTTTCTCTATCTGGCTCCAGTCCTCACGGCGCTGGGACTGTCATGGTTTCTTCCAAGCGAGCATCTGCGCGCGGGGCAATGGACCGGCGTGGCGCTCGCGTTCGGCGGAATCGTCGCGGCGTTCGCCGAGGGATTCGGCACCGGCGATCGCGCAACGCTGCTGGGCGACGCGTTCGGCGTGCTCGCCGCGGCAGGGTGGGCGGCGACCACCGTGGTCATCCGCACCACGTCGCTCGCGCGCATCGAGGCGACGCGCGTGCTCTTTTTCCAGCTGTCCGTTTCCGCGGCGCTGTTGCCGCTGGTGTCGCTGGCGATGGGCGAACCCGGCGTCGTCGCGCTGTCGGCCGTGGCCATGGCGAGCCTCGTCTACCAGACCGTCATCGTCGCCTTTGCGAGTTACCTGACGTGGTTCTGGCTGCTCACCCGCTACCTTGGCGGCAGGCTTTCCGTGTTCGCATTCCTGACGCCGCTGTTCGGCGTGGCTTTCGGACACCTGTTCCTGGGAGACCGCATCACGCCCGCTTTCCTCGCCGCCGTGGCGCTGGTGGGCGCGGGCATCGCGCTGGTCAATACCCGCAGGCCCGCGCGGTCCTAGCCGTAACGGACGGCGAGCACGTCGTAGCTGCGCACGCCCCCCGGCGCCTGCACGTCGGCGGTATCGCCTTCGCTCTTGCCGATCAGCGCCCGCGCGATCGGCGAACTCACGGAGATCTTGCCGTGCTTGAGGTCGGCCTCGTCGTCGCCGACGATCTGGTAGGTGACCTTGTCGCCGCTCTCCGAGTCTTCGAGGTCCACCGTGGCGCCGAAGACGACCAGCCCATCGGCGTCGAGCGTCCTGGGATCGATGACCTGCGCATTGGCGAGTTTCGACTCCACTTCCGCGATGCGGCCCTCGATGAATCCCTGCCGTTCCTTCGCCGCGTCGTAGTCGGCGTTCTCGGACAGGTCGCCATGCGAACGCGCTTCCGCGATCGCCTGGATGACCGCGGGCCGTTCGACGCCCTTCAGCCGCTGCAGTTCGACCTTGAGGCGTTCGGCGCCTTCAACCGTCATCGGTACTTTTGCCATGGTCAACCCTGTCCGGTTCGGGATTTTAGGTTCGAATGGTGCGGCAGCCGCTCGTGCAGCTGCTGGATGGAATAGGGAACCAGTCCTCGCATCACCCGCATGCCGATCGCCGCCGCGCGCGCGCCGGCCAGCGTCGTGTAGGTCGGAATCTGGTCGACCAGCGCCGCACGCCGGATCTGGTAGCTGTCTTGGATTGCCGCACGCTTTTCCTCGACGGTGTTGACGACCAGCGCGATCTCGTCGTTCTTCAGCATGTCGACGATGTGCGGCCGTCCTTCCGCCACCTTGTTCACGATCGACACCGGGACCCCGGCCACCGACAGCGCCGTGGCCGTGCCTCGGGTCGCGACAAGCTGGAAGCCGAGTTCGGCAAGCATTTTCGCTATTTCGATGACTTTCGACTTGTCGGCGTTCTTGACGCTGATGAACGCACGGCCGCCGTCGGGCAGCTTGACGCCTGCCGCGAGCTGGCTTTTCACGAACGCCTCGCCGAAGGACTCTCCGACGCCCATCACTTCGCCGGTGGATTTCATTTCCGGACCGAGGATCGTGTCGACCCCCGGAAACTTGATGAACGGAAAGACCGCTTCCTTCACCGAAAAATAATCAGGGACGATCTCGCCGGCCACGCCCTGCTGCCGGAGCGTGGTGCCCACCATGCAGCGCGACGCAATCTTCGCCAGCGGCCGCCCGGTCGCCTTGGACACGTAGGGAACGGTGCGTGACGCGCGAGGATTGACCTCCAGGACATAGACCACCGCGCGTCCTTCTCCGTCGTGCTGCAGCGCGAACTGGACATTCATGAGGCCGACGACGTCGAGTCCCCGGGCCATCGCCACTGTCTGCCGGCGCAGTTCCGCCTGCACCTCCGCGGAAAGCGAGTGCGGCGGCAGCGAACACGCCGAATCGCCCGAATGCACGCCTGCCTGCTCGATGTGCTCCATGATGCCGCCGATCAGAACGTCGGCGCCGTCGCAAATGGCGTCGACATCGACCTCCGTCGCATCGTTGAGAAAGCGGTCGAGGAGCACCGGCGAGTCGTTGGACACGCTGACCGCTTCGCGCATGTAGCGCTCCAGGTCACGCTGCTCGTGCACGATCTCCATTGCGCGTCCGCCGAGGACGTAGGACGGGCGAACCACCAGCGGATAGCCGATCTCGGCGGCGGCGGTCAGCGCGGCCGCTTCCGTGCGCGCCGTGCGGTTGGGCGGCTGCCGCAGGTTCAACCGGTGCAGCATCTGCTGGAACCGTTCGCGATCCTCGGCCATGTCGATCATATCGGGCGACGTGCCGATGATCGGTACGCCGAATTTCTCCAGGTCGCGGGCGAGCTTGAGCGGCGTCTGACCGCCGTACTGGACAATCACGCCCCACGGCCTTTCCACGTGGACGATCTCGAGAACGTCCTCGAGCGTCACCGGCTCGAAGTACAGCCGGTCCGAGGTGTCGTAGTCGGTCGAGACGGTCTCCGGGTTGCAGTTGACCATGATGGTCTCGAACCCGTCTTCGCGCAGCGCCATGGCGGCATGGACGCAGCAATAGTCGAATTCGATGCCCTGCCCGATCCGGTTGGGTCCTCCGCCCAGCACGATCACCTTCCTGCGGTCGGTGGGCTCCGCTTCGCATTCGTCCTCGTAGGTCGAGTACATGTAGGCGGTCCGCGTCGCGAATTCGGCGGCGCAGGTGTCCACGCGCTTGTACACGGGACGTATGCCGTCGGCGTGGCGGCGCGCGCGCACTTCGGTTTCGGAGAGCTTGAACAGGTAGGCAAGGCGGCGATCGGAGAATCCCTTGCGCTTCAGCTCGCGCAATTCCAGTCGGGTCACCGAATCCAGCGTGCGCTTGTCGAGCTTGAGCTCGAGATCGACGATTTCCTTGATCTGCGCCAGGAACCACAGGTCGATCTTCGTGTGCTGATGCACTTCCTCGAGCGACATGCCGATGCCGAACGCGTCGGCGACGTACCAGAGGCGCTCGGCGCGCGGATAGGCGAGTTCGTCGGCGATTTTCTCCGGCTCGACGGTCTTCAGGTTGAAGCCGTCCACGCCGACTTCCAGCCCGCGCAGCGCCTTCTGCAGCGATTCCTGGAACGTGCGGCCGATGGCCATCACCTCGCCCACGGACTTCATCTGGGTCGTGAGGCGGTCGTCGGCCTGCCTGAATTTCTCGAAGGCAAAACGCGGCACCTTGGTGACCACGTAGTCGATCGTCGGCTCGAACGACGCCGGGGTCTGTCCCCCGGTGATGTCGTTGCGCAGTTCGTCCAGCGTGTAGCCGACCGCCAGCTTGGCCGCGACCTTGGCGATCGGGAAGCCCGTGGCCTTGGAGGCCAGCGCGGAAGAGCGCGACACCCGCGGATTCATCTCGATGACGATCATCCTGCCGTCCCCGGGATTGATCGCGAACTGGACGTTCGAGCCGCCGGTGTCCACGCCCACTTCGCGCAGCACCGCGATCGAAGCGTCGCGCATGATCTGGTATTCCTTGTCCGTCAGCGTCTGCGCCGGTGCGACCGTGATCGAGTCGCCGGTGTGCACGCCCATCGGATCCAGGTTTTCGATCGAGCACACGATGATGCAGTTGTCCTTCTTGTCGCGGACAACCTCCATCTCGAATTCCTTCCAGCCCAGCAGCGATTCCTCGATCAGCAGCTCGTGCGTCGGCGACAGGTCGAGTCCGCGCTTGCACATCTCGATGAATTCGTCCTTGTTGTAGGCGATGCCGCCGCCGGAACCGCCCAGCGTGAACGAAGGCCGCAGCACGGCGGGGAAGCCGATGTCGGCCTGCACTTCCAGCGCCTGCTCGAGGTTGTGCGCGATGCCGGAGCGCGCGGAGCCGAGCCCGATGCGCGTCATCGCGGCCTTGAACTTCTCGCGATCCTCGGCCTTGTCGATCGCCTTCTTGGTCGCGCCGATCAGCTCGACGTCGAACTTGTTGAGAATGCCCTCGCGCGCCAGGTCGAGCGCGCAGTTGAGCGCCGTCTGCCCGCCCATCGTCGGCAGCAGCGCATCCGGGCGCTCGCGCTCGATGATCTTGGCGACCATCGGCCAGGAGATCGGCTCGATGTACGTGACGTCAGCCATCTCCGGGTCGGTCATGATCGTCGCCGGATTGCTGTTGACGAGGATGACGCGATAGCCCTCCTCGCGCAGCGCGCGGCACGCCTGCGCGCCCGAATAGTCGAACTCACAGGCCTGGCCGATGATGATCGGGCCCGCGCCGATGATCAGGATCGATTCGATGTCGTTTCGCCTGGGCATGATCAGCTTCTTTCCATCATCGTCACGAAGCGATCGAACAGGTAGCGCAGATCGTGCGGCCCGGGGCTCGCCTCCGGGTGCCCCTGGAAGCTGAACGCCGGCCGATCGGTGCGGGCAATGCCCTGCAGGCTGCCGTCGAACAGCGACACGTGCGTGACCCTGACGTTGTCCGGCAGCGCGGTCGCGTCCACCGCGAATCCGTGGTTCTGGCTCGTGATCAGCACCTGGCCGGTGTCGCGGTCGAGCACCGGATGATTGGCGCCGTGATGGCCGAACTTCATCTTCATCGTACGCGCGCCGGAAGCCAGCCCCAGCAACTGGTGTCCGAGGCAGATGCCAAAGGTCGGCATGCCACTGTCGACGATTTCGCGGATGGCCGCGATCGCGTAGGTGCAAGGCTCCGGGTCACCGGGACCATTCGACAGGAAAACGCCGGACGGCTTGAGCGCAAGCACGTCCGCTGCCTTCGTCTGCGCCGGCACGACCGTCAACCTGCAGCCGCGGCTGGCCAGGATGCGAAGGATGTTGTACTTGATGCCGTAGTCGTACGCGACCACATGCAACCTGCCCGCCGGCGCCTCCGTGTAGCCGCCGTCCAGCGACCAGACCTCCTCGCTCCATTCGTAGCGCTTCGCGCAGCTCACCACCTTCGCCAAGTCGAGACCGGCCATCGACGGCGCGGCGCGCGCCTTGGCCACGGCGGCAGTTTCATCCGCGGGGCCGAGCGTCGCGGCGGCGACGATGCATCCATTCTGCGCGCCTTTTTCCCGCAGGATTCGGGTCAGCTTGCGGGTGTCGATGTCGGCTATGCCGACCACATGGTTGTCGCGCAGATAGTCGCCCAGCGTGCCGGTGGCGCGCCAATTCGACTCGACGCGGGGCAAGTCGCGGATGACCAGTCCCGCGGCGAAGATGCGCTGCGCCTCGACGTCCTCCGCATTGACGCCCGTGTTGCCGATGTGCGGATAGGTCAGTGTCACGACCTGCCCCGCGTACGACGGATCAGTCAGGATTTCCTGATAGCCCGTCATGGCGGTGTTGAACACCACTTCGCCGGTCGCGCTGCCGAGTGCCCCGATCGCCCGCCCATGGAACACCGTGCCGTCGGCCAATGCCAGCATTGCAGGCGTGGTCGGCGGGAAGAGCGCGGCGGCAGTGTCCGCGGCGGCGGCTTCAGGCGCGTTCATGGGACCTCATTCTGCGTGCGGGCGGGGGACGTGCAAACGGGGAAGGCTTTGCCTTCCCCGCTGTATCCGGCGAATTATACCCCAGTTCGACGTGCCCCTCAAAGGCGGAATCGCGCCGGAGACTCCGCCACCGTGCCCGGAACATCCTAGTACGCTGCGCTGAAGCCCCCGTCGACGTACAGCAGATGCCCTGTGACGTAGCTCCCCGCGGGCGATGCCAGGAAAACCGCGGCGCCGGCGATTTCCCGCGGATCGCCCCAGCGCCCGGCCGGCGTTCGCTTGGCCACCCAGGCCGAGAACTCGGCGTTGTCGATCAGCGCCGCGTTCATCTCCGTCTTGAAGAATCCCGGCGCGATCCCGTTGACCTGCACGTTGTGCGGCGCCAGTTCGACGGCGAGCGCCCGCGTCATCATCTTGAGCCCGCCCTTGCTCGCGGCATAGGCGACGATGTTCGGCCTCCCGATGTCGGAGGCGAGGGAGCAAATGTTGATGATCTTGCCGCGGCGGCGCGCCTTCATTCCCGGAACTGCGGCGCGAGTCACCAGGAAGGGTCCGTCGAAATTGGCGTCCTGCAGCGCCCTCCATTCGGCCAGCGAGTACTGATCGAACGGCTTGCGATTGTTGACCGCGGCATTGTTCACCAGGATGTCCACCGGCCCGACCGCACGCTCGATGTCCGCCATGCCGGCGCCGACCGCCGCCTCGTCCGTGACGTCGAATGCGGTGACGCTCACATCATGACCTTCGCCGGCAAGCGCCGCGGCCGCAGCGTCGAGCTTGGCGCGATTGCGTCCGTTGATCACGACCCGCGCGCCGGCCTGCGCGAGGCCGCGGGCGATCGCCAGCCCCAGGCCGGAGCCGCCGCCGGTGACGACGGCGACGCTCCCGGACAGATCGAACGGCTTGGCCGCATCCATCAGCGCGGTCCCCTCATGGCAGTCCGTTCACTTGGGCTCCCTCATCTCAATCCCAGCACGTCCCGCATGTCGAAGAGGCCGGCCTTGCCCGCCGCGCGCTTTGCGGCAACGAACACGGCGGCGCGAAGCGCGCCATTCGCAAAATTCTGGCGCGACGTGGCTCGATGGGACAGTTCGACGCGTTCGCCCGCGCCGGCAAAGATCACCGTGTGCTCGCCTACGACGTCGCCGCCGCGCAGCGCCGCAAAGCCGATCGTGCCGTGAAGGCGCTCGCCGGTATGCCCTTCCCGCGCATACACCGCGCAGTCGGCGAGATTCCTTCCCATGCCGGACGCCGCGGCCTCGCCCAGCTGCAATGCCGTGCCGGACGGCGCGTCGACCTTGTGCCGGTGATGCATTTCTACGATCTCGACGTCGAATCCGGGGCCGAGTTTCTTCGCCGCGGATTCGACCAGCGACAGCAGGACCACCACACCCACGCTCATGTTGGCCGCAAGGACGATCGGCACGCGCTGCGCGAAACGGGAGATATCGGCCTTCTGGGCGTCGTTCAATCCGGTGGTCCCGATCACCGCACCGACACCGGCGTCCGCGCATGCGGCGACATGGGCCAGCGTCCCGTCCGGCCGCGTGAAATCGATGAGTACGTCGGCGCCGCGCAACAGGCTACGGACATCATGGCCGACCTTTACTCCGGTGACCCGCCCGAATAGCTCGCCGGCGTCGTGATCGATCGCCGGGCTGCCCGCGACGTCGAGCGCCGCGGCCAGCGCCACATCGGGCGTCGCAAGTGACGCTTCGATCAGCGCCTGTCCCATGCGGCCCCCGGCGCCCGCTATGGCGAGCCGAACCGCGTCCATGGTCAAGGAACCGGTGCCACCGAAGGGTCGCCCAGCCGGTTGAACCAGTCGATGATCTTGCCCATGATCCCGGCGTCGTCACCGAAGGGGTCGTCCGGGAGGGAACGCGTCGCCGCCGTGCGGTTCAATTCCTGCACCGACTTGGGCATTTCGTCGCCTTCCCATCGGGCCAGCACGTCGCCCTGGAAGTAGACGGTGAACTGTCGATGCGTCTGGACGCGGCCGTTCTTCCGGTATTCGTACAGATAGTCCCAGCGATTGTCCCGGAACACGCTGGTCAGCAGTGGCGTGCCCAGCACCGTGCGAACCTGCTGCCGGGTCTGGCCTTCCTTCAGCTTGTCGACCATGTCCTGCGAAATATAGTTGCCCTGGTTGATGTCGATCTTGTAGATGCCGAACTGGCTGATGTAGGGAATGTAGGTGTCGAAAGGGGCCGTCATGGTCGAGCATCCGGCGACGCAGAGCGCCACACCCGCGCCTATGGCCGCATTGCGGGCGACGGCAAGGGCACCGGCAGCAAGGGAGTGGACTTTGGAGGCGACTCTCATAAGCGGTTATTATAGCCGCGCACGCCTCCGGGAACGAATCGATGAGCACCTCTCAGGACCTGAAAAGCGCCGGACTCAAGGCAACGCTTCCGCGCCTCAAGATCATCAACCTTTTCGAAGCGTCCAAGGTCCGGCACCTGACGGCCGAGGACGTCTACAAGCTCTTGCTGACCGAAGGGCTGGACATCGGCCTCGCGACCGTCTACCGGGTCCTCACCCAGTTCGAACAGGCCGGTCTCCTGGCCCGCCATCATTTCGAGTCCGGCAAGGCCGTGTTCGAGCTCAACGAGGGCAGCCACCACGATCACCTGGTCTGCATGCAGTGCGGGCGCGTCGAGGAGTTCTACGACGCCGAGATCGAAAAGCGCCAGATCAAGGTGGCCAGCGACCGCGGCTTCAAGATCAACGAGCACGCGCTCTACCTCTACGCCGATTGCACCAAGGCCCGCTGTCCGCACCGAAAGCCCGGCAACTAGGCCGCTTATTCAGCGTTCGCGGCGACCGAAGTCGGCAAGCCGGAACCCAAGCAGGTAAAGCGTCGCGAAATAGACGGCCAAGCCGGCGACGATGATCCCGGCCAGCCGCCCTACGCGATGGAAAAGCCCCGCGTCGAGCCAGCTTGCCGGCGAGCCGCTCAGCGCGAACAGCAACACGCCAAGCACGCCCAGCGCAACCGCGAGCTTGAACAGGAACATGGCCCAACCCGCCTCGGGTTGATAGGAGCCGCTCCTTCGCAGAAACCAGAACAGCAGTCCGGCGTTTACGCAGGCGCCGACGCTCGTCGCCAGCGTGAGCCCGGCATGGCCGATGCGCCACATCAGGATGAACGCAAGCGCCTGCGACACGAACACCGTGAAGAATGCTATGCGGACCGGCGTCTTGATGTTCTGCCGAGCATAGAAACCCGGCGCGAGGATCTTCACGACGATCAGCCCGAGCAGGCCGACGCTGTAGCCCAGCAGCGCCTCGCGGGTCTGCCAGACGTCGTTGACGGAGAACTTTCCGTATTGGTAAAGCGTCGAGATCAGCGGCAGCGCCAACAGCCACAAACCCAGTGCGGCCGGCAGCGCCAGCAGGAACGCGAGGCGCAGGCCCCAGTCCAGCAGTGACGAATACTGTTCGACGTCGGCATCGGCGTGGTGCTTGGCCAGCGTGGGCAGCAGCACCGTGCCCAGCGCCACGCCCAGCAGCGCGCTCGGGAACTCCATCAGCCGGTCGGCATAGGTGATCCACGATATGCGGCCGTCGCCCAGCATCGATGCGAGCTGCGTGTTGATTAGCGCGGAAATCTGCGCGGCCGACACACCGACGATTGCCGGACCCATGTTCAGCAGCACCCGGCGCACGCCCTCGTCGCGCCAGTCGATCCTGAAACGCGGCAACATGCCGATCCGTGCAAGCGGCGCAATCTGGAACGCGACCTGGACCATGCCGCCGATGAGCACTCCCCACGCGAGCGCCTTGATCGGAGGGTCGAAGTACCTGGCGAGGAAGATCGCGGCGCCGATGATCGAGAGGTTGAGAAGCACCGGCGTAAAAGCGGGAACGGCAAAGCGCCGGTAGACGTTCAACACGCCGCCCGCGAGGGAGACCAGCGAAACGAAAAGGATGTAGGGAAATACGATGCGGATGAGGTCCGCGGTCAATTCGACCTTGCCGGGGGTCTTGGCGAACCCGCTTGCCAGCACGTAGACGAGCGCCGGCGCCGCCAGCACGCCGAGGACGGTGATGCCCAGCAGGACCAGACCGAGCAGCGCCCCGACCTTGCCCACGAGGTCGCGGGTTGCGTCGTCGCCGCGCTGCCGCTGGTACTCGGCCAGGATCGGCACGAAAGCCTGGGAGAACGCGCCTTCCGCGAACATCCGGCGCAGGATGTTGGGCAGCCGGAACGCGGCCTGGAATGCGTCCATCTGCAACCCCGCTCCGAACAGCGCGGCCTGGAGGCTTTCCCGGACCAGTCCCGTGATTCGGGACAGCAGCGTCATTCCGCTGACAGTGGATAAGGCCTTGAGCAGATTCACAAAAGATGTGGCCCGGTTAGAGGGCGGCGCAAACGCCGGTGTTGCCCGAAGGCCGGAAATCCGGTATTATGTCGGGCTTCTCACGCATCCCACAAATTTCAGGACAAACTTTCATGGCCAATTCGGCGCAAGCAAGGAAGCGCGCCCGGCAGGCGGAAGCGACGCGCATGCGCAACGCGAGCCTCAAGTCGGCGCTGCGCACCGCAGTCAAGAAGGTGAAAAAGGCCATCGCCGCGGGCGACAAGGCCGCAGCCGCGAAGACGATGCAGGAATCGCAATCGGTGATCGACAAGATCGCCGACAAGAAGATCGTCCACAAGAACATGGTCTCGCGCACCAAGTCGCGCCTGTCAACCGCGATCAAGGCGCTGGCCTGATCCGGTGACGTTGCGCGGCCGCCGATCGTGATGAATGAGCGGCTGGCGAGGCGGCAGATGTGCGGTGGATGAGTTGCCGCAAACGAACAAAAGGCGCCTGATGGCGCCTTTTTTCTTCTGGAAGCCGAATGGGAACCGCTCCACCTCCTTGTCAAATCGGCTCGGGCGGTTCCCGGCCCGCTGCGCCCGGCATTGCGGGCGGTGTCAGGCCCTCCGGGGACGCCAGTGCATCCTGCACGCGTTCCATCCTCAGCTCATTGTCCTGTGCGAAAGAGACAAGAAATCGGAACAGGCGGGGTTCAATCGCTTCGAGTTCGTGACCCACGATCACGGCGCGGGCACCGCCCACCCTGACGGGCAGGACCAGAGGCGAATAGACCAGCTTGCGATCCTCGCCGAAGGCGGACGTGAGGCCCGCGATCCGATCCGTCCAGTCGCTGGGCCGAAAGATCTTTCCCGCCACCGTGACGCCCCAGATGACGATGTCGAAGCCGGCGGAACCCATGGCGCGGAAACTCGAGGAAAAACAGCGGAGATGCAGGCGAAATGGGGAAAACCGGGGAGCGGCAACGCCCAAATTCTACCATCGGGCTTCGTGCAACAATGCGACTCCCGGGGAGTGGCAGGCACGACAATTGCATATATTCGGTACTTCCTCGCGCCAAGCACGCGAGCATGGGACTCCCATGCCGGCGGGCTCGCAGGCTACCCAGACCGATCGTCTCCCGATCCCGACCCCGTCCGCCATGACCGCGACCACCGATACCCAACGCGCTGCGATGCCGGGTGGGAACCCGGTTTCACGCGCGGCCCGGACCGCGGCTATCGGCAGTTCGTCCCGAAAATGGGCCGCGGTGGCGCTGGCTTTCCTTGCGCTGGTCACGGCGTTCCCCTGCGCGGCCGCATCCGACGCTGAGATCCTGCGGCGCGGGCGCGAAATCGAAGCCGACCTGGAGGGCTATCCCAGGCAGCAGATTCCGGAATTGGAGACGTTGGTCGCTCAGGCGCGCCGCGCAAGTCCCGGCACCTATCGATACATCGAAAGCCTGCACGGCCAGGCGCTGGTGAAGGCGAACCGGACCAGCGACGCCGAATGGCTCGCGGATCAGCTCGAAAAGGAAGGCCGGGTCGTGCAGGACGACGGCCTCGTCGCCATGGCCTGGCTGTTGCGGAGCGCCGTGCAGGCGTGGAACGGCGAGGCGTCCGTGGCCAGCCGGCTGGCCGAGGATGCGCGCAACCTTCTCGGAAGCACCGGCGACGACTACATCAAGTATTGGGCCGCACTGTCCGCGGGCACGACTGCGCGGCTGATGCTGCGCAATGACGACGCGCGGAAGGCGCTGCAGGAAGCGCTGTCCCTGGCGACGATCGAGGACAGTCCGTACCGGCGTTCGACGGCCCTGTACCAGCTGTCGGTATTGGATACCCAGGTCAAGCAATGGCCGAAGGCATTCGATGAAAGCCTGCAGTCATTTGCGGAGGCCAAGCTCGCCAACAGCGCCTTCGGAATGGCCAAGGCCAAGATGGCGGAGTCCGCCGCGCTGCAGTACCTGGAGCGCCCCAAGCAGGAGCTGGACGCGATGCAGGAATCGCTGGCAATCGCCCGAGAAGCGCGTTCCGACGCAGCGGAAAGCATGGCCCTCATCAACCTGGCTGACGTCCACCTCCGCCGCGGCAATTTCAAGGAGGTGCTGGACCTGTCGCAGCGATCTCTGGAACTGGCGACGGCATTGGGCAACACTAGTACCGTGGCCACCAACAAGGCGAACATGGGCTTCGCGATGCTGGGCCTCGGGCGCATCGATGCCGGGAAGAGGCTGGCCGAGCAGGCCGTGCAGGAATACGAACGCGCGGGCGCAGTCGCGGAAACCGGCGACCTGCTGGTCGAGTATGGGCAGCACCTCGCCGAGGCCGGCGATTACAAGGGCGCGATCGCGCTCTTCGATCGCGAGCGCAAGCTGCGCGACGAGATCGCGGCCGTCCAGCGCGAGAAGACCGAGCGCGAATTGCGCGAGTCGGAAAAGCGCAAGCGGGAAATCGAGCAGCTCAATCGCGACCGCAGCCTGCAGTCCGCGGAACTCCAGAATCGCCAGCTGCAGCAGCGCGTCTGGTGGCTGCTGGCGGCCGTATTCGCGGCTTCGTTCGGCGTCGTGGCATTCCTTTACCGGAAATTGCGCATGACCAACCGCCTGCTCGCGCAGAAGAACACGGAACTGAGCTTTCAGAGCAGCCGCGACCCGCTGACCGCACTCTACAACCGCCGTCACTTCCAGAATTTCATCAACGAGGACCGGGGCGAGCTCGAGCGGCGGCGCGGCTCCGTCGAAAGGCCGGTGCAGGCCCTGCTGCTGATCGATCTCGATCACTTCAAGCTGATCAACGACCAGTTCGGCCATGCCGCGGGAGACGCCGTGCTGATTGCCGTCGCCAGGCGCCTGCGCGACACCTTGCGCGACACCGACATGATCGTGCGCTGGGGCGGCGAGGAGTTCCTGGTGTTCGTGCCGATGGCGCCCGCCGACCGGCTCGACGAGATCGTGCAGCGGGTCATGCACGCAATCTCGTCGGAGCCGATCCAGTACATGGGACATTACATCCGGACCACGGTCTCCATCGGCTATTCGCCGGTGCTGTTGCCGCCGGACGACGTCGCGCTGGGCTGGGAGCGCGTGCTGGGCCTGGTGGACAAGGCGCTCTACATGGCGAAACTGCATGGTCGCAATCGCGCCTACGGCGTCGGCGGCATGCTCAAGATCGGCGTCGACGCGCTCGCGGCTGTGGATGCCGACCTGGAGAAGGCGTGGCGCGACGGCGTGGTCGACATGCGCGTGCTTCTCGGCGCGCAAGCGCTGGACGTCGCGGCGCAGGCAGTGCCACCGCCAGGGTCGCTTCCGCACTGAAGGGCGGCCGCGGGCGCCGGGCCCGTGCTAGTATTTTCCCAAATTCACCATTGACCACGATGGCGTCGGCGGGGGTAGTCCGCGCGTCGCCCGCCCCGGCTTACGATGGCCACGCCTCCACGGCATTTCCTGCAGCTGCGCGACTTCTCCCGGGAGGAATTCGACTACCTCTTCATGCGCACCCGCTGGATCAAGGATCGCTTCAAGCGCTACGAGCTGTACCAGCCGCTGCGCGACCGCACGCTCGCGATGGTGTTCGAAAAGGCGTCCACGCGAACGCGCGTGTCTTTCGAGGCCGGCATGAACCAGCTTGGCGGCATCGCCATAAATCTCAACCGCGGCGACACCCAATTGTCGCGCGGCGAGCCTATCGAGGACGTGGCGCGGGTGATCTCGCGCATGGTCGACGTCGTGATGATCCGCACCTTTGAGCAATCGATCATCGAGCGCTTTGCCGCACATTCGCGCGTGCCCGTGATCAACGGCCTCACCAACGAATTCCATCCGTGCCAGATCCTCGCGGACATCTACACCTTCGTCGAGCATCGCGGCGACATCGCCGGCCGGACAGTGGCGTGGATCGGCGACTCCAACAACGTCTGCTACTCGTGGCTTCAGGCCGCCGCGATTCTGGGATTCCGCGTGCACGTCTCGGCGCCGCGTGGATATGAGCTGGACATGACTCGCGTGGACAGCGCGACCGCGCCCCACGTCGCATCGTTCGCCGATCCGGCGGATGCGTGCCGGGGCGCCGATCTGGTCACCACGGACGTCTGGACCAGCATGGGCTTCGAGGCGGAGAACGATGCCCGCCTGCGCGCCTTTGCGAAATGGAAGGTCGACGCCGCAATGATGAAGCAGGCGAAGCCTGATGCCCTGTTCATGCACTGCCTGCCTGCACACCGCGGAGAGGAAGTCGACGCCGACGTCATCGACGGTCCGCAAAGCGTGGTGTGGGACGAGGCCGAGAACCGGCTGCACGCGCAGAAGGCGCTGCTCGAGTACCTCGTCTGCGGCCGCGTCGATCCTTGAAGAGGATGCATGATCGACCGGAAGCGAAGCCGAGTTGGCGGCAAGCGATGAGGAGCCCGAATGATTGACCATACCGGAGTCACCGTGTCTGACGCAGCCCGTTCCAAGGCCTTCTACAAGGCGGCCCTGGCGCCCCTCGGCTATGCGATGCTGATGGAATTCGAGCAGTTCGCCGGCTTTGGCGTCGCCCCCAAGCCCGATTTCTGGATCGGCCAGGGAAAGCCGAACGTTCCGCCCGTGCACGTCGCATTTCATGCCGACAGCCGCGCGATCGTCGACGCCTTCCACCGAGCCGCTCTGGAAGCGGGCGGACGCGACAACGGCCCGCCGGGGCTGCGACCGCATTACCACGAAAATTACTATGGCGCGTTCGTGCTCGATCCAGACGGCCACAACATCGAAGCGGTCTGCCATGCCCCGAAGTAGGACTCGCCCGAGACGCATCCGAGCGTCCACCTGAGGCCGACCCCACCGATGCAGCCATTTTCCGGAGTATCTGCGATGTCTATGCCCGTGTCCCGAGCCGTTCGCGCGTTGCTTGCAGTGGCGTGCAGCCTGGCGTTCTCGAATTCGATGGCGCAGGCCTGGCCAGACAAGCCGATCAAGTTCGTCATGTCGGCGCCCGCCGGCAGTTCGATCGATGTGCTGGGAAGGACCATCGGCGACAAGCTCAAGGACCGGCTGGGGCAACCCGTCGTCGTCGAGAACAAGCCGGCCGCCGGCGGCACCGTGGCCACAGGTGAAGTGGCCAGGGCCGCGCCCGACGGCTACACGATGTTGCTGGCGTTCAACGGACCGCTGTCGATCACGCCGCTGCTGCAGAAGGTGCCCTACGACGTGCAGAAGGACCTGGCCCCGGTCGTCATCACGTCGAGCCAGCCGAACGTGCTCGCGGTCACGGCCCAGCTGCCGGTCAAGTCGGTGCAGGAGCTGGTCGCCTACGCCAAGGCCAATCCGGGAAAGCTCAACTTCGCGTCGGTGGGAAGCGGCAGTTCGTCGCACCTCAATGCCGAACTGCTGAAGATGATGGCGGGAATCGACATCGTGCACATCCCGTTCAACGGCTCGCCGCCGGCGGTCACTGCGACGATCCAGAACGAGACCCAGATGATCTTCGCGGTGATGCAGCCGCTGCAGCCGCAGATCCAGGCCGGCAAGCTGCGGGCACTGGCCGTCACCTCAGCGAAGCGCTTTCCGCTGTTGCCCGACCTGCCGACGATCGCCGAATCCGGTTACCCGGGTTTCGAAGCGCTCGCATGGAACGGCGTGCTCGTTCCCGCAGGGACGCCCGGGGCGGTCGTGCAGCGGCTCAACGCCGAAATCAACGCCGTGCTGAAAGATCCGGACGTCGTGCAGAAAATGCGCGCTTCCGGCTTCGACCTGGTGGGCGGTACGCCCGAGGACCTCGGCGCCCTGATCAAGAGCGAATCCGAGAAATGGGTTCCCGTGATCAGGAAGGCCGGCGTGAAGGTCGACTGAGAGTCGATCGGAAAGCGCCACCGGCTCCGCGCGATCGCGGGAGGCGACGCGGACTGCGTCCGGTCCCGGTGTCTAGTCCTTGGGGTCGGCGTCCGCAAGCCGCGGCAGGATGGAGTCCCCCGACGCGCGCAGGAGTCCCGTCTTCATGTAGGTCAGCAATTTTTCTCGGGTGTCCGCGATGTCGAGGTTGCGCATCGTCAGCTGTCCGATGCGGTCCTGCGGCGTGAACGACGACGCGCCCTTCTCCATCGTCAGCCGCTCGGGCTTGTAGGTGAGGTTGGGGCTCGTCGTGTCGAGGATCGAGTAATCGTTGCCGCGCCGAAGTTCCAGCACGACTTCCCCGGTGATCGCGCGCGCAACCCAGCGCTGGGCGGTCTCGCGCAGCATCATCGCCTGCGAGTCGAACCAGCGGCCCTGATAAAGCAGGCGTCCAAGCCGGCGACCGCTGTCCCGGTATTGCTCGATCGTGTCTTCGTTGTGGATGCCGGTGACGAGCCGCTCGTACGCGATGTGCAGCAGCGCCATGCCTGGCGCCTCGTAGACGCCGCGGCTCTTGGCCTCGATGATCCGGTTCTCGATCTGGTCGCTCATGCCGACGCCGTGTCGGCCGCCGATGGCGTTGGCTTCGAGGAGCAGCGCAACCTCGTCGGCGAACTCGATGCCGTTCAGCGCGACCGGCCGGCCTTCGTGGAAGCGAATCGCGACCCGTTCGGGCTTGACCGCGACGTCGTCGCGCCAGAATGCGACACCCATGATCGGCTGCACGATCATCATGCCCTTGTCGAGGAATTCGAGGTCCTTCGCCTCGTGCGTCGCGCCGAGCAGGTTGGAGTCGGTGGAGTACGCCTTCTCCGTGCTCATCTTGTAGCCGAAGCCCGCGCGCGCCAGGTATTCCGACATTTCCCTGCGTCCGCCGAGTTCCTCGATGAACTTCGCGTCGAGCCAGGGCTTGTAGATGCGCAGGTTCGGGTTGGCGAGCAGACCGTAGCGATAGAACCGCTCGATGTCGTTGCCCTTGTAGGTGCTGCCGTCGCCCCAGATGTTGACGTCGTCTTCGCGCATCGCGATGACCAGCATCGTGCCGGTGACGGCGCGGCCGAGCGGAGTGGTGTTGAAGTAGGTCGCGCCGCCGGTCGAAATGTGAAATGCGCCCGCCTGGAGCGCCGCGATGCCCTCCGCGACCAGCGCCGTCCGGCAGTCGACGAGGCGCGCGGCTTCGCCGCCGTACTGCAGCGCGCGGCGCGGAATGTCGTCGTAGTCCGGCTCGTCCGGCTGGCCGAGATTGGCGGTGTATGCGTACGGAATCGCCCCCTTCGCGCGCATCCAGTGCAGCGCTGCGCTGGTGTCCAGGCCGCCGGAAAACGCGATGCCGACTTTCTGGCCGACGGGAAGGTCCTGCAGGATGTGCGACATGGAAGGCAGTCTCGGGCGGGTTCGGAGAATGGGCTATTCTAGCCGACTCGAGTCGCTCACCGACTCTGCGCCGCGCGCGGCCGCCGATGCGCGCGACGCGCGCCCATGCCCGAACTACCCGACATCAACCTCTATCGCGAAGCGCTCGACGCGCGCGTTCGCGGCCGGGTGCTGCAGCGACTTGCAATCAGGAATCCTTTCGTGCTGCGCACGGCGGTGCCGCCGATCGCCGTCGCCGAGGACAGGCGCGTCGTCGACGTGCTGCGCCTCGGCAAGCGCATCGTGCTGGCACTGGAGGGCGACTTCTTCCTCGTCCTGCACCTGATGATCGCCGGCCGCCTGCGCTGGCTGGCGCCCTCGGTCCGGCCGCCGGCGAAGACGACGCTGGCGGTATTCGAATTTCCGAACGGCGAGCTCGCGTTCACCGAAGCGAGTACCAGGCGTCGCGCGTCGCTGCACCTGGTGCAGGGGCAGGCCGCGCTCGCAGCGTTCGACCTGGGCGGCATCGAGATCATGGATGTCGACACCCCGACCTTTGCCGCCCGGTTGCGAAGCGAGAACCACACGCTGAAGCGCGCACTGACCGATCCGCGCTTGTTCAGCGGCATCGGGAATGCCTACTCCGACGAAATCCTGCACCGCGCGCGCCTGTCGCCGCTCAAGCTCACCGCGAAGCTCGATGACGCCGAAGTGTCCCGGCTGCACGACGCGACTCGGGCCGTGCTCGGCGAATGGACCGATCGCCTGCGCACCGAGGCGCGCGGCGGGTTTCCGGAGGATGTCACGGCGTTCCGGCCCGAGATGGCCGTGCACGGCAAGTACCGCCAGCCGTGCCCCGCCTGCGGCGCGCCGGTGCAGCGGATCGTGTATGCCGAGAACGAGTGCAACTACTGCGCACGCTGCCAGAACGGCGGAGTCCTCCTCGCCGACCGTGCGCTCTCGCGGCTGCTGCACAAGAGCTGGCCGCGCTCGATCGACGAACTGGGATAGGCGAAAGGAAAGCGACCTTGCCAGGCGGCGACGCGGCCGGCTGGAGTTAAAATGGCGGTCCGTCACCACACCGGGCATCCGCCATGCCGTCATTCGACATCGTTTCGGAAGTGAACCAGGTCGAGATCAACAATGCGCTCGACCAGGTGAACAAAGAGGTCTCCACGCGCTTCGACTTCAAGGGATCCGACGCGCGCGTCGAGCACAAGGAGAACGTGCTGACGATGTTCGCCGACGACGACTTCAAGATGAAGCAGGTCACGGACATCCTGACCGGCAAGCTCGCCAAGCGCGGCGTCGACGTGCGAGCGCTTAAATACGGCGACGTCGAGAAAATCTCGGGAAACAAGGTGAAGCAGGTCGTCACCGTGCGCACGGGCGTCGAACAGGAGTTGTCGAAGAAGATCGTCAAGCTCCTCAAGGAAAGCAAGCTGAAGGTCCAGGGGTCGATCCAGGGGGAAGCGGTGCGGGTGTCCGGCGCGAAGCGCGACGATCTGCAGGACGCCATTGCGCTCGTGAAGAAGTCGATCACCGACTTCCCGCTGCAGTTCAACAATTTCCGCGACTAGAGCGGCAGTAAGCCTGTCGCTCAACCGCGCGCTTCGCGCGCGAACGACCCTCTGCCCGCAGGCACGCTGAGCGGCGCGCCGGCGACCGACTGCCGCGACACGCCGCGCACCCAGCGCTACGCCAGATCGCGGGTCAGCGACTGACGCGTCGCCGCATCCACGGCGGGAATCTCCGCCTGGTATGCCGGATGGTCGACACCGACGGCCAAGGCTGCGCCGCCCTTCAATGCGGCCACCATGTCCGCCGTGAGCTCGAAGCGCAGGAAGTGAACGGCCGAGGTCTTCACTTCGTTTTCGCGCGGCAAGTCTTCGTCGGCGATGGCCCACACCTTCGCGCCGCCCGCGACAGCGACGTACACGCGATCCTCGACGCCCTTCAGCCGCATCAGCGCCATGCGACGCTCCTCGACATCCTCGTACTCGATCAGCATCGTCGCCTTGAAGTTGCTGCCGTCGGGCACCAGCGGGTTGTAGACGTCGAGTTCGTCCTGGATGGCCTCCTCCTCGAAGGCCTTCTCGATGCGCAGCATTTCCTGGATCTGGTAACGCAGCGTCAGCTCGTCCTCGAAAATCAGCGTGATGTGCTCGCCCAGGTGTACGGTGCGCGCCTTCTTGTGTTCGAGGACGCGCGTCCGGAACGCGGGGCGCGCCTTGGCGTAGGCTTCCAGCGTCATCAGGCTGTCGCGGTCGATGGCGGGCATCATTTCACTCCAATCCGTAGGCGATGCGCATCAGCGTCAGCGGATGCTCGCGGCGGGCCCGCGGCGGCCCGTCCTTTTCCGAGATGCCCTGCATGATCCGGCGACTGGCGATCGGGCAGTCGGAACTCACGAAATCGGGATCGCTGTCGCTCATCCGGCTGAAAACCGGCCTGCCGATCTTCATCGAGTCGGCGTAGAACTCGGCCTTCACGCCGAAGGTCCCGTCGTGTCCCGCGCAGCGTTCCACGGTGTTCACTTCGGTGCCCGGAATCCACTGCAGGACTTCGCGCGTTTTCTGCCCCACGTTCTGCACGCGCGCATGGCAGGGAATGTGGTAGCTCACCTTGCCCAGCGGCAGCGGAAATTCGCGCTTCAGCAGGCCGTCCTTGTCGCGCGCCACGAAATATTCGAAAGGATCGAACATCGCCCCGGCCACCGCCGCGACGTCCAGATCTTCCGGAAACAGGAGCGGCAATTCCTGCTTGAACATCAGCGTGCACGACGGCACGGACGTCATGATCGCGAAGCCATCGCGGGCGAGCGCGGCGAGCTGCGGAATGTTGATGTTCTTCAGGCGCTCGACCGCGTCGAGATCGCCCAATTCCAGCTTGGGCATGCCGCAGCAGGCCTCCTTCTCGACCACGCGATAGGGAATCTCGTTGTGGGCAAGCAGCTTGAGCAGATCGTGCCCGATGCCGGGTTCGTTGTAGTTGATGTAGCAGGTCGCGAATACCGCCACCTTTCCCGGCGTGCGCTCGCCATTGCGGGCGGGCCATCCCAGCGAGAGCTCCGCATTCGACAGGAAGCGCTTTGCCGCGTAAGGAGGCAGCTCCGTCGCAGCCGCGATGCCCATCACCTTTTCGCCGACCTTGCGCAACGACGGGGACTTGGATGCCGCATTCACCATCTGCACGACCACCGGAATGGTCGCCAGCTTTCCCACCCTGTCGGTGGAGGTGAGCATGCGATCGCGGAAACGGGCGCCGTCGCTGGCGAATTTCTGCGCCTTGGCGCGCAGCATCAGATGCGGAAAGTCGATGTTCCACGGATGCGGCGGCACATACGGGCACTTCGTCATGTAGCAGACGTCGCAAAGGTAGCACTGGTCGACCACCCTGCCGAAGTCCGCCTTGTCGACACTGTCCAGTTCGCCGGTCTTGCTCTCGTCGATCAGGTCGAAGAGCGTCGGGAACGAACCGCAGAGGCTGACGCAACGACGGCAGGTATGGCAGATGTCGAAGACGCGCTCGAGTTCCTTGTCGAGCGATCCCTCGTCGTAGAAGTCCGGGTTGCGCCAGTCCAACGGGTGGCGGGTGGGCGCCTCGAGGCTGCCTTCGCGGACGGTCATGGGACCCTCATCGATGTCACTTCCTGGAACTAATCGTCAGTTCAGCTGGAATGGCGGCAATACAATGACACGCTTGCACGGTGTGGAGTTTGGCCCGGATCAACAAGCCGCCATGCCGCCGCGGACCGCGCTGCGGCGGCGGAATGGGCGCCGCCAAGGCCGGCGACGCCCCGCTTCGCGAAGGCGCCTAGTCGACCAGCGCGTCAAGCGCCTTCTGGAAGCGATTGGCATGCGAACGCTCGGCCTTCGCCAGCGTCTCGAACCAGTCGGCGATCTCGTCGAACTTTTCGTCCCGCGCCGATTTCGCCATGCCCGGATACATGTCCGTGTATTCATGAGTCTCGCCCGCGACCGCGGCCTTGAGATTGTCGCGGCTGGCGCCTATCGGCATGTCGGTCGCCGGATCGCCAACCTGCGCGAGATAATCGAGATGGCCGTGCGCGTGCCCGGTCTCGCCTTCCGCCGTCGAGCGGAACAGCGCGGCAACGTCGTTCTGGCCTTCCACGTCGGCCTTGTTTGCGAAATAGAGGTAACGGCGGTTGGCCTGCGATTCTCCCGCGAACGCGGCCTTCAGGTTTTCATGGGTCTTCGTGCCTTTGAGACTCTTCATGCTCTGCTCCTCGGGTAAGTGGCCGGGCATTGGACGGAGGAACAATGGCGTCACGACGTCGCGTTCACCTCCGTTTTGCCCTGCCGATGGTGCAATTTTGCGCGTCCTGCAAGCGATGCGTCCAATTGATTATGCCAATGCCCACGATAGTCCTGGCTAATCAAACAAACTGGCGGCGCGCGCCCTCGTCGCCATGCTATACGTTCAACCGCGCGACCGACCACGTAACCGACTGCGCCCCCCTCCACTGCAACCCGAACCCGATCCCATGAAGCTCGACGCCCCAGCCCTGGACACCCTGTTCCGCAAGGCACGAACGCACAACGCCTTCAGCGGCCCCGTCACCGATGACGACCTGCGCGCGATCTACGACCTGATGAAGTGGGGTCCGACAACCGCCAACAGCACGCCCGCGCGATTTGTCTTTGTCCGGTCGCCCGGGGCCAAGGAGAAACTCCGGCCCGCCCTGGACAAGGGCAACCTTGCCAAGACCATGGCGGCGCCCGTGGTCGTCATCGTGGCTTACGATCTCGAATTCTACGAAAAGTTGCCGAAGCTCTTTCCGCATACGGATGCGCGCAGCTGGTTTGCGGGCAAGTCCGAAGCTCACATCCTGGCCAATGCGTTTCGCGGCGGAACGCTGCAGGGCGCCTACTTCCTGCTTGCCGCGCGCGCGCTGGGTTTCGATTGCGGACCCATGGGCGGATTCAACAACGCCATGGTGGACGCGGCGTTCTTCGCCGATTGCAACTGGAAATCGAATTTTCTCATCAACCTCGGCATCGGCGACCCCGCCAGGGTTTACCCGCGCAATCCACGGCTGGACTTCGAGGAGGCGTGCCGCGTCGTCTAACCGAACGTCGATGCGCACCATCCCGCCGGGCCATGCCGCGCTCGGTTCCCAGCGCAAGTCGTCGTGTCGCGCGAAGGCGCGGGAATTTTCCGCGTTGACTTGTCCTTCCCTAAGTGTATTGTTACAACCTGCACCCTACAAGATTTTGGTCTCGAGAATTCAAGGGCTCTCCTGGCCAATGCATGGGCAAGTTGTGGCCCTTGGGCGGGGTTGGCGCCACGGTTCCCAAGACACGCAGGAATCGCGTCGGAAACAGTTTCCTCGCGTCGCGTCCGGGGAATGGTTGATTCTGGTACAGGTGCCGCTGGCTTTTCGGGCATCCAGCGCCCAGGCGGGTGCATTGTGGCCCCGGGGCGTATGCCGATTCCGTCATTGCGACGGTTCACAACTCGAAAGGGTTACGACATGGCAACGAAATCCACCAAATCCACCACGGCACGGACCAGCACCCAAAGTGCGGGGAAGCCCGTCGTGAGCGCGACAATGCGGCCTTCGATGGCGGCAGCATCGGGAGCACCGTCCGCCGAGGAACTGGACCTGCGTGATCGCCGGAAATCTGGACCGCGCCGACGAGCGGGACCGCCGCTTGGGGGCGACACGCTTGACAGGGCAGCGATGAATGCAATCAGGGACGAAGTCGTGCCTGATGCGACCGACCCGAAAAATCGCAGATCCAGGGGGTAATCATGGCGCTCACGCTGATGCAGAATCTCGGGCTCGACGACACGGCCACCGGCCAGCTCACTTCCAGCGTTTGCGAACCCACGGCGGCGGCGAACGATCGCCAGCTCTTCGTGACGGGAAATTGGTTCGCCTCGAGTTCGGTCGATGGCGGCGCGAATTGGACGCTCGTCAACCCATTCACTCGCTTCCCGGCGACCGCCGGCGGTTTCTGTTGCGACCAGTGCATCCTGTACAACGCCCGTCATCACATCTGGATTTGGCTGCTTCAATACTCTTCCACGTCGAACGGCGACAACATTTTCCGGATTGCGGTCTGCCGCGAGGCGCAGTTCGGCAGCTGGTACTACTGGGATTTCGCCCCGAAGAATCTCGACGCATCCTGGAAGAAGCAATGGTTCGACTATCCCGACATGGCGTTCACGGACGAGAACCTGTTCGCGACTTTCAACATGTTCCTCGGCAATTCATGGGAGCGCGCGGTTGTGTTCCGGTTTCCCCTGGCGACGCTGGCGTCGGGAGCCTCGCTCGGCTACCGCTGGTGGGCGACGACGAACAACGGCTCCATACGTTTATGCCGAGGTGCCGGCGGGACCATGTATATGGGCAGTCACAACAGCGTCAGCCAGCTTCGCGTCTTGCAGTGGCCCGACAGTTCGACCAGCATCTCGTGGAAGGACGTGAACGTTCGCCAATGGTCTGAAGGTGCCTACTCCGCGCCCGGCCCCGGCGGCGTGAATTGGCTCGGCCGCGTTGATGCGCGAATCACGGGCGCCTGGGTCGGCAGCGGCACGATCGGCTTCATGTGGTCCGCGAATCGGGATGCCACCCACCCGCTGCCCTACGTTCGCGTTGCACGTCTCAAGGAGTCGACCAAGGCGCTGATCGACGAGCCGGACATCTGGAGCCGACTGTCGGCGTGGGCCTACCCGGCTGCGGCGCCCAATGCGGCAGGCGCGGTGGGAATCAGCGCCTTCTACGGCGGCGGTTTGCGCCATCCCGGACATGTCGTTGGCGTCAAGACAGCCACCGGCTGGGACACGGTGCTGACGCGAACCAGCACTCACAGCCCGCCCGACCAGTCGTGGGGCGATTATCTTTCCTGCATCGCCCACCATTCCAATACAGCGCAATGGGTCGCGTCGGGGTATACGCTCCAGGGCGGGACTTCGCGGCGGAACATCGAGCCCCGTTACGTGCGCTTCAGGGGCTGAACGACATCGCGTGGACGCTTTCCCTCGGGCTTGCGCGGTGTCGGACCGGGGATCAGTTGAGTGCACGGTGGGGCTTCGCGGTGTCGGTCCGAATCGAACGCGACGGGGCCCCTGTCAAGCAGTAGCCGATATGGAGGCATGGCATGGACTTCATAGAAAAGATCTTTGGTTTTTCTCCGGACGGAGGTTCCGGGGCCTTCGAAGTGCTGCTTTTCCTGGTACCGATCGTTGGACTTTACCTTTTGTACAGGCGACGCTCGAAGTCGGCCAAAAAGGATTCCTAGCCGCTCGACAGGACGCTTCGTCCGTGCGGCCGGATTGAACTGACGCGAAGCCGGTCCCAGGGAAATCCGGACCCGCGCGAATTGCCGAAGGCAAAGGTGTCGTCATGCAAATACCCGTTCTTCTCAGCCTTTCGGCCCAGGAGCCGTTGCGTGAATCGGCGATGGCATTTCGCGAAAGGCGTCCGCCAACGATTGCGTTGGCGAATGCGCGAGTTCCAGCACGGGTACGACTCGACCACACGTTTTCCGCCGTTCCGATCGGAACGGGGAGATCGTCCGACACGATTGCATCCTTCGACCCCGGCGCCTCCGGCGATTTCGCCGTGCGGGGTTTTGTCGAAGCGGCGGACGCAAGCGACATCCCGGCCGAGGTTGATGGCAGGCCGCTGTTTGCGGATCCACAGATCCGGCCATTCCAGGCGACGGCAATAACCTGTGGCGGCACGCCACCGGTGGGCAACGCAGCAACCGTGCGGACGAAGCTCAAAGTCGCGCAGCTCGCCGCAAAGCAGCTCGATGGCAGCGGCGTGGCGCTGGCCATCATGGACACAGGCATCAATCTCGCGCACGTCGTGAACAAGCTGGGCCAGCCCGTGGTACTTGACGCGGCGAACTCCTGGTCGACGACGGGGCTCACCATTCCTCCCGGACAACATCCGGTCGACCATGGCTCGATGTGCGCCTTTGATGCTCTCATGGTCGCGCCGAAGGCGGCGCTGCTCGATTTCCCGATTCTGTCCTCCAACGTGCCCGGGGGATCCGTGATGGGTGGAACGCTCAGCGTCGCCCTCCTCGCCTACGCGCAGCTGATCGCGAGCTGGGCGGTGGCGTTCGCGCCAGGCGGCGCCGCCAAGTACAAGGCACTCGTCGTCAACAACAGCTGGGGCATCTTTCATCCGAGCTGGGATTTTCCTGCGGGACACCCCGGTCGCTTTTGCGACAACCCCCGGCACCCGTTCAACCTGATCGTTTCGGCGCTGGCATCATCTGGCGCGGACATCATTTTCGCTGCAGGCAACTGCGGATCGCAATGCGCGGACGGCCGATGCCAGGGAAGGACGACCGGGGCGATCATGGGCACCAGCGCGCATCCGGACGTTCTCACGCTGGCGGGGTGCGACACCCACGACAAGCGCGTCGGATACTCGTCACAGGGACCATCCATCGCAGGCATGTTCCAGCAAAAACCCGATGTCACCGCGTATACGCATTTCCGCGGCTCGGAAGCGTTCGGCGCGGGCTCGCCCGACAGCGGCACGTCGGCCGCATGTCCGGTCGCGGCGGGCTGCGTTGCCGCGTTGCGTTCCAAGCTTGCTCCGATGACTACGCCGCCCTCCGGCCTCTTCGCCCAACTGCGTGCGACCGCAAGGCAGGTGAGCGGCCCCGCGGGTTGGAACGGCGACTACGGATACGGAATCATCGACCCGCTGGCGGCAGCGAACTCCTTGGGGATTTGAGCTTGGCCAAGCCCGAGTCTTCCGCCATGGCGCTCGTGACGATCGAGGGCCATGGAACGACGCCGACGCTCGACAAGGCGGCGATGCAGCTTGGCGTCGGGATCGCGGACATCGACGCCGACTTCGGCGTCGTGCCGCTGGATTCGGTGCGCAATTTTTTTTCGGTACGAGTGCGGGCGGATCGGCTGCCCGCGGGATTCGGCAAACAGGAACCCTATCAGGGTCCGTTCTCGGATCCACCCATTGCTCCATTCGGGCCGATCCGCGGCCCTGGCAAACCGGAAAAGTAGCGGCCGAGAGTCCCGATCGGCCGTTCCGCGACATTCGCCCACCCCGATCCAGCCGATGCCCGCACACAACTACTGCGAACTCGAACTCCGCATCAAGTGGCTCGATCGGGGCGTCTACTTCATCGACGGCAAGTTCATCGACTCGGTCAGCGACCTCGAAAACGAGATCCTTGACCCGATTCGAATCGCGATCGACGTCGAACGACTCCGGGGCCTCGTGCTTGATACCGATGCCTACGGTGCCGCGCTGACGCGGATGCTGTTCGGGGAGGACGACAGCGCCATTCGCCTCGCGTATTCGCACGCTCGCAAGGCGGCGTCGGCTCGGGACGGCCTGCGCATCCGGCTCAGCATACAGACGAGCGCGCCGGAACTTCATGCCGTTCGCTGGGAAACCCTGCGGGATCCCGAATCCGGTTCCCCGCTGCTGACGCAGGCGGACATCTGGTTTTCGCGCTTCCTGAGCGCAGACGATTTCCGGCTGCGACAACTGCCCGAACAGGACAGCCTGAAGGCACTCGTCATCGTCGCCAATCCCAGCGACGTACGGACGAAGTGGGGCCTGGCCGAACTGGATTCCGACGCCGAGTATGCCAAGGCCGTCGGCGCCCTCGGCACGCAGGGTGAACCGGGTGCCCGCGAGATCACCGTCAGGCAACTGCCGATGCGAGCGACCGTCTACAACATCGTGTCGGACCTGCGGGACCGCTACTCGGACGTCGTCTATCTCGCCTGCCACGGAACGCTTACGGCGGACGGCGAGCCGAGGCTGTTGCTCGAAACGGAAGCGGGCACCGGCGAGATGGTCAAGGGCGAGACGCTGGTGGAGCGGCTCGCCAGCATGAGCGAGCGTCCCCGGCTCGTGGTGCTCGCCTCGTGCGAGAGCGCCGGCGGGCGCAACGGACTCGCACTCGGCGCCATCGGGCCGCGACTCGCGCAGGCCGGCGTGCCGAGCGTCGTCGCGATGCAAGGTGACATCACCGTCAAGTCGGTCGACAGGTTCATGCCCCGGCTGTTCCGCGAACTGGCCAAGGATGGACAGATCGATCGCGCAATGGCGGTGGCGAGAAGCGACATCCGCGACGAGCCCGATTGGTGGATGCCGGCGCTCTTCATGCGATCCAGGACCGGCAGCCTGTGGCCCGCCGCCGTTGCCGGCGCCGAGGGCTTCGACCAGTGGGATGCCGTGATCACCGACCTGACCGACGAGCTTTGCGTCCCGGTGCTCGGCCCCAGCCTTGTCGAGTCGCTGTTCGGCACGACACGGGACATCGCGCGGCGATGGGCGGAACACTATGAATTTCCGCTCGCCCCGCGGAACCGGGACGATCTCGCGCAGGTCGCGCAATACCTCGCCTACCGGCAGAGTTCGGCGTACGCGCTGCAGGCGCTGCGCGCCTACCTGGCGCACTATCTGCGCCGGAAGTACGAACGGGACCTGCCGCCGGAACTTCTGCAAGGGCCGGTGAACGTCGGGCTGGTCAACAGCCTGGTTTCGCACATCGGTGCGAAGGAGCGTCAGGGCGACCCGAACGACGTGCACCGGCTGCTCGCGAAACTGCCGGTGAAGATCTACGTCAATGCCAACCGGGACAACCTGCTGCGCGACGCTCTGGTCGAAGAGGGCCGCACACCGCACATTCAGCTCTGCACGTGGCGCATCAAGAACGACATGCCGGTGCCGATGGGGCCGCCGCTCGATCCGGGCTATGAACCAAGCCAGAAGGAGCCTCTGATCTTTCACGTCTTCGGCAACCTGGAGTATCCGGAAAGCCTGGTGCTGACTGAGGACGACTATTTCAATTTCCTGATCGCCGTGACGCGAAACGAAGCGCTCCGGAAGATGAGCATCCCTCCCAAGGTGAGCACCGCATTGGCGAGTTCGGGGCTGCTGCTGCTGGGTTTCCAGGTGGACGATTGGGATTTCCGGGTGCTGTTCAGCAGCATCCTGAAACAGTCGGGCAGCCTCCTGTCCGAGCAACGGACCCGGGTGGCGGTCCAGTTGAGCCCGGTCGAAGGCCGGATCATCGATCCGGATCGGGCAGTCCAGTACCTGCGCAAATACTTCGAGCGGCAAGCTCGGATCGGCGTTTCCTTCGTCACCATGGACGACTTCATGAGGCAGTTGACCGCACGCTGCATCGACGCCGGGTTGATTGAGCGCTAGTCGCGAACACCACTCCGCCTGGACCACCCTCGCCATGACACCCGAAACTACCGTCCGTCCGACCGAGCCCGGCGATGTGCGGCGCAATCCCTACGTCGGGCCGGTCCCGGTCCGCGAGCCGCCGTTGTATGGCCGAAAGAAGGAGACCGACGAGTTGGCCGACCTCGTGGTCAGCAAGCGAATCGTTCTGCTGTTCGGGCCATCGGGCGCGGGCAAGACCTCGCTGATCCAGGCGGCGCTGATTCCGCGGCTTCACGACCGATACCGGCTGAACGCATTGCCGCCGGTGCGCCTCACCCATCGCAGCGAAGCCCTCGCCGGCCGGACCGGAGTGAATCACTACGTGTGGTCGACGATGCGCTCGCTCGAGCAACGCTTTCCGCGCGAGCAGCAGCTCTCCGACACCGAGCTTGCGGAGCTGACGCTCGCGAACTACTTTGCGCGCCGGGTGAATTCCGGCGGTGATGCCGCCGCGCGCGAGTTCAGTCTGCTCGTCCTCGATCAGTTCGAGGAGCTGTTCACCCTCGACCGTCTCGACTGGGAAGCAAAGAAGGCGTACCTGGCCGAACTCGGGAAGGTGCTGGCCGGCAGCGGCGAAGCCACCGCGCAGGTCGACGACCGGGAACCCGTCAAGCCCTGGGCTCTGATATCGATGCGCGAGGACCGAGTCGCGGAGGTGCAGCCCTTCCTGTACCTGATTCCGACCGCGCTTGCATTCCGCTTTCGGCTCGATCCGCTCGAGCGCGACGAGGCGCTTGAAGCCGTCATGAAACCCGCGGGCACGTACATTGCCCCCGAGGCTGCGGTGCAACTGGTCGACGACCTGCGCACCCTGCGGTTGCAGACACCGGACGGCACCGAATTTGAGCGCCAGGGTCGCTTCGTCGAACCCGTGCAGCTCCAGGTCGTCTGCCGCCGGCTCTGGGACAAGGTGGTGGCGGGCGAGAAGCGGCGGATCGAAGTCGCCGACGTCACGTCCGGCAGCGGCACAAGCGAGGTTGACCGGGCACTGCGCGACTATTTCGACACCGAAGTCGAACGTGCTGCTCAGACCGCTCAGGTTTCGCAGCGGAACCTGCGGGACTGGATCGAGGGCCACCTCATTACCGCGAACGGCGTTCGCGCCCAGGCGCTGCGGATGCCGGCCGTGCTCGGAACGCTCGACGAGGCGATCGGCAGCCTGATCGATGCCAATCTGATCCGATCGGACGTGCGCAGCGACCAGGAATGGATCGAGCTGGCGCACGACCGCCTGGTCGATCCGATCGTCGACGGCAACAAGGCGTGGAGGGACCGCAACCTGCAGCTTTTCCAGCGGCAGGCGAAGCTTTGGGCAGCCGCCGGCAAGGTGCACGGGGAATTGCTGTTTGTGCGGGAAGAGCTCTCGGACGCGGAACGATTCGCGTCCGAACATCCAGACGAGCTCAACGACGATGAGCGCCAATTTCTGGCGGAGTCGGGTCGCGAACGCGATCGCATCGTGAAAGACAAGTGGTTGGGTTGGATAGGGTTTGGAGTGGTGACGGTCACGGCCCTTCTCGCGTTGGCGCTCGTCGCCTACCAGAGGAACTACATGAATTTGCTCGCGAAATACAACACGAACCTGGACGTGCTCGCCGAGCAGGAAGCCGATCAGATCGAGCGGTCGAAGCTTTACCGGGCGGTGGGTGCGGTGCGCGACAAGCCTCGCATGGAGGCCGTCGCCAGGTTGCTGGACGCGCACGACGAAATATCGCGGCGCGAAATCGCTCGGGGCGAACGCGACAATCTCTCGAATTTCTTCGACAGCACGCTTCTCGAGACGCTGAGAACGGTTCCCCGATCGATCGACCGGGTCGTGGGCCAGCACGGGCATATCGTCCGGTCGCTGGCGTTCAAGGGCGACGGCCACCGGTTGATCTCCGGATCGTGGGACGGAACGATTTCGATCTGGCGACCCGACCAGCCCGGCATTCGCGAGTTCGGGACGGACGACCAGGGCGCCGAGACTTATGCCGTCGCGCTGCACGATCGAACGGGGGTGCTGGCATCCACGTACATCGACGGCAGGATCATCCTGTGGCGCCTGGCGGAAGGCGGACTCCAGCGACTCAGTGTGCTCGATGCCGGTCGCACCGGCTACCACAGACAGGTGACCACCGCCGCATTCAACCGGGACGGGACGCTGCTGGCCACGGCGGGCTGGGACAAGACCATTCTGCTGTGGGACGTCGCCAATCCTGCCGTTCCGAAGCAAGTCGCCTCGTTCGGGAAGGATTACCATCAGGCGCCGATGCATCGCATCCTGTTCCTTCCGCCCGGCGCGAACGGCGAGCGATTGGCATCGACCGATCTCGACGGAAAAATCCGCATCTGGCGCATCCCCTCGCGGCCGGCGGGAGCGCCGGCCGAGCCAAGGCCGGAGCGCGACTTCGCGGTCAGTGACGCATTGGGTCGCAACGTCGGCCTCTACAGCGCGGCGGCCAGCCCCGACGGCCGCTTCCTGGTTGCCGGCGACTCGGAGGGATACGTCCACATCTGGGACCTGCTGGCGAGTGACTCCCGGACGAGCGGCGTTCGACTGACGGCGGCCCGCCATGGATCCGACGACTACAACACGGAAATCTACGACATTGCGTTTTCACCGCTGAATGCCCGCGAATTCGTGAGCGTCGGCGTCGACGGCGTCCTGCTCAAGTGGACGGTTTCGGGCGAACCCAGGACCGCCGCCGAGCTGAAGAGGAATATCGATGTCCTTCGGGTTGGCCACATGGGCGAGCGACTGTACAGCGTCAGCTACCATCCGACGCGTGCCGGCATCGTAGCCGTCGGCGGAACCAGGACAGTCCAGCTTGTGGATACGGCACGCCGCGGCTCGCAACTGGCGACCGCACTCGTGCCAGGCGATCAAACGACCGGGACGTGGCGTGGCGTCTCGATGGACCGGGCGTCGTCGACCATTGCCGCCATGCGGGAAGACAACCGGATCTACTTCTGGCGGCACACCCCCGGAGGCATCGTATCGATACCGAACTGGACGATCGCCGTGGCCGCCGGCACGATGTTCGCGCTTGACGCCAAGGGGTCGACTGTCGCGACCGTCGCATGTGGCGGCAACATCGCCCTCTGGGAGCTGGTCGATGGCCAGGCGCCGACGCCAAAGTTGCTTCCCCCTCGAGCCCCGCCGGCGGACTCCTCCTGCCCCGACGCCGCCCCTTCGTTCAACCAGGAAGCGTCGCTGTTCGCCGCAGCCTTTGGCTCGCGGCTGGAAATCTGGTCGCGCAGCGCGAACGGCAACTGGGAACTGCAGTTTGCCGGGGAGATTGACGCCGGCGACAGCGCGACCGGTGGCGCGCCGACAGGAGCGCGGGAGACGATTTCCAGTCTCGCGTTCAGCGCGATTTCGCACATGGCCGCCGTCGGAAGCAGTTCGGGCCGCATCCGCCTTCTCGAGATCAATGGCGGCAAGCCCGCATCGTCCTTCCTCCCGGTATCCGTTGACGCCGGCAAGGACGTGCTGGCGCTCGCCTTCAAGCCGAATGCGAGCTTGCTCGTGTCCGGCGGAGAGGATGGATTCATCATCGAGTGGTCGCTGCCCGCGCTCAAGAAGGAGAGACTGGACACGCGGCACGAGCGTTCGGTGACCAGCCTTGCCTTTGCGGTCCTTGACGAGGGCATGTCCAAGCAACGGCCGGTCTTCGTATCGGCGGACCGGGAAGGCAACGTGCGGGAGTGGACAAGCGGTTCGACGGAAGGCGCGACTCTGCAGATCGCGCCCGCGAGCCACCACCCGGTGCGAGGCATTGCGCTTCGGTCGGATGGACTGTTTCTCGTCACTGCAGGCGACGAACTGCTCGCCTGGAACTTCAGTCGCGAGTCCATGATCCAGGCGGCGAAGCAATTGATCGCCAAGCGATAGGCGATCGATCGCATGTGTCAGGGCGGTCGCGCGGGCGCGCCATGACATCCCAACAAGAACGGGAGATGCCTCATGCCTGAAGACCACGTCATCCTCAACGGTGTGAACGGAGCGACCGGTTCGTATCTGATGCCGGAGTTGACCGTCAAGGACGTGGCGCGGCTCGCCCAAGGCGAAACGCTCGACGCCGACCGATTTGCGGAGCTGAAGGGACGGCACGAGTCGACCGCCGCGACCTTTGGCGTCGCGTATGGTGTCGATCCGCAGGACCTGGCGCAGGCGGGATGGGGAATCCTGTTCGCGCATGACGCGGAGCCCGAACTGCGCGCCGCGCTTTCGCCGTTGACGACGATGCGGGCGGACCAGTCCAAGGATCTGTACAAGGAGTTCTCGGGTTCCGCCGGCCATCGGCCGGGCGAGACCTCGCGCTCGTGGCTCGCGCGGCAAGGAGTCGGACCGGGGCAGGCGCAGCCGCGGAAGGTGCCCTATTACCTGCTCGTCGTCGGAAATCCCGAGCGCATCCCTTTCCGGTTCCAGTACGAGCTCGGATTGAACTATTCGGTCGGCCGGGTCCACTTCGACACGGTCGACGAATACAGGCAATACGCAGCAGGCGTGGTGGCAGCAGAAGGCGCCGCAGGCGTGAACGCCGGCCGGAGGGCGTGCCTGTTCGGCGTCAGGAACGCGGGCGACCAGGCCACCACGATGAGCGCGGATCACCTCGTCGGTCCGCTGGCGACGGCGATCGAGTCGAAACACGCGGCGGCGGGCTGGAAAGTGGATCGGCTCCTTGCGACCGACGCGTCGAAGGCGAATCTGCGCGCGCTCCTCAACGGCGGAGAGCCGCCGGCGCTGCTGTTCACCGCAAGCCACGGCATGGGATTTCCAAAGAGCCACGCGCTGCAGCCGCGCCATCAGGGCGCGCTCCTTTGCCAGGAGTGGCCCGGCCCCCTCGTTCACCTGGGACCCATCCCGCCTGAGTTTTATTTTTCCGCCGACGATCTCACCGACGGCGCGCGACTCAGCGGAATGATCGCGTTCCACTTCGCATGCTACGGCGCCGGCACGCCGAAACTGGACGACTACGCACACCGGGGTGGCGTGCGCGAGGAGATCGCGCCGCAGGCGTTCGTCGCGCAGCTCCCCAGGCGCATGCTGGGACTGCCGCGCGGCGGCGCGCTGGCGGCGGTCGGCCATGTCGAGCGCGCATGGGGATATTCCTTCACGTGGCCGGGCGCCGGAGATCAGACGGCGGTATTCGAGAATTGCCTCGATGCGCTTCTTGACGGATCGCGCCTGGGACCAGCGATGGAATCGTTCGCGATGAGGCACGCCGATCTCGCCGTGAGTCTCAATGGCGAGCTGGAAGACATCAAGTTCGGGGCGATTCCAAATGAGATTTCACTGGCCAATCTCTGGACGGCCAACAATGACGCGCGGAGTTACGTAATCATCGGCGACCCGGCCGTCCGGCTGCGAGTCTAGGGTCCGTCAGCCGCGAACGAACGGCCATCCGGCTCGTGAACGCGTGGCGAGGCGACGGCAGCGCATTCCCGCATTCGATCGAACGGAGGACGGCATGACCATCGAGACTGTGCCCGGCACTTCCACCAAGTACTACCTGATCGCGTTCGATGCCGACGGCCGCGAACGCACGGACGATCCGGACGGATTGATGAGCAGGCGCGTCCTGGATGCCATGCGGTCCGACAATGTCACGGACGTCTTCCTGTTGAGTCACGGCTGGAAGGGAGACATTCCGGCCGCCAGGGCGCAGTACGGAGCGTGGATGGGCGCCATGCTCGCCTGCAGGCAGGACCTTGAATTGGCCGCCGCCCGCAGACCGGGATTCAAGCCTCTGCTGGTCGGGCTGCACTGGCCGAGCCTGCCCTTCGGAGTCGAGGATTTCGGAAGCGCGGGCGTCTCGTTTGCGGCGGTCAGCGGCGATCCCATCGAGAGCATGGTCGATCGCTGCGCCGAGCGCATCGTCGACACGCCGGCGGCACGGGCCGCGCTGCGCACGATCTTCGAATCGGCGCTGCGGGACACTGCACCGGCCACGCTCCCGGAACAGGTCCGACAGGCGTACAAGGTCATCGACGAAGAGTCGGCCCTTGGCAGTCGGGGCGTCGGCGGCAGCCCGGGCGACGACCGGGAACCGTTCGACCCCGATGCGGCCTACGGCAACGCGATGAACCAATCGATGAGCTTCGGCGGGGGGGGCTTGAGCGCCCTGCTTTCGCCGCTGGCGCAGCTGTCGTTCTGGAAGATGAAAGACCGTGCGCGAACCTTCGGCGAAAGCGGTTCCTTCGGACTGGTGTCGTCCCTCATGCGGGCAAGCGACGGCGGCGATGTGCGTTTTCACTTGATGGGACACAGCTTCGGCTGCATCGTCGCCTCGGCGACCGTCAACGGACCGCCGGGCGCGCGCCTGCCGCGCCCCGTCAGCTCGCTTGTGCTGGTGCAGGGCGCCTTGTCGCTCTGGTCGTACTGCTCGAGCATTCCGCATGCGCCGGGGAAGGCCGGCTACTTTCGCCGGATCGTCGCGGATCACCTGGTCGCCGGTCCGATCGTTACCACGCGTTCGGAATTCGACACTGCGGTGGGGAGCCTCTATCCCGTTGCCGCAGGCGTCGCGGAACAGGTCACGTTCGCCCCCGGAGAGCTTCCCAGGTACGGCGGCGTCGGCACGTTTGGCGCGCGCGGTCCGGGGCTCGACATCGTGGACTTGAAAATGCTTTCGGCCACCTCGGTCTATGACTTCCGGCCGGAGCGCATCCACAACCTCGATGCCGGCGGCGTGATCTGCGAGGGCGACCCGCCGTCGGGCGCCCACAGCGACATCGCCAAGCCGGAAGTGGCGCATGTGGTCTGGTCTGCGGCCATCCCCATGAACTGAATGACGCGGCCGTTCCGCAGCTCTCGACTTACGGGCGCGAGCGGGCTCAGTCGATGCGCTCGTACGCCGGCAGCGTCAGGAACTCGACGAAGGTGTCGTTGTTGACGAGGTCCGCGAAGATCTTCGCCGCATCGTCGTACTTGCCTTCGCCGAATGCCGCGCCGAGCAGGTCGCGTATCTTCTTCATCTCCTCGGGAATCATCGCGGCGACCATTTCCCTGGTCACCTTGCGGCCGTCGTCGAGGCGACCCTTGGGCGAGCGGATCCACTGCCACACCTGCGAACGGGAGATTTCCGCGGTGGCCGCATCTTCCATCAGGTTGAAGATCGGCACCGCGCCCTGCCCGGCGAGCCATGCGCCGATGTACTGGATGGCGACGTTGATGTTGAGCCGCAGACCCTTTTCCGTGATCGGCTGCTCGGGCTCGAACTTGATGAGGTCGGCCGCGGTGGTGCGAACATCGTCGCGCTTCTTGAGCGCGATCTGGTTGGGCGTGGGCATGATCCGGTTGAACGCCTCCAGCGCAACGGGCACAAGGCCCGGGTGCGCGACCCACGTGCCGTCGTGCCCGTAGGTGGCTTCGCGCTCCTTGTCGACCTTGACCTTGGCGAATGCCTCCGCGTTGGCCACCTCGTCGTTCTTGACCGGAATCTGCGCCGCCATCCCGCCCATCGCGTGGATGTTGCGGCGGTGGCAGGTCTTGATGCACAGCTCGGCGTAGCTTTTCAGGAAATGCGTGGTCATCGTGACCAGCGCGCGGTCGGCCAGGCAGAAATCCTTGTTGTTGCGGAACTTCTTGATGCAGGAAAAGATGTAGTCCCAGCGGCCGCAGTTCAGGCCCGCCGAGTGCTCGCGCAGTTCGAACAGGATCTCGTCCATCTCATAGGCGGCGACGATGGTCTCGATCAGCACCGTCGCCTTGATGGTGCCGATGGGCACGCCGAGTTCTTCCTGCGCCATGACGAAGATGTCGTTCCACAGCCTCGCCTCGAGATGGCTCTCGAGCTTGGGCAGGTAGAAATACGGGCCGCTGCCGCGCGCGACAAGTTCCCTGGCGTTGTGGAAGAAATACAGCGCGAAGTCGAAGATGCCGCCGGAGACGGCCTGGCCGTCGATCTTCACGTGCTTTTCGGGGAGGTGCCAGCCGCGCGGACGCACGAACAGCGTGGCCAGCTTTTCCTTCAGCGCGTACGACTTGCCTTCGGGCGAGACGAAGTCGATCCGGCGGCGTATGGCGTCACGCAGGTTGATGTGCCCCTGGATGTTGTTGTCCCAGCGCGGCGTATTGGCGTCCTCGAAGTCCGCCATGAACACCTGCGCGCCCGAATTGAGCGCGTTGACGATCATCTTGCGGTCGACCGGACCCGTGATCTCCACCCTGCGGTCGGCGATGTCGGCGCCCACCGGCGCACAGGTCCAGTCGCCCTCGCGCACGGCGCGGGTTTCAGTCAGGAAGTCCGGAAGCTTTCCGGCGTCGAATTCCGCCTGGCGCACCGCGCGCCTTGCCAGCAACTCTTCGCGCCGGCCGCCGAACGCGCGTTGCAGCTTGGCAACGAAGCCCATGGCGTCGGGGGTGAGGATCTGTGCGTATTCCGGAGTGATGCGTCCGGAGATTTCGATGCCGGGGCCGTAGGTGGGAGTGCTCATCGGGGTCCTGGTGGAGTGCTTGGGGAACGACGTCGCCGCCGCACCCGCGCATCCTTGGCGGACGGCGGGCGGGTGGGAAGTTGGAGTCAGCGTGTCAATTCTACCCGATGGCCGCGAGCGAGCGCGGGGCCACGGGTGGCCTCAGCATGCCTTGCCCGATTCCGCGATTGACGGCGCTGACGACCGCGCGCAGCGTGGCCGTGACGATGTTCGGGTCGAGGCCGACGCCATACACCGTCTGCTCGGTGCCGATGCGCAGCTGCACGTAGGCCACTGCCGTCGCGTCCTCGCCGGCGCCGACGCCATGCTCGTGGTAGTTCTGCACGTGGATGTCGAAGCCGCCGTCGTGACGCAGCGCATGGACGAAGGCATCGACCGGTCCGTTTCCGGAACCGGTCAGCACCGTTTCGACCCCGTCGATCGACAGGTGCGCGCTCAGCTGCTCGACCGTGCCATCCGAGACGTTGTGCTGAGCGCGGTGACCGACATAGGACACTGGAATCGTCGCAGCAACGTATTCACGGTCGAATGCGGCGCGGATGTCCGCCGGAACCAGCTCCTTCCCCGTCGCGTCCGTGATCCGCTGGATCACCTGGCTGAATTCGATCTGCAGCAGTCGCGGCAGCGCGAGCCCGAAGTCGCGCTCGAGCAGATACGCGATGCCCCCCTTGCCGGATTGGCTGTTGACACGGATGACGGCGTCGTAGGTGCGGCCCACGTCGGCAGGATCGATGGGAAGGTAGGGAACATCCCACACGGTGTTCCCGCGCGCCATTTCAGCCGCGCGCGCCGCGAGGCCCTTCTTGATCGCGTCCTGGTGCGACCCTGAAAAGGCGGTGAACACCAGGTCGCCGCCATACGGATGGCGCGGATGCACCGGCAACTGGTTGCAGTGTTCGACCGTGCGGATGATCTCGTTGACGTCGGAAAAGTCGATGCCCGGGTCTATGCCCTGCGTGAACAGGTTCAGGCCGAGCGTCACCAGGCAGACGTTGCCGGTGCGCTCGCCATTGCCGAACAGGCATCCTTCGATACGCTGCGCACCCGCCATCAAACCAAGCTCCGCCGCCGCCACGCCGCAGCCGCGGTCGTTGTGGGGGTGCAGCGACAGCACGATGCCGTCGCGGCGCTTCAGGTGCCGCGACATCCACTCGATCTGGTCGGCGTAGACGTTGGGCGTGGACATCTCGACCGTCGCCGGCAGGTTGATGATCACCGGGTGTTCCGGCGTCGGCTGCCAGACATCGTTCACCGCATCGCAGACTTCAACCGCGAAGTCGAGCTCGGTGCCGGTGAAGCTCTCTGGCGAGTACTGGTAGACCCATTCCGTATCCTGCTGCGCCGCCGCGCAGTCGGCGATGATCCTGGCGCCGTCGACCGCAATGGCCAGGATGCCCGCGCGATCGAGTCCGAACACGACGCGGCGCTGCGTCGTCGACGTCGAGTTGTACAGGTGCATGATGGCGCGCTTCGCGCCCTTGAGCGCCTCGAAAGTGCGCCTGATCAATGGCTCCCGCGCCTGGGTCAACACCTGCACCGTCACGTCGCCGGGAATCAGGTCCTGCTCGATGAGCTTGCGCGCGAAATCGAAGTCGGTCTGCGACGCCGCCGGAAAGCCGATCTCGATTTCCTTGTAGCCGAGCTTGACCAGCAGACGGAACATCCGCAGCTTGCGCTCGGCATCCATGGGCTCGATCAGCGCCTGGTTGCCGTCGCGCAGGTCGACGCTGCACCACACGGGCGGCTTGGTGATCACGCGCGACGGCCACGTGCGGTCCGGCAAGTCGATCGGCGTGAACGGCTTGTACTTTGATTTCGGGTCGAAGGTCATGGCAATCCCTGCAGAGAAATCGCGTTAGCGCAATCGTCCTCCGGTGCTCCGGGGGACGCTACCAAGGTGAAACTCGAATTGAGGGGTGGGTTTTATGTGCGCGCGAGGCGCAGCAGGAGCAGCAGACCGCCCAGGACGAGCGCGTGCGCGGACGCGAAGCCGGTCCGGGCGCTGATGGCGGTGGCAATGGGGCTACTCATGCCCCTGACACTAACCGAAATCATGTTGCACCGCAAGGGGCGCGCGGCGATGGATCAGGGATTCTTGCTATGGGGTGGCATAATCGCCGCGCCATGGATATGCCGCTTCAGGGATCGCTCCTGCACCGCATCTTGACCCCTCGCCCCTGGAAATGGGACGCGTGGCTGCTGGCCGCGTGCATCGCCGGCGCCGGCCTGGCATCGCTTTACCTGGGCCAGGACATGAACTGGGACCTGCAGAACTACCACTACTACAACCCCTGGGCGTGGCTCAATGGCCGCATCTACACGCAGGATATCGTCGCCGCGCAACTGCAGACGTACCACAATCCGCTGCCCGACATCCCTTTCTACCTGATGGTCAAGGCCGGTTGGCGGCCCCGCACCATCGCTTTCCTGCTGGCCGTGCCTACGGGTGTCGCCGCCTACTTCCTGGCGAAGCTTCTCGCCGTCCTGTTTCGCAACGTGCCGCGGCGCGAGCGCTGGCTGTGGATCGCAGTGGCGCTGGTCGTCGGCCTCACCTCCGGCATGGCCGTCGCCGTTCTCGGCACCACGATGAACGAATGGCCCGGCGCGGCGCTGACCATTGCGGCGCTGTACCTGTTGGTGCGTGCGCTGGCAACCGCGCCGACGCGACCGCTTGCGCGAAACACCTTGCTCGCCGCGGGATTCCTTTGCGGCCTGGCCACCGGCGCCAAATTGACGTTCGGCGTCTACGCGGTGGGGCTGTGCGTGGCGATCCTGCTGCGCGGTCCCTGGCGACCAGCCTACTTCACGAGCGCGTTCCGGGAAGCGTTCGTCTTTGGCCTCGCGGTGCTGGCCGGCACGGCCGTGACGGCCGGTGCCTGGATGTGGGCGCTTTGGTCGCGTTTCGCCAATCCGATCTTTCCGTATGCCAACATTTGGTTCAAATCCCCGTGGTGGGGCGAATACGAGGTGATGGGCAGGCGGTACGGACCGCACACGCTTGCTGAATGGCTGGCCTTTCCGTTTCGGCTTGCCTCGCCGCCCCCATTTTTCGTCACCGAGCAGGCATACACCGACTGGCGCATCCCGGCGCTCTATCTGCTGGCGCTGTTGTCCGGCGCCGCCTGGATCGGGCAGTGCGTTGCCGAGAAACGGCGCGACGGAGGCTCGGTGTTCGGCCGGTTTTCACGCACCTCGCCCGCCTGGCGAGTCGTCGGCATTTTCTGGGTTGTCTCGTTCCTGATCTGGACCGCGCAATACTCGATCTACCGCTATCTCGTTCCCCTCGAATTGCTGTCGGGCGCGCTCCTGGTGGCGCTGCTGCGGTACCTGCTGCGGTCCGGCGTCGCCGCCCCGGCGGCGGCCGCGCTGGGCGTTGCGCTGGTCGCATCGACGCAGTGGCCCGATTGGTGGCGGGGAGATTTTGGGCGCAAGTGGTTCGACGTCAACGTGCCCTATGTCGCGCCGAACGCGCTGGTGCTGCTGGTGACCGACGGACCGATGGCCTACGTGCTGCCGTACTTTCCGGCGGACGCGCGCCATTTCGGACTCAACAACAATATCAACGATCCCGAGCGCGACACGCTGATGGAGGAAGCCATCGCGCGCGCAATCCGCGAGCACAAGGGCCCCATGTATTCGCTGGCGTACCCCTCGGGACAGGGCGCGGACGTGCTGGCCGCGCATCACCTGGTGCAATTTCCCGAGCTTTGCCGCGACGTGAAGACCAATATGCGCACGAGTCCGATCCAGCTGTGCCAGCTGACCCGGATCCCGCAGTGAGCGCGGTCTCGAAATGGCCAATGCGGCTGACCGTCCGGCAGGCCGCGCGGCAACTGTGACGAACCCCGCGCCGTCATTCGCAGGACGCTGGTGGCCCTTCGCGCTGGTCGCGGTCGTCTGGCTGGCTGTGGCGACGCAGCAGATCACGCTGCCCGGCGTGTACATGGATGCCGTCAATCCCGATTACCTGGTGGTGCGCCTGCTCAATCGGCATGCGCAGCCGATCGCGCCGTGGATCCTCGGCGGCAACGATCTCTTCGGCAAGGCGCCCGTACTCATCTCGCTGTACCACGGGTCGCAGCAAGTGTGGCTGGGCCTGCCGTTCTTCGCGCTGTTCGGGACAACGGTCGCGGGCCTTCGCCTGACCCACGCGATGTTCGCACTGGCAATCCTTGCGGCACTTCACGCCGTGCTGGTTCGCGGCGGCCTGAAGCCGTGGCAAGCGGCACTCGCCGGCGTGGCATTGGCGCTGGACCCGGCGTTTTCCTATGCATTTCGCACCCAGAGCTACATCACGCTCGCGCCAACGGCCTGGCTGTTCGCGTCGCTCTACGCACTGCTGCGCGCGAAGGTCGAAGGCGCCTTCTCACGCCGGTGGCTCATCGCCAGCGGAGTGTTCGTCGGCCTCTCGATCGTCGGCTATTTCATCTACGCGTTCTACCTGCCGGCCCTGCTGCTTGCACTGTGGTTGTGGAGTCGCGAACGCTACAACAGCGCGCGTCGAGGCAGCCCGGTCGAATGGCTGCCGCCGTGGATCGCAGGGCTGGCCGCCGGCGCCATCGCCTATCCCGTCGGCTACTGGTTGATGATCCGCAACGCCGGCGGCGTTGCGCAGGCCTGGGCACAGTTCCAGCAGATGCAGCAGTCGCTGGGCGCGTTCAATGCGCAGGTTCCGTTTCCCGGCCGCATCGCGCATGTCGCGACGATGCTGGAGACGGTTGTCGGCAACTCCTTCCATCACCAGCTGATCTTCGGGGAGTATGCCCCGCTGCCGGGATTCGGGGCCAAGATGGGACTGCTGCTGGCGGCGCCGATCGTGTTGTGGGTATGCGCGGAAGCGCGAGGGCGGCCGTCGACGCTGCTTCGTGCGCTCGTCGCGCTGCCGATTTCCTTTGCCGCGGTCGCGATGACATTCGGCACGCGCCTCCAGGGCCACCACTTCGTTCCCTTGCTTCCGCTGGCCTATGCCGCGCTGGCCGTCGCATTGTTCGAAACCGCGTCGGCACTCAAGGCGCGCAAGCGCCAGGGGGAGCAAGTCGCTGCGATCGTATTCGCGGCGCTCGCCGCATTGAACGGCGCGGGCCAGTTCGTGGAGGCGCAGCGCCTCGCAGTCGTTCGCGGCGTCGGCTATTTCTCGGACGCGGTCAACCGCGTGGCCGAGGACCTCGCCGCAATGGACAGCAAGCCGTTCGTCTACTTTCCCGATTGGGGCCTGTCGATGCCGGTCGCGCTCCTGACCCGAGGCACCGTGGGCATCGGTACGGCGGTCGACCTTCCCGAGGCGCATCGGCAGCTATGCGGCGGCCGCGACGTGGCGTTTGCCGTGATCGACGGGGATCGCGCGGAGCGCATTGAAAGCTGGCGCAAGGAGCTCGAGTGGAGCGCGCCGGTCACGACAACGTACCGGCAGGCAGACGGCAACGCCGTGTTCGCGCTCGCGACGTTCCGGGGCGCGCGCGACGGGCCGGGATGCGCCGGAACGCGCTAGCGATCGCGGATGGCGCCGGCGGCGAGGAATGCGAGGCGCTTGGCTTCGCGCCTTCCTCGCGCCACGCTGTCCAGGATCATTCCGCACGCAAAGGACAGCGACGCCAGCAGCATCAGCCCCGTAGCCAGCACGGCCGAAGGCAAGCGGGGAACGAGCCCGGTCTCCATGAATTCGACGACGACCCCCGCGCCGAGCGCCAGACCTGCGATCGCAAACACCGCGGCGAACACGGAGAAGAACGGCAGGGGCTTCACGTCGCGGAACAGGCGCGCCATCGTGGCCAGGATGCGCGCGCCATCGCGGTACGTGGAAAGCTTGCTGGACGATCCCTCCGGTCGCTCGAAATAGCGCGTGCGGATCTCCGCGGTGGGTACGCGCAGTTCCAGCGCGTGCACTGTGAGTTCGGTCTCGATCTCGAAGCCGCGCGCCTCCATCGGAAACGATTTGACGAAGCGGCGCGAAAGCACGCGATAGCCCGAGAACATGTCGGTGGGCCGCTCGCCGAACAGCACTCCCAGCAACGCATTGAACGCGCGATTGCCGAAACGGTGGCCGCGCCGGTATGCGGCGTCGCGGCCCTCGTCGTCGCGAAGCCCCGTCACAAGGTCCAGGTCGTCGTTGACGAGCGCCGCCACCATCTCCGGCGCGCGGGTCGCGTCGTAGGTGGCATCGCCGTCCGTGATCACATAGATGTCGGCGTCGATCTCGGCGAACATACGGCGCACCACCACGCCCTTTCCCGGCCGCATTTCGCGCCGCACGCGCGCCCCCGCCGCCCGCGCGAGGTCGCCGGTTCCATCGGTGGAGCGGTTGTCGTAAACGTAGATCGTCGAATCCGGCAGCGCCTTCCGGAAATCCGCGATGACGCGGCCGACGGTCAATGCCTCGTTGTAGCAGGGGATCAGCACCGCGATGCGCGGTTCATGCAACGCCATCGCCGCAACCTACGAAGCGCTGCCGGCGCCGCGCTTTCGGCGGATCAGCAGCCAGCCGGAGACCACGTACCCGGAAATGGAGTAGGCCACGAAGCCGGCGAACAGCACGATGGCGGGCTGATAGGACAGGAGCGCTATGAACACCGCCACCAGCAGGACCGCCACGAACGGCACGCTCTTGCGCAGGTTGATCGTCTTGAAGCTCCAGTACTTGAGGTTGCTCACCATCGTCAGCCCCGCGAACAGAGTCACGCACCAGGCCCACCACCGGATCGTCAGCGGGTCGATGTTGTAGTCGTCGGCAATCCATACGAAGCCGGCAACGAGGGCCGCGGCCGCGGGGCTGGGAATGCCGGTGAACCAGCGCTTGTCGGCGACTTCCAGCAGGGTGTTGAATCGCGCCAGGCGAAGCGCGGCGCACACGCAGTACACGAACGCGGCGAACCACCCAAGCTTGCCCATGTCGCGCAACACCCACTCGTACATCACCAGTGCGGGCGCTGCTCCGAACGACACCATGTCCGAAAGGCTGTCGTACTCGGCGCCGAACGCGCTTTGCGTCTTGGTGAGTCGCGCCACGCGGCCATCCAGCGCATCGAGCGCCATGGCGATGAATATGGCGAAGGCCGCGCGATCGAACGTGAGGTTCATCGCCTGCACGATGGCGTAGAACCCGGCGAACAGCGCCGCCGTCGTGAACAGGTTGGGCAGCAGGTAGATGCCGCGGCGGCGTATGCGGTTCTTCTGCAGCATGCGTTCCTGGTCGTAGTCGTCGTGCATGGCCTGGTCGAGACTAGCAGCAGTTTCCGTGGCTCACAATCGGGACGGCCGCATTCAGGGCAGTTCCGCGAGGACGGTCTCGGTGGCGGCGACGACGTCGCCGACGGCAACGCGAGGCTTGGCTGCGGGGTCCAGGTAGACGTCGACGCGTGAACCGAAGCGGATGAAGCCATAGCGCTGGCCGCGCTTCAGCGTGGCGCCGGCATCCACGTAGCAGAGGATCCGCCGCGCGATCAGCCCGGCGATCTGCACACAGGTGATGTCCTGCCCCGACGGCGTGCGCAGATGCAGCGCGTTGCGCTCGTTCTCGAGTGAGGCCTTTTCCAGCGCGGCGTTCAGAAAGCTGCCGGGGTGATACCAGCGATTGACGACGCCTCCGTCGACGGGGCTGCGGTTCGAATGAACGTTGAACACGTTCATGAACACGCTGATCTTGAGCGCGTCGCGCGAGAGATAGGGATCGCGCGCTTTCCCCACCACGACGACCCGGCCGTCGGCAGGCGACAGCACGGCGTTCGCGTCCTGTGGAATGGCGCGTGCGGGGTCGCGGAAGAACTGCAGTATGAACGCGAAGACGATCCAGGCCAGCACCGCGAGGATGAACCAGCCCAGGACCGTCAACACCACCGCGACCACTGCAGCGATTGCCAGGAACGGCCAGCCTTCGCGGGCGACGATCGGATGCGGATAGTTGTCGTTCATCGCTTCGTGTGAGCGTGGGTGAAACGGCGACGGGACGGGCACGTGGCGGATTATGCCCTACGACCGGCCGGGCGGCCCTATCGGGTGCCGTCGTCGATGCGCCTGGCCTGCTCGGCCGCCTGCTCCCTGACCATGTCCTGGACGCCGCGCGCCCTTTCAAGCGCGTTGATCGGCGCCGGCGTAACGGTCGTTGCGTCCGGCCCCGCGCCGGTGACTCCGACACCCGCGCCGCGCACCGAATCGGCGGTCGGCCTGGGCTGCTTCTGGACGTCGGCGAGCAGCCCGTATTCCTTCAGCGCATCCCTGGCCAGCCAGGCGACGATGACCATCGCGAGCAGGATGACAATCAGGCCGACCCACCCCTGCTGCCGTCCGATGCGATGGTACCGCCGATGCCGCGGTCGCATTGCGCCTCCGCCGGGAACGCCGTGCTAATTGCGCGTCTGGTCGACCAGTTTATTCCTCTTGATCCAGGGCATCATCGAGCGCAGCTTTTCTCCCACCACTTCGATCGAATGCTCGGACATGATCCGGCGGCGCGACAGCAGCGTCGGCGCACCCGCGCGGTTCTCGAGGATGAAGTCCTTCGCGTACTCGCCGGTCTGGATGCGAGTCAGCATCTCCTTCATCGCCTTCTTGGTCTCCGCCGTGACGACCTTGGGACCACTCACGTACTCGCCGTATTCGGCATTGTTGGAGATCGAGTAATTCATGTTGGCGATGCCGCCTTCGTAGATCAGGTCGACGATCAGCTTCAATTCGTGCAGGCATTCGAAATACGCCATTTCCGGAGCGTACCCTGCCTCGACCAGAGTCTCGTAGCCCGCCTTGATCAGCTCGACCGTCCCACCGCACAGCACCGCCTGTTCGCCAAAGAGGTCCGTCTCTGTTTCTTCGCGGAAGTTGGTCTCGATGACGCCGGCGCGAGCGCCGCCGATCGCCGCAGCGTACGACAGCGCCACGTCGCGGGCCTTCTTCGACGCGTCATGGTGCACCGCGATCAGCATCGGCACGCCGCCGCCCGCGACATAGGTCGAGCGCACGGTATGGCCCGGCGCCTTGGGCGCGATCATGACCACGTCCAGGTCGGCGCGCGGCTTGACCTGGCCGTAGTGGATGTTGAAGCCGTGCGCGAACGCAAGCATCGCGCCCTTCTTGATGTTGGGTTCGACTTCGGCGGCGTACGTGGCGGCTATGCTCTCGTCGGGCATCAGCATCATCACGATGTCGGCGCTCTTCACCGCGTCGGCGATCTCGGCCACCTTCAGGCCCGCCTTCTTTGCCTTGTCCCACGATGCGCCGCCTTTGCGCAGGCCGACGGTGACCTTGATGCCCGAGTCATTGAGGTTCTGCGCGTGTGCGTGGCCCTGCGAGCCGTAGCCGACGATAGTGACCTTCCTGCCCTTGACCAGCGACAGGTCCGCATCCTTTTCGTAGTAAACCTTCATCATGATTTTCTTCCTGTTTTCCCTGTTGTGTCTTTCCCGCGAAGGCGGGATTCCAGTGTCGTCCGAGGAAGCCTTCGGGTCCCCGCCTGCGCGGGGACGACGTCGGCGCCTTGTCGCCCGGGTCGCTCCGTGTGGCAGTGCCCGCTCTAAACGCGCAGGATCCGCTCGCCGCGCCCGATGCCGGACGCACCCGTGCGGACGGTCTCGAGGATCACTCCCGGCTCGATCGACTGGATGAACGCGTCGAGCTTGCTCCCGGTGCCGGTCAGTTCGATCGTGTAGCTCTTGTCGGTGACGTCGAGAATGCGACCGCGGAAGATGTCGGCGAGCCGCTTCATCTCCTCCCGGTCCTTGCCGGACGCGCGGACCTTGACCAGCATCAGCTCGCGCTCGATGTGGTTGCCCTCGGTCAGGTCCACGACCTTCACCACCTCGACCAGCTTGTTCAGCTGCTTGGTGATCTGCTCGACCACGTCCTCGGACCCGACCGTGACAATGGTCATCCGCGACATCGTCGGATCTTCCGTCGGAGCCACGGTCAGCGACTCGATGTTGTATCCCCGCGCGGAAAACAGGCCCGATATCCTCGACAGCGCGCCAGCCTCGTTCTCCACGAGTATCGAAAGGATGTGTCTCATCGGAAATCCTCCCCCGAAACGCGCTTCGCGCGTCTCCCCCAAAGGGAGCGAGCGACCTGGGACGGCCCGGCGGCGCTCATAGCTCTTCCGCCAGGATCATCTCGGTGAGGCCCTTGCCGCCCGGCACCATCGGGAACACGTTCTCGGTCTGGTCGGTGATGAAGTCCAGGAACACCAGCCGGTCCGGCTGCTTCAGCGCTTCCTTCAGCGCGCCTTCGACGTCGCCCGGCTTCTCGACCTTCATGCCGACATGGCCGTAGGCCTCGGCCAGTTTCACGAAGTCCGGCAGCGCGTCCATGTACGACTCGGCGTAGCGATTGCCGTAGAAGAACTGCTGCCACTGCCGCACCATGCCCATGTACCGGTTGTTGAGGTTCACGATCTTGATCGGGAGGTGGTATTGCTTGCAGGTGGAAAGCTCCTGGATGCACATCTGGATCGACGCCTCGCCCGTGACGCAAGCGACCGTCGCGCCCGGATTGACGAGCTGCACGCCCATCGCCGCCGGCAGCCCGAAGCCCATCGTGCCCAGGCCGCCCGAATTGATCCAGCGCCGCGGCTTGTCGAACTTGTAGTATTGCGCGGCCCACATCTGGTGCTGGCCGACGTCCGAAGTGATGAATGCGTCGCCCTGGGTGAGCTCGTAGAGCTTCTGGATCACGAACTGCGGTTTGATCAGCTTGCTGCCGGTGTCGAACTTGAGGCAGTCCTTGCGCTGCCACTCCTTGATGTCGGCCCACCACGCCTTGAGCGCCGCGGGGTCGGGACGCTGCGGCGAGGACTCGATGAGCTTGAGCATTTCGTCCAGCACATCCGACACGTAGCCGACGATGGGCACGTCCACCTTCACGCGCTTCGAGATGGACGACGGGTCGATGTCGATGTGGATGATCTTGCGGTCGTTGCGGAAGAAGTGCTCCGGATTGCCGATCACGCGGTCGTCGAAGCGCGCGCCGACGGCGATGAGCACGTCGCAGTTCTGCATCGCCATGTTCGATTCGTACGTGCCGTGCATTCCCAGCATGCCGGTGAATTGCGGATCGGTGGCCGGAAAGCCGCCAAGGCCCATCAGCGTGTTGGTGCAGGGAAACCCCAGCAGGCGGACAAGGCGGGTCAGCTGCGACGACGCGTTGTTCAGCACCACGCCGCCGCCCGAATAGACCATGGGGCGCTTGGCGTCGAGCAGCAGCTGGACCGCCTTCTTGATCTGCCCGGCGTGCCCCTTGGTGACCGGATTGTAGGAACGCAGCGAGACCGTCTTGGGATACGAGAACTCCGTCGACGCCTGGGTCACGTCCTTGGGAATGTCGACCAATACCGGCCCGGGTCGCCCGGTGGCCGCGAGGTAAAACGCCTTCTTGATCGTGACCGCCAGTTCCCTGACGTCCTTCACCAGGAAGTTGTGCTTCACGCATGGACGCGTAATGCCGACCGTATCGCATTCCTGGAAGGCGTCCTGGCCGATCGCATGCGTCGGAACCTGGCCGGTCAGCACGACCATGGGGATCGAGTCCATGTAGGCGGTGGCGATGCCCGTGACGGCGTTGGTCACGCCCGGTCCTGAAGTCACCAGCGCCACGCCGGTCTTGTGCGACGAGCGCGAGTAGCCGTCCGCGGCATGCAGCGCGCCCTGCTCGTGTCGGACCAGCACGTGCTTGACGACCTCCTGCTTGAAAAGCTCGTCGTAGATGTTGAGCACCGCGCCGCCCGGATACCCGAAGACGTACTCGACGCCTTCTTCCTGGAGACAGCGGATGACGATTTCCGCACCCGTGAGTTGCATGGCATTGCCCTAGCGTGAATGAGTCCCGCCCCGGTACCACGCACGTGCAGGTGCCGGGATCTGCCTTTGTTGCATTGCGCACAGGGGTGGCGTGCGCGAAACCTAAGCTTCGCTCGGGTAGAAAGCCGCTGCTTGGGTAAAAAGCGGCGAATCGCAAACAAGTACCGCGCGCATTCCTGGGGTGACTCCCCGAGGCTTGTGGCCCCGATGGAGGGAACGCGAACGGCTGTTTTTTTGCAGCACAACATCCGTACCTCGCGGTCCGGAAACAAGACATTAGCGGGAAAAGCCCTCGCCGGTCAAGCCGCGTTGCCGGAAATGTGTTGTGCTGCAGCATCCCGTTTCGCCGCCGGCGTTAATGGCCACCTAAGCTTCGACACTGTAACCTTCGAATTTTTCGCTGCTGATCGCCCAAACTGGCTACACCACAGGAAATTTCGGGTTTTCTCGCGGAAGTCGAGCGGCGCGCCTTCAAGCAGGCGATGTTCGCCGTGCGCGACGAGGACGCGGCGCTGGACGTCGTGCAGGATGCGATGCTCAAGCTGGCCGAGAAATACGCCGCCAAACCGCTGGCCGAGCTGCCGATGCTGTTCCAGCGCATCCTGCAGAACACGATCCACGATCATTTCCGGCGCCAAAAAGTGCGCAACACGTGGACAACGCTCCTCTCCGCCTTCGGGAAAGGTGATGAAAAGGATGACGATTACGATATTCTTGAAACTTTGTCGGCAAAATCTGACTCGAATGCGACGGTCGATCCGGCGAAACAGTTCGAACAAGGTCAGGTTGTAGGATTGATCGAGCAGGCACTGATGCGGCTGCCCCCGCGTCAACGGGAAGCGTTCCTGTTGCGTTACTGGGAAGAGCTGGACGTGGCGGAAACCGCCGCGGCGATGGGTTGTTCCGAAGGCAGTGTGAAGACCCACTGTTCCCGCGCCGTCCATGCCCTGTCCCTGACCCTCAAGGCCAAGGGATTGCACCTATGACCGCCCAAGACGACAATTTCGCCAAAAAATTAACGGGTTACCTGGACCACGGGACTTCGGAACTCAAGGCTGGCACCGCCTATCGCCTGCAGCAGGCGCGCGCCGCCGCCATCGCGCGCCTTGGCGAGCCGGAAGCCCGCCCAGTGTCCCAATCCCGCCTGGCGCATGCCTTTGCCGGCGGCACCGGAGCCGGGCCGTCTCCCGGACGCGGTCTTTGGACCAGCGCGCGCTTCTGGCTGGGAATCGCCATCATCGCCGCCGCGGTGTTCGGCTATCAGCAATGGCGGGCCTACCAGCAAGTAAACGAGATCGTGGAACTGGACGCCCAGATCCTGTCGTCGGACCTGCCCATCGACGCGTACCTGGATAAGGGATTCCGAAATTGGCTAGCGCGCGACGAAGACTGAGGCTGGTGCCGCAAGAACCCCGGCTCACGTCGGGGTTGTTTCAAACGGGGTTTGTCCTGATGCTCGCTGTGGCCGCGGCGCTGGCCCCCATCCCCGCGCAGGGGCAGATCACGATGCGCTCGCCATCATGGTCGCAGTTGACCCCGCAGGAGCAGTCGATGCTCGCCCCGCTTGCGCCGGAGTGGGACAAGCTCGACGCGCAGCGCAAGCAGAAGTGGCGCGGCTTGGCGCATCGCTACCCCAAGATGGCACCCGACGAGCAGCAACGCGTGCAGCAGCAAATGCGTTCGTGGGCGCAATTGACGCCGGAGCAGCGAGCAGTGGCGCGGGAGCAGTACAAGGACTTCAAGCAGCTGCCCCCGGAAAAGAAGGCGGAAGCACAGCAGCGCTGGCAGCAGTACCAGAACCTGCCTCCGGAAACCAAGCGCGAACTCGCGATGAAGCCGGCAGCGCCCTTGAGCCACCCGCCCGCCGGAACGTCGGCGGTTCCGGGCAAGTCGCCAGGTTCTCCGGGACTCGCTTCCCCGCCGGCGCCGCCGGCCGCGTCCCCGATCCCGTCGGCCCAGGTTCCGCCCAATCCGGTTCCCCCGCCCGCCTCCGCACCGCCCGGCACCCGGCCTTGATCGGCATCGGTCCCGCCGCGTCTGCCGGATCGACCCGCGCCGGCCTTTGGGTGCGATTGGGCGCGGCACTGTACGAAGGCCTTCTGGCGACGGCACTGGTCTTCATCACCGGGTTCCTGATGCTCCCGCTGGTCACGCCGGGAACCGCGGCCTCCGCCACCGATCTCAGCGTGCCGCCGCTGCCGGCGCGCGTGATCCTCTTCTGCGTATTGTTTTCGGTCGTGGCCCTCTACTTCGTCTGGAGTTGGACAGGCGGCCGCCGCACGCTTCCGCTCAAGACGTGGCGCATGCGCATCGCCATGCCGGACGGGGCGTCGCCTTCCCGCAAGACGGCACTGTTGCGATATCTGGCCGCATGGATCGGGCCGTCGCTCGCGCTTGTCGCCTATGTGCTGCTGCGTCCCGGCGGCCATGGCGACCTTGCGCTGGGACTCGCGGCGCTCAACTTCATCTGGGCGATTGGCGATCCCGACAGGCAGTTCCTGCATGACCGCATTGCCGGGACGCGCATTGTTCGCGACGGCAAGGCGGGGTCCTAGGCCCTGGATCGCGCCAGGATTACGCCTGCGGCAATGAGCATCATTCCCACGATGGCCAGAGCGTCCAGCGTCTCGCCGAACAGCAACCACGACTCCACCGCGGTCACCGGCGGCACGAGGTAGAAGAGTCGAGCAACCCCGGACGCCGCGCCATGCCTCAGCAGCCAGTAGAGAAGGCTGATGGCGCCCACCGACAGCACCACCACCGACCAGCCGAGCGCGAACAGGAACGGCGCCACCCATTGAACCGGACGCACGTCGAACCATAAGGCCAGCGGCGCATAGAGAAGCGCGCAGGCCGTGAACTGGATGACCGCGCCGGCGCGCAGATCGACGTGACCGGCGTGACGCTTCTGGTACAGCGTACCCACGCTGATTCCGGCCAGCGCAATTGCCGACGGCAGCAGGCCGCCATGCCCGCCCGCGAAGTCGACCTTGTGCCGGATCACCAAGTAGACGCCCGCAAGGCCGAGCGCAAGTCCGGCCCATTGTCGCGGCACGACGCGTTCGCGCAGCCACATCCACGCGAGGAACACCGTGAGGATCGGCTGCAGGCCGACCAGCATGGCACTGGTGCCCGCCGGCATGCCGCCGTCCAGCGCCACGAACACCCCTCCGAGGTACAGGCCGTGCACGAGAAACGCCGCGACCGCGACGTGCAGGTACTCCGTGCGTCGGCGCGGCCAGGGCGCGCGCGTCGCCAGTGCAACCAGCAGCATCAGTGCGGCGACCAGCACGAAGCGATAGAGCAGGAACGTGAACGGCGGCGCGTAGGGGAGGCCGTACTTGGCGGCGATGAATCCGGTGCTCCACAGCAGCACGAACAGCGCGGGGAACAACGCGGCGCCGCGCGGGTGCGCACGCACCGGATCAGCCTCGCGCGGATAGGTAGATGTCGGGACGATGAATTTCCATGAAACGCTCCGGATGGGGGAGCGGCACGAACCCGCAGCGCGCATAGAGCGCATGCATGTCGCGCGTCGCGAGCAGGTACCGGCGCAGCCCGGTCAGTGCCGGATGCGTGAGCGCGGTGGTCATGAGCCAGGTGGCGAGGCCCTGGCCGCGGTAGCCGGGCAGCACGAAAACGTCGGCGAAGTACGCGAACGTGGCGCCGTCGGTGACCACCCGCGCAAACCCGATCTGGCGCCCGTCCCGGTACAGCCCGAAATTCAGCGACCCGGCAATTGCCCGTTCCACGAGATCTCGCGGAATCCCGGGAGACCAGTAGCTCTGACTGAGAAAGCCGTGGATCAGGGGGACGTCGAGGCGTTCGCGCGCCGTCGATATTTCATCGGCACCTCGCGCCATGGAGAACGGCGCGTCGATCGAGGCGAGGGGCACGGTGAAGCGGCTACTTCTTCTTGCGCGCCGCGAGGTAGCGCGCCACGCCGTCGAGAATCTCCTGCTTGGCTTCCGCGGCATCGACCCAGATTCCGACGCGAACCCACTTGCCCGGTTCGAGATCCTTGTAGTGCTCGAAAAAATGCGCGATCTGGCGCGTCGTGATTTCGGGCAGGTCGCGAGGCGACTGCACGTTGCGGTACAGCGAGGACAGCTTGTCAATCGGCACGGCCAGGATCTTGGCGTCGCCGCCGGCCTCGTCGTCCAGCTTGAGCATCCCGATCGGCCGGCAGCGCACGACGACACCGGTGATGAGCGGCACCGGCGACAGCACCAGCACGTCGCACGGGTCGCCATCGTCGGACAGCGTGTGCGGGATATAGCCGTAGTTGGTGGGGTAGTGCATGGCCGTGGACATGAATCGGTCGACGAACACGGCACCCGTCTCCTTGTCCACCTCGTACTTGATCGGGTCCGCACGCATCGGAATTTCGATGATCACATTGCAGTCGTTGGGCACATCCTTGCCGGCAGGGACCAGGTCGAAGCTCATTGCGGGACTCTCGCGGAAGCGTAGATGGGGTCGATCAGAAAACCACGATATCATAGCTGCGCGAGACCGCCGCACCGTTCCGCACTATCGCCGCCATGAGAATCCCCGTCCTTGGGCTGGCAGCGGCCGTCGTCCTTTCCGTCCCCGCAGCACATGCGCAGGACCGGTTGGAGGCCGCGCCGCTGGTCGCTCCCTTCTCGGCAGGAAAGCCCGGCGGCCCGCTGCCTCGCGGATGGACGCCGTTCAGCCTGGGCGGCGGCAAGCGCCCGACGGAGTACAAGCTCGTCGACGACGATGGCCGCACCGTGTTGCGTGCCAGCGCCGAGGCGGCCGCCAGCGCGCTGTCCTATGCCGTCAACTTCGACATCCGGGCGGCGCCCGTGGTCGAATGGCGCTGGAAGGTCGCCAGGCTCATTGACGGCGCCGACAACAGCGTCGCCGGCAAGGAAGATTCGCCGGCCCGGTGGGTGTTCGGATTCGACGGCGACCGGTCGAAGTTCAGCATCCTCGAGCGGTCGTCCGCGGCGCTGGCCAGGACGGTGACCGGGCGCGACCTGCCGTACGCCGAGATCATTTACATCTGGTCGAACAAGGCGCCCGTCGGAACGGTCATCCCCAATCCGCACACACGGCGCGTGCAGATGGTGGTCGCGTCGTCCGGCGCCGCCGGCGTCGGCAAATGGCAGGTGCTGTCGCGCAACCTGCTCGAGGATTTCCGCCGCGCTTTCGGCGAAGAACCCGGCATGCTCACCGACGTGGGCGTGCTGACCGACACCGACAATACCGGCGGCAGCGCGGAGGCCTGGTATGGCGACATCCACTTCGTTTCCCCGCGATAGGACCGGACAATGATTTACTCACTCGGCGAACATCGGATCGAATTGCGCGGCGACGGCCATTTCCTGGCGCCGGATGCCGCGATCGTGGGAGACGTGGTGCTCGAGCGGCAGGCCTCGATCTGGTTCCAGGCGGTGGTCCGGGGCGACAACGATCGCATCCACATTGGCGCAGGATCGAACATCCAGGATGGTTCCGTCCTGCACACCGACGCCGGCATTCCGCTCGCCGTCGGACCCGCGGTCACCGTCGGTCACCAGGTGATGCTGCATGGCTGCACGATCGGCGAAGGCTCGCTCATCGGCATCAAGGCGGTGGTCCTGAATCACGCGGTCGTCGGGCGGGAATGCCTCATCGGCGCCTGCGCGCTGATTCCCGAGGGCAAGGTGATTCCCGATCGCTCGCTGGTCATGGGGACGCCCGGCAAAGTGGTTCGCACGCTGACGGATGCGGAAGTGGCTGGCCTTCGCGTCATGGCGGAGGTTTACGTGGCCAAGGCCAAGCGATACAACGCCCACCTGCGCAGGCAGTCCGGCGATTGATCCGCGGTCGACGACTCCCCTCAATGTTGCCGATTGCAGGGTTCACCACTAGTATTTCCACCGCACGGATCCGGAAGCACCGGCGATTCAAGGAGGCTCTCGATGGCTCAACGCGCAGCAACCGTCGCTGAACTGGTCGTCGAATTCCTGCTCGCCCGCGGCGTCGATCGCATATTCGGGCTGCAGGGCGGGCATATCCAGCCGATCTGGGACCAGCTGGGTCAGCGCGGGGTGCGTATCATCGACGTGCGCGACGAAGGGGCCGCCGTGCACATGGCGCACGCACATGCCGTGCTGACGGGCACCGTCGGCATCGCGATGGTCACGGCCGGTCCCGGCGTCACCAATTGCGTCACGGCGATTGCCAACGCGCAGCTGGAACGCGTGCCGGTGATGCTGATCGGCGGCTGCGCCCCGCGCGCGCAGGACGATCTCGGACCGCTGCAGGGAATTGCGCACGCCGAGGTCATGCGGCCCGTCACTCGCCTGTCCCGCACGCTGCGCGTCGCGGACAACGTGCTGCGCGACCTCGACAAGGCGTATGCAACGGCGCTGGGCGACGGCAATGCGCCGGGCCCGGTTTACGTGGAAATCCCCACCGACGTGTTGCGCGAAACCGTGCCGCCAAGCCTCGTGCTGCCGGAATGGCTTGCGGCCAAGCCGCCGCGTCGCGTGCCGCCGGACCCGTCCGAAGTCGGGCGGGCCGTCGAGATCATCGGGCAAGCCCGCCGCCTGCTGGTGCTGTCGGGTCGCGGCGCATTGGACGCGCGCGACGAGCTCGTGCATTTCCTGGACCGCACGGGCGCCGTGTATATCGACACGCAGGAGAGCCGCAATCTCGTCCCCGCATCGCACCCATCCGTGGTCGGGGCCGTGCGGGCCAAGGCGATGCAGGAGGCCGACGTCGTGGTCGTCATCGGCCGCAAGCTCGACTACCAGACCGCCTACGGTTCCCCCGTTGCCTTTCCCCTCGCACGCTTCATCCGCATCGGCGACAACTGGGAGGAACTGCGCGAAAATCGACGGGGCGAGGTCGAGTTGTTCGCCTGTCCGGCCAGGGCGCTCGCGGCGCTCTCGCAGGCAATCCCCGTCCGGCCGCCGCAACTCGACGCGGAATGGAGCGCAATGCTGCGCGCCGAGCACACGCGGCGCGCGGCAAAATACGCCGAGTCGCTGGCGACCGCGCCGCCTGGCGAGGACGGGCACATGCATCCCAACCGGATCTTCGCGGAGCTGCACGCCGCGCTCCGGCCCGATGCGATAACGATCGCGGACGGCGGAGACATCCTGAGTTTTTCCCGGATGGGACTCCCGCCCCGCACCTACCTCGACTCCGGCACGTTCGGCTGCCTCGGCGTCGGCGTGCCCTACGGCGTCGCTGCCGCGTTGCTGCATCCGCAGCGGCAGGTCGTGGTCGTCACCGGGGACGGTGCATTCGGCATCAACGCGATGGAGATCGACTCGGCGAAGCGTCATGGTGCCAAGGCCGTCTTCATCGTGGCCAACAATGCCGCATGGAACATCGAACGCCTCGACCAGGAATTGAATTACGGCGGCCGCGTCGTGGGCACGACATTGGATTGGTCCGACTACGCCGCGATGGCGCGGGCGTTCGGCCTGCACGCGGAACGGGTGACCGATCCCGCGCGCCTTCCGGCCGCACTCGCGGCTGCGCTCGCCAACGCGCCGGCGCTGCTCGATGTCGTCGTCACGCGGTACGCGCTGTCGTCCGACGCGGGGAAGGGCCTGGGCTGGGTCCCCGACTACCAGGCACTCACTTCCTGGGACGACGCGGAGCGCGCGCGACGCCGGCCGTGAGTCCGCTGCTGACCGTCGCCGAGATCGTCGCGGCAGGCGCGCGATTGCAGCCGGACAAGGTCGCCGTCCGCGACTCCCGCCGCAGTCTAACCTTCGCCCAGTGGAACGAGCGCGCGACGCGCCTTGCCAATGCGCTCACGAGCCTGGGCCTCGTCAAGGGCGACCGCGTCGCGCTGCTTGCCTACAACTGCGCGGAGTGGATGGAAATCTACGTCGCGCTCGCGCGCGCGGGCCTGGTCGCCGTCCCCGTCAACTTCCGGCTCGTGACCGCCGAGATCGAATACATCGCGACGAATTGCGATGCGCGGGCGTTTGTCGTGCAACACGACCTCGTGGACCGGATCGAGCCGCTGCGTGGCCGACTGGCGGTCGCGCCGTCGGGATTCATCCATTTCGGCACCGATGTCGCGCCCCCCGGATGGCTGGATTACGAGGCGATTCTCGCGGCCGCATCTCCGGTCGCGCCGGCGCTGCAAGTCGCGCCGGAGGATACCTGGGCACTCATGTATACCTCCGGCACGACGGGCAAGCCCAAGGGAGCCATCCGCAACCATGCGGGCAGTGCGCTGATTTCCCTGGTGACCGCGCTCGACATGGGGCTCACGCACGACGATGTCGCGCTGCTCGTCATGCCGATGTGCCACGCGAATTCGCTGTATTTCGCATTCACGTTTACTTACCTGGGCGCCACCTGCGTCATCGACGACCACCGGCATTTCGACGCCGAGCAGCTGCTCAAGACACTGTCGGAACAGAAAATCACGTTCACTTCGCTGGTGCCGACCCACTACATCATGATGCTCGACCTTCCCGATGCCGTGAAACGCAGGTACGACGTCGGCAGCGTCAGCAAGCTCATGATTTCCTCGGCGCCGGCGCGACGCGAGACGAAAGTCGCGATCATGGCCCACTTCAGCCATTCGCAGCTGTTCGAACTCTATGGCTCGACCGAGGCAGGCTGGGTAACGCTCCTGCGACCCGGCGAGCAGCTGACGAAGCTCGGCTCGGTCGGGCGCGAATGGACGGGGTCGGGACCGATCAGGCTCCTCGATGCCAACGGAGACGACGTGCCCGACGGCGAAGTCGGCGAACTGTACTCGCGGACGCCCTATGCGTTCGATGGCTACTGGAAGCACCCGGACAAGACGGCCGAAGCTTTCCGCGGCGCGTGGTGCACGGTCGGCGACCTTGCCCGGCGCGACGCGGACGGCTTCTATCACCTGGTCGACCGGAAGAGCAACATGATCATCAGCGGCGGCGAGAACATCTATCCTTCCGAGATCGAGGGGTTGCTTGCCGGCCATCCGGACGTGCAGGACGTCGCCGTGATCGGCGCGCCGGACGCAAAGTGGGGCGAGTCCGTGCACGCGTTTGTCGTGCGGCGCGCGGGAGCGACCGCCTCCGAGGCCGACCTTCTCGCCTGGTGCCGGGATCGGATCGCGGGTTACAAGCGGCCCCGGTCGCTGACCTTCATCAGCGAAGCGCAGATGCCCCGGACTGCGACTGGCAAGATTCAGCACCGGCTGCTGCGCGACCTGCTGCCGCCGATATCTTGACGTCCCGCGGAACTCCTTTGCCGGCCACCTTGCCGGAGACCGGTCCCGGGCAGGCGCTTTCCATGGTGGAACGGCGCCGACCCGCACCCGGATCGCACGGCGGCCGTGCCGTCCCGGACGAATCCGCCAGCCGCTCGCGCCGCATCTAATGAGCGGACACCCCGGAACCCGCATTCCCGCCGAGACCGCCATGCGCCGCTTTTCCCTCCCCATCGTGATCCTGTTGTCGATCGTCATTGCCGCGTGCCTGACCGGGCTCGCGCTGGCGCAAAGTCCTGACCGGAAGGACGAACCCCAGGCCGAATCGACCCCCTTGGGACCGTTCAAGCGCATCGAGATCTCCGGCTCTGCGGTCCTCACCCTGGTGCAGGATACGAATGGGCCGCTGGTGGCCACCGTTCCCCAGACCAGCGGCGCCCAGGTCAACGTCAAGGTGCAGAAGGAAACGCTGGTCATCAAGGCGGTCGACGGCTCGCGCTGGTGGAGCAACCTGTTCGGGCGCGGGCCGGCGGGCGCTGCCCAGATCACGGTCCATTTCAAGAACCTCGAAGGCATTGATGCCGCCGGGGCGGTACGAATCAACGCCCACTCGATCCAGGTCCCGGCGTTGAGCATCGATGGCTCCGGGGGCACGGCGCTGCAGATCGACGATCTTCGCGCCGAGACGCTGACGGTCGACGGTTCCGGCGGGCTGAAGGCCGAACTCGCGGGCCAGGTCGTCAACCAGAAGCTTTCCATTTCAGGCGCCGCGGACTACCAGGCCGCCAAGCTCGTCAGCGACAACGCGACGGTCGAGGTCAGCGGGGCAGGCAAGATCGTCGTCCACGCGCGCAAGAAGTTGCAGGTCAGCGTCTCGGGTGCCGGGGTGGTCGAATACATAGGCGACCCGGTCCTGCGCGAAAGCATCAGCGGCGCCGGGCGCGTCAAGCGACGGGACTCTGCCGAGGCCTCCGTGCCAAACGTGGCGCTGGCAGACTGACGCATCCACCTCGTTGGGCGGGCAGCACGATCGACGACGGCCCCCAAGCCGGCCGTCGCAAGCGGCAGATCAATGCACGCGAAGCGGCGCCGTCGGCGACACCTCGCCCTTGAACAGCAGCGGCAGTCCGGTGGCCGGGTCGCGGTCGGCATGGATGCCGGCAGCGACGCGCACGTCGGTCACGCGGCACTCGGCCAGCAGGTCCGTCAGCATGTTCAAAACGTCCTCGACGCGATCGAGCGGATGGAGCGGGCAGCGAAAGCCTTCCGCCTCGCGCGGATCGAACGGCGACGACAGGGACAGCCGCAACTCGCCGCCATCGATGGCATCGGGTGCTCGATGGGCGCTGATCACCGCCGTGGGCTCGCCCACCGAGGCACGCAGCTTGCGAATGGCATTGCTGGCGAAGATGCGCGCGCCGACCTCGCGCTGGGATGCGCGACCCTGCCTCAAGGCCCGCAGCAGCGATTGCGGGGCGCGCGGCAGCGCCAGGACGGACACTCCGGATGTTGCGGCGGGCTGGTCGATCGGACTCCCGACCGAGGCGGCCAGTTGCCGGGTCAGCTCCTGCGTGAATGGCATTCCCCACGTACCGGCGCGCTCGTCGACGAGCAGGTCCACGCCCGGGGCGGCGATCGCGGTTCCGAGGAGGAATCGCAGGTGGACCGTTTCAGCGCCCGGCGAAAGGACGATGGGAGTGGGCTCGAGTTCGCGCGCCGCGATCTTCGCCTCCGGCAACGAGCGAAAGGCAAGAATCCCGGGCAATCTCGGCAAATCGATCGCGCCGGTCGAGACGAGGACGTTGGACAAGGCGACGGTCTGGTTTCCCGCCAGTGCGCCGTGTTCCCGCAGGATCGCCGCAAGAGCCCCGGCGTCGTCAAGAACACACGGAATCGCATGCTGCGACGGTCGGTCGCCTTCGATGCCGGCGATGACTACGACAGGAATGGCGAAAAGGGTCGCGGCCAAATCCACGTTCCCAATTGCGCGCGTTTCCTGCTCGCATCGCACCAGGAGCCGCCACAGGTGACGGTGCACGGCCACCGTCGGCGTCGTCGCGAACACGGCGGCGAGGCGGTCGCCGTTGCCGGGCGCCAGCAGTGCCGATAACGCGAGGACGATCTGCCGGTCCAGGGCAGTGGCGTCGCCACCCTGGGTTGATTGACTCGCGGCCGCGAGTCGATGCAGGCGCGCGCATTCCTCGGCGGCCGCGTCGGCGCGGGGGAATTGGCGAGGGTCATCGATCGAATTCACGGGCTTGGGGCTACCTCATGATGCAAAACGGACCCTGACCCAGTGCGTCGGGCATGAACGCGGCCCGGTACAGCCCCAGCAGGGCGAATCCTCCGATCAGCACGGCGGCGGCAAGCCGGTAGCGCCGGTCGGCGAACCAGCGCCGCGAGCGTGTGAGCGTCCATCCCGCTGCCAGCAGGTTGGGCAGCGTTCCCGCGCCAAACGCCAGCATGACCAGCGCCCCATGCCCCGCGCTGCCGGACAGCATCGCAACAGGGAGCACGCCATAGACCAGCGCACACGGGGTAAACCCCCATACCGTGCCGAGCAGATACCGCGAAACGGCCCCGCGACGCGGCGCGAGCCGGGTCACCACGGGCAGAAATCGGCGAAACACGGCCAGTCCCGCGCGTTCGAGCGCTTCGAATGGCCTTCCCCGGGCCACCAGCGAAACGGCCAGCAGCAGCAGCATCACGTTGGCCAGAACGTAGAGCCCGCGCTGGACCGGCGCGACCGCGACCGCGAATGCCGCGCCTCCGGCGGCGCCGAACGCGCCGCCCAGGAACATGTAGGTCGACAGGCGTCCGGCATGGGCGGCCGCCTGGCCGAATCGCACCGCGCGCGCGGGCAACAGTTCAGTCTGCCCCTGATGGCCGAATGGTCGCGCCACCGCGGCGATCCAGCCGCCGCACATTGCAAAGCAATGCAGCCCACCCAGAAGGCCGGCCAGAAATGCTCCAAGCAACGCGGACTCCGGCATGTGCCTTTCGGGTATCCTACAGAAATTCGCGGCCTCTCAAGACCGGGCCGGCGCGAAAAGGCCGTACCGGACCGCGCCGTGCAAAAAACCGCTCAAGGCATTAGACTGCGGCTGCGAGAACGCAGGTTCCGGTTCCTACCATGTCAGACCCCGCACAAAAGCCCCCATTGCCACCGCAGTCGGCCGCGCCCGTGGTCTCCATCAACAGCCTGCGGTCGCATTGCGCGACCTGCAACATGCGCACATTGTGCCTGCCGGTCGGGCTTGCGGAAAGAGACCTGGCCACGCTCGACTCGTTGCTCGGCAACCGGTTGAAGCTCAAGAAGGGCGAACCGCTGTTTCGCAACGGAGCCCCGTTCACCTCGCTCTATGCTGTCTGGCTGGGTTCGCTCAAGACGACCGTGCTCTCCGACGATGGGCGCGAACAGGTGGCGGGCTACCACATGCCCGGCGACCTGCTCGGCCTCGACGGCATGAGCGGCGACCACCATGGGTGCGAGGCGACCGCGCTCGAGGACGCCGAATTGTGCGTACTCCCGTTTTCCCGCATCGAGGAACTGGCGCGGGACGTCCCGGCGCTGCAGCACAACCTGCACAAGATCCTGTCGCGCGAAATCGAGCGCGACCACAAGGTGATGCTGCTCCTGGGCAGCATGCGCGCCGAGGAACGCCTGGCCGCGTTCCTGCTGAACCTGTCCGAGCGTTACCGTTCCCGCGGCTATTCGTCCAGCGAATTCGTGCTCCGCATGACCCGCGAGGAGATCGGCAGTTTCCTGGGGCTCAAGCTCGAAACGGTCAGCCGCCTGTTTTCGCGCTTCCAGGACGAGGGCCTGGTCACCGTGGCCGGCCGGTCGGTCAGGATCAACGACCTTGCGATGTTGAAGCAACTGGTCGGACGCGGCTAGCGCGCGGAAATGAGCGCGGGGCGCGCGCAACACTAGGCGCCGTCGCCGTCCCCGGCAGGGGTCGCGTCCGATGTTGCGGCAAGGAACATGGTGAGCGCCGACGACGCCACGCCCAGGCCCCAGAACCCGAAGAAGCCCATCGTGTAGATGCCTTGGCGCGACATTTCCAGCGAATTCCCGAAAAAGTGGAGTTCGAAAGGGTCGAACACCGAGAAAAAGATGATCTCCGCGACTCCCGCCACCAGGAATGCAGGCCAGATCACCCACATCAGGCGTCGCGTCGTTTGTCCCGTCACCTTATTCATGGCCAAGGCATTCCCAAGGAATCGTTCACGTTTGCAATGCGCGTGGTCGTGCGTCAGTCGCGCGACGTGGATTTGGCGCCGCCGAGCCGCACGTCGCGGACTTCGCCGGTGACCGCGGCCACGGGCAGGCGCCACGCGTCGGTTTCGACAATCACCAGCCACCGGCCCGGAGGCACGCTGCCGACGCGTCCCGAATAGCGTCCGTCGGGGCCGCGCACCAGCTCGACCTGTCGGTCCTGTCCCGCGCGGGTCGGATGCGCGATGGCTACTCGAATGACCGCCGGGGTCGCTTCGGGTTTCATGGAAGGCGACTCGAGCGCCACCACGATTTCACCGTCGCGCCCGACGTCGACCGTTGCGGTCAACTGCAATTCGGTCGCGCGATCCACGCGTTCGAGCCGCCGGTTGATCGAAAGCCCGCGCTTGTAATAGTCGTCGGCGACGACGCCGTCGTCGCTCGTGACGGCCAGCCATCCGGTATACAGGCTGGCCACGACGACCAGGCCCGGGCCCGCCATCAGCAGCCAGGGCCAGCGCTGTCGGTACCAGGAAACGTGCACCCGGTTGCTCAATGCGGCGTCATTCACGGAAGTCGGGCCTTCAGGGTTTGGGCAGTATGAACGTGGATTTCTCGCGACGGGCGATGGCCGCGTCGTCCACGGCCTCGATGACGATTTCGATCTTGTGCGGCCCCGGCGCCGCCGCGTCGGCGGGCACCTGCAGCCGCAGCGGCAGCAACCGGGTCGCGGCCGCGCCGACTTCGATCGGCTCCGGCAGATCCGCCACGCGGATGCCGGGCAATCCTTCGACGGAAAGCCTGAAGCTGCGCGCCTTCTCGTCAGTGTTCATGATCTGGATGCGGTACACGTTCTCCATCACGCCGGGAGAGCTCTCCCGCGCCAGCGCGCCGCGATCGCGTATCACATCCATCTTCAGCGGATTCCGCAAGTACAGCGAAACGCCGGCGGCCGTCGCGATCAGCAAAAGTACCGCGGCGTAGAAGACCGTGCGCGGACGGACCATGTGCCTCCACATGGCGCCCGCGGGCTCGCCCTTCTCGAGCGAGTTCTCGGACGCGTAGCGGATGAGACCCCGCGGATAGCCCATCTTGTCCATCACCTGGTCGCAGCCGTCGATGCAGGCGGCGCAGCCGATGCACTCGTACTGGAGGCCCTTGCGGATGTCGATGCCCGTGGGACAGACCTGGACGCAGATGCTGCAATCGATGCACGAACCGAGGCCCGCGGCCGCTGCGTCGATCTTCTTGCTGCGCGATCCGCGCGGCTCGCCGCGCCGCTTGTCATAGGCGATGACAAGTGTGTCGTGGTCGAACATGACCGACTGGAAACGCGCGTACGGGCACATGTACTTGCAGACCTGTTCGCGCATCCATCCCGCGTTGCCGTAGGTGGCGAATCCGTAGAAAAGGATCCAGAACGCCTCCCATCCGCCCAGATTCCACAGGATCGTGCGCACGCCCAGGTCGCGGATCGGCTCGAAGTAACCCACGAACGTGTACCCGGTCCACACGGCCAGCGTGATCCACGCCGTGTGCTTCAGGGCCTTCTTGACGAATTTTTCCAGCGAAAGCGGCGCAGCGTCGAGTCGGATGCGCGCGAGCCGGTCGCCCTCGATCTTGCGCTCGATCCAGAGAAAGATTTCCGTGTAGACCGTCTGCGGGCAGGCATAGCCGCACCAGAGCCGACCGGCCACCGCGGTGAACAGGAACAGCGACAGCGCGGCGAGTATCAGCAGGATCGTGAGGTAAATCACGTCCTGCGGCCAGAACACCAGGCCGAAGATGTAGAACTTGCGCGCCGTGAGATCGAACAGCACCGCCTGCCGGCCATTCCAGTACAGCCATGGAAGGCCGTAGAACACGAGCTGGGTGGCGATGATCATCGCCCATCGCCAGTTCGCGAAGCGACCGGTGACCGAGCGCGGATAGATCTTCTTCCGTATCTCGTACAGGCCGACCTCGTCGTCCCCGGCTTCGGGGGCGGCGGCAGCCGGCCTGATCGGAACGGTCTTGGCTTCCATCGGCTTCGCAGTCGAACTCATGGGCGCCGGTTCGCGGGCACGGCCCGTGAATCGTGGCGCCGGCTATTTCGCAACGGAGGCCGGCGGATTGGACAAGCCCCAGACGTAGGCAGCGAGCAGCTTGATCTTCGCGGGCCCGAGGGTTGGGCCGAACGACGGCATCGGCGTCACGCCCGAGCTGGGCGTGAGGTTGTGGCCCTTGGTAATGCCCTCCGCCATGGCGGTCTCGGAGCTGCCGAACAGCCAGATGTTGTCGGTCAGGTTGGGGGCGCCGATGGCCTGGTTGCCCTTGCCGTCCGCGCCGTGGCACGCGATGCAGTTCGTCGCGAAGATCGGCTTGCCGAGCTGCGCCTTCAACGAATCATGCGGAAGCCCGGAAAGGGAACGCACATACGCCGTCACATCGCGCACGCCCTCCTCGCCCAGGATCGGGCCGAAGGCCGGCATGACGCCCATCCGGCCGCCGGTAATGGTGGTGATGATGTTCGCGGGTTCGCCGCCGTAGAGCCAGTCGCGATCGCGCAAATTCGGAAAGCCCTTTGCCCCGCCCGCGTCCGAGCCATGGCATTGCGAGCAGTAAGTGAGGAACAAGCGCTCCCCGGTCTGCTGCGCGGCCGGGTCCGCGGCGATCTGCGGCACCTCCATCGCCACATACTTGTCGTACAGCGGCTGCAGCTTGGCGTCGAAGTCGGCGCGCTCGGCGTTGTAGGCGCCCGACGACGACCAGCCAAGAACGCCGGGGAACTTGCCCAGTCCGGGATAGAGAACCAGGTATACGATGCCGAAGAGGATCGTGAGCCAGAACAGGTTGGACCACCACTTCGGCAGAGGATTGTTGTATTCCTGAAGATCGTCGTCCCAGACGTGGCCGGTCACGCCCACCGACGAACCGCCGGGCCCCGCCTTGGCCGCGCCCTTCGGTGCGCTGACTTTCACCTTGCCCGTGGCCCACAGCAACCATGCGCAGGCGGCGATCGAAGCGACCACCAGCACGATGACGTAGATGTTCCAGAAACCCGACGTGAAGTCGCTCATGACGGCCGCCCTCCGCGCGCGGCGATTGCCGAGTCGGCCGGACCCTTGGCGTCATCCGGCAATGCAAACGGCGCATTGGCGGCCGCTTCGAATTCAGGCGTGCGTTTGCTGCTCCAGGCCCAGAACACGATGCCCAGGAAGGTGACGAACGTGATCAGCGTCATGACGCTGTGCAATAGCGTAGAAGTGTCCATGGCTACCTCGCGTTGCGCATGAGCACGCCCATGCCTTGCAGGTACGCGATCAGCGCGTCCTGTTCCGTCTTGCCCTTGAGTTCGGCGGGTGCGCCGGCGATCTCGGCATCCGTGTACGGCAGGCCGAGCGTGCGCAGCGTCTTCATCTTCGCCTGGATCGTGTCGGCGTCCGCGGGCGTCTTGGCGAGCCAGGGGTACCCTGGCATGTTCGACTCGGGAACAACGTCGCGAGGATTGTTGAGATGGACGACGTGCCACGCGTCGGAATACCGTCCGCCGACGCGCGCGAGATCCGGTCCGGTGCGCTTGCTGCCCCACTGGAACGGATGGTCGTAGACGAACTCGCCGGCCACGGAATAGGGTCCGTAGCGTTCGGTTTCCGCGCGGAACGGCCGGATCATCTGCGAGTGGCAGTTGTAGCAGCCTTCGCGGACGTAGATGTCACGCCCGGTCAGCGCCAGCGGCGAATACGGCTTGAGTCCCGCCACCGGCTGCGTTGTCGAGCCCTGGAAGAACAGCGGCACGATTTCCACGAGCCCGCCCACGCTGACGACGAGGAGCACGAGGATGATGAGCCAGGGGACGTGCGTCTCGATGTGTTCCTGATTGAGTTTCATCGTTTTCGTCCTACGCGTGAACCGGAACGCCGGCCGGAATGGGCGCTTCGAAGGGCTTGCTGCCGGCGACCGTGCGCACCGTGTTGTAGGCCATGATCAGCATTCCGCTGAGGAACATGACGCCGCCCAGCAGCCTGATCGCGTAGAACGGATACGTCGCCTTGACGCTCTCGACGAACGCGTACGTCAGCGTGCCGTCCGGGTTGGTGGCGCGCCACATCAGCCCCTGCATGACGCCGGCGATCCACATGGCGGCGATGTAGAGGACGACGCCGATCGTCGCGATCCAGAAATGCAAGGTGATGAGCCGCACCGACCACATCTCGACCTTGCCGAACATGCGCGGGATCAGGTAGTACATCGCCCCGATCGAAATGAATGCGACCCAGCCGAGCGCGCCGGAATGCACGTGGCCGATCGTCCAGTCGGTGTAATGGGAAAGCGCGTTGACGGTCTTGATCGACATCATCGGCCCCTCGAACGTGCTCATGCCGTAGAACGACAGCGACACGATCAGGAACTTGAGGATGGGATCGGTGCGCAGCTTGTGCCACGCGCCGGACAACGTCATGATGCCGTTGATCATCCCGCCCCACGACGGCGCCAGCAGGATCAGCGAGAACACCATGCCCAGCGACTGCGTCCAGTCCGGCAGCGCCGTGTAGTGCAGGTGATGCGGGCCGGCCCACATGTAGGTGAAGATCAGCGCCCAGAAGTGGACGACCGAGAGCCGGTAGGAATAGATCGGACGGCCCGCCTGCTTGGGCACGAAGTAGTACATGATGCCCAGGAAGCCGGCCGTAAGGAAAAAGCCGACGGCGTTGTGGCCGTACCACCATTGCACCATGGCGTCCTGCGCGCCGGCATACGCCGAATACGATTTCCAGCCCATGAAGGAAACGGGAAGCTCGGCGCTGTTGACCACGTGCAGCAGCGCGATGGTCAGGATGAACGCGCCAAAGAACCAGTTGGCCACGTAGATGTGCGGTGTCTTGCGCTTGGCCAGCGTGCCGAAGAACACGATCGCGTACGAGACCCAGACCAGCGTGATCAGGATGTCGATTGGCCATTCGAGCTCGGCGTACTCCTTGCTGGTCGTGATGCCCAGCGGCAGCGTGATGGCCGCCAGCACGATGACCAGGTTCCAGCCCCAGAACGTGAATGCGGCGAGGCCATCGCCGAACAGGCGTGCCTGGCAGGTGCGCTGCACGCAGTAGTAGGACGACGCGAAAAGCGCGCTGCCGCCGAACGCGAAGATGACGGCGTTCGTGTGCAGCGGACGCAGCCGTCCGTAAGTCAGCCAGGGAATGTCGAAATTGAGCTGCGGCCACAGGAGCTGCGCGGCGATGATCACGCCCACCAGCATGCCCACGATGCCCCAGACCACGGTCATCAGCGCGAACTGGCGCACGACCTTGTAGTTGAAGGTTTCCACTGTCTTCGCGATCGCCATTCCTGTCGCCCCCATGTTGCGTGCAGTCGAATTCCGCACGCGAAACGTTCCACTGAACCCCAGATCAACCTCAAATACTAAGTTGGCGGACCCGGTGCAGGTTTGACCCCCGTCAAAGTCGTGCCTGCCAGCGAGCCGGACAACGGCGTCGCGCCGTCGTCGTCTGCCAGAATTTGGTGCGCCGGACCTTCCAGGTCGTCGAACTGCCCGCTCCGCACGCTCCACCAGAATACGCCGCCGATGACCAGGACGAGCGCGACGGACATCGGGATCAGCAACATCAGGATTTCCATCGAATCGCCCGCCTTAAGCCGGTGCAGGAGCGGCCGCTGCCGCATGCCGCGCCGTTTCACCGTCCTTGCTGCCGCGAGTCAGCCGCAGCGCATTGGCGACGACGACCAGCGACGACAACGACATGCCTGCCGCCGCGATGAGCGGCGTAACGACGCCGAACGCGGCAGCGGGGATCGCGACGGCGTTGTAAGCGACCGCCCAAGCCAGGTTCTGCCGGATGATAGCCATCGCGCGGCGCGACTCGCGCAGTGCCGTCGCGGCGGATTCGACGTGATCGGAAAGAATCACCACATCGGCCGTCTGCTGGGCGAGAGGCGCCGCCGTCCCGAGGCTGATCGACACCTGCGCCAGGGCAAGCGCGGGCGCGTCGTTGATTCCGTCCCCCATCATCGCGACAATCGCGCCGCCGGCCTGGAATCTGGCAATGGCGTCCCGCTTGTCTTCGGGGGAGAGGTCGCCCCGCGCATCCGCGATGCCAAGGGACGCAGCCAACCGATCGACACTCGCCTGTCGATCGCCCGAAAGCAGGACCGATCGGATGCCGAGCGAGTCAAGTTCGGCGACGAGCCTCCGGGCGCCGGGGCGTTCGGCGTCGGAAAACGCAAACAGAGCCTGCCAGCCCCGCTCGTCGCCGAGCCCCACCAGCGCCCCGCCCAGCGATGCGTCGTCGGCGAGTTCGCGCAGCGTGGCAGGCATCGGCCCCGACAGCGCCGAGACGAAGTCCGGTTTTCCCACCCGGACGCGTAGCGACCCCGAGTCGCCGCCCCAAGTCGCCTCGACGCCGTTGCCGGTGACCTGGCGGAAGTCGACCGGCAACGTGTTGTCGGCCGTCGCGTCGGCGCTTGCGCCGGCGGCCTCTCGCAGTGCATGAGCGAGTGGATGTTCGGAGCGCGAGTCGACGGCCGCCGCGGTCGCAATCGCCGCGGCACGCGTAGTTCCGTCGATCGTCCGGCATGCCACCATGCCCACGCGGCCCGTGGTCAGCGTTCCGGTCTTGTCGAGGACGACATGCGTGACCCGGGAGAGCGTTTCCAGCGCATTGCTTTTCGCCATCACGACGCCGGACCGCGCCAGCGTTCCCGCCGCCGCCGCCAACGCGGCGGGCGTTGCCAGCGAAAGCGCGCAAGGACAGGACACGACGAGCAGTGCCACCGTGACCGGGAGCGCTCGCGCAGGATCGATCTGCCACCAGACCAGCGCCGTCGCCACCGCCAGCAGCAACAGGCCGCCGACGAACCATCCCGCGACGGTATCGGCCAGCCGCGCCACCGCCGGTCGCTCGCTGGCAGCGCGCTCGACAAGCCGGAGCACGGATGCCAGGCGCGTCGCTTCGCCGACCGCGTCCACGCGCACCACCAGCGGTCCGTCGCGATTGACCGCGCCTGCCAGCACGTCATCTCCGGCGGCGCGCGACTTGGGCGCGCTTTCGCCCGTGAGCAGAGACTCCTCCACGTGCGAGCGACCCTCCAGGATTTCGCCATCGGCAGGAATGACCGCGCCCGGTCGCACCAGCACGATGTCGCCCGCGACCAGCTGCGCGGCGGCAACGGTGGCGGGCGTCGCGTCGTCGGGCCACCCGGCCAGGCGTTCGGCGACGGCGGGTCGCTGCCTTGCAACCAGTTCGATTGCCGCGCCCGCCTTTTGCCTCGCGACCAGTTCCCCGTACCGCGCGATCAGCAATAACGCGATGAACATCGTGATCGAGTCGTAGTACACGGCGCCGCTGCCTGTGAACGTGGTCCAGGCGCTGGCGGCGAAGGCCGCAACGATGCCCAGTGTCACCGGGACATCCATGCCCAGGCGGCGGTGGACGGCATCGCGCAGCGCGCCGCGGAAGAACGGCGCCGCCGAGTAGACGACCGCCGGCAGCGTCAGGACGAAACCGGCCCAGTCGAGCAGCCGCTGCTGTTCCGGCGCGACGCCTTCGCTCGAGACATAGGCGGGAAGCGCGAACATCATCACCTGCATCGTCGCCAGCAGCGCGACGGCCATGCGCAACAGAAGTGCGCGCCTTTCGGTTCGCGCGAGCGCCTCGCCGCGCGCCGGATCGTAGGGATGGGCGCGATATCCGACGGCCGCGACCGCGCGTAGCAGGTCCGACAGTCGCGCCTCGAGCGGATTCCACGTGACGCTTGCGCGCCGGCTGGAAAAATTGACGCGCACCTGGACCACGCCGGGTTGCCGCGTCAACCACGATTCGAGCAACGACACGCAGGCGCCGCAGGTCAGGCCCTCGAGCAGCAACGCCACTTCGCGGCGATCGGCGCCGGTGTCGTGCACGAGGCCCGACGCGCCGGCGGACTCGTCCCATCGCGTCCACTCGTCGGCGTCGTCGACGGGAGGGCGAACGGCAGACTCGGTGCGATTGGCGTAGAAACCGGCAAGCCCCGCCGCGTCGATGGTCTGCGCGACCGCCAGGCAGCCGGCGCAACAGAAACTGCGCTCCTCACCGGCGACGACATCGTGCCACGGCCTGCCGGAAGGATTGGGAGCGCCGCAGTGAAAGCACGCCGCGTCGTGCGCCGCGGCGCCGCCCTGCGATTCGCGTCGCGATTGCGGCGGGACACGGGCGGCTGAGGCATCCGGTCCGGAAACCGGAGGGGCGTCGTGGAGCGCTGACATGCGACGAACTCTACGGCCCTGTTGCAGAACGGGTCAAGGAGCAAACCGGCGCGACTTGACCTGGCGCAGGCTATGCCGGCGCCCATTCTCCGTTGACTTGCATCAACACGCGCGCCGGCTCAGAGTGTAGGATCGGAATCGTCCCTCCGAAGAGGAGTTCGCAATGTATGCCCACCTGCTGGTTCCAACGGATGGCTCGAAGCTTTCGGACAAGGCCGTAGCGCACGCGATCGCACTGGCGCAGGCACTGCGCGCCAAGATCAGTTTTTTCTACGCGTCGCCGGATTATCCGCTGCCTGCGTACGCCGACGGCGTTGTGTACGAGCCGATTTCGAAGAAGGAGTACACGCAACTGGCGCGCAAGGAAGCGGACAAGGTTCTCGAACGCGCGACGTCGAAGGCCGCGGCTGCAGGGGTCGATGCCGCACGCGTGCATTCGATCGCCGCTTCCCCGTGGGAAGCCATTCTCAAGGCGGCAAAGACCTCGAAATGCGACGCCATCGTAATGGCTTCGCACGGCCGCAGCGGGCTTTCGGCCATGCTGCTCGGCAGCGAGACGCAGAAGGTGCTCACCCATAGCAAGCTGCCCGTATTGGTGGTCCGGTAGCCGCTGGGCGGGTCCGCGCAACATCTGAGCCCAAGGCAGATCAGCGGCAGCGAATTGAAGCGACCCCGGGGAAATGCGACGCTCGTTTCGCGCCGCCTGAATTCGCGAACGTAGGCTCGCTTCGCAAATGGCGGTGTTGCGCCAAATCGACGCATTCGCAAACGGCTATTTCGCGCGGCTTGATGCCAGGTTCAATCGCGCGTGACGGGCGGCCCTGCCGGCCCGGATGCGCGCGCTGCAGAATCCGGACAGGTCCCTAAAACCGAGTCCCGGCACAAAGAGCCTGTATGCCAAGCCGGCGTTGAACCGGCGCAGTCCGATGGCGACTCGCAGGAGCGTGTTCCCCAGCGCCAGGGCGAGCGGCAGCAGGATGAGCGCGCTTGCGTCCCGATTGGCGAGCAAATAGATCCAGTGCCGGACCCGGACCGGGTTCGAATCCGCCCCGGTACCGGCAGAGTTGTAGTACTTGAATTTCCCCTGCCCCGCCGCGTCTGCGACGGCCACCAGCTGCGCAAATGTCATGTCGTCGTGATGGGTCGCCAAAGGCGCGGAAAGCGTTCCGATCTCGACCTTCGCCCGCACCACGCGTTCGAGGAACGCCCTCTCGGAGTAGCGCAGGTAATTCGGGTCGAGGCGGCCCATTTCCTCGAACAAATCCCGCGACACGAAGCTATTCGCGCCCAGCCAGAAGCCGCCGCGCGTATGCGCCAGCCGTTCGTGGACCCTGCTGTGCTGCTCGATCAGCGACCCGAGCGACGTTGCATTGCGATGCACGCGGGGCGCCCATCCGATCCGCGACCCGGGATTGTCCCGAAAGTGCGCCGCGATCATCGCGCAGCAATTCCGGTCGAGTACCGTGTGCCCCTCCATGAAAAACAGCACGTCGCCCGTGGATCTCGCGTAACCGGCGAGGAGCATCGGAATTTCCAGATCCGGCCGGTTCGGGTCCCCCGCGAAATCGACCACCGCGTCGCATTCGCGCAACAGCTCCGCTTCCTGCGCATCGACCGCAGGCGGGGCACCGGGCAGGCGCCCGACAACCACGACGACTTCATAGCTGGAACGGTCGACGGATTGGCCGAGGGCCGATCTGAGCTGCTCGCAGCCCGCATCGCGGCGATCGTAGAGCGGAAGAATCAGCGAGACCTTCAAGAATCCTGTCCTTTCCAGGGCGATCGGCAATCATACCGCCATTTCGAGCCTGTTTCGAGGCCGCGCCCCCTCCGGGCGGCGGCACGGGCTCCCGTCAGGTACAATGCGCTTTTCCCCAGCAAAAACAGCACCATGCGCATTTCGGCTTTCTATGTTTCGACGCTCAAGGAAGCACCCGCGGAAGCGGACGTGACGAGCCAGAAACTCATGCTTCGCGCCGGGCTCATCAAGAAGCTCGGAAGCGGCCTTTATTCGTGGATGCCGCTCGGGCTCATCACGCTGCGCAAGGTCGAACGAATCGTCCGGGAAGAGATGAACCGCGCGGGGGCACTGGAGGTGGTGATGCCGGTGATCCAGCCGGCCGAATTGTGGCAGGAGTCCGGGCGATGGGAAAAGATGGGTCCCAACATGCTCCGCCTCAAGGATCGCCATGAGCGCGACTTCGTCGTCGGGCCGACGCACGAGGAGGTCATCACCGACATCGTTCGCCGCGAAATCCGCAGCTACAAGCAGCTGCCGGTCAATTTCTACCAGATCCAGACCAAATTCCGCGACGAGATCCGGCCCCGCTTCGGCGTCATGCGGTCGCGCGAGTTCGTGATGAAGGACGCATATTCGTTCGATCCGGACGAAGCCGGCATGCTGAAGTCCTATCGCAGGATGTACGACGCCTATGCGCGCATCTTCACGCGCATGGGATTGCGGTTCCGCGCCGTGGACGCGGATTCCGGCGCCATCGGCGGCGCGATGTCGTGCGAATTCCAGGTGCTCGCCGATTCCGGTGAAGACGCCATTGCCTACAGCACCGCCTCCAACTATGCGGCCAACGTGGAAAAGGCCGAGGCGCTGGCGCCTGCCGTCGCGCGCCCGGCGGCGGCCGAGCCCAAGTCGCGCGTGCCGACTCCAGGCGTGGCGACATGCGAGGGCGTGGCGGAACTCCTGCACCTGCCCATCGCGCGCACGGTCAAGTGCCTGATGATCTGGTCCGACGGGCGCGTGCACATGCTGCTCCTACGCGGCGATCACATGGGCAACGAGGTCAAGATCGGCAAGCTTCCGGGCATGGACGGGTGGCGGATGGCCTCCGAAGCGGAGATCATCGAGGCCACCGGATGCAGGCCAGGCTACCTGGGGCCGGTTGGCATTCCCAAGGAAATGCCGCTGGTCGTCGATCGCTCGGTCGCGGTGATGGCCGATTTCATTTGCGGCGCGAACGAGCCCGACTACCACCTGCGCGGCGTCAACTTCGGACGCGACTGCCGAGAACCCGACATCGTCGCGGACATCCGCAACGTGGTCAGCGGCGACCCGTCGCCGGACGGCCAGGGCACGCTCGACATCCTGCGCGGCATCGAGGTCGGCCACGTGTTCGCACTCGGCCACCTGTACTCGGAAGCGCTGGGTGCAACTTATCTCACGGCCGAAGGTCAATCGAAAGTGCTGGAAATGGGCTGCTATGGCATCGGCATTACCCGCGTCGTCGCCGCGGCCATCGAGCAGAATCACGACGAAAAGGGGATCATCTGGCCGATGCCGCTCGCGCCGTTCAGCGTGGCCATCGCGCCGGTCGGCTACGACCGCAACGAAGCGGTCAAGGCGCTGGCCGACAAATTGCATGACGAGCTCGAGGCCGCAGGCGTGGAAGTGCTGCTGGACGACCGCGGCGAGCGTCCTGGCGTGATGTTTGCTGACCTTGAGCTGATTGGCATCCCGCACCGCGTCACCATCGGCGACCGGGGGCTGAAGGATGGCAAGGTCGAGTACCAGGGCCGGCGGGATACGGCGGCCACCACGGTTCCGATTGCGGAAATTTCTGCGTTCATCCGGGAGCGGATCGCAGCCTGAAACCGGAAATGGACATTCGGCCCTTGGAAATGCACACGACGATACGGACATGATGAAGCGCATCGACCTGCGAGGACCGCATCATCGGTCGGCCCTGCTGGCCGTGGCCGCGGCCATCTCCGTGCTCCTGCCGATGCCGGCAAACGCAGGGGCGCAGGCCGAGGAGAAGCTCGCGCCATCGGTCGTGGCCGGACTGTCGAAGGCCATCGCGGATGCGCCCATTCCGATCGACTATGCCAATGGCAACGATCTCCAGGCGTGGCTTCGGGAAATGTCGCAGCGGGTGGCACACAAGCTGCCGGACGAGCGCGAGCGACGCGATCTGCTTTCGACGGTGTACTACGAAGCGTCGCGCGCGGGACTCGACCCGCAGGTCATGCTCGGCGTGATGTACCACGAGAGCGGGTTCAAGAAATATGCAATCTCGACCGCAGGCGCACGCGGCTACATGCAGGTGATGCCGTTCTGGCAGAAGCTGATCGGCCAACCCGACCAGAACCTCTTCCATCTGCGGACGAATCTTCGCTACGGCGCTGTGATCCTTCGCTATTACCTCGACGCGGAAAATGGCGACTACTATCGCGCGCTCGGCCGCTACAACGGCAGCCTCGGCAAGCCCGAGTACCCGAACGCGGTCATGGCAGCGGTGAACAGGCATTTCCACTACACGCCGGTTGCGACCACCACCGCCGCCAACGCCGGCGTGATGCTCATCCAGCAATCGGTGCCGCCCTCCGCACCAAGGTGAACGAAGCGGCGGCGATACCGCGGCTCCCGACTGAATCCGCACCTGCGCGATATCGCGGCCGATTTGCGCCGTCGCCGACGGGGCCACTGCACTTCGGTTCGCTGGTTGCGGCGCTCGCCAGTTTTTGCGACGCCCGGTCGGCCGGCGGCAAGTGGCTGCTGCGCATCGAGGACGTCGACCTGCCCCGCAGCCGCCGCGGAGCGGACACGCACATCCTGGCCACGCTCGATCGCTACGGCTTCGAATGGGACGAAGCGATAACGTGGCAATCGCGGCGTACCCGCCACTACGACGATGCCCTGGCGCGCTTGCAGTCGGCGGGGCTGGTCTACGAGTGCGCATGCACGCGGCACGAACTCGAAGCCGCGCCCGTCGGCGCGGGTGGCGAGCGCATCTACCCCGGCCATTGCCGCAACGGAATTCCCTCCGCGCACAGGAGTCGCCCGCGGCGCTCATGGCGTTTGCGGGTCGGGGACGCAGTGGTCGAGTGTCATGATCGTCGGCAGCCGGCACAGCGGCAGGCGATGGAGGCGGAAGTCGGCGATTTCGTCGTGAAGCGCTCCGACGGATTGTTCGCCTATCAGCTGGCGGTCGTGGTCGACGACGGCGAACAGGGCGTCACCGATGTCGTGCGCGGCGCCGACCTGCTGGCATCCACGCCGCGCCAGGTACTGCTGCAGCAATGGCTGGGCCTTTCCACGCCATCCTATTTGCATGTGCCGGTCGCCATCAATGCCACCGGGGAAAAGCTGTCGAAGCAAACCGGAGCAGCGCCGCTGCCGGACGCGCCGATGCCTGCGCTCCTCGCGGCATGGAGCTTCCTCGACCAGCCGCCCTTCCCCGCGCAGCCCGTGTCCGTCGCGGAATTCTGGAAATGGGCGCATTCGTCGTGGCGCGCGTCACGCGTTCCGCCCGTGCCGATGTTGCCGGCTCCGCCCGCCGTGGACCGCAGGAGAGGCAGCTGAAGCGCGACCTGCCGGGCAGGTATAATTACCGGTTCCGCTCGGCGTGCACTTGCCGCATTCATCCGAGGTTCGCACGACATGCATCCCGCGCCCCGCGCACCCCATCGCCAGACGTTCGCAACATGACCACCATCGTTGTCGTCCGCAAGCGCGACGAAATTGCCATTGCCGCGGATTCGCTGACCACGTTCGGCGACACGCGCCTGTCCGCGCAGCACGACCGCACCTACGACAAGATCGTCCAGTACCGCGGCAGCTACGTGGGCCTCTGCGGTTCCGCCGCGCACCAGCTGGTGTTCGACAGCCTGTTGAAGAAGCACGACGACCTCGACCTGTCCAACAAATCGGCCATTTTCGAGACTTTCCGCAAGCTGCACCCGATCCTCAAGGAGCAGCACTTCCTGAACCCGAAGGAAGAGGACGACGACCCCTACGAGTCGACGCAGATGACCGCGCTGATCGCCAACGAACATGGAATATTCGGCGTCTACTCGATGCGCGAGGTTTTCGAGTACACGCAATTCTGGGCCGCGGGCTCGGGCCGCGAATTCGCGCTGGGCGCGATGCACACGCAGTACCCGCGCCTGAGGACGGCCGAGGCCATTGCCCGGGCGGGAGTCGAAACGGGTGCGCTGTTTGACAAGAATTCCGCGCTGCCGATGACGCTCTATACGCTCAAGGCCAGACGCACCGACGTCGGCTGACGCAGATCGAGTTCACTTCAGACCACCCGAGTTCCCCCTTGACCGGCACGCCTTCCAGCGACGCACTCAGCCGCTTCGTATTCGACCACGCGCCGGTTCGTGGCGCGCTGGTCTGCCTCGATGCGGCTTCATGCGCCATCCTGGATTGCCACCCCTATCCGCCCGCGCTGCGGCGGGTGCTCGCCGAATTGCTGGCGGCCTCGGCATTGCTTTCTTCCACGCTCAAGTTCACTGGCAGCCTCGTCGTGCAATTACAGGGCGACGGGCCGGTGCGGCTGCTAGTCGTCGAATGCAATGACGCGCTGCAGCTGCGGGCAACCGCGCAGTGGGATACGCAGCGAACCGCCGCCCTCGGGCCCGATGCGACGCTCGCGGAGCTCGCTGGCGGCGCCACTCGGGGCCGCATGGTCATCACGCTCGATCCTAAAGGCCGCGGCACGATCTACCAGGGGATCGTTACGCTGGAGACGGCATCGATCGCCGCGCTCATCGAGCACTACCTGACCACGTCGGAGCAGCTGGCAAGCCGAATCGTGCTGGCCGCCGATGCGGGTCGCGCCAGGGGCCTGCTCGTGCAGCGCCTCCCGGGAAACGACGCGGCGATGGAGCACGAAACGGACGAGACCTGGACACGCGCGAGCGAACGGGTGGCGCGCATCGATCCGGCGACCCTGTTCGCGCCGGGCGCGCCGGAGGCGCTCATCGCCGCATGCTTCACCGAGGACGACGTGCGCGTTTTCACCCCCAGGACCGTCAGTTTTCACTGTCCCTGCTCGCCGGAACGGGTCAAGCGCGCCCTGCGCATCGCGGGCAGGCCGGAGATCGAGTCGATTCTCGCCGAGCGCGGCAACGTCGTGGTGACCTGCGAATTCTGCAACCACGATTACTCGTTTGGCCCGTCAGAGGCGCGCGCGATCTTCGCGACCGGCGTGCCTCCGGTCCGCCACTGAGCACCGGCCCGCGTTTGCCGCCGCAACCTCGCGATCGCATCGGCCACGACCTATGAGCCTGTATACGCCAAAGCATTTCGACGTCCGCGACCGCGCGGCGATCGCGCGTGTCATGCACGAGCACTCCTTTGCCACGCTGGTCACGCCGGCGATGCCCGAGCCGATGGTTTCGCACCTGCCGCTGCTGCTGATCCCGGATTGCGAGCCGCACGGCACGCTGCTTGGACACTTCGCGCGCGCCAATCCGCACTCCCGGCACGTGCGCGACGCCGAGTCCATTGCGATCTTTCACGGCCCCCACGCCTACGTTTCTCCGGCGTGGTATGGCGAACCCGAACGCATGGTGCCGACCTGGAACTATGCCAGCGTCCATGCGCATGGCACGCTCACGGTCGTCGAGAATGCGGTCGAGGCGCAGCGCATCATGGACGCGCTGGTTCATCGCTTCGAATCCGGCCGCGCCAATCCATGGCAATTCCGTCGCGAAGAACGGGAACGTGACGCGCTGATGGGCGCCATCGTGACCTTCCGCATGCACATCAAGCGGATCGAAGCCAAGTTCAAGCTGTCGCAGAACCGCAGCCGCGACGACCGTGCCAGGGTGATTGCCGCGTTGCGCGCCGCGGGACATCCGGAGGCCGCGCAGACCGCAGACTGGATGGACGCGTATGCCGGCCCGGACGTCCTGCCGTGAGCCGCGCCGATGCCGCGACCGCCGACGGGCCCGACGACCGCGTCCGTTTCGACAAGTGGCTGTGGGCCGCGCGCTTCTACAGGACGCGAAGCCTGTGCGCGCAGGCGATCGATGCCGGCCAGGCGCGCGTCAACGGCGAGCGTACGAAACCCGCGCGCACCATGCGCGTCGGGGAGTCGGTATCGGTTCGCAAGTCGGGTATCGTCTGCGAAGTCGTGGTGACCGCGCTATCCGACCGACGCGGCAACGCCGCCGCCGCCGCACTGCTCTACCGCGAAACGGAAGCAAGTGCCGCGGCACGCGAAGAGGCGCAACTGATGCGCCGCGCGGCCGACTCGGCGGAGCCGCGATTCCCCGGTCGTCCCACCAAGCGCGAGCGCAGGAAACTCGAGGATTTCCTCAACGAGCCCTAGAACCCGACGCGAGCCGGGCCGCACGGCCCGATGGCATTGTCGTTCCCTCGCGAATGCCCGGCATCCGTCGTCAGCAAAACTGCATGTTGACGAGGTCGATCATGAAGTCCGGCTGGCGATACGCACGCATGACCAGCCAGGCGATGGCCAATGCGAGCAGGAACCCCAGCGAGTGCCAAAACGCGCGCTGCGAAAGGAAACGGCGCGGCCCTCCGGCAGCGCCGTTTTCCCGGGATGCGTGGTCGGTGTCCGGTGTCGTGTTCACTGCATCCGGATTATGCCCGCTGCGACAGCTCCGGCACCACGCCGACCAGCGAAACCGGTGAAACCGGCATGATGGACAGCGTTCGCAACTTGGCCATGACCGAGCTGAAGTCCACGGCCGTTTGAACGTCGGCGATCGGCTTGGCAAGCAGGTTCACCGCGCGCCCGCTGACGACCAGCGGCAATTCCGCAGGCAGGCTGCCGCGCAGGCTGCGGATTTCCTGGCCGGCGATCTTTCCCGATATGCCCCGGTCGAAGAGCAACACTACGGCCGCGACCTTGTACGCGTGCGCCGCGCCGGCGATTTCCTGCGCCGGAACTCCCGAGCCCAGCGTCAGGCAGTTGACGCCCTCGGTGAACAGCAGCAGTTCGAGGATGGCCAGTCCCAGCTGATTGGGATCGTTCGGCGGCGTGGCAAGCAGCACCGGCCGCGCATCGCGGGTGGGGCGGACGAGGCGCGTCACGTCGCGCAGGAGCCTTTGCGCCAGGTCGGCAAATCGCAACTCCTGGAAATTCTGCATTTCGCCGCGGACGACGCGCTCGTGCACCGCCTCATTCAGCGGAATCAGCGTCTGCTCGAGAAACTTGCGCAAACCCTGCCCCAGGAGGAGCTTCGACAGGTGGTTCTGCATCTCGCCGATGCGGTGCTGGGCAAGCAGCTTCACCGACGTCTCGATCTCGGCCGCCAATGGCGACGGCTCGTCCACGGCCAGGCCCAGCATCGACTGCAATGCGGAATCGGCCAGCGGCACCACGGCGCCGGCGCGCCACCCTTCGGACAGCAGCTGCTTGATCAACTTGAGGCGGGCCAGCTGTTCTGCGGGATAGACCCGGTCGCCAAACGAATCGCGCAGCGGCGACGGAAATCCGTAGCGCCGCTGCCACATGTAGAGTTGCTCGCGTCGCAGGCCGGTGATGCGCACGACCTCGCGGATATGCAACGCGCCGGGCATGCCCATGGTGGTTGCGTTGGCTCCGACCTCGGCCAGCTGCGGCTCGCGGCGCCGGTTCGGTGCCTTGATTAGGATGCCCATCGTCGTCGTTCCTGTTCGATTTGCGTCAGTTGAATTGGGCGGTCTGTGCTGCACAAGTATAGCCCGAGGGGGGCAACCCGACACGCCATCTCCAGCCCGGCCGCGTCTCGCCCGCCAAGCTGTGCTGCACGAACCGTCTATGCACGATGTGTGCCAAATACCGCACGCCGCCTTGCCCGTTCGTCGGCAATGGGCGATGATGGCAACGCGACCGGCAGCCAGGCCGCCGTTTTTCTTCGTCCCGGCATACGCGTTCGCCGCTGCCACCGTTGCCCGGACCGGTTCTTGCATTTGAGTTCTAGGTCCTTCGTTTTCGCGGATGCCGTCATGTTCGGATTCGGAAGCAGCCATCGCGACCCCTTCACCGACATCAAGTCGGCCGAGCGGTGGTTCGCGTCGTTCCCGGACAACGATCCGCTCGCATTGCACGCGGCACTGCTTTCCGAGCTCAGTCTCATCACCGAACAGGCGGCGCGGCGCACCCCCGCGCGCCTGGAGACCCTGTTCTTCGCCGACAGCCGCGCAGCCGCCCTGCGCAAGACGCTGACTGCGCAGTACATCGAGCATTCCACCCGAAGCTCGAAGATCGAGAACCAGCTCTGGTCCGCGCTGTTCGACCTCACGCAGGCTTTCCTCTTTGCCTACCAGGCGTTCGCGCGCGAGGTGATGGCGCATTCGCAGAGCGCCAAGTGGCAACTGCTGCTGCCTGGGCTGGTGGCGCGGCAGATCATCAATCTGGGACTCGACGCCAAGATCCGGCTCTACCGCTACGAACAATGGATACCGGCGAAATGGGCGGAACTTCACGACCTGTTCACGCTCGCGTGCTCGCGCCAGATCGACCGCCAGCAAATCGTGATGGGAACCGGCGGCGGCACGACCACGATCGAGCACGAATACCTGATCGCGCTTCTGCTGCAGCTCATGAACTCCGGCAACATGACCGCGCGGCACCTCGAGTGGGTGGCCGGCGAACTCGACGAGTGGTGCATGCCGCTGCGGCTCACGCTCGAAGCTTCCTCGGTGACGTCGTTCTACGTCGACCTCGGCGCGCGCGAGGGCCTGCGCCGCCGTGCGCCGGGTCCGCTCGAAGGGCGCGTGCTGTTTCTGGACTCGCGCCCGCTGCACGCGGTGCTGATGCAGAACGTCATCGTGCTGGAACAGAAGATCAAGGGCCAGCCGCTGTCGGACCGGACGCCGCGGCGCGGCGAGCAGTTGGCGCTGATGACCAAGCTTGCGTCGCAGGTCGATCCCGAATTCAAGCCCTTCGCGCGTCGCGGCGAGCGGACAGCCGCGGCCGGCATGGTGGACGCAATCGTGGGATTTTCGAAGATCTGCGCGTTCCTGCGCGAAGAGGAGCGCGATCCGGTTCCACTGCTCGAGGCGGGCAAGAGCTTCGGCGGCACGATGGAACTGGCGGTGTTCGGTCACATGCGCAACGAGCGCGACCGCCGGATCGACGTGGCCCGGCGGCGGCTGGCCGTGTACGCGGCGCCGGGCGGACCGTGGGAAATCAAGGACATCTCGCAGACCGGCTTCCGGCTGATTGCGCCGATGAGTGCAGCCAACGCCGTCACACTGGGCACGCTGTCGGCGATCCGACCTCATGGCCAGGCGCTGTGGACGCTGGGCATCGTGCGCAGGATGCGGCGGCTGACCACCGACCGCGCCGAGCTTGGATTGCAGGTCATCGCCAATTCGCTGGTCGGCGTGGACCTGGTCGAGCAGCGCAAGCACGCGGACAACGACTATTCCGTGGATGGCGAGCAGACCACGATCAACGGCCGCACGTTCCAGGGGCTGTTCCTTGCGCTGCGCAAGAAGGAAACCGACGCCGGCGTTCAGTCGATCATCGTGCCGGCGGTCGAGTTCCAGCCGGCGAACCGCCTCAAACTCATGACGGCGAAGTCGATCAATCCAATTCGCTACGGGCGCCTGATCGAACAGCAGCCGGATTGGGTCTGGGCCACGGTCGAGCCGCTCGACCTGCACCGTTCATCGTCCGCGACGACCCTAGGCGGCCTGCCGCCGGCAAGCCGGGCCGGCAGCAAGTAGCTTTCACGCCACCGACCAGGCGCCAAGCCCGCGGCAACCCGCATGGCCGTCGACCAATACGCCAGGCTCTGCGCCGAGCACCGGTGGAACGTGCCGGCGCATTTCAACATCGCCCATGCATGCTGCGGCCGCTGGGCCGAGGATCGCGCCCGCTTCGCGCTGTACTGGGAGGACGAGTCCGGGCAGACGTCGGCGCACACGTTCTGGGATCTGCAGCGCGAAGCCAATCGCCTGTCCAACGCGCTGTCGAAGGCTGGCGTCTCTCGCGGCGACAGGGTCGCGCTGATCCTGCCGCAACGGCGTGAAACGGCGGTGGCGCACATCGCGATCTACCAGATGGGCGCCGTCGCCGTACCCCTGTCGTTCCTGTTCGGTCCCGACGCGCTCCAGTATCGGCTCGAGAATTCGGAAGCGCGCGTCGCGCTGGCCGACCCCCAGTCGTTGCCCAACCTCGCGCCGATCCGCGCGCAGCTGCCGCGCCTCGACTGCGTGATCGGCGTGGCCGGCGCGCATGAGGACGGCGTCCAGTCCTACGATGCCCTCGTGGGCGGGATGTCGCCGCACTTCACCCCGGTGGATACCCGCGCGAACGACCCCGCCGTCATCGTCTACACGAGCGGCACCACGGGACCGCCGAAAGGCGCCTTGATGCCGCACGCGTGCCTGCTGGGCAACCTTTCCGGCTTCGTTCATTCGCACGACGGATTCCCGCAGCCGGGCGACGTGTTCTGGTCGCCGGCCGACTGGGCATGGACCGGCGGGCTGATGGACGCGCTGCTGCCGACGTTCTATTTCGGCCGTCCGATCGTCGGCTATCGCGGACGCTTCGACCCCGAACGCGCACTTCGCCTGATGGAAAAATACCAGGTCCGCAATACCTTCCTGTTTCCGACGGCGCTGAAGCTGATGATGAAGGCGTTTCCCCGCCCGCGCGAAAGCTTCGACGTCAACCTGCGCAGCATCATGAGCGCCGGCGAGGCGGTGGGAACGACGGTATTCGCGTGGACGCAGGAGAGCCTGGGCGTCACCGTCAATGAAATGTTCGGGCAGACGGAAATGAACTACATCGTCGGCAATTCCCACACGCAGTGGCCCGCCAAATCCGGGTCGATGGGTCGTCCCTATCCCGGACATCGCGTCGAGGTCATCGACGACGACGGAAACCCCGTGCCACCGGGAGAGCCCGGAGAGGTGGCCATCCACCGCGTCGCGCCGGACGGCACGGCCGACCCGGTGTTCTTCCTCGAATACTTCAGGAATCCCGGTGGCACGCGCAGCAAGTACACCGGCGACTGGTGCCGGACCGGCGACATCGCGACGAAGGATGCCGACGGGTATCTCTGGTACCAGGGTCGCGCGGACGACATGTTCAAGGTCGCCGGCTATCGCGTCGGCCCGTCGGAGATCGAGAACTGTCTGGTCAAGCACCCCGCCGTCGCCAACGCCGCCGTCGTGCCTTCGCCCGACGAGACACGCGGCAATGTGGTCAAGGCGTTCATCGTGCTTGCCGACGGTCACGCGCCGTCGGCGACGCTGGAGGAGGAAATCCAGCAACACGTGCGCAAGTTCCTCGCGCCGTACGAGTACCCGAAGGAAATCGTGTTCATCGACGCGCTGCCCATGACGACGACCGGCAAGGTGCAGCGCAAGGTATTGCGCGAGCGCGAGGCGGCGCGCAAGAGCAAGCCCTGAAACAGCCGCGCGGCTGCGCCGGCGGCCCGGCACCCGCGGCACCGGAGCATCGACGCCCCCCAACCTCCTTCCGCTAGTACCGAGCGGAGAGCCGCCACAGCGACGTCATCTCGGCTGAGCGCGCCGAGTGCAGCGGATCGGAATCATCGCGGGCCTTGGGATGCTTCGGGCGGGCATCGATCCGATCCACGACGGCGAGTCCTGCCGCGCCGATCGCCGCGAGCAGCGCCTCGCGCGAGCGCAGACCGAGGTGCTCCGCCAGGTCGGACAGGATCAGCCAGCCTTCGCCGCCGGGTTCGAGATGCGTGGGCAGGCCGCGCAGGTATCCCTGAAGCATCCGGCTTTCGTGATCGTAGATTCCGTGCTCGAGCGGCGAACTCGGCCGCGCGGGTATCCATGGCGGGTTGCACACGACGAGCGCGGCGCGGCCTTCGGGAAAGAGGTCTGCTCTCACCACGTCGACCTGCTTCGCCAGGCCGAGGCGCGCGATGTTCTCACGGGCGCACGCCAGTGCGCGCGAATCCTGATCGGTGGCGACGATCTTCCCGATGCCGCGGCGGGCCAGCACGGCCGCCAGCACGCCCGTACCGGTTCCGATGTCGAACGCCGTGCCGACCGACGCCGTCAATGCCGGCAGCGGCGCGCGCGCGACAAGGTCCACATATTCGCCGCGAATGGGCGTGAACACGCCGTAGTGCGGATGAATGCGGCCACCCGCAGCCGGAACGTCGATGCCCCTGGCCCGCCACTCATGCGCGCCGACGATGCCGAGCAACTCCCGCAGCGCGACGACCGAAGGTCCGTCCGGCGGCCCCCACGCCTCGTCGCACGCCTGTCGCAGATCCGGCGCGCGCCGCAGCGGAATTGCGTTGTCGGCGTCGAGCGGGACCAGCAGCATGCCCAGCGTGCGGGCCCGCTGCGAACGCGCCTGCCGGAGCTGATTGAACGCGTCGGACGGCGACGTCGGCGCCGCCGCTTTCTTCCGCCTGCGTGGCTGCCGGTCAATGCGATGGGCAAGTGCCACCAACAGTTGCCGCGCGTTCTGGAAATCGCCACGCCACAACAATCCGGTGCCCTGCGTGGCAAGCGCCAGTGCATCGTCGCCAGTCATCCGGTCGTCGGCAATGACCACGCGCGAGGGCGGCGGTGCGCCTCGTTCCGAGCGCCAGCGCGCAGCGCGCGCCTCGCCCCCCTCGGTCCAGCGCAGGACCGGCGTCATGCCCGATGCGGGATCAGTCACGGCCGAGACCGTCAGCCCGTCTGCCGCGGCGCCTGCTCGGGAAACTTGTAGATGGTCGTATTGAGGTAGCGGACCACGTCTTCGACATCGGCATCGGACCAGCGCAGTCCGCTGTTGGCCTGCCACCGCCGCACCTGCGCGTCCAGGCTCGTCCAGTCGGTCACCAGCTTCCTGTCCCGCCAATGCACCTTCTGGTCGTGGCATCCGATGCAATGGGTCTGGTACAGCAGCGCGCCCGCCGACGCCGCCGGCGCTTCGGAAGTCTGCGCGAATGGCGAAAGCGCCACGCAGGATAGCGTCAGCAACGCTGCCATCCGATGTCGCTTCATCGTGAATCGCCGCACTTCATGCGCCGCATTGTGGCCCGGGAACCGGTCACCGTACACCGCGGCTCGCGACGGACCTCACCGCGCCCGCCCGGCCAGGAGGTCGGCCCGCGCCGCGGCCGCCTGCAACTCGCGCCGGGCCGGCGCTTCCTCCGGCAACTGCGTCGCCAGTTCGCGCCAGTACCGCGCAGCGTCGGCATAATCCCGCGCCTCGAACGCGGCGCTCCCGGCCATTTCCAGCGCCCGCGGAAACCCCGGTGTGCGCGCGAGCGTGCGCAGTACGATGGCGCGAGGCTCGCCGACGAGGGAGCCTCCCTGTGCCATTCCCAGCGCGTCGGCGTATTCGCACCAGATTCCCGGGTCGCTGTCAGCCTTCGCGTTCGCCGCGATCGCCCTGCGGTACGCGTCGGCGGCATCGGCAAAGCGGTCATGGCTGAAATCCAGCCGTGCGAGGAGGATCAGGCTGCGCGCGTCCCGCGGATTGCGGTCAAGGTGGGCGACGAGCCCTTCGCGCAGGTCGGTCGACGACATCGCGCCGGAGGACGGGGCGGCGGCGACTGCTTGCGCAGGCGCTGCCGGTTCCCGCGAAAACGTGAACAGCGCTGCCGCCGCCAACGCCATCACTATGGCAGAGGCAATCGCCACCCCCGCGCGCCGCAGGCGCAGACGCGGCGTCGCGCCGGACGCCCCTTGCGCTCCAGTGCCGAATGACAGTGACGCCATGGGATGCGTCGCTACTTCGGTGCGCCGGCGGGCGCGGCAGGCGCGCGGCATGCCGGCTGCACCCAGGGCGTAGGTCAC
>DAOMGB010000002.1:102177-117760 GCA_035430095.1 Casimicrobiaceae bacterium | reverse complement strand
AGGACTGCCTGCGCTGCGGCAAGTGCAAGCCGGTGTGCGCGACGCACGTGCCGCGGGCCAACCTCCTGTACAGTCCGCGCAACAAGATTCTCGCGGCCTCGCTCCTGATCGAGGCCTTCCTCTACGAGGAGCAGACGCGCCGCGGCGTGAGCCTGCGTCACTTCGACGAATTCTCCGACGTGGCCGACCACTGCACGGTCTGCCACAAATGCGCGAATCCGTGCCCCGTCGACATCGACTTTGGCGACGTGTCGATCGCCATGCGCAACCTGCTCACCGATGACGGCCACCGCAAGTTCAAGCTGGGCACGGCCGCCGCGATGTTCTTCCTCGATGCCAACGATCCGACGACGATCAAGCTGACGCGGAAGGTGATGATCGACTGGGGCTACAAGGTGCAGCGGCTGGTCCACCGCCTTGCGGGCAAGGCGGGCGCCGTCGCCGCGCAGACGGAGCGTCCGCCCGCGACGGTCGGCAAACCGACCCTGAAGGCGCAGGTCATCCACTTCATCAACAAGCCGATGCCCGGCGGGCTGCCCAAGCGCACGTCTCGCGCCTTGCTGGACATCGAGGACGATGCGATCGTACCCATCATCCGCGACCCGGCCCGCGTGAACGACGATTCAGACGCGGTGTTCTACTTTCCCGGCTGCGGGTCGGAAAGACTCTTCTCGCAGGTGGGCCTGGCCACGCAGGCGATGCTCTACCACGTCGGCGCGCAGACCGTGCTCCCTCCCGGGTACCTGTGCTGCGGCTATCCACAGACGGCGGCGGGCAATCATGCGGAAGGGCAGAAGATCACCACGGCCAACCGCGTGCTGTTTCACCGCGTGGCCAACACGCTCAACTACCTGGACATCAAGACGGTGATCGTGTCCTGCGGCACGTGCATGGACCAGCTGGGCAAGTATGAGTTCGACCGGATCTTCCCGGGCTGCCGGCTGCTGGACATCCATGAATACCTGATGGAAAAAGGCGTCCGGCTGGAAGGCGCCGGCGGCGTGCGCTACATGTATCACGATCCCTGCCACACCCCGATGAAGACCTACGCGCCACTGACGGTCGTGAACGAACTGATGGGGACCGGCGTGGCGCTGAACGATCGCTGCTGCGGGGAGTCGGGCACGCTCGCCGTGACTCGTCCGGACATTTCCACGCAGGTCCGCTACCGCAAGGAAGCGGAAATGCGCAAAGGCGCGGAGCGGCTGCGCTCGGGGGGCTTCGAGGGCGAGGTGAAGGTGCTGACGTCGTGTCCTTCATGCCTGCAGGGACTGTCGCGCTTCGACGATGATGCAGGCACCCACGCCGACTACATCGTCGTGGAGATTGCGAAGAACCTGCTTGGGGCCGACTGGATGGCGGACTACGTGGCCAAGGCCAATGCCGGGGGCGTCGAACGCGTGCTGGTGTAGGCGCCGGAAGTGAGGTTGCCTGCCTGCACCTGGGTCAAAGGTCGGGTTCCCCGGCGCGTCCCGCCTGGCGAGCAACCAACGTGCGTCCTGGACCGGAATAGACGAATTCCGTCGGCTTGTCGCCGCGGGGCTGCTCGATCCGGTGAACCCATGCAGCCATCGCATGGTCGTCGGCGGACGGTGCGTAACGCACGATGAGTGGTGAACCCACGGCGAGTGCCAGCCAGATCGCGGCAATGATCGTTGCGCCCCGTGCAGTCCGGGCTTCGGGCGTCGCGCCGATCGTTTCCGGCTTCGGTGGAGGCATCGCCGATCCGCAGCCTTGCGTCGTCAGAGCGTCCATGGCTTTCTCCGTATTCGTGTCGTGGTCGCCGTGCTGCCGGCTCTCATAGCTCACTTCACCTGTCGCATCGAAAAAAAACCCGCGAAGACGACGCCCAGTCGTATTGCTTGGATTGGCGACCGCACGGCCCTGTTCGAGGCGGCGTTCCTTCGCGGGTGGAGGCAACGGCATGTGGCTTTCGGCACCCTGGGAAGGGTCGATCCGGGAACCATTCGGTGTTTTGTAGTCGACCATGGCGCAACTCTAGGCGCGCGCGATCCGCCGTGCGTCGGAACAATCGTGCCCGCGGGTGCGGAATATTCGCGTTTCCCGCGACCGGAAAGGCGGGTAGACCGCCCCCCGCTCGTCGGGAGTGGGCCGGCCCATGCGGCCGGCCGCATCACCTTTGTGCTATAAACTGCGAGGGCATTTCATAGCGGAATCCGGGTGAAATGGACCGGCATCCTGCCGGTATTGCCGTAGTTGCACGCACCTTGGCCGGCCGGTTGTCGGCGACGGTGGCCGTATGCGTCGTCCGTAGATTGAACCGGTTCGCTTGAGCGGACTTCCCCGCCGCGCCTCCAACCAGCCATGACCAAAGACATCGCCCTGACGCCACCGCCGCCCGCGCCGGAACGGGCGACGCCCGCGCTTGCGTTCGCGGACGCCGACGGGGCCAAGCGCTGGGCGAAATCGCTGATCGTCGCCGGCGTCAATCCGCTGTATTCGGCAATTCTCGGCCAGTTGCGGGCGGTATCGGCGGCGGCGTTCACGCCGCGCGAGCGGGCAACCATTGCCGAGGTGCTGCGCGAACAGGTCGCCCACCTGCACACCGAACTTGCGCGCCGCTTCGCGGGCAAGCCTCAGCCCGCCGCGGATCGCGAACTCGAGGCCGCGGACCAGGCCATTGCCCTGTGGCATGCCCTCTGGGAACAGTATTCGGCCTGCCTCAAACCCTTGCTCGAAGGCGACGCCGAACTGCAGGGCGTGAAGGCCAAGCTCCTGCAGCGCGGCCTCTACGTGGGCAAGCAATTGCTGATCGTCCATGCCCTCGCCAGGCGCGCGGCGCCCGCGGCGTTGTGGCAGGAACTCCATGCCTACTACCGACTGTCCGAGATCCTTGATTGCGCGGTCACCGCCGTGTCCGACGAATTGGCGCCGACTGCGGTCGGCATTTCGTGCTACTCGACCTATTGCCACGCGTTGCTGCTCGGGTTGGCCGATCCCTGGGCGATGTCGATCCGCCAGATCGAATTGACGGATCGCTGGCTCGGGCAGTGGGCGCGCAAGGTGTTTCCGTACGCGCAGCAACGGGAGACGGAAGGGCCGGTGATGCTGATCGACCTCGACGGCGGCACGGGCGCCACGCTGGCGGCAAGCGCGCCGAGGGAGACCCCGCGCTCGATGCGCTTCGGCTATCCGGGCAAGCTCGCCACCAGTGTCCGCGGGCGGCTGAAGCGGCTGGCGGCGGGCGCCAGTCCGGCAGAGCTGCAACTCGGCCACGATGCATCGGTCGAGGGCTGTACCGCCCTCCTGTCGCATCTCGATGCCCATTGGTATCAGCTGCCCCGGCGCAGCGCCGAGACCAGCCGCGCGTGGCTCGAACTCGTCAGCGGCGGGGTGCCCGCGGCCTACTTCCGGGTCGGTGGCCGCACGTTCGATCGGCAGGATCCGCTCGGTCGCATGACGTTCCAGGGGGCGCAATACCTCCAGACGCTGGGCGCATTGACCGACTACGACCGCTACCGCGAGGAAGCGGAGCGTAACTGGCCATGGGAGCGCTGGCAGGGAAATTACGAATGGCGGAATGCGGTGCTCAGCCGCAACGATCATGGCCGCTACCGATGGTTCCTGGATCAGCTGGTGATTGCCCGTGACGAGGATCGCCTGCGGGCGGGCCACGTGACGCGGGTGTCGCTGGATCCGCAGGGCGAGTTCTCGATTTCGCTCGCGCTCTGGGACGGCACGCCAAAGTCGATCGCCGTGCGGCCGATGTCGCTGGCGTACGTCGAGGAGCCGCCGATGCCGGCGCTGCTGCTTTCCGAGACGCCCGACGAGCGCGTCACGATGATCGTCCCGCCGCGCACGTTCAATCCCGGCCGGATGCTGCGGTCGATGGATCCGGGACCGGAACGCAAGTTCCGGCTGACCAAGCTTGTCCAGCGCGGCGGCGATTTCGAGCGCGTCGCCTTCGAAGAGTCCTGACGCGGGGGCGGCGCGCCCGCCTCGCCATCATCCGATGACCAATCGCCTCGCGGGCGCCACCAGCCCGTACCTCGCGCAGCATGCGAACAATCCCGTCGACTGGCACATGTGGGGCGACGAGGCGCTCCGCCTCGCCCGCGACGAGAACAAGCCCATCCTGCTTTCGATCGGCTATTCGGCGTGTCATTGGTGCCACGTCATGGCCCACGAGTCGTTCGAGGATCCGATCGTCGCGGAGGTCATGAACCGCCTCTTTGTCAACATCAAGGTGGATCGCGAAGAGCGGCCGGACTTAGACCAGATCTACCAGACGGCCCACGCGATCATGACGCAGCGTTCCGGCGGCTGGCCGCTGACGATGTTCCTGACGCCTGCCGGCACGCCCTTTGTCGCCGGGACGTATTTCCCGAAAGTGCCGCGGCATGGGCTCGATGGCTTCTTCGAGTTGCTGCAACGCGTCGCGGCCGCCTACAGGCAGAAAGGCGAGGAGATCGCGAGGTGGGCGCCGCAGCTGGCCGAGGCGATGGCGACGCTGGAGCCCGACGGCGTTGCGGCGAGCTTGCCTGGCGACGCCTCGGCGCGTGCACTGGCCGCCCTCAAGCAGCGCGTCGATCCGGAATGGGGCGGTTTCGGGCGAGCGCCCAAGTTTCCGCATCCGACCGAGTTCGACTTCTGCCTGCGGGCATGGGGCACGGCTCGCGACGAGGACGCGCTGACCGTCGTTCGCACGACGTTGTCGCGAATGGCCGACGGCGGCATCCACGATCAGTTGGGCGGCGGTTTCTGCCGCTACTCGGTCGATGCGCAGTGGACCATTCCGCACTTCGAGAAAATGCTCTACGACAACGGGCCGCTGCTTGGCCTGTACGCGGACTTCGCCCGCGCGACCGGCGACACGCACTTTGCGGATGTCGCGCGGGACATCGTCGGCTGGCTGGTGCGCGAGATGCGCGCCGACGATGGCGCGTTCTACTCGAGTCTCGATGCCGACAGCGAGGGCGTGGAGGGCAAGTTCTACGTGTGGACACCGGAGGAAGCGCGCGCGCTGGTTTCCGAAGACGAGTGGGCAGTCGTCGCGCCGCACCTGGGATTGGCCGGGCCTCCCAATTTCGAAGGCCATGCCTGGAACCTGCGCGTGTCGGAGCCGCTGGAACGCGTTGCCGCCGCACTCGGCATCTCCCTGCCCGATGCGCAGACCCGACTGGTCGGCGCGCGCGCCGCGTTGTTCGCCGCGCGCGAGAAACGCGTACGACCCGCTCGCGACGACAAGATTCTCACCTCGTGGAACGCATTGGCCGTTGCCGGCCTGGCGCGCGCCGCGCGCGCGCTGGACGAACCCCGCTGGTCCGACCTGGCAATGGCGGCGGCGGACGCGTTGCGGCGCACCGTGTGGCGCAACGGACGCCTGCTGGCCACCCGGTTCGGCGAGCGCGCCGATCTCAACGGCTACCTGGACGACTACGCGTTCCTGCTGGACGCCCTGGTGGAGTTGATGCAGACGCGGTTCCGTCCGGAGGATTTTGCCTGGGCGCGGGAACTGGCCGAGGCGCTGCTCGCGCACTTCGAGGACGCCGACCGCGGTGGATACTTTTTCACCAGCCACGATCACGAGAAACTCTTCCACCGCACCAAGCCGGGTCCGGACGGCGCAACGCCCTCGGGAAACGGCGTGGCCGCGCGCGCATTGATCGCGTTCGGTCACCTGGCGTCGGAGCCGCGCTACATCGACGCTGCGGATCGCTGCGTGAAGGTATTTTCCGCGATGCTGGTGGACTCGCCGGGCGGCTGCTCGACGCTGCTCGGCGCGCTCGCCGATCTCGAGTCGCCGCCGACCTCGGTCGTCATCGATGGCGCCGTCGAGGAGGCGCGGGCATGGCAGCAGGCGCTGGAGATGCGCTACCGGCCGACGGTTCAGGTCTACAACATCGCCGGTGTGACCGACCCGCCGCCGGCAATGGTCAAGGGCGCGCGACCGGCGACGGGTGCGGTCGCGTGGGTATGCCGGGGAACGCGTTGCCTGCCGCCGATTGCCACGTTCGATGGGCTGGAACTCGAATTGGCATCGTCGCCGGACGGCGCGAGTACGTCGCCTTCCCCATGAAGCGATCGCGGCGCGCATGCGCGCAACGCGATGCCGGCGCCGTGGCGGCTGTCCGCGGCGGCCCGACGGGCATTTCCACACTTGAGGTAACATCCCGGCGCGACAACCGACTGCATGCCATTGACCCTCCTCGAATCGCCACTGGAGTCCCGATGAAACTCGTTTCAGCCACTTTCGCCGCCGCCGCTTTCCTCGCGGCCGGCGCCGCGCACGCCGCGCTCGACAATGCGTCCGCCGAGGCGATGATGAAGAAGCACGCCTGCGCCGCCTGTCATTCGATCGACAAGAAGCTGGTCGGGCCGGCGTATGTGGACGTCGCGGCGAAGTACAAGGGCGACAAGGACGCAGTCGCCAAGCTCACCAAGAAAGTTAAGGAAGGCGGCTCGGGCGTATGGGGGCAGATTCCGATGCCCCCCAATGCTGCCGTACCGGCGGCCGACATCACCGAACTCGTCACCTGGATCCTCACGCTGAAGAAATAGGCGTCCGTCCGCGCAAAGCGACCGACGGCCGCACCCGGGCCGGATTTCCGTGGGCGAGACCCTGCGGATACCGGCTTTCCCGCCGCCTTTGACCTGCAGGGCCTGACGCCGGTAGAATCGTCCGGGTTCGTGCAGGAGAGAGTGACGGCGCGCGGAATGCCTATGCGCCTAGTCGCCGCCGAAGGCGTATTCCCGAAATCGCTCAGGTACCGAGGACTGCACGCAACGCAACGCCGATCTGGAGAGCGGCCGCGAGGACGTTCCGGCATTCGTGCCTGGAATCAGTCGAGGCCCACCGAAGGGGCACCGGGCAGCGAGGCCTTTGAAGCATGGCCCTGCTGCCCCAAATCTCTCAGGTAAAGAGGACAGACGGGGCGAAGTGGAGGAATTGCTCCGCCCTATTGTCGTCCGTTGCCGGAGATTCGCGTGCTGAAACAGACCCCGCTCCATTCCACCCACCGCGCGCTGGGCGCACGCATGGTCGACTTCGGCGGCTGGGACATGCCGGTCAACTACGGTTCGCAGATCGACGAGCACCACGCCGTGCGGCGCGACGCGGGCATGTTCGACGTGTCGCACATGCGCGCCGTCGACCTGACTGGATCCGGTGCGCGCGATTTCCTCCGCTACGCGCTTGCCAACAACGTCGACAAGCTGCAGGTGCCGGGCAAGGCGCTTTACTCCTGCCTGCTCGCGCCGGATGGCGGGGTGCTCGACGACCTCATCGTCTACTTCCTGCGCGAGGATTTCTTTCGCATCGTCGTCAACGCCGGCACCGCGGACAAGGACATCGCCTGGTTCCGCCGCCTGATCGCCGAACGCGCGCCGCAACTCGTGCTGACGCCGCGCGACGACCTCGCGATGATCGCCGTGCAGGGACCCAACGCGCGTGCCAGGGTCTGGAAGGCGATACCGGGCAGCGAAGCGGCCAGCGCGGCGCTGAAGCCGTTCATGGGCGCGGCAATGCACGATGCGACCGGCGAGCTCTTCGTCGCGCGCACCGGCTATACCGGCGAAGACGGATTCGAGATCATGGTGCCTGCCGGCCGCGCCGAAGCGACGTGGCACGCGCTTGCCGCTGCGGGTGTCGCGCCCTGCGGGCTGGGCGCCCGCGATACGCTGAGGCTCGAGGCCGGGATGAATCTCTACGGCCAGGACATGGACGAGTCGGTATCGCCGCTGGTATCCGGCCTGGCCTGGACCGTGGACCTCGCGAGCCCGCGCGATTTCGTCGGCAAGGCCGCGCTTGTCGCCAATCCGCCCGCGCGGCAGCTCGCCGGCTTGCTGCTGCAGGACGCGGGCGGTGTGCTGCGCGCGCATCAGAGAGTGCATACGGCGCGATGCGAAGGGGCGCAGGGCGACGGCGAGATCACCAGCGGCACGTTCAGTCCGACACTGGGCAGGTCCATTGCCTTGGCGCGACTTCCCGTCGGCGTCGCGGTGGGCGACATCGTCCACGTCGCCGTGCGCGACAAGCGGCTGGCGGCGCGCGTGGTGAAGCCGCCGTTCGCGCGCAACGGCAAGCCCCTCGTTTCCTGACCGCACGCTGAACCCCTTGCACCCGTTTCACCTACCGCATGCTGCCTAACGGAGATACCGCATGAACGTACCTGCCAGCCTCAAATACGCCGAAAGCCACGAGTGGCTGCGCGCCGAGACCGACGGCACCGTCACCCTCGGCATCACCGACCACGCCCAGGCGGCGCTGGGCGATCTCGTTTTCATCGAGTTGCCTGCCGTCGGCCGTCAACTGAAGGCGGGCGAGGCCTGCGCCGTCGTCGAATCGGTCAAGGCCGCGAGCGACGTGTACGCGCCGGTTGCGGGCCAGGTGGTGGCGGTGAATGAAGCGCTGACGGACGCCCCCGAAGCATTGAACGCCGACGCCTACGCCGCGTGGCTGTTCAGGTTCAAACCGGACGATGCGGGCGCGCTGGCGGCGATGCTGGACGCGGCGGCCTATGAAAGACTGATCGGCGAAGACTGAAAGCACCCAGGTCGATGAAGATGAACGAACCCCTTTCCGGCGCGCTGCCGCTGCGCGCCCTCGAAGACCGCGCCGAATTCATTGCGCGCCACATCGGGACCACCGGCGACGGCCAGGCGGCGATGCTGGCCGCGCTGGGCTACGCAACGCGCGCGGAATTGATCGACGCCATCGTGCCGCCGGCGATTCGCGAGCACGCGCCCCTGAAACTGGCGGCGCCGGTGCCGGAGGCGGAGGCGCTTGCGCGGCTTCGCGCCGCCGCTGCGCAGAACAAGGTGATGAAGTCGTTCATCGGGCAGGGGTACTACGGCACTCACACGCCGGGCGTGATCCTGCGCAACATTCTCGAAAATCCGGCGTGGTACACGGCGTACACGCCCTACCAGCCGGAGATTTCGCAGGGGCGGCTCGAGGCGCTGGTCAATTTCCAGACGATGGTGTGCGACCTCACGGGCATGGCGATCGCCAATGCGTCGATGCTGGACGAAGCGACGGCGGCGGCCGAGGCCATGACGCTGGCGCTGCGCGTGGGAAAGAGCAAGAGCAGGCGTTTCTTCGTCGCGGACGACGTGTTCCCGCAGACGCTGGACGTGGTGCGCACGCGCGCGCGTCCGCTCGATGTCGAAGTCGTCGTCGGACCGGCGGCCGACGCCGCCACAAGCGGTGCCTTCGCCGTCCTGCTGCAGTACCCGGGCGCCGACGGCGAAGTGCGCGACGGCCGCGCGCTGACCGCAGCCGTGCACGCTGCGGGCGGACTGGTGATCGTCGCGGCGGATTTTCTCGCGCTGACGCTTCTCGCTCCCCCCGGCGAATGGGGCGCGGACGTCGTGGTCGGATCGACGCAGCGCTTCGGCGTGCCCATGGGCTATGGAGGGCCGCATGCCGGCTATTTCGCCACCCGCGACGAGTTCAAGCGTTCCATGCCCGGGCGGCTGGTCGGCGTCACCGTGGACGCCAACGGCAACCCGGCCTATCGACTGGCGCTGCAGACGCGCGAGCAGCACATCCGCCGCGAAAAGGCGACGTCGAACATCTGCACCGCGCAGGTCCTGCTGGCGGTGATTGCCGGCATGTACGCGGTCTACCATGGCCCCGAGGGCCTGACCGCGATCGCGCGGCGCGTGCATCGGCTGACAGCGATCCTGAAAACGGGGCTGGAGCGGCTGGGGTTCACGGTGCCCACGCGGACGTTCTTCGACACCATCACCGTGGTGACGGGCGCGAAGACGGCTGACATCCTCGATGCCGGCGTCGGATACGGGGTCAACTTCAGGAAGGTCGACGAGCGCACGCTGGGCATTTCCCTGGACGAGACGACCACGCGCGAGGATGTCGCGCGCATCTGGGACATCTTCAATTTCGACGACACGCAGTTCACGGTCGCGGACCACGATGGCGCGGTGTCCGACGGACTGCCGTCGGCGCTGGCGCGCACCACGGCGTTCCTTGCGCATCCGGTTTTCCATCGCCATCGCTCGGAAACGGAAATGCTGCGATACCTGCGGCGGCTGGCGGACCTCGATCTCGCGCTCGACCGCTCGATGATCCCGCTGGGGTCGTGCACGATGAAGCTCAACGCGACATCGGAGATGATTCCGGTGACGTGGCCGGAATTCGGCGCGCTGCATCCGTTCGCGCCGGCCGACCAGGCGGCGGGCTACCGCCGGATGATTCACGAGCTCGAGGCGATGATGTGCGCGGCCACGGGCTACGATGCCGTCTCGCTGCAGCCCAACGCGGGCTCGCAGGGCGAATACGCGGGCCTGCTGATGATCGAGGCGTATCACAGGAGCCGAGGCGAGCCGCACCGCAACGTGTGCCTGATCCCGGCGTCCGCGCATGGCACCAATCCCGCATCGGCGCACATGGCCGGCATGAACGTGGTGGTGGTCGCCTGCGACGCGGACGGCAACGTGGACCTGGCCGATCTCGAGGCGAAGGCCGACGCGCACGCCCGCGATCTCGCGGCGATCATGGTCACCTATCCGTCCACGCACGGCGTGTTCGAGACCGGAATCAGGCGCATCTGCGAAATCGTCCACGCGCGCGGCGGGCAGGTGTACGTCGACGGCGCCAATCTCAACGCGATGGTCGGGCTGGCGGCGCCGGGGCACTTCGGCGCGGACGTCTCGCACCTGAACCTGCACAAGACGTTCTGCATTCCGCATGGCGGCGGCGGCCCGGGCGTCGGGCCCGTCGCGGTGAAGGCGCATCTGGCGCCGTTCCTTCCAGGTCACCGCGACATGCCGGAAGACGACCTTTCGCCGCGCGCCATCGGTCCCGTCGCGGCGGCGCCGTACGGAAGCGCGTCAATCCTGCCGATTTCGTGGATGTACGTGACCATGATGGGCGGCGAAGGCCTGAAGGCGGCGAGCGAAAGCGCAATCCTCGCCGCCAACTACATCGCCAAGCGGCTTGCGCCGCATTATCCGGTGCTCTATTCGGGGCCCGGCGGACTGGTCGCGCATGAATGCATCCTGGACCTGCGGCCGCTCAAGGCGACCTCGGGCATCGAAGTGGAGGACGTCGCGAAGCGCCTGATGGACTATGGCTTCCACGCGCCGACGATGAGCTTTCCGGTGCCGGGCACGCTGATGGTCGAGCCGACGGAATCCGAGCCGCTGTCGGAGCTCGATCGTTTCGTCGATGCGATGATTGCGATACGCGCGGAGATTCGCGCCGTCGAGGAAGGCCGCATGGATCGCGCCGACAACGCGCTGAAGCACGCGCCGCACACGGCAGCCGCGGTGTCCGCCGACGAGTGGACGCACGGGTATACCCGCCTGTCCGCAGCCTATCCCACGGCGGCGCAGAAGGCGGTGAAGTACTGGCCGCCGGTGGCGCGCGTGGACAACGTGTATGGCGACCGCAACCTCTTCTGCAGTTGCATCCCGCTCGCGCAACCCGCCGAGTCGGAGGCGGCGACCGCCGCGGCCTGATGCGCGTATTGGTCCTGGGTGCGGGGGTCGTCGGCGTTACGGCCGCCTGGTACCTGGCGCAGGACGGCCACGAAGTCACGGTGCTCGACCGGCATCCGGGTGCCGCGCTCGAGACGTCGTTCGCCAATGGCGGGCAGATCTCCGCGTCCTATGCCGAGCCTTGGGCCAACCCGGAAGCGCCGCTCAAAATCCTGAAGTGGCTGGGCAAGGACGACGCGCCCCTGCTGTTCCGGTTGCGCGCCGATCCGCGGCAATGGCGCTGGGGACTGCAGTTCCTTTACGAGTGCCTGCCGTCGCGCACGCGGCACAACACCATCCAGTGTCTCAACCTCGCGCTCTATTCGCGCGATTGCCTGAAGGAATTGCGCGCTCAAACGGGAATCGCGTACGACCACCTCGAACGGGGAATCCTTTCGTTCTACACGGACGCCAAGGAATTCGCGCAGGGCGTGGCTTCCGCGGAACTGATGCGCAAGTTCGGTTGCGATCGCGACGTGAAGACCGTTGCCGAGTGCGTCGCCATCGAACCTGCACTCGCATCGTGCCGCGACAGGCTGGCCGGCGGCATATTCACCATTTCGGACGAGTCCGGTGACGCGCAGCGCTTCACCCGGGAACTCGCGCGCATGGCCGCGGAACGCGGCGTGCAATTCCGGTGGGGCATGGCCGTCGAGTCACTGGCGGCGGAGGGCGATTCGCTGACCGGCGTGCGCTGCATCAACCAGGATCACCGCAAGGAAGTACTCACCGCGGATGCCTATGTGCTGGCGCTCGGCAGTTACAGCCCGTTCCTGCTGAAGCCGCTCGGCGTGCCCTGCCTCATCTACCCGGCCAAGGGGTATTCGGCCACCATTGCCATCGACGGGCACCGCGGCGCGCCGACCGTGTCGCTCACCGACCTCGCCTGGAAAATCGTGTTCACGCGGCTGGGCGACCGGCTGCGCGTGGCGGGCACGGCGGAGCTCTCCGGCTACAACAAGGACCTGAACCTCGTGCGCTGCGAGGCGCTGTTGCGGCGCACCTTCGAACTCTTCCCCGAAGCGGGGACGCGCGACAGCGCGCAGTTCTGGACCGGCCTGCGCCCGGCCACGCCGTCGAACGTCCCGCTGGTCGGCGGAACCCGCTATCGCAACCTGTTCCTCGACACCGGGCACGGCACGCTGGGATGGACGATGGCATGCGGTTCGGGCCGTGCGCTCGCCGATGTCATGGCCGGCCGCAAGCCTGGCGTCGATTTTGCTTTTACCTAGGTCCACGTCGACCGCAGGAAGGCGGGACCCCCGTTGTATCTGTTCGCCCACGAGAACCTCGCGCGCTACACCCGACTACAGGCCGCGCTGATACACCTCTTCGTCAGCGCGCTGGTCGCCGCGACCATCGTCGCCGTCATGCTGCTCCTCTGGTATCCGCGACCGTGGTTTGCCGCCGCGGGCGGCGGAACGTTGCTGCTGCTGCTCATCGGCGTCGATGTCGTGCTCGGACCTTTTCTGACGTTCGTCGTCTTCGATCCCGCCAAGAAGAGCCTCGCCTACGACCTTGCGGTCATCGTCATGCTGCAGGTCGCGGCGCTCATCTACGGCGTGCATGTTATGGCGTCTGCGCGTCCCGCCTTCATCGTCTACCTGCGCGGGGCGTTCGAGGTCGTGGCGGCCCAGGATGTCGATCTGCGGGACATCGGCAAAGCCAGGCTTCCGGAATTTCAGTCGGTCCCGCTCACCGGCCCGCGACTGGCTGCCGCGCGCATTCCTGTCGACCCCGGCCTTCAACTGCAGATCGCCATGGAGGCGGCGACGGGCGGCGCCGATTTCACCGTGTATCCGAGGTTCTACATACCTTACGCGACCGCGTCGAGGGAAGCCGCGGCGCGCGGGGAGCCGCTGTCGAAGCTGTCGGCGGCGCGTCCCGGAGACGCCGATCTGGTCGGAAAGCTCGTCGCGTCGTCGGGCAAGCCCATCGACGGCCTGGTGTTTCTTCCGCTGCGGACGCGCCTCAAGGAAATGGCCATCGTGCTCACCAAGGCGGAGGGCAACGTCGTAGGCGTGCTCGACGTCTCTCCACGCCCGAATTAAGGCCAGACGGCGACAGCGATGCGCCAGTGGCTGGCTGCGTCGCGTTTCCACAGGTGCACGTAGTTGCGCGCCGGCTCGTTCACGTTCGTTCGCAGCGTGCCGTAGGTGTAGGCAAAGTCCTGCGAGCCTGAAGTCACTTCCGAGTCCGGCGTGATCTCCAGGGCGGGCGCCGTCTCGGCGAGCAACGCAGTGAACTCGTCGCGCCGCAGCACCGGCATCCTGTCGTCGCGATACCAGCGGGCATCGGTGGCGAGCGCCGCGGCGAAGGCGCCGCTCGCCGCGCCGCGCATCTCCTTCTCGATGGTGGACGGCGACGGCGTGCTCGAATCGGCGGCGGCGAACAGGGTGGGCGCGGGCGCCAGTTGTTCGACGGTCACCGGCGCCGGCGTGCCCACGCCGACGTCGATCATCACCTGCCAGCGGCCGCCGGCGTCCCGCCGCCACACGCTGGTGAAGATGCCGTAGCTGGGCGGCCGCGAGCCGTCCGCGGGGGAAGACGCGAACGGGCCGGTCGTGAAGCCGAGTTCCCCGGATCGGGCCACCGCCGCCGCGGCGGGCTGCCATTGCAGTTGCTGCGCAAGCGGATCCGCCGGCAACGGCCTCGCGCTCCATGTTTCGCGCAGGCGAACGGGCGCCGGCGTGAACAGGAGGCCATCGTCCGCGAAATTGGCGAGGAAGGACGCACGCACGCCTTTCGCCGCGCCCATCGCCGCGAACGCGTTTTCGGCGGCGATGAGTGATTTCACCGCTGCGTCGGGCGGCACAGTTGCACAGCCGGCGAGAAGCAGGGAAAGCGATATCGAAGCGGCGGGCAGCGCGTTCATCAAGGGATCATTGCCGGTGAGAAAGTGGGACATCGCAACCAGTATAATCATCCGTTTTCGCGCCCCTCATGTCACGACCTTTGTTCCTTGCCGCGCTGCTTGCCGCGACATTCTCCGTCGCGGCGCCGGCCGCCTTCAGCGCTCCCGCGGTGGCAACCGCGATGGCCGTGCCCGCGGCGGGCATCCCGGCACCGTCGATTGCCGCGTCGGTGCACCTGCTGGTCGACGTCACCAGCGGCCAGACACTCGCGACCGTCAATGGCGACGAGCGCCGCGACCCCGCATCGCTGACCAAACTGATGACGGCGTACCTGGTATTTGGCGCGTTGCGCGCGAAGACGATCCAGCCCTCGCAGATGGTGAACGTGTCCGAGCGAGCGTGGCGGGCGGAAGGCTCGCGCATGTTCATCGAACCGCGGCGCGCGGTCAGCGTGGACGAGCTGCTGCACGGAATGATCATCCAGTCGGGCAACGATGCGGCGATCGCGCTCGCTGAACTGGTGGCGGGCAGCGAAGAGGCGTTCGTCGCGAAGATGAACGCCGAAACGGCGCGGCTTGGCATGACCAACTCCCGTTTCGCCAATGTCACCGGACTGACGGCGCCGGATCACTATTCCACGGCCGCAGACCTGGCCAGGCTGGCGAGCGCGGTGATCGTCGACTATCCGGAGTTCTATCCGCTCTATTCGCAAAAGGAATTCCGGTACAACGGCATCACGCAGCCGAACCGCAACCGCCTGCTCTGGACGGATCCCAGCGTCGACGGCATCAAGACGGGACACACCGATGCTGCGGGCTGGTGCCTGATCGCATCGGCCAGGAACGGCGAGCGCCGCTTGCTGGCCGTCGTGCTGGGCGCCGCGTCCGACGCGGCGCGGGCGAGCGAAGCGCAGAAGCTGCTGAACTGGGGCTTTCAGGCATTCGACACCGTGCGGCTCTACCAGTCGGGGAAGCCGATCGGCATGCTGACGGTCTGGAAAGGATCAATGAAGGAAGTGCCCGCGGGTTTCCTTGCCGACCGTTACCTGACGCTTCCCAAGGGCAAGGCCGACAAGCTCGCGCTGACGATGGACGCGCAGCAGACATTGGTTGCGCCGATCGCCCGCGCGCAGCCCGTCGGCACGGTGAAGGTCGCGCTCGAGGGCAAGCCCGTGGCGGAGTTTCCGCTGATCGCGCTGGAGGAAGTGCCGGAGGCGGGAATCCTCGGCCGCGCGTGGGATACGATTCGCCTATGGTTCAAGCGTT
>DAOMGB010000002.1:72424-102077 GCA_035430095.1 Casimicrobiaceae bacterium | reverse complement strand
GGTTCAAGCGTTAACAGGTTCAAGCGAAAACAGCGTCAACCGTCAGCAGGTTCGACCCAGGTTCAACCGCGCGTCACACGAAGTCCGCACATCGACTGCGGACCCCAATCGAGGATCCCTCTCCGACCATGTTCGACCCCGACCAGATTGTTCTGCTCAACGGCGAATTTCTCCGGCTGGGAGACGCCAAGGTGTCCGTGCTGGACCGCGGTTTCATCTTCGGCGATGGCGTCTACGAACTGATACCCGTCTACGCGGGCGAGCCGTTCCGCCTGCCGCACCACCTGGCGCGGCTGCAGCACAGCCTCGACGGCATCGGCCTGCCCAATCCGCACACCGACGCGCAGTGGGAAGCGCTGGTGCGCGCGCTGATCGGGCGCCAGCCTTTTGCCAACCAGGGCGTCTATTTCCAGGTGACGCGCGGCGTGGCCAAGCGCGACCACACGTTTCCCAAGGACGCGGTGCCGACGGTGTTCATGATGAGCAACCCGCTGGCCACGCCGCCGCGTGAAGTCGTGGCGCAGGGCGTGCCTGTGGTGACGGCGGTGGACAACCGCTGGCATCGCTGCGACCTGAAGACGATTTCACTGATCGGCAACGTGCTCATGCGCCAGCTTGCCGCCGAGCAAGGCGCGGTCGAAACCGTGATGTTTCGCGACGGCTTCCTCACCGAAGCCTCGGCATCGAACGTGCTGATCGTCGTGGACGGAGGGATCGTCATCCCGCCCAAGGACAACCTCATCCTTCCGGGAATCACTTACGACGCGGCCGCGGAATTCGCGTCCGAGGCCGGCATCCCGTTGACCGTGCGTCCGGTGCCGAGGGAGGAAGCCATGGCCGCCGACGAGATGTGGCTGTCGTCATCGACCAAGGAAGTGCTGGCGGTCACCACCGTCGACGGCTTGCCTTTCGCGGGAGGGAAGCCCGGACCGGTGTTCCGCAGCATGTGGGAAATCTTCCAGAGCAAGAAGCCGAAGGCGCACTGAAGGAAGACGACCCCCACGCTCACTGCGTTCGCTGCCCCCGGAGGGGGCGCACTCGCGGCTTGGGGCGGCCGTTCGCCGCTCGACGACCCCCACGCTCACTGCGTTGGCTGCCCCCCGCGCTCATTCCCTGGTCGGAACCACTGATCCAAAGCGCCCGTGGTGAAAGACGAGACCGCGACCCTCCGCGCGTTCGCAGGTCGCCACTTCGCCTATGAACATCATGTGGTCGCCGGCACCATGGCGGCCGTGATGCGCGCATTCGAACCAGGCAACGCAGCCGTCGATCAGCGGCGCATCCGCCCATCCCAGCCGGTAGCCGACACCGGCGAAGCGATCTTCATGGGGCCGCGAGAAGCGGCGCGCCAATTCGCTCTGCTCGACGGAAAGCACATTGACGCTGTAGCGCTCCGCCGCTTCGAACGCGGGCAGGCTGGCCGAGCCGCGGGCCAGGCTCCAGATGACCAGCGGCGGGTCGAGCGAGACCGAATTGAAGGAATTGGCCGTCAGTCCCGCATAGCGGCCGTTCCCGGTGCGCGCGCAGATGATCGTGACCCCGGTGGCGAACGCGCCGAGCGCGTCGCGTAGCTGACGCGTATCGAAAGCCTGCGGCGAGGCCGCCAGGCTTGCCCTGCGGCCGGGTGTCGACATGGGAGGGGCAGGACGGCGCCACGGTCGCCCGCGCGCCGAGTACGGGAAGCGTCCGATGTTAGGCGGCAGGTTGCGCCGTGTCAAAAATGCCGTGGATGTCCGTTGAGGCTGTTGTGCGGTCGGCGCAAATTGCTAGAATCCAATGAAGTCCTGGCCGCGGTCCTGGCGGTCCGAGGCAAGCCCTTAGTTACCCCTTTTCTGCTTCCACGCGACCCCGACGGAACGGGAGCCGCATTCCCGGGGAGGTAACGACGATGGCCCAGACGCTCCGGCACCTGATTGCGAGCCGTTATGACGGCCGCAACGTTCCCGTCACGCTTGTCCTTCCCGATGGTGCGCGCGTGCCGCTGTCGACCACGCCCGCCGTCGACATCGTCGCCCGTTCCTGGAAGGGACTGCGCGCGCTGGCGGCACCCGCATTGGGTTCGCTGGCCCGCGCCTATGTACGCGGCGACCTGGATTTCACCGGAAGCTCGCAGCGGATGATCGGCATCGCGGAATCGATGGTGGGCTCGGTGCAGCATGGTCGCGACCGCGCACGGGCGCGGTTCAAGGGCTGGCTGCACCGGAAGCGCGCGAACCGCCTCAACATCGCGCACCACTACGACGTGTCGAATGCGTTCTACCGGATGTGGCTCGACGAGCGGATGGTTTACTCGTGCGCGTATTTCCGGCAGGACGGCGACACGCTGGAAGCCGCGCAGCTGCAGAAGCTCGAACACATCTGCCGCAAACTGCGCCTGGCCCCGGGCGAGCGCTTCCTCGACATCGGGTGCGGCTGGGGCGCGTTGCTGTTCCACGCGGCCGAACGCTACGGCGTCGACGGCACCGGCATCACGCTGTCGCAAAACCAGTTCGACCAGGCCACGCGGGAAATCGCGGCGCGCGGCCTCACCGGACGCGTGCGCGTCGAACTGCGCGACTACCTCGACCTGCCGGACGATCCGGTCTACGACAAGGTTGCCAGCGTGGGCATGTTCGAGCACGTCGGCGTGAACCGCTTCCCGAGGTACTTCGGAAAGATCCACTCCGTCCTCAAGCCCGGCGGACTCGTCCTCAACCACGGCATCACGCTGAATCTGGTCGATGCGGAAAGCCTGGGCAGCGGCATCAGCGACTTCGTCGAGGACTATGTCTTCCCCGGCGGCCAGCTCACCCATGTCGCCCGCGTCGTCGAGGGCATGGCGAGGGAGGGCCTCGAAACCATCGACGCGGAATCGCTTCGCGAGCACTACGCAAGGACGCTGTGGCACTGGGTGGAACGGCTCGAAGCGAACGCTGAGGCCGCGCGCGCCGAGGTCGGCGACGCAAGGTACCGGATCTGGCGCATTTACATGGCCGGGTCCGCGCACGCGTTCGATCGCGGGTGGTTGTCGCTGTGGCAGGTGCTCGCGGGCAAACCGCTGACCAACGGACGTCTTCCGCATCCGCTTACGCGCGACTACATGTACGTCGGATAGCCTCCGCGCCGTTCACGGCCAGCCGCCGGTTGCAACCTGCGCGGGCTGCCCGCATATTGGCGGCATCGCCACGCCCGCGGACAGCCGCGGGCCCCGCCGGAGGTCGTCATGAGCAAGCCAGATTCCACGCTCGAAGCGTTGCACACGGAAGAGCGCGAATCAGCGCTGACTTTTCCCTGCACGTTCCCGATCAAGATCATGGGGCGGACGCAAGACGGATTCGCGCAGGCGGTCTCGGACGTGGTGTGCAGGCACGCTCCCGATTTCGATCCTTCGGCGCTGGAGATGCGCGCGTCCAAGGAGGGCAACTGGCTGTCCTTCACCGCGACCGTCAATGCGAATTCGCGCGAGCAGCTCGACAACCTGTATCGGGAGCTGGTTGCGCATCCGATGGTGAAAATGGTGCTGTGACCCGAAGAGAACGTCGTCCCGCCCTTCCGCGGGCGGGATGGTGCCGCCCTTCCGGTTGACAACGTTGTTTTCCTGAGGAACAATATTGGCAAATATTTTCCTCATGAATATGCCGGCCAATCATGAACGAGCCCCTGCCTGAACCGCGCGGCGGGCCTGTCCTGTCCGAGGCGGCGGTGCTGAGCAAGGCCGCGGTGCGGGCCGCGAAACTGCTCGAACTCACGCAGCGCGAAGTTGCCGCGGCCCTCGGCATTTCCGAGGCAACCGCATCCAGGCTATTTGCAGGTAAGTACTTGCTCTCGTCCGAACGCTCGAAGGAATGGGAGTTGGCGCGGCTGCTCGTGCGCATGTTCCGCTCGCTCGATGCGTTGTGGGGGCACGAGGAGACGGCACGGCTGTGGCTTGCCAGCCCAAACCTGGCGCTGGGCGCCCGGCCGCAGGAACTGCTTCGTTCGGTCGAGGGCATGGTTCGTGTCGTCACGTATCTGGACGCCGCCCGCGGTCGGCTCTGAGGCCGCGCCGCTATGCCAGGACGCATGGCGAGCGGTCGAGGCGCAGCATGTCGTGTCGACCCGAGCGCTGGTCGACACGCTCGACGAGCAGCATGTGCTGGAGCGGGTGCTGGACGACGGAAAGCCGCCCATCCCGGCATCGGCCGCGCACCTCCATTACCTGCTTTTCACGCCCTTCCGATATGCGCCACCGACGGGCGGCTCGCGCTTTCGCGGACCCGTGGACCCTGGCGTGTTCTACGCGGCGGATGCGGTGCGCACAGCGTGCGCGGAACTCGGCTACTGGCGCTGGCGGCATCTGCTCGAGTCGCCGGCGCTGGAGTCGATGCCGACCAAGCCTCAGACGGTGTTTCGCGTGAGGCTGGCGACGACGGCGATCGACTTGCGCGAGCCGCCGTTCGTGCGCGACCGAAAGACCTGGACGGACCCCGACGACTACCGCGGATGCCAGCGGCTGGGGACGACCGCGCGCGAGGCCGGCGTGGGCGCCATTCGCTATGAATCGGTGCGCGATCCGCGACGCGGCGGCTGCTGCGCTGTGCTCGCTCCGCGCGCGTTCGCGCGGCCGTCGCCGCTCGAGCAGCAGACGTGGATGCTTTCGGTCGCGCGCGACCGCGTCGTGTGGCAGCGCACGCACGTGGTGGCCGCCGAGGAACACGAGTTCCCCGCTGAAATCTGGGGCCGCCGGGCATGACGACGCGTGCGGATCCGGCGACGGGAATAGTCGTCAGGGCCATGGGCCGCACGGACTACGAGGACACCTGGCGCGCGATGCGGGCGTTTACCGACGCGCGCGGCGCCGGCACGCCGGACGAATTGTGGCTGACCGAACATCCGCCGGTGTATACGCTGGGACTTGCCGGACGGCGAGAGCACCTGCTGCGCGACAACGGCATCCCCGTTGTGAAGGTCGATCGCGGCGGCCAGGTCACGTACCACGGCCCGGGCCAGCTCGTGGCATACACGTTGGTCGACTTGAAGCGGGCGAAGCTTGGCGTGCGGGACATGGTCCGGCGGATCGAGACGTCGGTGATACAATGGCTTGATTCCGTTGGACTTTCCGCCTACGGCAAGGTCGCTGCCCCGGGGGTGTACGTGAACGTCACGCATGGAAATGTGCGCACCGGAGTGAACTTCGAGGCGAAAATCGCGGCACTGGGACTCAAAGTGCGCAATGGCTGCACCTACCACGGGCTCGCTGTGAACATCGCAATGGACCTCACGCCGTTTGCCGACATCGACCCCTGCGGCTATCCCGGGCTGGCGGTGACGCAACTTTCCGACCTGGGCGTCTCCCGCACGGTCGCAAGCGCGGGCGCCGAACTTGCGCCGTTTCTCGCCGCCAACCTGTCGCGGAAATGAGCATGGACACGCCGAATCCGCCGCCGCCGCCCAATGGCGCGGGAATCAAGCACCAGGGCGCGGCCAAGACCGCGAGGATTCCGATCAAGGTGATCGCGGCGGAACGTCTGCCCAAGCCCGATTGGATCCGCGTGCGCGCATCGTCGTCGCCGCGCTTCAACGAGATCAAGTCGATCCTGCGTGAGCACAAGCTGCACACCGTGTGCGAGGAAGCGTCCTGCCCGAACATCGGCGAGTGCTTCAGCAAAGGCACGGCGACGTTCATGATCATGGGCGACATCTGCACGCGACGCTGCCCGTTCTGCGACGTGGGCCACGGCCGTCCGCTGCCGCTCGATGCGGATGAGCCGCGCAACCTCGCCAGGACGATCGCCGCGTTGAAGCTGCGGTATGTCGTCGTCACCAGCGTGGACCGCGACGACCTGCGCGACGGCGGCGCGCAGCACTTCGTCGACTGCATTCGCGCCGTGCGCGAACATTCCCCGAACACGCAGATCGAAGTGCTGGTGCCCGATTTCCGTGGTCGTCTCGATCGCGCGCTGGCAATCCTGCGCGAGGCGCCACCGGACGTGATGAACCATAACCTCGAAACGGTGCCGCGCCTGTACAGGCAGGCGAGGCCGGGCTCGGACTACCGCCACTCGCTCGCGCTTCTGCGCGACTTCAAGGCGCAGTGTCCCGGTATCCCGACCAAGTCCGGGCTGATGGTGGGACTGGGCGAGACCGACGACGAGATCCTCGCGGTCATGCGCGACATGCGCGCGCACGACGTCGACATGCTGACGTTGGGACAGTACCTTCAGCCCACCGAGGGGCACCTGCCCGTTCTGCGCTACGTGCATCCGGACACGTTCGCGATGTTTGAGCGCGAGGCGTACGCGATGGGATTCCGCCACGCGGCGGTCGGTGCGCTGGTGCGTTCGTCGTATCACGCCGACCGGCAGGCGCACGACGTGCTGGCCGCGACTCCCGGTTGAACATGGCGTCGCGCGAGGTCCGGGTCGTTGCCTACGATCCTGCCTGGGCCGCACTGTTCGCCGCCGAGCGGTCGCGCCTGCTCGCGCTGCTGCCGGATTGCGTGGTCGACGTTCACCACATCGGCAGCACGTCGGTACCGGGACTCGCCGCCAAGCCGATCATCGACATCCTGCTGGAAGTCCGCAGCCTGGACGAGATCGACGCCCATGCGCAAGCCATGGCTGCGCTCGGCTATTCGGCAAAGGGGGAATATGGCCTTCCGCGGCGGCGATTCTTCACCAAGGGCGGCGCCGCGCGCACGCATCACGTGCATGCCTACGTCGCCGGCGACTCCAACGTGGAGCGGCACGTCGCCTTTCGCGACTACCTGCGGGCGCACCCATCGGTCGCCCGCGACTACGCGCGACTGAAAACGGCCGTGGCGGCCAGTTGCGACAACGACATCGATGCGTACTGCGCCGGCAAGAACGACTTCGTCAACCGTGCCGAAATCGAGGCACTGAAGTGGCGCGCCACCGCGCATTCACCCGCTCACTGAGGCAGTTCGGCGCCCTTCGGCCACAGGAGCCACATCCGTCCATCCTGCAGCATGCGGCCCGCTTCCCTTCCCGATTGCGGACCGAAGCCCCAGAAGTAGTCGGCGCGAACGGCGCCGCGAATGGCGCCGCCGGTGTCCTGTGCCATTACCAGGCGCTCCAGCGGCGTTTTCGACAATGGCAGTGTCGTCGCCAGAAATACGGGCGCGCCAAGCGGAATCGCGCGAGGATCCACCGCGATGGTGCGCTGTGCCAGCAACGGCACGCCGAGCGTGCCGATGGGTCCGTCGATCGTTGCCTCCAGCGATCCCGGCGCCGCCGGCGGAACTTCGCGAAAGAACACGAAACTCGGATTTTCGTCGAGCAGCGCCCGCGTCTGTTCGGGATGCGCTTTTGCCCACGCGCTGATTCCCGCCATCGAAGCGCGTTCGCGCGGCAGGTCGCCGCGGTCGATAAGAACGCGCGCGATGGACTTGTAGGGGTGGCCGTTCTGGTCGGCGTAGCCCAAACGCAGCACGGACCCGTCGGCCAGTTCGATGCGTCCCGATCCCTGGATCTCGAAGTAGAAGGCCTCGACAGGATCGGCGACGAATACGAGCGGACTCGCCTGCAGCGGCCACGCGCCGTGCTCGATTTCCGCGCGCGTCCAATAGGGAACGACTTTCCTTCCGTCGACGCGGCCACGCACCCGCTTGTCCTTCAGCTCGGGAAAGAGGTCGGAGAGCTCGACGGTCAGCAGGTCGTCCGGCGCTGCATACAGCGGCACGTCAAATTGCGGCGTTCGCGTGCGCGAGCCCTTGAGCAGCGGCTCGTAGTATCCGGTCACGCGACCCACATCCTTGCCGTCGGCGGAGGCGACGCGGTATGGGATAAAATGCGTTTCGAAGAAAGTGCGTACGCTGCTCGCGCTGTTCGCGTCCACGAAAGCGGAATCGGCGCAGGTTTGTTGCCACAATGGCTGGGTCTTCGCGTCGGCCAACAGCGCGCGGCAGCCAATGACGAATGCGGGCCAGGCGGCTTCGAGGGTGTCGTCCTTCCAGCCCGGCACGTCCGCCCAGGCCGACGGCGTGAATACCGGTCGGGGCGGCGGCGCAGGTGCGGGAGCGGGAGCCGGAACGACGGGCGCGGCCGGCGACGGCGCGACGGCTGGAGGTGTCGGAATCGTCTGACAGGCCGACAGAAGCAGGCACGCCGCGGCCAGCGCGCCGGCGGCTCGGGTCGCGGATCGCGCAACGGAAACGAGAGTCAGGGGCCGGACCATGGAGTGGTTCATCATCGAGGCCTTGGTTGCGCTGGCGCTGGCCATTGCCATCGTGTGGTGGACCATGGCGCCGCAGAGGAAGTTGCCGCCGAAGCGAGCGACTGAGTTGCCGCAGCCGTTGCCAACTCAGCTGCCGTCCGAGACGCCCGCTGGAGCCGCCGGCAGGTCCGACGAAGCGTCCAAGGTGGATTAGTGCAGCGTGCGCGGTACCGAAAGCGTGAACAGCGGAATCGGCGCTTCGAAGGCCTTCCCGTCCGCGGCCATCATCTGGTAGCTTCCCTGCATGGTGCCGACGGAGGTCGCGATCGAGGCGCCGCTCGTGTATTCGAAAGACTCGCCGGGATTGAGCATCGGCTGCTGGCCGACCACGCCGATGCCCTTCACCTCCTGCACCTTGTGATCCGCGTCGGTGATGATCCAGTGCCGGCTCAGGAGCTGGGCGGCGACGTCGCCGGTGTTCGTGATCGTGATCGTATAGGTGAAGACGTACTGGTCCTTGGCAGGGTCGGACTGCTCCGCGAGGAACCGTGCCTTGGGTTCCACCGTCACTTCGTATCGTTTGCTCTCCGCCATGCTCGACCCGACGTATCTTCTTTGACTCGTTCTTCCAACGCCTGCGGATTATAGCCCGATGCCCACGACCCCGAGGATTGCGCCGTCATTGCTCTCAGCCGATTTTTCGCGATTGGGCGAGGAGGTCCGCGCCGTCGTTGCCGCCGGCGCGGATCTCATCCACTTCGACGTGATGGACAACCACTACGTGCCCAACCTGACCATCGGACCGCTGGTATGCGCCGCGATCAAGCCGCATTCCAGCGTGCCGATCGACGTGCACCTGATGGTCAAGCCCGTCGACCGCATCGTGCCGGATTTCGCCAAGGCGGGCGCGTCGATCATAAGTTTCCACCCGGAAGCGTCCGAGCACGTCGACCGAACGATCGGACTCATTCACGACCAGGGCGCCAGGGCCGGGCTCGTGTTCAACCCGGCCACGCCGCTCGACTGGCTGATGCACGTGATCGACAAGCTGGACCTCGTGCTCATCATGTCGGTCAATCCGGGCTTCGGCGGCCAGTCGTTCATCCCGCACGCGCTGGACAAGCTGCGTGCCGCGCGCAAGCTGGTCGACGCGGCGCAACAGCGCACGGGCCGGCCCATCATGCTGGAGGTCGATGGCGGCGTGAAGGTCGACAACATCGCCGAGATCGCACGGGCCGGCGCGGACACCTTCGTTGCCGGGAGCGCCATCTTCGGCGCCAAGGACTACCGGGCGACGATCGCGCAGATGCGCGCGGAGCTGGCCCGCGTTGGATAGCGAAGCCGCGCAGCGCGTTTTCGCCGTCGACGCGGTCGCCTTCGACCTCGACGGCACGCTGCTCGACACCGTGCACGACCTGGCGGCGTCGGTGAATCTCCTGCTCGCGGAGCAGGCGCTGCCCGCGCTGGGCGTCGACGTCGTCCGCGACCTGATCGGCCGCGGAATCAACGACCTGCTGACGCGGGCCTTGACACGCGCACGAGGAACGCCTCCGCGCGACGGTGAAGTGGCCGGTTTGCTGCCATCCTACCAACGGAGCTATGCGTCGATCCTGGGGACGCACACGCGGCTCTATCCCGGCGTCCTGCAAGGCCTTCAACGGATGCGCGATGCAGGCTACGGGCTGGCCGTAATCACCAACAAGTCGACGCGCTTCGTGCAGCCGCACCTGGTGCACGCCGGCATCGCGGAGTTCTTCACGGTGGTCATCGGCGGCGACGACGCCGTGTCCAAGAAGCCGGACGCGGCGCCGGTGCTGATGGCGGCGCGGCGGCTGGGCGTCGCGCCAGCGCGCATGCTGATGGTGGGCGACTCGGTGAACGACGTCGGCGCGGCCCGTGCGGCCGGCAGCCCGGTGCTGGTGGTGCCCTATGGCTACAACGAAGGCGTGCCGGTGCAAAAGCTGGCTGCCGATGGTATAGTCGATTCGCTCGAGGCGGTGGCCGATCTGCTTTCCCGTGAATGATCGAACGATCGGGCAAATCCCGTCCGATGCAGCGAAACGCAACGAACCGATCCGATTCAATCTTGGACGTCGACCTCTACGACCGCTTGAGCCTTCCCGTCGTTTCGGGATGGCGGCGCAAGGGCGAGTGGCGCTGGCAGCGCCCCTCCTGATCCTTCGCGTCCCGCGTCGCGCGCAATAACCCACAGCGACGCCCCGAATTGACCGGTTGCACGAGAAGCAAGAGAGTCGAGGCATGATCACCGAAGCAGAATTCCGCGCCCTTGCCGCCGAGGGCCACAACCGCATTCCGCTCGTCCTCGAGACGTTTGCGGATCTCGATACCCCGCTGTCGCTGTACCTGAAGCTCGCCGCCAAGCGCTACTCGTTCCTGCTGGAGTCCGTCGTCGGCGGCGAACGCTTCGGACGATATTCGTTCATCGGGCTCCCGGCGAAAGTCCGGCTGCGCGTGCGCGGACGCCGCACCGAGGTGGAAAACGACGACGGCGTCGTCGAGACCCACGTCGGCGACCCGTTGAGTTTCATCCAGGCGTTCCGGGCGCGTTTTCGCGCGGCGCCGCTGCCGGGGCTGCCGCGATTCTGCGGCGGGCTCGCCGGGTACTTCGGCTACGACACCGTCCGGCACATCGAGACTCGGCTTGCGCATTCGGGCAAGCCGCCGACGCCCGGACTCGCCGACGTTCCCGACATGCTGCTGCTCCTGACCGAGGAACTCGCGGTCGTCGACAACCTGGGCGGCAAGATCTCGCTGATCGTCTACGCCGATCCGGACGCGACCGATGCCTATGCCAACGCAGTGGCACGGCTCACGCAGCTGCGCCTCAGGCTTCGCGAATCCGTGGCCATTCCCTTCGGCGCACCGTCGGCGATCACCCACGCCGCGAGCGAGTTCGGCGAAGCCGGGTACAAGGCAGCCGTCGCGCGCACCAAGGAGTACATCGCCGCGGGCGACATCATGCAGGCGGTCATTTCGCAACGGATGGTCATGCCTTTCGCCGCGCCGCCGCTGGCGCTGTATCGCGCGCTGCGTTCGCTCAACCCGTCGCCCTACATGTTCTATTACGACTTCGGCGACTTTCACGTGGTCGGCGCGTCGCCCGAAATCCTGGTGCGCAAGGAGGGCTCCGCGATCACGCTGCGTCCGATCGCGGGGACGCGTCCGCGCGGCAAGTCGCGCGAGGCCGACGAAGCGCTCGCCCACGAACTGGCGCACGACCCCAAGGAAATCGCCGAGCACGTGATGCTGCTCGACCTCGGCCGCAACGACGTCGGGAGGGTGGCAAGAACGGGGTCGGTGCGCGTGACCGACCAGATGGTCATCGAGCGCTATTCGCACGTGATGCACATCGTGTCCAACGTGGAAGGCGAGCTGAAGCCGGGGATGAACAGCATAGACGTGCTTCGCGCGACGTTTCCCGCGGGTACGGTCAGCGGCGCGCCCAAGGTGCGGGCCATGGAAATCATCGACGAGCTCGAGCCGACCAAGCGCGGCATCTACTCGGGAGCGGTGGGCTACATCAGCTTCCAGGACGACATGGACACGGCGATCGCGCTGCGCACGGCCGTGCTGAAGGACGGAACGCTCTATGCGCAGGCGGGCGGCGGCATCGTCCACGATTCATCGCCCGAGGGCGAGTGGCAGGAGACGCTGAACAAGCTGCGCGCGGTGCTGCGCGCCGCCGAGATGGTGCAGCAAGGCTTGGATGAGGCGGGGCCATGATCGACCCCCACGCTCACCACGTTCGCTGCCCGGACGGGGACTGCTGATCATGCTGCTGATGATCGACAACTACGACAGCTTCACCTACAACCTCGTCCAGTACCTGGGCGAGCTGGGCGCGGACGTGCAGGTCTACCGCAACGATGCCATCACGGTCGAGGAAGTGGCGCGACTCGCGCCCGCGCAGATCGTCGTCTCCCCCGGACCGTGCACGCCGAACGAGGCGGGAATCTCGGTGCCCCTGATCCGGCGTTTTGCCGGCGAGATTCCCATCCTGGGCGTGTGCCTCGGCCATCAGGCCATCGGGCAGGCGTTCGGCGGCCGCATCGTGCGCGCGCAGCGCGTCATGCACGGCAAGCTCTCTCCGGTGATGCACGATGGCAAGGGGGTTTTCGCGGGGCTGCCGGCGCCGTTTGCGGTGACGCGTTACCATTCGCTGGCCATCGAGCGGTCGAGCTTGGACGCGGACCTCGTGGTGACGGCCACGGCCGACGACGGCGAGATCATGGGCGTGCGCCATCGACGCTTCGCGGTCGAGGGAGTGCAGTTTCATCCGGAGGCCATCCTCACCGAGCACGGCAAGCGACTGCTCGGCAATTTTCTTGAAGGGACGCGATGAACGGGAACCGGGCCTTACCGCTGATTCTCCTGCTGGCCGCGCTGTCGGCGGGAAGCGCGCCGGCCGCCGCCGGCGCACTGGACGAGTGCCAGACTGCGGGCGATCACGCCGCGGTCACCAAGTGCCTCTTCGACGCCGACGCGGAAGCGCAGGCATCGCTGCGAAACGCGGAAGGCGTCGCCGGCATCCGCGCCCGCGAAATCGACACGGCCACCGGCCGGTCAGGCGCCAATGCGGCGTTGGCCAAGACGCTGCGCGCGTTCACGGAGTACCGGACGATGCAGTGCAATTACGTCAAGGCGCTGTACGCGAGCGGCAGCGGCGCCGAACAGGCGTGGCTTGCGTGTCGCGTGGATCTCACGCGCCGCCGCGTCCGCGATCTGCAACCCTAGGGCCCAGCCATGTCGATAACCGTACAGGATGCGCTTCAGCGCACGATCGAGCACCGCGAGATCTTCCACGACGAAATGCTGTCGCTGATGCGGCAGATCATGAGCGGCGAAGTGTCGCCGGTGATGATTGCCGCGCTGACCGTGGGGTTGCGCGTCAAGAAGGAAACCATCGGCGAGATAGCCGCCGCGGCACAGGTGATGCGCGAACTCGCGACCAGGGTGGACGTTCCCGATCGCGAGCACCTGGTCGACATCGTCGGCACCGGCGGCGACGCGTCGCACACGTTCAACATTTCCACGGCGACGATGTTCGTCGCGGCCGGAGCGGGCGCGCGCGTGGCCAAGCACGGCGGGCGCTCCGTGTCGTCGCGATCGGGAAGTGCCGACGTGCTGGAGGCGCTTGGCGCGAACATCATGCTGACCCCTGCGCAGGTGGCGACCTCCATTGCCGAAACCGGCGTGGGTTTCATGTTCGCGCCCAGCCATCACTCGGCGATGAAGCACGCCGGGCCGGTGCGCAAGGAACTGGGGATCCGCACGATATTCAACATCCTGGGGCCGCTGACCAATCCCGCGGGGGCGCCCAACCAGCTGATCGGCGTGTTTCACCCCGACCTGGTCGGCATCCATATCCGCGTGCTGCAGCGGCTCGGCAGCACGCATGCGCTGGTGGTCTACGGCAAGGACGGCATGGACGAAGTGTCGCTCGGCGCCGCCACGATGGTTGGCGAGCTGAAGGAAGGCGAAGTCCGCGAATACGAAATCCACCCCGAGGACTTCGGCTTGTCGATGAAGTCCAATCGCGGCCTGAAGGTCAAGGACGCGATGGAGTCGAAGGAAATGGTGCTGGAAGCGCTTTCCAATGTGGAAGGCACGCCGCGCGAGATCGTCACGCTCAATGCGGGCGCCGCGCTCTATGCGGCCAACATCGCATCGTCGATCGGCGACGGCATCGCGCGCGCGCGCGAGGCGATCGCCAGCGGCGCGGCGCGGAGGAAGCTCGACGCCTTCGTGGCCACGACGCAAAAGCTGGGGTCGAAGGCGCCATGAGCAGGAGCGACATCCTCGCGCAGATCGTCACCACCAAGGCGGAGGAAGTGATCGCCGCGCAGGTCGCGCGGCCGTTCGGGGTCATCGACGGGGAAGCACGCGCGGCGACGGCGCCGCGCGGCTTCGAGCGGGCGCTGCGCGCGAAGATCGCCGCCGGCCTCCCCGCCGTGATCGCGGAGGTCAAGAAGGCCAGCCCGAGCAAGGGCATGTTGCGCGCGGATTTCGATCCGCCCGCCATCGCGGCGAGCTACGAGCGCGCCGGCGCGGCGTGCCTGTCGGTGCTCACCGACCGCCCGTTCTTCCAGGGGGACCCGCAATACCTGGTTGCCGCGCGCGCGGCCTGTTCGCTGCCCGCGCTGCGAAAGGAATTCATCATCGACGAGTATCAAGTGGCCGAGTCCAGGGCGCTGGGCGCGGACGCGATCCTGCTGATCGTCGCTGCGCTCGAAGACGCGCAGATGGCGGCGCTGGAAGCGGCCGCCCGGGCGTACGGCATGGACGTGCTGGTCGAGATCCACGACGGCGCGGAGTTGGACCGGGCGCTTCGCCTCAGGACGCCGCTGATCGGAATCAACAACCGAAACCTCCGCAACTTCAGCGTGACGCTGGACACGACGATCAACCTGCTTGCGCGCGTCCCTGCCGACCGGCTGGTCGTGACGGAGAGCGGCATACTGACCGGCAACGACGTGGCGCTGATGCGCGCCAAGGGGGTGCATGCCTTCCTGGTCGGCGAGGCGTTCATGCGCGCGCCGGATCCGGGCGCCGCGCTGAAGGCGCTGTTCGGCTGAACGGCCCCGCAGTCGCCGCGGCCGTTTGCTATCATCCGTTGCCGAATTCGCGGAGTGCGCCATTGCCGCCCCGCGCGGCCGGCTTGTTGCCAACCTTCGCAGTTGCCAGCCCAGTGGACACGATCCACGCTGCAAGCAAAGGACGCTCACCGGTGTCGGCCATCGTAGTCGAAAATGTCAGCAAGCACTGGACGACCGCCGATGGCCAGGTGCGCGCCGTCGACGATATTTCGTTCGAGCTCGCCACAGGCACGTTCAACGTCCTGCTCGGTCCCTCCGGCTGCGGAAAGTCGACCACGTTGCGGCTGATCGCCGGCCTGGAGACCGCGGACGGTGGACGAGTGCTGATCGACGGCCGGGATGTCACGACCGCGCCGCCCGCGCAGCGCAACATCGCCATGGTGTTCCAGAATTACGCGCTGTTTCCCCATCTGACCGTCGCGGAGAACATCCTCTTCGGCCTGCGCGTGCGCCGGGTCGCGGAGGCGGACTGCCGAACTCGGCTCGGGCGGGTGGCTGAATTGCTGGGACTGGGACCGCTGCTCTCGCGCAAGCCGTCGCAGCTTTCGGGCGGGCAGCAGCAGCGCGTGGCGCTGGGCCGTGCGATCATCAACGAAGCACCCGTCTGCCTCATGGACGAGCCGCTGTCCAACCTCGACGCCCAGCTGCGCGCGGAAATGCGGCTGGAGATCCGGGCGCTGCAGCGCAAGCTCGGCGTCACGATGGTGTACGTCACGCACGACCAGGTCGAGGCCATGTCGATGGCGGACCGTGTGATCCTGCTGCGTGGGGGACGGATCGAGCAGAACGGCGCACCGGTCGAACTCTATGAAGAACCCGCGAACACGTTCGTCGCCCGCTTCATCGGCACGCCGCCCATGAACCTGCTGCAACTGGAAGCGGGGGTGGGCGGCGCGGTCATCCAGGGCGCGGAGGGTCCGGCCGTCCTGCCGCACGGCTGCGAGGGCGGGACGCTGGGCGTGCGGCCGGAGCACATTTCGCTGGGCGTGGACCGAGGAATGCGAGCGAGCGTGGACGGCGTCGAATATCTGGGCGGAGATTCGCTGATTTCATGCCGGATCGGCGCGCAGCCGCTCTCGGTGCGCGCTCAAGGCAGCGTTGGCCTCGCCCGCGGCGATTCGGCCTGGCTCAGCTGGGCGCCGGGCGCGCAGCATTATTTCGCGGAGGGCGGCCGGCGCGCGGCCGCATCGCCGCGCCACGATACCGCAACGCTGGTGGCATGACGATCGGCGAATCGGGAACTTGAAGCTCTGGGAGGAGAAAGCCATGTGGAATCGATGCATTCGCAGGGGATTGTTCGCAATGGTGGCCGCGATGACGGCCGCGCTGTTCGGCACTTCGTGTGCAGTGGCCCAGGCACCCACCGAGGTGTCGTTCTACTATCCGGTCGCCGTCGGCGGCCCCATCACCAAGATCATCGATGCGCTCGCCGCCGACTTCGAAAAGGAGAATCCGGGGATCAAGCTGAAGCCGATCTACTCGGGCAGCTACCAGGACTCGATCACCAAGGCGCTGACCGCGGTGAAGAGCGGCGAGCCGCCGGTGACGTCCATCCTACTGTCGACCGACATGTTCACGCTGATCGACGAGGGCGCGATCCAGCCGTTCGACGACCTCATCAAGACGCCGGAGGAGAAGGCGTGGCTGAAGAGTTTCTATCCGGCCTTCATGGAAAACAGCCAGACCGGAGGCAAGACCTGGGGCATTCCGTTCCAGCGCTCGACCATCGTCCTCTACTACAACAAGGAAATGTTCAAGGAAGCCGGGCTCGACCCCAACCGGCCGCCCGCCACGTGGAATGAAATGACCGAGTACGCGCAAAAGCTCACCAAGCGCGACGCGTCGGGCAAGGTCACGCAGTGGGGCGTGCAGATCCCGTCGTCCGGATTTCCCTATTGGCTGTTCCAGGGACTGGCCATCCAGAACGGCGGCATCCTGATGAATGCCGCGGGGACGCAGACGTTCTACGACAAGAAGGAAGTGATCGACGCGCTGCAGTACTGGGTCGACCTCGTGAACAAGTACAAGGTTCATCCGGAAGGCATCGTCGAATGGGGCACGACGCCCAAGGATTTCTTCGAGAAGAAGGTGGCGATGATCTGGACGACCACCGGCAACCTGACCAACGTCAAGAACAACGCCAAGTTCGATTTCGGCGTCGCCATGCTTCCCGCGAGCAAGCAGCGCGGCAGCCCGACGGGCGGCGGCAACTTCTATCTCTTCACGAAGTCAACGCCGGCGCAGCGCGCCGCCGCGTTCAAGTTCATCAAGTGGATCACCACGCCGGAGCGCGCGGCGCAATGGGGAATCGACACGGGTTACGTCGCCGTGCGGGCGGACGCGTGGGACACGCCGGTCATGAAGCAATACGTCGCAGGATTTCCTCCGGCCGCCGTGGCGCGCGACCAGCTGCCCTACGCCAAGGCCGAACTGTCGACGCACGACAACCAGCGGGTCACCAAGGCGTTGAACGACGGCCTGCAGGCGGCCCTTACCGGCGCCAAGTCGCCGGAGCAGGCGATGAAGGACGCGCAGGCGCAGTCGGAGCGCATCCTTCGCACGTATCGGCGCTAGCGGCGCGATGAAATTTGCGGCTGGCCGGACCGCGGGCTCCCTCTCGTCCTGCGGCCCGGTCCATCACGCGATGCAACCGGCCCCGCCGACCGCTTGAACCGCGCGACGCAATGGGTGTACGGCTGGCTGCTCCTGTTGCCGGCGATGGCGCTGCTCGCGCTCTTCACTCACTATCCGGCGTTGGCCAACCTCTGGCACAGCTTTCACTCGACGGCCAAGGGCGACCTGCCCGCCGCCTTCGTCGGCCTCGACAACTACGCGCAGCTGGTCGAGGACCCGGTGTTCTGGCAATCGCTGTCCAACAACTTTTGGTATGCGCTCGGCACGATCCCCGTGTCGATGGCCCTGGCGCTGCTGATGGCGGTCTGGGTGAACGATCGCATACCGGGTCGCGGAATCCTGCGCCTCGCCTATTTCACGCCGACGATACTGCCGATGATCGCGGTGGCCAACATCTGGCTCTTCTTCTACACGCCGCAATACGGCCTGCTGGAACAATTTACCGGAGCGTTCGGTTTGCCCAGTCACAACTGGCTGGGCAGCAAGAACACGGCGCTCGGCGCGCTCATGGTCGTCACGATCTGGAAGGAGGCCGGGTTCTTCATGATTTTCTACCTGGCTGCCCTGCAATCGATGTCGCCGCACCTGGCCGAGGCTGCCGCCATCGAGGGCGCGTCGCGATGGTATTTCTTCCGTCGCGTCACGTGGCCGCTGCTCATGCCCACCACGCTGTTCGTTCTGGTCAATGCCGTGATCAATGCGTTCCGCCTGGTGGACCACATCGTCGTGATGACTCGCGGCGGCCCCGACAACGCGACCGAGCTCCTGCTCTACTACATCTACGAAATCGGCTTTCGCTTCTGGGACGGCGCCTACGCGGCGACGCTGACCATGGTGCTGCTGGCGATCCTGGCGATGGTCGCGCTCGCGCAGTTCTACTTCCTCGAACGCAAGGTACATTACCAGTGATCGGTTTCCGGTGATTGATCCCCACGCCAACTTCGTTCGCTGTCTCCAGGCGGGCGCCCCGTATGCCGCGGGGCCGCCCGGCGGTGCGCGATGACCGCGATGGTCTACGAGTCGCGCGGCGCCGGACGCGCGCTGGTCACCGCCGGCGCCTGGGCATTGGGGTTCCTGTGGCTGCTGCCGCTCCTGTACGCGTTCTGGACCGCATTTCACGGGGCGGAATTCTCGACCCGATTCTCGCTTTCCGCGCCACTGACGCTGGCCAACTTCGTCACGGCCTGGCATGCGGCGCCTTTCGCGCGATATTTCCTGAATACCACGCTGCTGGTCGCCATGGTCCTGGCCGCGCAAATGGTCCTGACCACGCTCGCCGCCTATGCGTTCGCGCGCTTTGAATTCCCCGGCCGCGGCGTGCTGTTCGCGCTGGTCCTGATGCAGCTGATGGTGATGCCCGACGTGCTGATCGTCGAGAACTATCGCACGATGACCTTGCTCGGGCTTAAGGACACCATTCCCGGCATCGGCCTTCCGTACATGGCCAGCGCGTTCGGGATATTCCTGCTGCGGCAGACGTTCAAGGGCGTGCCGCGCGAGCTGGACGAGGCGGCGCGCGTCGAAGGATGCAGCCCGCTGCAGGTCCTGTGGCGCGTGTACGTTCCGCTCGCCCGGCCCACCTACCTGGCGTATGCGCTGGTGAGCGTGAGCTACCACTGGAACAACTTCCTGTGGCCGCTCATCATCACCAATTCGGTGGAGGCGCGTCCGATGACGGTCGGACTGCAGGTATTCTCCTCGACCGACCAGGGCATTGACTGGTCGATCATCACGGCGGCGACTCTCCTGTCCACCGCGCCGCTGCTGATCGCCTTCCTGATCTTCCAGCGCCAGTTCGTTCAATCCTTCATGCGAGCCGGAATACGATGAAGCTCATAACCTGGAATGTGCAGTGGTGCTGCGGCGTCGACGGCAAGGTCGACCCCGCGCGCATCGTGACCGAGGCCAAGCGACAGGCCGATTTCGACGTGCTTTGCCTGCAGGAAATCGCAGACAATTTTCCGCATCCGCGGCTGGCCGGAAGCGCGGGGGAAGACCAGTTCGCGCTGCTCGCCACGCTGCTGCCCGGCTATACCGCGATTTCCGGCGTCGCCACCGATCATCCCGCCGAAGACGGCCGACGCCGGCGGTTCGGCAACATGATCTTTTCCCGGCTTCCGGTGCGACAGATCTTCCGCTACATGCTCCCCTATCCCTTCGACCCGGATTACATGGCGATGCCGCGGATGGCGTTGGAGGCCGTCATCGCCGCTCCTGCGGGCGACGTGCGCGTGATCACCACCCACCTCGAGTACTACTCGGTCAAGAAGCGCGCAAGCCAGATCGACGCGCTGCGCGAGATCTATGCCCAGGGCTACGAATATTCGCGCGATCCTCACGTCATGGCCATCGACGGCGGCCCGTTCCAGACGCACCCGCGCCCCGCGGCGACCATCATCACCGGAGACTTCAACATGGACCCGGCCGACCCCGGTCACGGGCGGATGCTGGCGCCGTTCGCGGAGGGCACGCCTTCGCTTGTCGACGCGTGGGAGCATCGACATCCAGGCGTTCCGCATGCGCCGACGATGTGCCTCTACCAGAAGATCGATCCGACGGCCCCCGGCTATTGCTGCGACTTCATCTTCGTCAGCGAGAACCTGAAATCGCGCATCCGCGACGTGACCGTGGACACCGAGGTCCAGGCTTCGGATCACCAGCCGGTCGTGCTGACGCTGGACTGATCCGGCCCGGCGCCGCCTCCGGGCGCCGGGGAAAGCACCGGCGCGGTGCGGAGGCAGATACAATTCGGAGTTGCCGCGACCGGCTCGACGCCGTCGCGGCCCTTTCCGCACCGGTTTCCGCCTTGGCCCACGTTTCCACTGCCTCCACCGCGCTGAACTTTACCGGCGAGCGGTTCACGCCCGAGGTGCGTGGACCGATCTGGTACGAGCACTGGCATCGCTATGCCTTTGTCGCGGAACTGGTCCGGGGCAAGCGCGTGCTCGATGCCGCGTGCGGCGAAGGCTATGGCAGTTTCCTGCTCGCGCACGCGGCGCAACAAGTCACCGGGGTCGACATTTCAGCCGAAGCGGTCGCCCATGCACGCGAGCGCTATTCGCTCGACAACCTCGCGTTCACGCAGGGCTCGGTGACGCAACTTCCCCTGCCGGACGCCAGCGTCGATGTCGTCGTCTCGTTCGAGACGATCGAGCACCTTCCGGCGCAGCGCGAGATGCTGGCGGAATTCCGGCGCGTGTTGACCGACGCCGGCATGCTCGTGATCTCGTCGCCCAACCGGCCCGTCTACAACGAAGCGGGCGAGGTCGAGAATCTCTTCCATGTGGCCGAACTCGATCGCGCGGAGTTGAAGGCGCTCCTCGATCCCGCATTTCCGCAGCAGCAGTGGTTCGGACAGCGCATTGTCGCCCAGTCTCTGCTCTGGGCGGAGGGAGAATGCCGGCAGCCGGCGCAGTTCCTGGCCCTTCCGGAGCACGAGGCAAGGTCCGCGTCTGCGCCGGCGCCGCCCATGTACTTCGTCGTCGTCTGCGCGTCCGCCGATGCGCATTTGCCGCCCTGCCCTGCGCTGTCCTTGTTCGACGACGGCGCGCTTGCCCTGTGGCGCGACTATGCACGGGCGCTCGAAAGAGAACGGCAGCTCGCCTGGGACGAAATCGATGCGCGTGCAATCGCGGAAGAGCGCCTTGCCGAACTCATCGCCGCGGTGAATGCGCTGGCGAGCGAGAAGGACGCAGGTGTCGAAAGGGATCGGCGAATCGCGGTGCTGACCACCGCGCAGCAGGCGTTCGAGCAGGAAGTCCTGGCCCACGCCGCGACACGCGCCCAACTTGCGTACCGCGAAACGCCGAGGGGATGGCTGCGCCTGCCGTTCTCGCTCTTGAAACGTCGCCTGTCGGGTCCGCGCTGATGCCTGTCATCGACGTCATCGTTCCGGTGTTCCGCAATCTGGAAGCGACCCGGCATTGCATCGAGAGCGTTCTCGCCTCCAGCTGCCGTACGCCGTATGAGCTGGTGGTGGTGAATGACGGGACCCCGGAACCGGAACTTGCGCGATTCCTGCGAGACTTGAAGGAGCGCGGAAGCGCGACCCTGATCGAGCAGCCGTCGCGCCAGGGTTACGCCGCGGCAGTCAACCGCGCGTTTGCGCTGCATCGCGATCGCGACGTGGTCGTGCTTCAATCCGACGCGGAGGTCGCGAACGATTGGCTGGACCGTCTCGTGCCTCGTGGAGACGCGCGGGGAGTCGGCGTGATCGGTACCTTTACCAACAGCGCCGGCACGGCAACCTATCCGCTGCCGCGCAGCGACAACCCGCTGCCCGCGGGATTGACGGTTGCGGCGCTCGATGCGCTCTTCGCTCGAGCGAACCCCGGGGGCCTGGCCGCGTTGCCGGCGTTGGACGGACCCTGCCTCTATTTCCGCCGCGACTGCCTCGACGTGGTCGGCGCGTTCGATGCCACGCCGCTCGGAAGCGACTACGGTGTCGAGATCGATTTCTGTCTGCGGGCGGGCAGCGCCGGGTTCCGCAACATGCTCGCGGGCGACGTGTTCATCGGTCACTCGGGCCACGCGACATTCGGTGCGCGCGAAGCGGACGAGCTGGCCAGCCGCACGGAACTCGCGTTGACCAAGCTGTACCCGGCCTATGCCAACCAGAAGGCCGAGTCGCTGGTGCGCGACCCGAGCCGGCCGTTCGCGCGCCGGGTTGACCTGCTAAGACTGGCCGAGGCGCCTCAGCGGGCGCTGCTGTTCATTTCGCATCCCTGGGGTGGAGGCATCCGGCGCCACATGAACGACCTGGCGTCGCTCATCGACGACCGATGCGAGGTTCTCTACCTGGAACCCGCGGCCGGCGATTCCGTGAAGCTGTATTGGCCGCGCGCAGGGGAGGGTTTCGCCGTCTATTTCACGCTGCCCGAGGAACTTCCGGATCTCGCCGGCCTGCTGCGTGCCATCGGCGTCGAGCGCCTGCATTTCCACCACGTCCACCTGCTGCCTCGCGCAATCCTCGATCTTCCTTCGGCCGTGGGCGTTCCCTACGATTGCACGCTGCACGACTACTTTGCGATCTGTCCGCAATACCACCTCGTGACCGAAGAAGGAATGTATTGCGGCGAGCCCGATGCGACCGGATGCGCGGCATGCCTGACGCGCCGTCCGGGCCAATGGGGACTCGATATCACTGCGTGGCGGGGTGTCTTTGGCCAGCTGCTGCGCGGCGCCGACCGCATCATCGCGCCGTCGCAGGACGTCGAGCGGCGCATGCGGCGATATTTTCCCGACATTGCGATCCACGTGTGGCCGCATCCGGAGGTCACGCCCGACACGCCGCCGCGCATTGCGCGGGTTGCCATCCTGGGAAATCTGTCGCCGGAGAAGGGGCTGCATGTCGTGGCGGCATGCGCGCGCGAGGCACGCATCCTCGGGCTGCCCCTGGTGTTTCGCCTGCTCGGTTCGACCACGGAGCCCATCCCGCAGTCGCCCGAAGCTCCGCTGACCATACACGGCCAATATGTGGACGCCGAGCTGCCGCTGTTGATCGGCGCGGAAAAACCCGACGTGATCATGTTTCCCGCGCAGGTTCCGGAGACCTACGCCTATACGCTCTCGGTCGCGCTTGCCTCCGGGCTGCCGATCGTCGCGTCGGCGCTTGGGGCATTCACCGAGCGATTGTCCGGGCATCCGCGCTCCGCGACGGTTCCCTGGAATGCCCCGCCGTCTGTCTGGAACGAAGCGTTGCTGGCAGCCGCCGGCGTGCCGGCGATTCCCGCGCCGCCGCCGGCGGAGTCGCGGATCAAGGTGGTGAACTGATGGATCCTGCGCAGTACGTCGCCAAATACCTGGCGTCCCTCCCCCCCGGGCTGCGCGGGTCCCGGCCGGCCGGGAACCTGCCGCCGCTCGACGACCGCAACTACTACCTTGCCGCGGGACACGTGGAGGCGCCCGCGCTTTCATTGGGCCAGCTCTTTTCAGCCGGCGTCGATTGCGGTCACACGGAGGCTCGCAACGAGTTGAAGCGCCAGGTCGCGGCGGTGGATCAGCAGCTCGAAGAGTATCGAGCAATCCGCGATCGTGCCACCGGCGACCGCGAGCATCTCGCGGCCGAACTGCTTGCCGCGCAGCGCACGCTGTACACGATGCAGATCCGCACCGGAAACGACGAAACCTCGCTCGCCATCGCGCGCCACCGCATCGACGAACTCGAGTCGTCGACGACCTGGCGCCTGACCGCGCCGATTCGCGAAAGCGGCCACCGCGCGAAAGTGATGCTCGCGCGCGGAAGGGCGCGCTGGGCGGCGATCCGCCGCGCGCCGCAGTTCGCGGCGCTGATGTGGTCGATTGTCCGCAACGAGGGAATTGCGGCGGCATTCACGCGGGCCCGTGCCAGGGTTCAGGGAAGAGGGCGCTTCAAGGCGCCGCGCGCGGCGATGTTCGAGCTGGAGGAAGGCGTCGCACCGCTCGCCTTCGCCGCCAACGACGCGCCACGCGTTTCGATCGTGATTCCCGTGTACGGCAATCCGCTGTTGACGTTCACGTGCCTGAAAAGCGTCCACGCGCACTCGCCCGCCGGATTGATCGAGATACTCGTGGTCGACGACGCGTCGCCGGAACCGGTGGCGGAACAGCTGAAAGAGGTCACCGGCGTGCGATTCGTGCGCAACGAGGTCAACCTGGGCTTCATCGGCACCTGCAATCACGGCTCCTCTCTCGCGCGCGGCGAATTCATCGTGTTCCTCAACAACGACACGATCGTGACCCCGGGCTGGCTCGATGCCCTGCTCTCGGTGTTTCGCGAGCGCCCGGACGCCGGTTTGGTCGGCGCGAAGCTGATCTATCCCGACGGCAGGCTGCAGGAGGCCGGGGGAATCGTGTGGCGCGACGGATCCGCCTGGAACTGGGGCCGAAACGACGACCCTGACAAACCGGAATACAACTATCTGCGCGAAGCCGATTACTGCTCCGGCGCCTGCCTTGCGGTGCCGCGCGCCTTGTTCCACCAGGTCGGCGGATTCGACGCCGGCTATGCCCCGGCGTATTACGAGGATGTGGACCTGGCTTTCTCGGTGCGCGCGGCCGGCCGCGAGGTCTATTACCAGCCGTTCGCGACGGTCGTGCACTTTGAGGGCCAGACTTCAGGCACCGACGAAACGTCCGGCGTCAAGCGGCACCAGGTCGTCAACCAGGCGACTTTCGCGAAGAAATGGGGCAACACGCTGGCGCTCCACCGGGCGAACGGCATTCACCCGGAATTGGAGCACGACCGCGGCGCGCAGATGCGGGTGCTGGTCATCGATGCGTGCATGCTCACGCCCGACCATGATGCAGGCTCGCTGCGCATGCAGGCGATTCTCGAAATCCTGACATCGCTCCGATGCAAGGTCACATTTGTCGCGGACAATCTCGAGTACCGGCAGCCCTATGTTTCGCAGCTCCAGCAGCGCGGGGTCGAGGTTCTGTTTCATCCCTATGCGAGTTCGATCGCGGGGCTGCTGGCGCAGCGCAGCAGCGAATTCGACATGGTGGTGATGTCCCGCCACTATGTCGCGGTCAAGCATCTCGACGCGGTGCGCTCGTTCCTGCCGAACGCGCTGGTCGTGTTCGACACGGTCGACCTCCACTTCCTGCGCACCGAGCGCCAGGCGGAGCTCGAGGGCAGCACGCTCGCGCGCGCGGCGGCGCGGGCCAAGCGCGACGAGGAACTGGCGTTGATCCGCAAGGCCGACGTCACGCTGGTGGTCTCGCCCTTCGAGCAGGCGCTGCTCGCCGAACTCGTGCCGGATGCGCGCGTCATGGTTCTGTCGACGATCCACGAGCTGCTCTCCACCGGCAAGCCGTTCGCCGAGCGCGAGGGATTGGTGTTCATCGGCGGCTTCCAGCACCCGCCCAACACCGACGCGGTGCTCTGGTACGCGCGGGAAATCCTGCCTAGGGTTCGCGAAGCACTTCCCGGCGTCAAGACCTACATCGTCGGCAGCAAGGTGCCCGCCAATGTGCGCGCGCTCGCGGCCGAGGATTTCATCGTCACCGGCTACGTGCCGGACGTCACGCCCTATTTCACCAGCTGCCGCGCGTCGATCGCGCCGCTGCGATATGGCGCGGGAGTGAAGGGCAAGATCAACCTGGCGATGAGCTACGGCCTGCCCGTGATCGCCACCACGCCGTCGATCGAGGGCATGCACCTGTGCGCAGGCGACGACGTATTGATCGGAGACGATCCGGCCACCTTCGCCGCCGAGATCGTGCGCGTCTACCGCGACGAGGCGCTGTGGCAGAGGCTCGCCGCCGGCGGACGCGACAACATCAGGAAGCACTTCTCGCGCGACGTTGCGCGCAGCACGATCACGCGACTCATTGCCCTCGCTCGCGGCAACGGCGTGGCCAAGTCCGCGTAGCGGCTGAAATCTAGCGCCGCCGGAACAGGATGTCGCGCACGCCGTGGCCGAGCTTCAGGCCTCGCGTTTCGAATTTGGTGTGGGGGCGCCACGCGGGACGCGCGGCATAGCCGGCGACGGTGTTCTCGAGCAGCGGCTCGCCTTCGAATGTCGCGAGGATCTCTTGTCCGTATTCATCCCAGTCGGTGGCCGCGTGCAGATAGCCTCCGACTTCGAGGCGCTGAGCAAGCGCGTGCACGAACTCCGCCTGCAGCAGGCGCCGCTTGTGGTGGCGCTTCTTGGGCCAGGGGTCGGGAAAGTAGACGTGGATGCCGGCAAGCGAAGCGGGTGGAATCATCCTCGCGACGACCTCTACGGCGTCATGCTGGATCACCCGCACATTGGAGAGACCGGCAGCGTCGACGCGATTGAGCAGCGCGCCCACGCCGGGTCCGTGGACTTCGAGCCCCAGGAAGTCGCGCTCGGGGCTCGACGCGGCGATGGCCGCCGTCGTTTCACCCATGCCAAAGCCGATTTCGAGAATGACGGGCGCGACGCGTCCGTAAACCGCCGCAAAGTCGAGCGGCGTCGGCGCATACGCGATCCCGAACGTAGGCAGCAGCCTGTCGAGCGCACGCTGCTGCGCGGCAGACATCCGGCCCTGGCGCAGCACGAAGCTGCGCACGGCGCGATGCGCCCTGTCGTGTTGGGGAGGTTTGCCGGCAGTCAAGGGGCGCGCGGCCCCGCCTGCTGCCAACCGGCGTCGGTCAGCCGGCGGTCGACAACCGTTGCCTTGCCTTCGGCTTTCGGCGTGAATTCCAAGGTCAGCGTGGCGTCGCTCTTCCAGCGCAACGTGACGTCGGACCACTCCTCCTCGGGCTTCCACGCAAGTTCGCGGCGCACGCCGTCCCGTGAAATGCGCCAGACGGTGACTTCATTTTCGCAGTTCGCGCGGCAAAAATCCGCGATGGCCAGCCGTTGCCGGTCCGGGGACAGCACGGGTTCGCCCGGGAGCGGGGTGAGCTGTCCTGTCGTCCGTTGGAGCACCGCGTAGCCCATGCGGTCGTCGCTAGTGGTGAACAGGACGACGATGTTCGCCGTGCTCCAGTAGTCCCAAAGCGACCAGGTGGTGCCACCCTGCAGCGTTTCCACGTCGACCAGGTCGCGGCTGCCCGAGGGATAGAGCAGGACCTTGAGCGTCCTGCCGTCCCGGATGGCGAGGTTGGGCAATGCCTTCAACTGGTCGGCCTCGATCAGGCGCCCGCAATGGGAAGGTCCTTCGGCCTCTGCGCACAATTCGCCGATGCGCGCGGGCGTGACGGGCGTGGCACCGGCGCCGACGCACGCGGCCAGCGCCACCGCGCAGCCTATGGCAAGCGATGCGCGCCGTTGCATCATCGAAGTCAGGAAATGAGGCCGGACGCCGGTGAGCTTGGACTGCCCGCGTACAGCTTGCGCGGCATGCGGCCGGCGAGATGGGCGTCGCGCCCCGCCTCCACCGCCAGTTTCATCGCGCGCGCCATGCGTACCGGGTCTTGCGCAAGGGCGATGGCGGTGTTCATCAGCACGCCCGCACACCCCAGTTCCATGGCGGTGGCCGCGTCGGATGCGGTGCCGACGCCTGCATCCACCAGCACGGGCACCTTCGCCTGCTCGATGATGAGCTTCAGGTTCCAAGGATTGAGGATGCCCATGCCGGAACCGATGAGGGAGGCCAGCGGCATGATCGCGACGCAGCCGATCTGCTCGAGTTCGCGCGCGATGATCGGGTCGTCGGACGTGTACACCATCACCTGGAAACCGTCCGCGACCAGCGTTTCCGCGGCCTTCAGCGTTTCGCGCACGTTCGGATACAGCGTGTCCTTGTCGCCCAGCACCTCGAGTTTGGTGAGCGCGTGACCATCGAGCAGCTCGCGCGCGAGCTTCAATGTCCGCACCGCGTCGTCCGCGGTGTAGCAGCCGGCGCTGTTCGGGAGATAGGTGAATTCCGACGGCGGCAGCGAATCGATCAGCGAAGGCGCGTTGGCGTCCTGGCCGATATTGGTGCGGCGGATGGCAACGGTGACGATCTGCGCGCCGGACGCGTCGATGGCCGCGCGCGTCTGCGCGAAGTCGCGATACTTGCCCGTGCCAACGAGCAGGCGCGAGCGGTATGCGCGACCGGCGACGACGAGCGGATCGATGTGGGCGTCGTGTTCGATGGGAGCATTCATGGCGCTATTTTACGCCCGGAGAAACCCGTGGGGGCCCCGGGTGGCAGTCTTCATCCTCCGCCGACGGCTGCCACGATCTCGATCCGGTCGTCGGCGGCGACGGGTGTCTGCTCGTATCGGCTCTTCGGGACGATTTCGCCATTCACTTCCACTGCGATGCGCTTGCCTGAGAGGTTCAGTGCGTGCACGAGTTCCGCGATGGACGCGGGCGGCGGGTCGAACTGATGCGGAGTTCCGTTGACGGTGATCTTCATGATCCTTGCATGATAGCGCGGGGACATATCCCGCGCTCCGGTCAACGTTTCGTGCGGGGGACGCGTTAGTGGGCATAATGAGTAATCAGCATGCCGCGAAAGACGGCCGCGTCAATGGCCACCCTCAGCGACGCGCCCTTCCCCTGGAGCCCTCATGAACCTTTCCCGTAGCCTGACGGCGATTGTCGCGACCGTCCTGCTCGTCGTTTCGGCGGTGGCCCCGGCCCAGAACGTTCCGCCCCCCGGCACCCCGCCGCCGGCTCCGCCGATGTCCCAGGACTACCTCGACGGGCTGCTCGCCCCTATCGCCCTTTTTCCGGACGAATTGCTGTCGCAGGTGCTGATGGCGTCGACGTATCCGTTGGAAGTGGTCCAGGCGGCGCGCTTCGTCAAGGCCAATCCGAACCTGAAAGGGGATGCGCTCGACGCGGCGCTCAAGGACATGCCTTGGGACGCGAGCGTGCTGTCGCTTGCCTCGTTCCCGCAGGTTCTCGACATGATGAACGACAAGCTCGACTGGACGCAGCGGCTGGGCGACGCGTTCCTCGACGACGAGGCAGCCGTCATGAGGACCGTGCAGGGACTGCGCATGCGGGCGCAGCAGGCGGGCAACCTGCAGAGCACCGAGCAGCAGAAAGTGATCGTGCAGCAGCAGACGATCATCATCCAGCCGGCGCAGCCGCAGTATGTGTTCGTGCCGGTCTACAACCCGCAGGTGATCTTCGGACCATGGTGGGGGCCGCCGGCGTATCTTCCCTGGTACTGGTTTCCGCCGCCGATCTGGGGCTTCGGACCGCGGCCGCCCAACTGGGGCTTCAGCGCGGGTTTCTTCTGGGGCACGGCGTGGCGCGTCAACAACAACAACTGGGGCTGGGCGCAGCCGAACTGGCGCACCAACAACATCAACATCAACATCAACAACAACAACGTGTGGGTCAACCGGCCCGACAACCGTGACCGCGTTCGCAACAACAACGGCAACTGGACCCATAACGTCGATCACCGTCGCGGCGTGGCGTATCGCGACAGCGCCACCAACGACCGGTTCCGGCCGGGCGCGGGTTCAGGGGCGCAATCACGCGAGAACTATCGCGGCCGCGACAACGCGTCGCGCCCGGGTGGCGGCGGCAGCGTCACCCGTCCCGGGAACGAACGTCCGGGCACGGGTGGTGGAGGCACTGTCACGCGCCCCGGGAACGAACGTCCGGGCACGGGTGGTGGAGGCACTGTCACGCGCCCCGGGAACGAACGTCCGGGCACCGGCGGGAGTGGCGATTTCACGCGTCCCGGCAATGGACGTCCTGGCGCGGACGGTGGCGTCAACGCGACGCGGCCGGGCGGCACGGATCGTCCGGTTTCGGGCGGCAACAACATGGCCCGTCCAACGACACCGACGATGCCCACGACCCGCCCATCGCAGCCGGGGTCGAGACCGCAATCGGGGTTCCAGCCGGAAACGCGACCGCAGG
>DAOMGB010000002.1:61632-72324 GCA_035430095.1 Casimicrobiaceae bacterium | reverse complement strand
TCGCAGCCGGGGTCGAGACCGCAATCGGGGTTCCAGCCGGAAACGCGACCGCAGGTTCAGCGCGACGCCAACCGGGGCGCGCAAAGCCGCGCATCGATGCAGCAGCCGCAGCAGCGTCCCGCCCCCAGCGCCCAGCACTCGCCGGCATCCGGTGGCAATCGCGGTGGCGGCGGAGGAGGCGGCGGAGGAGGCGGCGGTGGTGGCGGTGGCGGAGGTGGTGGCGGCGGCGGAGGCGGCGGTGGCGGTGGTGGTGGTGGACAAGGGCGAGGTCGCTAATGGAACTCGGAGCCAGCATGTTGAAAACCACTCGCGTCCGCGCGGTCCTTGGAGCGGTGACGACGATGCTTGCCGCCGCCCTGTTGACGGCGCCCGGCGCGCGAGCGGCTGATCCGGCGCCCGCAAAGGTTGCGAAGCCTGCGTCCGTCCAGAGCAACTATGCATCGCCGGAAGCGGCCGCACAGGCGCTTGCCGACGCGGTGCGCACGGACGAGCGTCGGGCGATCTGGCGCGTGCTTGGACCGGGGGCGAGCAAGTTCGTCCGGTCCGGCGATCCCGTGCAGGACGAGCAGGCGCGTGAAGCCTTTCTTGCCGGCTACGACAATGCGGTGAAGTTCGAACGCGACGGAGATGCCAGGGCCACGCTGCTCATCGGTCCCGACGATTTCCCGTTTCCCTATCCGATCGTATTGAAGAATGGCCGATGGCAGTTCGACGCCAAGCAAGGCAACGAGCAGGTGCTCGATCGACGCATCGGCCGCAACGAACTGTCGGCAATCAAGGTCTGCCTTGCGTACGTCGATGCGCAGCGCGAATACGCCACGCGCGACCGTGACGGCAACGGCACGCTCGAATATGCGCAGAAGCTGCTGAGCACGCCGGGAATGCGCGACGGGCTGTACTGGGAGTCGAAGGAAGGCGAGCCGCCGAGTCCGTTGGGTCCGGCGGTGGCCAACGCGCGCAGCCAGGGGTACGGCGCCGGCACGAAGAGCGAGCCCTACCACGGCTATCTCTACAAGATTCTCACCAGCCAGGGTGCCGATGCGCATGGCGGGGCCTACGACTACGTCGTCGACGGCAAGATGATCGGTGGGTTCGCGCTGGTCGCGTATCCGGCGCGCTGGGGCACGTCCGGCGTGATGTCGTTCATCTGCAGCCACGACGGCATCGTGTTCGAAAAGAACCTCGGCAAGGACACGGTCGCGGCCGCGGCGAAGATGACGGTCTTCAATCCCGATTCGACCTGGCAGAAATCGAAGGACCAGTGACCGGGCACCAGCCGCACGAATCCAGGCGCCGCCACAGTTAACCTGGCGGCGTTTTTTTGGTATTTTCGGGCAACCCGTTCGACAACGGCGGCCGGCGCCGCCCACGAGGAGATTCACCATGCGCTTGCGGATTGCACTGGTCTTGATCGCTTTGCTGGCAGGCGCTCCCGCGCTCGCGGACTATGATGCCGCGCTGGAAGCCAAGGAACAGGCGCAGCGCGATGCGGCGAAGCGCGCAGCGCAGGAACAGCAGCGAAAAACAGACAAGATCCGGGCCGACGCACAGGCCAAGGCCAACCAGGAAATGATGGCCGACAAACGCAAGCGGTTGGGCGCCGCGGCCAACGGCAAGTCCGATGCCGAGGTCAGCGCCATGTACGATGCCAAGGTCAAGTCGGACACGGCGGCCGCAAACGCCGCGGCCAGGGACGCGCAGGCGAAGATGAACAGCCCGGAGGGCAATGCCCAGATGAAGGGAGTGACCGGCAAATCGATGAAGGAAATCCAGAACATGTCGCCCGCGGAGCTCGACGCACTGAGCAAAGAGATGGAAAAGAAATACGGCAAGTGACGCCGCCGCCATCCGCAGGTCGGCGCATGGTCGAGCGCCGCGCACGCCAGGTCAGATGCCGGAGGACGAATTGATGTCGGGTGCGGAAGCCGTCGTGCAGCGCCAGCTCGAGGCGTACAACGCGCGCGACCTCGCGCGATTCCTGGCCGAATACAGCGACGACATCCGCGCGTATCGCTTGCCCGCGACCGAACCGGCGATCGACGGCAAGGAAGCCTTCGGCAGGTTCTACGCAACCCAGCGCTTCAACCATGTCCGCCTTCATGCCGAGCTCGTCAACCGCATGGTGCTGGGAAACAACGTAATCGATCACGAGCGAATCTCGGGCGTGACCGCGCAAGTCATCGAGGTCGCGGTCGTCTACGAGGTCAGTGACGGCCTCATCCAGCGCACATGGGCGTTTGCCGCAGCCTAGCGCAACGAGCGCCCCGGCATTCGGCGCGCCGTGCGCATTCCGCAGGTGCGCGATCGTGCCGGCGCCGATTCGGAGCACGCCCATGATCAACCGCCTGCGCGGAACATTGCTCGTCGCCGCCGTCGCCTGCTGCCTGCCACGCGCCGGCCTCGCGCAATCCCCGAACGGTGCCGTGCCGGAGTCCACCTACGCCCCGTTGTCGATGGAAGAGGGCACGTGGGACGCCGACGTCACGTTCTACGAGGACGACAAGCCCGGCGGCCGCGCCGTCGGCGTGCAGGTCAACACGTTCCTCGCCAACCGGCACTGGATGGTCAACGAATTCAGGATTCCCGCGACGGAGAAGACCCCGGCCTACGAAGGTCACGGCGTCTGGGGCTACGATCCGGTGGCCAAGACCTACGTCAACACCTGGGTCGATACCAACGACGTCGGGGTGCGCACGGACTATGGATTCTGGTACGAGCCAGAGAAGACCATGGTGTGGTCATCGAAGCAGAACGACGGCAAGGGGCACTTCATCGACTACCGCATCACCGAGGAATTCAAGGGCGACACCCGCGTGTTCACGTTCTATCAGTTGGGATTGGCGAAGCCGAATCCTCACCCGCTGGTGAAGATCGTGTTCACGAAGCGCAAGGCGCGAACCGCCGCGAATTGATGCGTCTCGTTCCGGCGATCAGTCGGGTTTCGGCCGGTCGAGGTGGGCGAGCGCTTCCTGCGCCGATTCGTAGATGTGCGGCGCGACCCCGCGGCCTTCCAGCGCATCACCCAGCTTCATCCGCAGGAAATTGGACGTCGTGTAGCGCGTGACGCGGTTGTAATACCGCGCCATCAGGTACTGCACCATTTCGGACCACGCGTCGACCAGCTCGGGCACGATCGTGAAGCCGTCGTAGTTGACGATCGCGTAGACCTTGTGTCCGATCGGAAGCACGTTCTTTTCGACTTCCGCGCGCACGTCGGCGATGTCCTGCAGACTGCGGATCGCGAGCCTTTCGAAATTGATGAAGATGATGTCCTGCTCAGGCGCGAACGCAAACCGCCGCGGCAGCGGGATGGTGAGCATGCGCTCGCGCAAGCCCATCTTCCCTTCGGCAAAGATGGCGGATTCCATGAGCATGGGCGGCTTGCTCATCACGGGCCGGAATTCCATCTGCCTTAGCACGTCGCGCTCGAGGTCCACGCCGGGCGCGATCTCGGTCAGCTCGATGCCCTCCGCGCACAGCCGGAACACCGCGCGCTCGGTGATGTAGAGCACCGGCTGGTTGCGTTTCCACGCATAGCGGCCGGAAAACGTCCGGTGCTCGACCTCTCGGACGAATTTCATCGCGCGACCTTCGGTCAGGATCACGAGCTTGCCGTCCGTCACCTCAAGCGCCAGCTTGCCGCAGGTGAATGTGCCGACGTAGACGACCGACTTGGCGTTCTGGGAAATGTTGATGAAGCCGCCCGCGCCCGCCAGCTTGGGACCGAACTTCGACACGTTGAGATTGCCTTCGCGGTCGGCCTGCGCGAGCCCCAGGAAAGCGAGGTCGAGACCTCCGCCGTCGTAGAAGTCGAACTGGTAGGGCTGGTCGATGACCGCCTGGGTGTTGACCGCCGCGCCGAAGTTCATGCCGCCCGCGGGAATGCCGCCGATCACGCCGGGCTCCGCCGTCAGCGTCAGCAGGTCGATGACGCCTTCCTCCGCAGCCACGCTGGCCACGCCTTCGGGCATGCCGATGCCGAGGTTGACGACGCTGTTCGGCTTCAGTTCCAGCGCGGCGCGGCGGGCGATGATCTTGCGTTCCGACATGGCCATGGCCTCGACGTGCGACGCGGGCACGCGAATCTCGGCGGCGAATGCGGCGCTGTACGGCACGGCGAAGGTCTGCTGATGGTATTCGGGCTTTTCCGCCACCACCACGCAATCGACCAGGATGCCCGGCACCTTCACCTGCCGCGGATTGAGGCTGCCGCGTTCGGCCACGCGCTCCACCTGCGCGATGACGATGCCTCCCGAATTGCGGGCGGCCATCGCGATGGCCAGCGCCTCGAGAGTCAGCGCTTCCCTCTCCATCGTGATGTTGCCGTCGGGGTCCGCCGTCGTCCCGCGAAATATTCCGACGTTGATCGGAAACGTGCGATAGAACAGGTATTCGTCGTCGCCGATCGGCATCAGCGTGACGATGTCCTCCTTGGTGCAGTCGTTGACCTTGCCGCCGCCGAAACGCGGATCGACGAAAGTGCCGATCCCGACCCGCGACAGCAGGCCGGGCTTGCCCGCAGCGATGTCGCGAAACAGGTGGGTGATGATGCCTTGCGGAAGGTTGTAGGCCTCGATCTGGTTGCTGACCGCGAGTTCCTGCAGCTTGGGGACGAGGCCCCAGTGTCCGCCGATCACGCGCTTGACCAGGCCCTTGTGGCCAAGATGGTTCAGCCCGCGGTCCTTGCCGTCGCCTTGCCCCGCTGCGTAGACCAGCGTCAGGTCGCGCGGGCTGCCCAGGGCGTGCGGATCCTCCCGGGCCGCTTCCAGGTAGCGCTCTTCGATCGCGACGGCGATGTTCTCCGCGAATCCGATTCCGACGAAACCACCGGTGGCGAGGGTGTCGCCGTCGCGAATCAGCGCGACGGCCTCGCGCGCGCTGACGATCTTGCCGTGCTCGAAGGTATGCAGCGCGTCGAGCAACTGCCGCGGATCGGTTGTCGACATCGCTAGTAGGTCCAGACCGGGTCGATGGCGAGTCGTCGCGCGTCGTCCGGAATGGGCGTCGCCTTGACCCGTCGGTATTTCTGCAGGATGCGCTCGTAGGTTCCGTCCGCCTGCATCGCCGCGAACGCCGCTTCCCACCTGGCGGCTTCGGCGTCGGGCAGGTCTTTCGACGCGGCAAGATAGATCTCGGACGGACGCACGATCTCGCCGAAGCTGAGGGCGGAGAGCTCTCCCTGCACCTCCTGCGTTGCATAGATCACCATCAGGCGCGGCGCCAGCCACGCGTCAATTCGGCGCTCCTTCATCTTCTTCGCATTCAGCCACTCTTCGGGCGCTGCCTCGATCCGCGTGAAACCCTTTTCCCGCAGCAGCGCCTCGGCGCCCGATCGCAGCAGCACGCCGGTCGGCCTGTTCCTGACCTTGTCCAGGCTCGACGCGTCCACGCCCTGGCCCCCCACCAGGACGAGGTCGTCGCTGACGATTTTCGCCAGCCAGCGGTATTTGTCTTCGCGCTCGGGCGAGCGCGTCAGCGACAGGATGCCGATGTTCGGCTGGGTCATCGCGATCTGCTGCGCCCTGGCCCACGGCATGTACTCGATGGAACCGGAGTGCCCGACGCGCCGCGCCATTTCCACGACCACCTCCTGCACAAGGCCCTGGCCGGGTCCGGGAAATTCGGCCACCGTCGCAGGCGGCACCTGGAAAGTATACGGCGGCAACTCGGCAGTGATCAGGCGCAGTTCCGCGGCATGGGCCAGCACGGACAGTGCCGCCAGGCAGGGCACAAGCAGGGGGATGCAACGGAGGCGGTGCACGATGTCCGGACCTCAGAACGTGCCGAACATGGCGTTCAGGACGATCACCAGGATGCCCGCGAGCGTGGTGCCGATCGACCCGACGATGAAGAGGTCGACATACGACTCGCGGTGATTGAGGCCGCAGATCGACAGCAGCGTGATCACGGCGCCGTTGTGGGGCAGGATGTCCATGCCGCCCGACGCCATCGTGGCAATGCGATGCATGATCTCCGGGCTGATATGCGCGGCGGCCGCGGCCTGCGCATAGTGTTCGCCCAGCGCGCCCAGCGCCAGGCTCAGGCCGCCCGACGCGGAGCCAGTCATGCCGGCCAGCACGTTGACGACGACGAACAGCGAGACGACCGGATCGCCGAAAAGGCCCTTGAGCGCCTCGCGCACGACGATGAACGCGGCCAGCGACGCGATCACGGCGCCGTAGGCCACTTCCGAGGCGACGTTCATGATCGGCAGGAACGAGCCGAACGTGCCCTTGTTCAACGTGTCCATCAATCGGACGAAGTGGCGCTTGTTGAGCACCGCCACCACGATGCAAGCGATCACCATCGCCATGATGATCGACCACAGGCCCGCCACGGCCGAAAGTGGGGTGTTCCTGAATTTCGGCGTGGTGAGGAAGGTGGTGTCCATCGCCGGAATGACGTACGTCGTGAAGATGTAGTTGAGGGAGATCACCAGCACGATCGGCAGCAGCGCCACCCAGAAATTGGGCAATTCCCCCTCGAATTTCACCACCGGCTCCTCCTTGTGCTCGCCGTAGCCTTCTCCGCTTGCGGCGGCCGCGGCGGCACGCCGGTTGAGCCAGATTTGCCCGAAGGCGAACATGAAGATCGCGGCGACGATGCCGAGCCCGGGCGCCGCGAACGGCGTGGTGCCGAAGAAGGGCATCGGAATGGCGTTCTGGATGGCCGGCGTTCCCGGCAGGGCGGTCATCGTGAACGTGAACGAGCCGAGGCCGATCGCGGCGGGGATGAGCCGCTTCGGGACATCGGCCTCGCGAAACATCGAGATCGCGATCGGATACACCGAGAACGCCACGACGAACAGCGACACGCCGCCGTAGGTCAGGATGGCGCACGCCAGCACGATGGCCAGGATTGCGCGCTGCTTGCCGGTCCACCGCACGATCTGGTGCGCGATGGCGCGCGCGCAGCCCGAATCGTCCATCAGCTTGCCGAAGATCGCACCGAGCAGGAACAGCGGGAAGAACTTGGCCAGATAATTGCCCAGTGCCGGCATGAACGTCTGGGTATAGGTGGCAAGCAGCGGCGCCTCGCCCCAGCTGAACAGCAGCGCCACTCCGGCGCAGATCGGCGCCATGAGAATCACGTTCCAGCCCCGGTAGGCCAGGAAGATGAGCAGCCCGAGCGAAACCACGATACCGACGATGCCAAGCATGGAGGGCTCCCCCTGGATTGAACGCGCCTTTCGCGGCGCTTGTCGCTCTTTTCGGCTTGAGCATACCGTCGCGTCCGCCGGATGTCATCCCGCGCGAAAGCCGCGATGCTCTGTTACATTCCGCAGCCATGAACCTACGGTCGAGCCAGCGTCACCTTTCGGTATCGGACATGGAGGCAATCCTGGCCGTCACCAGCAAGCTCGCGGCCCCGTTCGACCTGATGACGATGCTGTCCGAAGTGGTGAGCGCGGCCAAGCAGGTCTTGAAGGCCGACCGCGGTTCGGTGTGGCTTTATGATGCCGCCGCCGACGAACTCGTGCTGGAAATTGCGACCGGCATCGCGCCGGTGCGCGTCCCCGCCGGTGCCGGACTGGCCGGGGCCTGCGCACGCACGCGAAGGATCATCAACGTGCCCGACTGCTACGCGGACGAACGATTCAACCGCGACGTCGACCGGCAGTCCAACTATCGCACCCGCTGCATGCTGACGCTGCCGCTGGTCGACCACAAGGACGTTCTCGTGGGCGTGATGCAGGTTCTCAACAAGGCGGATGGCGTCTTCGACGAAAGCGACGAGGTGCTGGCGACGGCACTTGCGGCGCAGTGCGCCGTGGCCTTGCAGCGCGTGCGCATGACCGAGGCGGTGATCGAAGGCGAGAAGATGCGACAGGAACTTGAGATGGCGCGCGTCGTGCAGATGAGCACGCTGCCTGCGATCATGCCAGTCCTCCCCGGCTACGACCTGTTCGGGACATCCCGCCCGGCAAGCCTGACCGGCGGCGATACTTTCGACCTCTCGGTCATCGACCACGGGCTGCTGACGGTCCTGGGCGACGCCACGGGCCACGGCATCGCCCCGGCGCTCTCCGTGACGCAGATGCACGCGATGCTGCGCATGGCGTTCCGGTTGGGCGCCGATCTCGAGACCGCGTTCATGCACGTGAACAACCAGTTGGCCGACACGCTCGCCGCCGATCGCTTCATCACGGCGTTCATCGGTGTCCTCGATGTCACGGAGCACCGGATGCGCTATCACAGCGGTGGCCAGGCGCCGATCCTCCATTTCCAGGCGGCGACGGGGAAATGCGCGCGGCACGGACCTACCAGTTTTCCGCTGGCGGCGATGCCGCTTGCATCGCTGCGGCCGGCGGTGAACATCGACCTCATGCCCGGAGACGTCCTGGCGCTTCTCTCGGACGGCATTTACGAGTACGAGAACGACCGGGGCGAACAGTTCGGCGAATCGCGGGTCGAGGAGATTCTTCGCGAGCGCCACGACCGGCCCATGGCGGAACTGTCCGCGATCGTGCTCGATGCCGTGAGCGCGTTTGCGCATGGCGCGCCGCAGGAAGACGACATCACGATCGTGCTGGTAAAGCGCAAAGCGCGCGCGGCCGCGCACCAGTTGTTCCAGCGAAGCTACGATTCACTCGAACCGATGTTCGCGATGACCCGGGATTTTTGCGCCCGGAACGGGGTCGACCCCGGCGTCCTGCCGACCGTAGACTTCACGGTGGAGGAACTGTTCACCAACATGGTCAAGTACAGCCGCGAAAGCGACGCCCGGGTTCGCCTGGACCTGGCCACGATCGACGGTGGGCTGGAAGTGACGCTGACGGACTATGATGTCGAGCCATTCGACGTGACCCAGGCCCCGGAAGTGGACACCAGCCTGCCGATCGAGCACCGCAGACCCGGGGGACTGGGGCTGCACCTGATTCGGCGCCTGGTGGACTCCATGGTCTACGAGTACGTCGAGGATGGCCGGCAGAGCCGGATTACTTTTCGCAAGACCTTGCCCGGTACGGGTTTGTCTGGCGAAATTGGGAAAATCGAACGAAAGGCAGAGGGCGACGATGCTGTCGATTGATTTTGGTGCAGGGGGTGCCGCCGATGGCGTGGTGGTTGTCGCGGGGCGGCTGGACGCCTCGCAGGCGCCGTCGGCGCAGGCGTTCCTCGACGCGCTGCAAGGAACGGTGACCCTGGACTGCAGCGGGCTGGAATACATTTCCAGCGCGGGATTGGGCGTTCTGCTCAAGACGCAGAAGCGGCTGCTGGCCGCGGCCGGAAAGCTGCGGCTGACGGGCGTCAATCGCCACTTGCAGGACATCTTCCGCTATTCCGGCTTCGACCAGATCTTCGAAATCGAGCCTGCGCGGTAGGCCGCGCCCCAACTTTTCCGGCCGCCGCGTGTAATTGTGGACAACGAGACCGATCTGGCGCTGCTGGAACGCTACCGCAAGGGAGACCGGGCCGCCTTCACCGAACTGGTGATCCGCTATCAAAGGCCCCTCTACAACGCCGCACTCTGGATGTTGCGGCGCCCGGAAGATGCCAGCGACATCACCCAGACCGTGTTTCTGAGAGTTGCAGAGCGGTTGGACGACTACGACCCGAAGTACAAGTTCTTCAGCTGGATCTACCGGATCGCGGTCAACGAGTCGATCAATCTGGTGCGCCGCAATGGCAGGGAAGACGCGCTGGATGATGAAGTGGAGTTGGCGGGGGCGGACACGTCCAATCCGGAGTGGCAGTTGGGTGAAGCGGAGGTCTCCAGGCGAATCCAGCGGGCGTTGATGGGCATGTCGACCAACGACCGGATGGTATTGACCCTCAGACACTTCTCGGATTGCAGCTACCAGGAGATTGCACAGATTCTGGATTTGGACGAAAAGACCGTGAAATCCCGCTTGTTCGAGGCCCGGCACCGCCTGGCCGACATCCTGAAGGATCTCCGGGCCAGCCGACCACGTTGAATGCGGACACCAAGCACGAACCGATCAAAGCCTGAAAATGAATCACGCCAAGAACACTGACTTGATGCACGTCGTCCTCGACGGCGCAGCCACTCCCGCGGAGTCCAGGGAACTGGAACGGTTGCTGGCTGACGATCCGGCGGCCCGCAGCGAATTCGATGATTTGCGGCAAGTATTTGATATATTGAAGGAAATGCCGATGGCGATGCCGCCGGAAGGGCTGGTCGCCAACGTCATGGCCAGCCTTCCGCAGCGGCGGACCGGTTTTGCGGCCGTCCTCCAACTTTTCTCGAAGCCACGTGTAATTGGAGCAAGTCCCATCGAAGCCCCGGGTGCCAACCCCGGGAAATCGGCAACGGTCCACCAGCTTATGCAGCGCGGGCCACATCACAAGGGTGAGAACAACATGAGCGAACAGACCAACAACAGCCAGGGCAACCGCAAGATCTGGATCGGCGCCGGCGTTGCCGCAGCGGCCGTGATCGTCGCGGTTTCGACCGGGATACTCCCGCCTAGCGGAAAAGACACTGCCGGTACCATCGCCCCGGCGCAGCGGTACAGGGCTGACCAGCCCGCGGCGGCCGACGTCAAGCTCGGAGCTCCTTCAAGTTCGCAGGCCGGGGCGGCGGTCAATCCGTCCGGCGCAAGTCTGGGTGCTGCAAGCCAAGGCGGCACCAACTCCCAGGGTGGCGTCGGCTCGCAGGGTGGTGTCGGCTCGCAAGGTGGCGTCGGCTCGCAGGGTGGCGTCGGCTCGCAGGGTGGCGTCGGCTCGCAGG
>DAOMGB010000002.1:8211-61532 GCA_035430095.1 Casimicrobiaceae bacterium | reverse complement strand
AGGGTGGCGTCGGCTCGCAGGGTGGCGTCGGCTCGCAGGGTGGCGTCGGCTCGCAAGGTGGCGTCGGCTCGCAAGGTGGCGTCGGCTCGCAAGGTGGCGTCGGCTCGCAATCCAGCGTCAGCCAGAGCGCCAGCCGGCAGTAGTTCACAGGGGTATCGCGCTAAACTTAGTCACCCCATCGAACTGAAAGTGTTAGGAACCGCCGGCCCGAGCGCCGGCGGTTTTCTTTTCGTGTTCGTATCCGTATGCTTCGGGCAGTTCCATGCGCCTCGGGGAGGGGTTGGCATGCACGCATACGTGTTCGGCCTACTGTTGGCGCTATTGCCGGTTGCTGCCGCTGCCGACGAAAGTCCGGTCGGATTGTCGCAAGTCGACACAAAGGATCTCCGGCTCTACTACCCCGACTCCCTGAGTTACCTTGTGCCGCACGCCGTGCGAACTTTCACCAACTCGGTCGCGTGGCAGCGCCGGATGTTCGGCTGGGAGCCCTCGGAACCAATTACCGTGCTGTTGCAGGACTTCGCGGACTATGGCAACGCCTCCGCCTTTGCCGCGCCGCGCGGTTTGCTCGTTTTCGATGTCGCGCCACTATCCCACGCGTTCGAGACTTTCCCCGCGAGCGAACGCATGTACTCGCTGATGAATCACGAGTTGATCCACGTAGTGCAAGGCGACATCGCGTCCGAGCAGGATCGGCGCTGGCGGCGAATTTTCCTCGGCAAAGTCGCGGCGCAGCGGCAAAATCCGGAATCGCTGCTTTACAGCTACCTCACTGTGCCACGCAACACGGCCCCGCGCTGGTACCTGGAGGGCAGCGCGGTTTTCTTCGAGACCTGGATGGGCGGCGGCCTGGGTCGCGCGCAGGGCGGCTACGACGAGATGGTGTTTCGGTCAATGGCTCGCGACGACGCCCATTTCTACGACCCATTGGGCCTGGCATCGCGGGGCACGTTTGTGGATTTTCAGGTTGGCGCGAACGCCTACCTTTACGGCACCAGGTTCATCACGTGGCTCGCCTATACCTACACACCAGAAAAGGTGGTCGCATGGCTGAGGCGTGACGAGGGCACCGGGCGCTACTGGTCTGATCAGTTTCTGCAGGTCTTCGGCCTGCCGGTCGAGCAGGCTTGGCAGGATTGGATCCGCTTCGAGCATGAATTCCAGCGCCAAAACCTCGCCGAAGTGCGCAAGTTCCCGATTACACCGCATCGGGACTTGGTCGGCGCCGCGATGGGGTCCGTATCGCGGACATATTACGACGACGCGACCGGCATTCTTTACGGCGGCTTCCGCTACCCTGGCGTGGTCGAATACATCGGCGCATTGAATACACGCGACGGAAGTGTCAAGCGGCTGGCCGACATCAAGCGGGCGATGCTGTATCGGGTAACGTCGTTTACTTACGATCCGAAGAGCGGCACCGCATTCTTCACCAACGACAACCGCGGCTACCTGTCATTCCGGGATCTCATGTCGGTGGATGTGCGGACTGGTGAGGAGCGGATGCTGATCCAAAACGCGCGAGTCGGCGAGATTGTCTTCAACCCGGTCGACCAATCGCTGATGGGCGTTCGCCACGAGAATGGCGCCGCCGCGCTGGTCCGCATTCCGCGGCCGTACGACACCTGGTACCGGGTGTACGAGTTTCCGTATGGCGTGGTTCCCTACGACCTCGACATCTCGCCCGATGGGCACCTTCTTTCCGGTTCCGTGGCGGAGGTCAATGGCGACCAGTTTCTGCGCGTGTGGGACCTCCAGAAGGTCCTGAACGGTGATGTGACGCCACTCTCGGAGTATCGCTTTGGGCAGTCCGTTCCGGAGAGTTTCACTTTCTCCAAGGACGGACGGTACCTGTATGGCAGCAGCTACTACACTGGTGTATCGAACATCTTTCGATATGAGGTCACGACGGGCGCGGTTGAGGCGGTCTCCAACGCGGAAACCGGGTTTTTTCGTCCGGTGCCGCTCGCCGATGGGCGGATGGTCGTCCTAAACTACACCGGTGAAGGATTCGTTCCGGCAATCATCGAGCCTCGACCGCTCGTGGACGTCAGTGCGATCAAGTTCCTCGGCGCCGAGCTCGTTGAGAAATACCCCGTCGTCAAGACTTGGCAGGTTGCGCCGCCAAGCGCGGTCGACGACGAAAAGCTGACTACGCAGAAGGGGCCGTATATCCCATGGCGCAACATCAGTCTCACGAACGCCTATCCAGTGCTGCAAGGTTACAAGAACTATGTCGGGGTCGGCTACCACTTCAACTTTTCCGATCCACTGCAGTTCGCGAACCTCGGCATCACGGCGGCCTACACGCCGAGCGACAGCCTACCCGGTGAAGAGCGTGGCCACATCGACATCACCGGCCGCTATCAGTTCTGGCGAGCGGGGCTTTCGTGGAACCGCTCGGACTTCTACGACATCTTCGGCCCCACTAAACGCAGCCGCAAAGGTTACGCGGCCAAGCTGGGTTATGACTGGGAGCTGTATAACGACGAGCCGCGAAAACTTGAGTTGATTTTCGACATCGCCTACTACGATCAGATCGACACGCTGCCGAACGCTCAGAACGTCGAAACCAGTTTCACCCGACTCGTCACTGGGGAGGTCGGGCTTCATTACACCGATGTGCAGCGCTCGCTGGGCGCGGTGGACGATGAAAAAGGCATCGAGGGGAAACTGATCTACAAGGGAAGCCGCGTGAATGGCGAGATCACGCCGCAAGTCTGGGGCAACTTCGACTACGGGATCCCGCTGCCACTTCGCAACTCATCGGTATGGCTACGGACGGCGGCCGGCGCTGCCGATGGCTCGAAGAATGAGACGGTGGCGAACTTCTACTTCGGCGGTTTCGGCAACAACTACGTCGATGATAAATCTATCAAGCGCTACCGCGAATACTACTCGATGCCGGGATTCGGGATCGACGAGATCAGCGGTCTTAACTTTGTAAAGGAACTCGTGGAATGGAACGTGCCTCCGTACGTCTTCGAATCCGTGGGCACGCCTGGTCTTTATCTCAACTGGTTGCGTCCCTCTGTGTTTGCCGCGGGCCTGTGGACGGATCCGGGGAAACCTTCGCTGCGTAAGGAATACGCAAGCGTCGGCGCACAGATGGATTTGCATTTCAGCATCTTGCACTGGTACGACATGACGCTTTCAGTCGGCTACGCGGCTGGCTTTCAGGGATCTCGACGAGCCGGCGACGAGTGGATGATCTCGCTCAAGATCATGTGAGCGCCTTCGCGGCAGGTCATGTTGACTGAATTCCTGCTTCCGGCACTGATCGGCCTGCTTCCGGTGCTCGCGTTTCTCGGCGCCCTGCTCTATCTCGACAGCTACAAGCTGGTCGCGCTGCGCACGGTGGTCGCCGTGGTTGCTTGCGGCGCGGTGATGGCCGGCATCGGCTACTTGGCCAACGGTTTCGTGCTCGGACGTGCCGCGATCGAGCTGCCTCATTACTCGCGCTATGTCGCGCCTTTCATCGAGGAATTCCTGAAGGGCCTCGTGGTCGTTGCCTTGATCCGGACCCACCGCATCGGCTTTCTGGTCGATGCTGCAATCTTCGGCTTTGCCGTCGGCACGGGATTCGCGATGGTCGAGAACCTGTACTACCTGCGGCTGGTACCGGACGCCGGCATGGGCACGTGGATCGTGCGCGGCTTCGGCACCGCCATCATGCATGGGGGCACGACGGCGATCTTCGCCGTCCTGGGCCTGTCGATGCTGGAGCGGGCCAAGCGCGCGAATTTCACCGACCTGCTGCCGGGATACGCGTTGGCCGTGCTGCTGCACTCCGGCTACAACCATCTGTCGCACGAACCCCGGCTTGCCACGCTCGCCACCATGCTCGTGCTGCCGCCGTTGTTCTACTTTGTCTTCGAGCGAAGCGAAAAAGCGGTGGGAGGATGGCTTGGCAAGGGATTCGATGCGGACACGGAAATGCTCGAGCTCATCAACTCGGGCCGCCTGTCCGATTCGCCTGTCGGCCAGTATTTGCACACGATGAAGGACAAGTTCCACGGTCCCGTCGTCGCGGACCTGCTGTGCTACCTGCGCATCTATACCGAACTGGCGCTGCACGCCAAGGGCATCCTGCTGATGCGCGAGAACGGCTTCGATGTCGACGTCGACGACGCGACCAAGGCCAAGTTCGCGGAAATGCGCTATCTCGAGGAGAGCATCGGCAAGACCGGCCTGTTGGCGATCCAGCCGATGTGCCACATGAGCCACAAGGATCTGTGGCAGCTCTACATGCTGGGGAAGTGAGAGGAAAGGCGCGTCGAATAAACTTACATCCTGCTTGCGCCGGCAAATCGAACCTTTTGAATTGATTGAGGTTGACGGGTCAAGAATGGAACTTGCTTGGTCATCCGGCCGGCACGTCGGGTCGTTTCCTTGTCGTGTCCTCCATCGGCAACTTCGATCACCTAGGGGGCAGGAGCATGAGATTCCATACGTTGGCTGGAGCATTTCTGTTGGCGGCAGCAGTGGCGATGCCCGCATCCGCGAACGTAATCCAATATGCCACCGACCTGTCCGGCGTCGTTGAGATTCCACCCAATGCTTCACCGGGGTCGGGCACGGTCCTGATCACCGTCGATTTCGGTACGCTTGAGATGCGCGTGCAGGTATCGTTCTCGGGCCTGCTGGGGAATACCACGGCATCGCACATCCATTGCTGCACGGCGACGCCAGGGTCGACGAACGTCATGGTCGCGACTCAGCTGCCGAATTTCGTGGGTTTCCCGCTGGGCGTGACTTCGGGAACCTACGATCACACTTTCGACATGTCGCTGGCATCGAGCTACAACCCTGCGTTCGTGACACTCAAGGGAGGCATTTCGAACGCGTTCGACGCGTTGGTGGACGGCATGGCTACCGGCAATGCCTACTACAACATTCATACGAACCTGTTCCCGGGCGGCGAAATCAGGGGGCTCCTGCACCAGGTTCCCGAACCGGGAGCGCTTGCGCTGATCGTTGCGGGTCTGGGCGTGCTCGTGAGCGTGATGCGCCGCAGGGAGCCTAAGGCAGCGCTTCCCCGATCGCGCTGACAGGCGACTCCGCGATCGCCGCGTCGACCGCGAGCGGAAAGTCAAAACGCGTGTCGGGGGCGAAGAAAAACGGGCCAGGGATTTCTCCCTGACCCGTCGTTTGACCTGGTAGCGAGCGAGGGACTCGAACCCCCGACCAATGGATTATGATTCCACTGCTCTAACCAGCTGAGCTAGCTCGCCGCAGCCGTAAATTATCGCAGAATCCGCAGGTTGCGTCGAGAGCGGCGCTCTGCTCGACCGCGTTTGCCGCGCACGCTTAACGGCCCGCGCGTGACGAATGGAGCAGTGGAATTCGGGGAAGGCGCGTGCGGCGCGACAGCGGTGTCCCGGGTTCGACCGATTGCGCCAGGATCTTCCGAGTTGCACGCGACTCAGCCCTTCGAAGGCCCCGGCTTTTCCGCCAGCAACTTCTCGATCAGGGACGTGAGGTCCGGATTTTCGGGCGCGGTTGCGCTGGAAAACGACGCCACCGGCCTGCCGTTGCGGTCGATCACGAACTTGTAGAAATTCCAGGTCGGCTTCTTGCCGGTCTGCTTCGCCAGTTCGAGGTAAAGCGGATTGGCGGACAAGTGCGCGACGCTCGACTTCTCGAATTGCGGGAAGTCGACGCCGTATGTCGTGCGGCAGAACTCCGCCACTTCCTTGTTGGTGCCCGGCTCCTGGCTGAAGTCGTTCGACGGGAAGCCCACGATCACCAGTCCCCGGTCCTTGTACTTGCGATACATTGCCTCGAGGCCCTCGTATTGGGGCGTGTAGCCGCAGTAGCTTGCCGTGTTCACGACCAGCAACACCTTGCCCTGGAACTGGCACAAGGACTGCGGCTCGCCGGTTTGCAACCGGTTGAATGTGTGCTGAAGCAGCGCCGGGCAGGAGGCAGTGGCCGGAGCGGCGGCTGTGGCCGCCGCGCCCGCGGCAATAACCACAGATGACGCCGCCAATGCCAGCAGCAGCGCCGCGACCCGCGCGGACCTGCCGACAAGGCGAATGGGTGGGGATCCGGCGAACTTCTGCAGGCGTTGTGGAGGTCGTTTCGACATATTTTACTCCAAAATCGTGTTTGTCCTGGACAAATAGCCTATTTGCCACTACAATAGTGACGAATTCGGCTAATGTCAATCCTTCGTCCAAGACAATATGAACAAACCGGTGGAAACGTCCATCACTCTGAATATCAGCGGGGTCGAGCGCGAGACCGGCCTGTCCAAGGACGTGCTGCGCATGTGGGAGCGACGGTACGGGTTTCCCAAACCCGGCCGTGACGACAACGGCGAGCGTCAATATACGCTGGCGGACATCGGCAAGCTGCGTGCGGTCAAGCGGCTGATGGACGTCGGCCTGCGGCCCGGCAAGATCATGGCACTGCCGCTGGAAGAGCTGAACGCGATGGCCGATGCGCGCACCCCGGCGCGTCGCGAGGGCCTCACGCCCGCGCTGGAGCGCGACGTGCTCGCCATGCTGAAGACCCACGACGCCACGTCGCTGCAGCACACGCTGGCGAACATGCTGATGCGGCAGGGGCTGCAGAAATTCGTCCTGGAAACGATCACCCCGCTCAACCGGGCGGTCGGCGACGCGTGGATGCATGGCGAACTGCAGATCTTCGAGGAACATCTCTATACCGAGCAGCTGCAGGTGGCGCTGCGCACGGCCATCAACGCATTCCCGCGGCAGGTCGGCACGCCGCGGGTCCTGCTCACGACATTTCCTTCCGAGCAGCACGGGCTGGGCCTGCTGATGGTCGAGGCCATGATGGTCCCGGAAGGCGTGCAGTGCATATCGCTGGGGTCGCAGACGCCTCTGGAGGACATCCGGCGCGCGGCCATTGCGCACAGGGTGCATATCGTCGCCTTGAGTTTCTCGGCCGCCTTCCCCTTGCGCCAGGCGAGCGATGGCCTGGCCGCGCTTCGCCGGCAGCTGCCTGCCCCGATCTCGCTGTGGGCCGGCGGCGAAATGACGAGGCGGGTACGCAAGACGATGCCGGGCGTCATGCTCATCCCGGACCTGGCCTCGATCATCAGCGCGCTGCGCAGCTGGCGCTCCCACTGGGTTCCCCAGACCCTCTGACGCATTGCCGGCCCGCGCGGCTCCGTCGCGCGAGCGCCGAAACCCGCGGCCCGGCAATATCGGCGCGACCCGGCGACACCGGTATCGGCATCGGGCCGCAGGGTAGAATGGCAACTCTGCGTCGGGGAGCGTAGGGATGCTTTATCCACAGTTGTTCAAGGCCTTCGAGTCGGTGCGCTGGGACATGGCACACGACGTGCCATGGGCCACCTACGACGGCGCCCGACTTTCCGACGAGCAGGCGCAGACGATCAAGATGAACGCGATCACGGAATGGTCGGCGCTTCCCGCGACCGAGATGTTCCTGCGCGACAATCGACTGGACAGCGATTTCTGCGCGTTCATGTCGATCTGGTTCTTCGAGGAGCAGAAGCACTCGCTGGTGCTCATGGAGTACCTGCGCCGGTTCCGGCCGGAGTTCGTGCCCACGGAAGCGGAGCTGCACGCGGTGCGATTCAAGTTCGACCCGGCACCAGCCAACGAGACGCTGATGATGCATTTTTGCGGCGAGATCCGCCTGAACCATTGGTATCGCTGCGCGGCCGAGTGGCACACGGAACCCGTGATCAAGAAGATCTACGAGCTCATCGCGCACGACGAGGCGCGGCACGGAGGCGCCTATCTTCGCTTCATGAAGCGCGCGATCGAACGCGGCGGCGCCGAGGTCAAGCGCTCGTTCGCGAAGATCGGCGTGCTGATGGCGAGCTCGTCGCGCACGCGCAAGCCCCTGCATCCGACCAACCTGCACGTGAACAGTGAGATGTTCCCGAACGACACCGTCCAGAGCCGCCTGCCGGACCCCAACTGGCTGGAGCGCTGGCTGGACGAGCAGATCCGCTTCGACGAGGGTTGGGAGAACCGGGTGGTGGCGATGATCCTCAAGAATCTCTCGTCGCTTTTCGGCGAAAGGTTCGAATCGGTGCAGCAGCTGAACCGCTTCCGCAAGTCGCTGGTGCCGGCGCCCGCCTGACGGCGCTTCGGCGGTCGACCGGCGCAGTTCACGCCGGACCCGCACTCCATTTCCGCTTTGCTGCCATGTGGACATCGCTACTTCTGGCGACACTCGTCACCGGCGGGGCCGTCGCGTACGGCGCATGGGCAATCCGGGCCGTTGCGCTCGGTTCCTCTCCATGGCCGTTCATCGCCGGCATCCCGGTGGCTTTCCTGGCGCTGCCGCTGCTGTTCACAATCATCTGGTTCGCGCTGGCCCGTGCATTCGGTGTCAAACCTCCTCCGACGGTGCGCCTGACTCCGGGAGCGTGGATTGCGATGTTCTGTCGCGAGTGGTGGGCGTTGGCGCGATCGGTGCCGCGAATGATCCTGTATCGATGGCTGATGCCGGAGCCGGCCCCCGCCGAGGCGGCGCTGCCCGTGGTGCTGTTGCACGGTGTCGGTTGCAACTCGGGCGTCTGGACGGGGTTCCGCCGGCACCTCGAGTCGCGCGGCATCGGCCCGGTCTACGCACTCTCCTATGGGCCGCCGCTGCACTCGATCGAATTGTTCGCCGATCAGCTTGCGGCGCTGGTCTCGCGCATCGGGGCCGCGACCGGCGCCCCGCAGGTGATCCTGGTCGCGCACAGCATGGGCGGCCTGGTCGCCCGGGCCTACCTGCGCCGCCATGGCGGCAGCAGAGTGCGCCGGCTGGTGACCATCGGCACGCCGCACGAGGGAAGCATGCACGCGTGGATCGCGTTCGGCACGTCGCTGTCCCAGCTGCGTCCGGGCAATCCGTGGCTGGCCGAACTGAACCGGACCGCACATCCTCCCGCGGCGCCGACGGCCTCCATCTGGTCGTGGCACGATTCGATGGTGTCGCCGCAGACCGCGTCCCGCATCGACTGGGGCGAGAACGTCGAGCTCGCCGGCATCGCGCACAACGCGCTGCTCGATCACCCTCGCGTGTGGGCGAGCGCCGTGGCGCAGATCGAGCGCGCCGCTACCAGTGAATCCCCTGCGTGAGCTGGGCAAACGCGATCTGCTCGGGAGAGAGCTCCTGGCGCGCGGATTCCTCGCCCTTCTTGCCCTGCGCCGCGGCGGAATCGGGAAACATGTTGAACGCGGTGTTGAGCAGGATCTGCGTCAGGCGCGGCGCGGCCGCATGCGAAATGGCGCCGAATATTCCGAGCCTTGTCGCGATGCGCACCGGCCTGTAGACGACCGCTTCGACCACCAGGTCCGCCGCCTGCTCCGGAGAGAGCGTCGGCACGTTCTCGTACATCTTGGTCGGAGCAATCATCGGCGTGCGCACCAGCGGCATGTTGATCGTGGTGAAGTGCACGCCCTTGTCCAGGAACTCGGACGACGCGCAGGCGGCGAACGAATCAAGCGCCGACTTCGAGGCGACGTACGCCGAGAAGCGCGGCGCGTTGGACAGCACGCCGATCGACGAGATGTTGATGATGTGTCCGCCGCGCTGGGCGATCATCTTCGGCAGGAAGCCCATGATGAGCCGCAGCGCGCCGAAGTAGTTTAGCTGCATCGTGCGCTCGAAGTCGTGGAAGCGGTCGAAGGAATTGATCACGCCGCGCCGGATCGAGCGGCCGGCGTTGTTCACCAGGAAGTGGCAGGTGCCGTGCTCTTTCAGCACGCGCGCCACCAGCGCGTCGCAGGAAGCAAGATCCGAGACGTCCGCGGTGTACATCCAGCATCGGCCCTTGGCGTCGTCGATTTCCTTCTTGGTCTCCACCAGTTTCTCCTCGCCTCGCGCGACGAGGATGACTTTCGCGCCCGCCGCGGCCATCTTTATTGCCGTGGCCTTGCCGATGCCGGAGGAAGCGCCGGTGATGACGATGACCTTGTCCTTGACCCGGCCGGCCAGCGTGCGGTCGATGAAGAGGTCCGGATCGAGGTGGCGCTCCCAGTAGTCCCAGAGCCTCGGCGCGTAGCTTTCGAGCGAAGGCACGCTGATGCCCGAGCCCTTGAGCGCCTTGACGGTCTCGCGGTTGTCGTAGCGCGTCGGCCAATTGATGAACTGGAACACGTCCTTCGGGATTCCCAGGTCGGTCAGCACGGCGCGTACCATGCGCTTGATCGGCGAGAGCGACCCGATGCCGTACAGGATCGGCGCCGGGATGAACCCGAACATGCGCGCGTTCAACCGCATCGTCATCTGCGGCGCGTGACCCGCCCTGGCGAAGATGTTGAGCACTTCGCCGATGCGGCTGGGCTCGGGATCGGTCAAGTGGAAGCACTTGCCGTCGAGTCCTTTCTTGTGGGCGAGGTAGTCGAGCGCATCGGCGACGTAGTCCACCGGCACGATGTTGATGCGACCGCCCTCGATGCCGATCATCGGCATCCAGGGCGGCAGCAGGTCGCGCATCTTCTGCAGCGTCTTGAAGAAGTAGTAAGGGCCGTCGATCTTGTCGATGTATCCGGTCTTCGAGTCGCCGACGACGAAGCCCGGCCGGTAGATGCGGAAGGGGCGCTTGCACTCGTCGCGCACCACCGCTTCCGAATCGTGCTTGGTCTTGAAGTACGGGTGGTCCAGGTCCTCGGCCTCCTCGAACATGTCCTCTCGGAACACGCCGTCGTAGAGCCCGGCCGCGGCGATGGAGCTCACGTGGTTGAAGCATCCCGCGGTGATCGCCTGGGCGAACTGGACCGCGTGGCGCGTGCCGTCGACATTGGCCGCCTGTTGCGCCTCGGCGCCCGCCTTCAGGTCGTAAATGGCCGCGAGGTGAAAGAAGTGATCGATCTTCCCCTTGAGCTTCTTCACTTCAGCGTCGGCGACGCCCAGCTTCTCCTTCCCGAGGTCGCCGACGACAGCAATCACCTCCTTGTCGGTCGCTCCCCATTCCTCCCTCAGCGCCTCCAGCTTCTTGAGCGAGCCCTTGCGCACCAGCACGTAGATCGGCTTCCTGCGCTGCAACAGATTGCGGACGAGAAACTGTCCGATGAAGCCGGTCGCGCCGGTGACGAAATAAGCCATCGCTTTCTCCTTGCGTTCTGTTTCTGCGTTCGCGGAAGTTGGTCCCCGCTTGCGGACCGGGAATTGTACCCCCGCCGCGTGCGGCCGCAGGGCCGGGCGGCGCCGGGTTGCCGTCATGTCGAAGCGTCGGGTTTAGTATGATTGCTCTAGCCGCGCCGCCTACAATACAAAAGTGCAATTCACGCGCGGAAGCAGTCAACCGGAGGAATCACGATGTTGAAGAAAGCGAAGGCCGCGTCGTCGGCCAGGCACGCCACCGAGCCCAAGGACGCGTCGCAGGCGGTTCTTGATTCTTCGCGTCAGATTTGGCTGGCCGGACTCGGGGCGTTTGCGCGCGCAAAAGGGGAAGGCACCAAGGTTTTCGAAACGCTGGTCAAGCAGGGCGAGTCGCTGGAGAAGAAGACGCGCAAGGCCGCGGCCGACACCGCCAAGATGGCCCGCGGCGCCGCAACCGCCAAGGTGAGGGAAGTGCAGAAGGGCGTGGGCGGAACCTGGGACAAGCTGGAGCAGGTGTTCGAGGATCGGGTGGCGCGCGCGTTGTCGAAGCTCGGCGTGCATACGCAAACCGACGTCGAGAAACTGACGGAACGCGTCGACGTGCTGTCCGAGGCGGTGAACGAATTGATCAAGGCGACGGGCGTGAAACCGAAGCGCCGTCCGGCGCCGCCGGCCTCTGCGGTCGAGCGCATGGTCAAGGGCGCCGTATCGCAGGCGACGAGGACCGCGTCGGGCGCGATGTCCTCCGCGGCCGGTGCCGTGTCGACGGCATCGAAAACGGCCAGGAAGACGGTGCGCACCGCGACCAAGGTCGCACGCGCGGCGCTCAAATAGTCCGGCGACGCCTGCAGGACGTCAAAAAGCCCGCCACGACGGCGGGCTTTTTCATTCGCTGGCCAGGGGCTTCAGCCGGTCCCGGCCCGATTCGGGTTCGCCGCAGTTTCGATTGCGCGGCCTCAATCGCGATTCAGCTTGTCCACCTGCTTGATGTAGTTGGTCATCGCCTCGTCCTTGCTCGACCCCTTGAGCTTGGCCCATGCGTCGTACTTCGCGCCGCCGACAAAATCGAAGCCGCCCGGACGGGACCCCGCGACGTCGCCTTCCGTTGCCTGCTTGTAGTACGAGTAGAGCTTGAGCAGCGTGGCGTTATCGGGTTTCTTCTTCGTCTTCTTCGCCGCGGCGGCGGCGGCCTCGAATCTCGCCTTCAGGTCGTCTTTCTTCGGCGCGGTGGCCATGCGAATCTCCTCCTCGTGTCCGGTCCGGGCGTCTGTTTCCCCAGCTGACGCCTTCATGCTACTTTAGCGCGAACGCAAACGCGCGCGCAACGCCTGCCGCCCCACTCAACCCCAAGCACCGACGCCGACGATGGCCACGATTTCCAAACGCGAAAAGATGTCCGCGGTCGACACCGCGTGGCTGCGCATGGACCGGCCGCAGAACCTGATGATGATCACCGGTGTGCTGCTGTTCCACGGCCACGTCACGCTGCCGCGCCTGCGACGGGTCACGAGGGAACGGTTCCTGGTGTTTCGCCGATTTCGAAAAATCCCCGTGGAACGGTCCGGCGGCACCTTCTGGGAAACGGACTCCCGTTTTGATTTGACCCAGCACGTGGTGGCGGCAGACCTGCCCGGGCGCGCCGGCCGCGCGGAACTCGAGAACCTCGTGTCGCGCCTTGCCGCCACGCCTCTCGACCCGACGCGGCCGCGTTGGCAGTTCCATCTGGTCTCCAACTACAAAGGCGGCAGCGCGGTCGTGATGCGCATTCACCACAGCTACGCGGACGGCATCGCGCTCGTCAGGGTCATGTTGTCGATGACGGACGCCACGGCCAACGGACCGCCGGCGATGCCGTTTGCGCCGCAGCCGCAATCGAGGCGCAAGCCCGACGACGCGTTCAGCGAACTGCTGGGACCGCTGTCGGGCGTGATGGACATGGCGCGAAAGGTCGGCGCGACATTGCTCGAGAAGGGCGCCGAGATCTGGGACGATCCGGCGAAGGCCGTCGCGCTCGCCGGGCAGGGCACGGCGCTGACGGCCGAGCTGGCGAAACTTGCGCTGATGCCACAGGATTCACCGACGCGATTCAAGGGCAAGCCCGGTACCGCCAAACGGGTGGCGTGGGCCGATTCGCTGCCGCTCGACGAGGTGAAGACCGTGGGCAAGGCGCTCGGGGCCTCGGTCAACGACGTGCTGCTGTCGTGCGCGGCGGGTGCGCTGCGCAACTACCTGATCGAGAAGGGCGACGATGTCACGGACGTGGTGCTCCGCGCGCTCGTGCCAGTCAACCTGCGTCCTGTCGAGAAGGCCTACAAGCTCGGCAACCAGTTCGGCCTCGTGTTCCTCGACCTGCCCATCGGCATCGAGAATCCGATCGAGCGCCTGTATGCGGTGCGCGCGAACATGAACGCCTTGAAAGGATCATTCCAGCCGGTGCTGGCACTGGGCCTGCTGGCGGCAATGGGCACCGGCCCGAAGGCACTGCAGGACGTGCTGCTGCAGGCGCTGGCCCGCAACGGCTCGGCAGTCATGACCAACGTGCCCGGTCCGCAGCAGCGGCTCTACATGGCCGGAGCGGCCATCGAGAGAATGATGTTCTGGGTGCCGCAGTCGGGAGACATCGGCGTGGGCGTGTCGATCATTTCCTACAACGGCGCCGTCCAGTTCGGTGTCATTGCCGACAAGTCACTCTGTCCGGACCCGGGAGGCGTGACCTCGCGCTTCGGCGCGGAATTCGAGAAACTGGTGCTGACGACGCTGATGGCGTTGTGGCCGCGCGACGGCGACCTGGACCACGAAGAGGCCGCGGCCGCGATCTGCGACTGACGCGACGCCACGCGCCCGGTCAGGGCCACGCAGGGTAGGTGTTCGGCGCAGCGAATGCTTCCTTGAGGTACTGGTTGAGCGGGACCGTCAGATCCCTGGTGTTGAACCATTTCGCGTAGATGCGGCGGATTTCGCCTGACTGAAAGAGATCGATCAGCGCGCGATTCACGATTTTCTCGAATTGCGGCTCGTCGCGCCGCATCATGATCGCGTAGGGCTCGACCGAAAGATACTTTCCGACCACGGCGAAGTCGTCCGGCTTCTTCGACTTGGAAATCAGGCCGTAGAGCAGCACGTCGTCCATCGGGAATGCGATTGCGCGGCCCTCGTCGACGGCCTTGAACGATTCGCCATGGTCCTTCGACTCGATGACGTTGATCTTCAGCAGGCGCTCGTCGTTCATCGCCCTGACCATCTTTTCGCTGGTGGTGCCAGTTGTTACCACGACGCTCTTGCCGCGAAGGTCTTCGATGCTGGCGATGTTCGACGACTTCTTTGCCAGCATCTTGATGCCGGCAACGAACGTCGTGTAGGCGAAGGCCACCTGCTTCTGGCGGTCGCGCGTGTTGGTCGTGGAGCCGCATTCGAGGTCGATCTTGCCTTCGAGCAGTGCCGGTATCCGGTTGGCGGAGCTGACCGGCAGGAATTTGACCTCCAGCCGGGGCAGCTTCAATTCCGCCTTGATCGTCTCGGCCACGCGCAGGCAAAGGTCGATCGAATAGCCTTGCGGCTGCTTCTGCGCGTCGAGGAACGAAAACGGAACGCTCGTCTCGCGCACGCCCAGCGTGATGGTCCCAGTTTCCCGGATGCGCTTCAATGTGTCGATGGCTGCGGCGGGGGCGACCGGCGTCGCGGACGGCGCCGCCGGCGGGGCCTTGTCCTGCGCGACGGCGGTCCCCGCCCAGAACAGCAGCGACATCAGCGCAATGGCGGCGTACGGTCCTTTGCGGTACCGCATCGAGTCGTCCCTTCGATTTGGGGTGGCTGCGCAGTGCGTCGAACGACTATTCCAGCTCGGACCGCGCAAGCTCGACGTCGAGGCGCTCCATGGCGTCCTGGGGCTTCATGGCAGCCGCTTCCTCGTACAACGACGTGGCATCGTCGATCCTGCCTTTGCCGAACAGCAGGATGAGCCCGTTCGCATACTCGATGCGCGCGATTGACGAATCCGGATTGAGCTTGACCGCCTTCTCGAAGTGCTCGAGCGCGCTGTCCTTCTTGGCGCCGTAGGTCATGCCGGCGACCAGTCCACCGACCTTGTTGATCACTTCGGCCTGATACGAGCCGTAGGCGATGTGCGCATCGGCGTGCTTGGGGTCGAGCTTCAGCGTCGTGAGTAGGGCCTCCTTGATCTTGCTGCCGAAGCCCTGCGCCAGCGCCTTGGCAACCGAGATGCCCTGCCCATACCGGCCGAGCGCGAAGGCATACAGGTAGTGGGCATTCGCGTCCTTGGGGGCGTCGTCCCGGCGTTCATCGGCCCAGCGTGCCGCTTCCTCAAACAACGCCAGCTTGGCCTTGTCCGACTTTTCGAGGTAATGCGCGTAGACAGTCTGTGCCTTGACCGCTGCGTTGATGCCTGCGCCGCCGGCCGCCAGACCTGCGTCGACGCTTTGCGCAAACTCGCCGGCGTGGAAATGGCGCCACGCGTCCTGCACCGCGGCATCCCGTGGAAAGGGCTCGCAGTCGCCGCGATGCAGGCGCGCCCAGTGCTTCTTGAGCGCGGCCGCATCGAGGACATATGCCTTGTCGGCGTGCGGAAACTTCGCCCACTTCTTCGCCATCATGCCCTCCGTCCCGTCACAGATAATCTTCGCCCAGCCTCTCGATCAGCGCGCGGCCGTCGCCTACCAGATAGGGCGCTATCAGCGCCAGCACCTGAAAGGCCGCGCGGTCGAGGCTTGCCGCCGCCTCGTTGCCCGGCCCCCTGCTGCCGTCCGCTTCGTCCCCGCCATGGCGCGCGCCGATGCGCTGGAACGACATCCAGTAGGTGGCGACGAGGGTGACATTCGATGCGAGGGAGGCGATCTCGCGCTCGGTCGCGCGCATCTCGCCTGTCGCCACGAGCCCGCGACACAACTCTATCACGGTGTTTTCGCCGCGTCGCATGAGATCGGCGAAACGCGTCGCGATGCGGCGGTTGCGCGACGTAATCTCGTCAAGGTCGCGATAGAAAAAGCGGTACTCCCGCATGCGTTCGAACAGCAGGTGCAGCCACAGCCAGAGGTCCTCGACGCCGGCGGCGCGGCGGTCGGGCGCCGCCAGCAGCGGCATGATCCCGCCCTCGAGCGCCTCGTACAGGGCGCCGATGATGTCGTCCTTGTTGCGGAAGTGGTAGTACAGGTTGCCCGGGCTGATGTTCATCTCGTCGGCGATGTCCGCGGTCGTGATGTGCGGTTCGCCGAAGCGGTTGAACAACGCGAGGCTGGTCTCCAGGATGCGCTGCGGGGTCCGGCGTGGTCGCTTTTTTTCAGGCATGGGAATCGCAGGTTACCCCGTTACCGGGGCACCGCGTCAATCGTCGACACGAAACGGCAGTCTGAACCACGCCACGACGCCGGCCAGGAACGCGACGGCGGACGCCCAGAACGCAAACCGCCAGCCGCGATTGGCATGGCGGATGATCCGGGCGTCGGTCGCGAACACCGTTTCACAGGCGCCATTGCCGGTGTCGGTGCGCGTGATGCTCGTTCCCCGATGGAAAGCGAATTGGTGATTGTGCGAATACTCGGCGAGATAGCCCTGGAAGCGGATCTGATCGCCCACGCGCACGGCGCGCAATACCTTGGCGATGCGGGGATCGTCCGCCAGCATGTGGTTGTTCGACAGCGAGTACATGTCGAAGGTCGCCCACACGTCGCTCGACGACGTCTGCACGTAACAGACGAACTGGCCGCTGGAATAGTCCAGTTCGCCATACCTCGCGTTGCGGACGTTGTTGCCCCAGATGACGCACAGGTCGGTGACGTTGAGCTTGTCGTTGGACGCTTCGTGAATCCGATCCCACCAGGTATCCGCATTGTGCTTGCTGACGACCAGGCCGCTCAGGTCGTAATGGTAGAGCGGTCGCACCGTGTACTCGATGCCCCCGACGTTGGTCCGGAAGGGCTCTACACCGGTGGGTTTCTGGACGGGTTCGGAGAAGACGGCCTCGTCCAGGCGCGAGGGTGGCGGCAGAGCATCGCGCTGCCACCACGAAAGCAGGAACACGATTGCACTGCCCAGCAGCACGGTCCTGACGAACCGGGACGTGACCATCGCCGGGGCGAGGGCGGAAGCTCCTAGGCCGCGTCCGCGAGCCAGCGCTCGAGGTGGCCGAGCGTGTGCCGCAGGTCGCGCTTGGTCCGCCGCACGTCGCCGTTCGGCTGCGCATGCAACGGGCGCGGATCGGTGAGGGCGGCCGTCACATCGCGTTCGAGGTCCGCCAGGCGGTCGGCGCGAAGTGCAATGCCGTGCCGGCGCAATGTGGGACCGAGCACATCGGCGCGCGCCGCCAGGTTGCGTCGCGTTCGCTCGAAGGCCAGCGCGCACAGCTTCCGGCGCTGCCGGTAGCTGAAGATGTTGGCGAAGAACATGTCCGCGTCTTCCGGGCCGGGCTCGAACAGCATGATTGCGGCATCGGGATACTGGCGTGCATACTTTTCCATGCCCACCTTCATCCGGGAATGGATGATCGCGCGAAAAGTCTGGCCGAGCACCAGCGGCAGCCCGCCCTGGTTCAGCTTGCGCTTCCCGGAGCGTCCGCGATTCGCGGTCGAACTGGCGTCGAAAGGCACCAGAGGATTGACGCAGATGAGCAGGGAGATGCCTTCGTCCAGTGCAACCGACGCGTGCAGCGTCTTGTTCAGCGCGCCGTCGACATAGTGCTCGCCATCGATCTCCACGGGCGGGAACAGGCCCGGCAGCGCGCTCGACGCCTCGATGGCGCGCGAAATCGGCACATGGTCCTGGCCCGGCGCGCCGAAGGTGACCGGCGCCCCGGTATCGAGGTTGGTGGCGACCAGGAAGAGCTTGCGTCCGAGCTTCCGGAAGTCGTTGGTGCGGCCCGGTGCCGCAAACAGGTGGGCGAGAAAGGCGTCGATGGCGCGGTTGTCGAACACGCCCGTCGGCAACGCCTGCGCGAGGGTGGCAAACGATTCCATGATGCCGCGATGGAACGGGTCGCGCAGATACTGAAGCGATGCGCGCATTGCGAGCCCGGGCAACGCGGCCAGTCGGCGACCGAATTCCTCGAACGCGGGGCGAAGGAAGATTTCGGGCTTCAGCGCCGCATCGGCGCCGTCGGCGATGAACAGCCGGTACATCTGCGCCGGGGAGAGGCCGTTGGCCAACGCGGCGGCGACGAATCCGCCCGACGAAACGCCGACGTACGCGTCAAGGCGGTTGAGATCGAGGCCCTCCAGCGAATCGGCGAGCGCCAGCAACGCGCCCACTTCGTAGATTCCGCCCAATGGGCCGCCGCCGGCGAGCGCCAATCCGATCTTGCGCGGAACGGCGGAAGACTTGCCTGCCGCAGTCCGGGCTGCCCTGTTTGAAGTTGCGGCTGCTGGGACGTGTGAACGTCCACGCGTCCGAACCGGCCGAGATGGAACTCGACGTCCGGATGCCCTCTTGTCCGGCATGGCTCTCCTCATGCGTGCTGTCCGGGCCACGTCTAACGTTGGTCCTGGAGAAACCTGCCGGAATTTCCCGGCAGGTTCCAACGCAATGGTAGCGGAGATTTACTTCTTCGTGGCGGCCCGAACCGTACGCTTCGCGCGCTTTACGGTCTTCGTCGCACGCGACTTGACGGCACGCCTCGCATTGACCGCGGTCTTCTTCGCGACGCGCCGTGTCTTGGCCGGCGCGGAGGTTTGCAGCATTGCCGGAAGCGTCACCTTGGGCAACGACCTCGGCATGCTGTTCTGCACCAGGGTCACGGCCGTTTCGGCAGCTTGCTTCACGGTCGATTGCACCGTGGTCCGCGCCTGCTTCCAGACGGCGTTCGCGCGGGTGAACGAGACCTCGATGCTGTCGCCGACCAGGCGAATGGCCTTCGACTCGACCGCGGTGCCTTCCTTGACAAGCGTCCGGAACACGTTGCCGGCTTCGCTCTGCGCCCAATCGCGCGTGACGACCGCGGCGCCCAGGCTGGCAAGCCAGACCTGACGCGAAGCGTTGAAGACGGCATCGCCGACGGGAATGTTGCGGGTATAGGTCATGGTACGCATGGTGAAGTCTCCTTGAATTGGGCTGCGTCGCCCAAAATGTTGCGAGGCGCGAAAGCGCAGCACTCAATGTTCAAATTACGTGATTCCGCTAGAGCATTCACACTAAACGAGACGCGCGCGACCCGGCCCGGCGGAGCGGCGCGGCACCAGGGTCGCGGAGAGTTCGGTGGCCAGGCGCGCGACGATCCCGTAGATTGAAAGTTGTGGATTGGCGCCGATCGACGTTGGAAAGAGCGAGCCGTCGAATATGTAGAGATTCTCGAGCTGATGGTGGCGGCCCGTCGTGGTGACCACTGCGCGTTTCGCGTCGGCACCCAGCGGGGCCCCTCCCATCACATGCGCGGACACGACGCGCGTCACGACAGGCTGCAGCGCAAATCCGTCGATGGCGGCGCGGGCGTCGGCGAGGGTGCCGAACGCCGCGCCTGCGGCATGCACCGGCATCACGGTGCGCGCCCCGGCGGCGAACTGGATTTCCGCCATGGTGCGAAACGCCCGCCGCGCTCCGTCCCAGAACAACGGCAGCAGCGGATAGTCGAGCACGGGCGTGGTGTCGTCGCGCAGCCGCACCGTGCCTCCCTGGCTTTCCGGATTGAAGCCGTCGCGCATGAGCGCGATCAGCACGTGCATGCGCGGGAAGTCGTGCATCCACCTTGCGTGCGCGGCGCCGTCTTCGGGCAGCGTGATCGCGGTCAGCACCGGGTGGAGCGGCGGCGCCTCGAGCTTGAAGCCCAGGGGACCGTCGATCGGCTGGGTTTCGAGGAAGTGGTCCGAGAAAATCGTCTGCGGCGCTCCCGCGAAGGCGTCGACGCGGTCCGGCATCAGCGCTGCGGAGATCACGGTCGGATGAAGGAAAGTGCGCTTGCCGAGGATGCCATTGGGGTCGGGTGCGCGGCTGCGAAGCAGCAGCGCGGGCGTGCCGATGGCGCCGCCGGCGGCGATGTAGGTCCCGGCGCGCACCAGCACTCGCCGGGTGGTCGGCGCGATGCCGCGCGCGTCCATGGCGATGCATTCGAGTTGTGCCACGCGGTCACCGCCAAGAACAAGACGTTGCGCGCGTGCCCGCGTGACCAGTGTCGCGCCGGCGGCCAGCGCGCCCGGGAGCGTCGTCACCAGCATCGACTGCTTGGCGTTGATCGGACAGCCCATTCCGCAATACCCGAGGTTCCAGCATCCTTTGACGTTGCGGCGGATGGCGCCGGAGGAAATGCCGATTTTTCCCGCGCCCCGCGCGAGTGCTTCGTTGTTGGCGTTGGGCGCGACTTCCCAGGGCGCAATGGACAGCCTCGCCTCCATCCGCGCGAACCATGGCGCAAGATCGTCGACGCCAAATCCCGCGAGACCCAGCTCGCGCTGCCAGTACCCGAGCGTTGCGGCCGGCGTGCGGAAGGAACTCGTCCAGTTGACCGTCGTCCCGCCGCCGACGCAGCGGCCCTGCAGGATGCTGATGGCCTTGTCGTGCGTCTTGCGGGCCGCGGATTCGTGGTAGAGGTCGGGATACGCCTCCGCTTCGCGCATCCGGAAGTCGCTAGACGTCTTGAGCGGACCTTCCTCCAGCACGACGACGGCGAGGCCCGCCATGGCCAAAATCTCCGCGGCGGTTCCTCCGCCGGCGCCGCTTCCGACGATCGCGACGTCGGCCTCGAAGGTGAGATCCTGCGTCAGCGTGGACGCATCGATTACTTTCCATCCGTCGGCCCGCCCGGCCTCGAACGGGTCGACGATCCCGGATTCGCGCGCGGACGTCATGAGAACAGGCTCGGCGGGCCGGGATAGCCGATGCGCGGCCAGGAGGCGGCGTTGCCGTACCAAGCCGCGAAGCTAAGCTCGTGCAGTGCGCCGTAGGCCGAGCGAAGCAGCATCAGGGAGCTGCCGCGAAAGCGATCGAGAAACGCGCGCACCTCCGCCGCCGACGCCTGATCCCACGGCGTCGAGACGCGTGCCAGCGCCAGGCGGGCGGGCGGCAGCGCCAGCAGCGCGAACAGCTGCCGCAATTCCTCCTGCACCGATGGTTGCAGCCCCGCTACGGCGACGTCGATGCTGCGGAGGGTGTCGGCGATCGCCGCCCGCCGGGCATCCGCCTCCTCGGGCAACGCACCGTCCAGCAGCACCGGTATCACTGCGCGCAGGATCGCCTGCGCGTCGGCATCGAGTGCGCTGAGCGAGGCGTCGCCGGGCGGCGCGTGTGGACCGCGCAGCCAGCGCGCGGCCACCAGCGCGGTGGCGCCTATGGCTCCGGCGGCGAGAAAGGTTCGGCGGGAAATCATCAGGATGTCGGTCGGCGCGCGAGCAACCGTTGGCGCAGCCGAAAGGATGCTTGGACGATAGTCGGCGCGCGTAGAGCAATCAATCTAAAGTGACGTTCCCTGGGTGTTTGGGACCGATCCCGCGGGGCGCATGGGCGGGACTGCGGGACGAGCGGGGAGGAAAGAATTGCACGCATCGGATAGACTGACGTTGTCACCGCTCATCCGCACCACATCCCCGGACTTCAGGTTCCCGCAACAGCACCCATGGCCGAAACCGAACCCGCAGCATCTGCATCGGCGGCGCTCGTGCGCGAATTGTCGCGCGTGCAGCGACTCCACGAGGAGCGCACTGGGAACCCGATCCTCGCCGGCGCGCTGGAGCGCGTCGCGTCCTGGCAGGCCCGGCGGCTGGCCATGACGTATGCGGACCTAGCCGCCGACCCCCGCTATGCGGCCGCCGTCGCGTTCTTCCAGAACGATCTCTACGGACCCGGGGATTTCAGCCGGCGCGATGCGGACCTCGCACGCGTCGTTCCGCTGATGGTCAAAGTGCTTCCCGATCGCGTCATCGCGACGGTGGCGCAGGCGATGGAGCTCAACGCGCTCTCCCAGGAGCTCGATCGCGTGCTGCTTGCGCGGCTTCCCCGCGCCGACGGGCATTTCAGTGTCCCCGAATACTGCAGGGCCTATCGTCGCGCCGCGAATTTTCCGCTGCGCCGCCGGCAGATCAAGTTGATCGTCGACATCGGGACGGCGCTCGACGCTCACGTCGGCAAGCCGCTGATCCGCACGGCGCTGGCGATGATGCGGCAGCCGGCGCGCATGGCCGGGATGTCGGGCCTGCAGGACTTCCTCGAGCGCGGTTTTTCGGCATTTCGCGCCATGCGCGGCGCCGGCGAATTCCTGCGCACGATCGAAACGCGCGAAGTGCAGATCCTGGAGGCGATCGTCGGCGGGTCGACCGACCCGTTTGCCGATCCGCTGCTGTTCCGGAAGGCCGCGGAGGCCGCCAATCCGGCTGCCCCATGAACGCGCCGGCGGGCGCCCGCCGGCAGCAAGCGGCGCTCAAGCCAGCAGCTTGTCCAGCTGCGTCTCGATTTCGCGCTCGATCGTCGGCTTCAGCATCGAAAGCAGCATCCCCAGGTGCACGTCGAGCTTGATCTTGTCCTTGCCCACGTGCATTCGCCCGGTGACGCCCGGGCGCTCGAAGTCGATGTGCTCGCCGTCCCACTCGTACTCCAGGTCGAAGCGCTTGCGCAGGTCCTTCGCGATCTTTTCCGCGACGGCGCGCGCTTTCGGATGCGACAGCGAATGCTTCCGGGCGATGGAAATGTTGGCCATAGGTGAATTCTCCCGCGCCAGAGTATAGCCAAACAGCACCGCCGATGGTTCGGAACGGGCCGGGCGCGCGCCGTTCCGGAATCGGCCGATCGTGTCGTTACAGCCCGTCGACGGCCGACCGGTAGGCGACGGGGATTTCCGCGGGAGAGGAGACGGTGGTTCCGAGGTCGCGGACCAGCCCGTCCCTCAGACCGTACACCCAGCCGTGCACCGACAGCCCCTGCCCTCGTGTCCACGCGTCGTGGATCACGGTGGTCTGGCATACGTTGGCGACCTGCTCGATCACGTTGAGTTCGCACAGCCGGTCGACGCGTTGCGGCAAGTCGCGGATGGTGGCCACGCTGGCGTCATGCTTGGCGTGCACGTCCTGCACATGGCGCAGCCAGTTGTCCGCAAGTCCCACGCGCTGGTTCTGCATGGCTGCCGACACCCCGCTGCACCCGTAATGCCCGCAGACGATGATGTGCTCGACCTTGAGGACCTCCACGGCGAACTGCATCACCGACAGGCAATTCAGGTCGCTGTGCACGACGACGTTGGCGATGTTGCGATGCACGAAGAGTTCGCCGGGCAGCAGCCCCACGATTTCGTTGGCAGGCACGCGGCTGTCCGAGCAGCCGATCCACAGGTACCGGGGGTTCTGCTGCCGCGACAGCCTGGTGAAGAACTCCGGATGGTTCGACCGGATGCGTTCGGACCAGGCGCGGTTGTTGGCAAAGAGGTGGGCGAGGGAAGACATGGTCGGACCGCCGGTTGGGGATGTCGCGCCATCTTACCTTTGGTCTCGCCGCCGCCGCCGTGGTTCTGCGAGAAGTAGCGATTGGTCACTGGACATCGGGCATGCGATCCCGCGCGGGCCGGGGCAATAAATGCAATCCATTGTGCGCTTAGCAACAATTCATTGGGTGCCCGAGTTTGCCGACATACCCACGATGCGCGAGCTCGGCTGGCAGGACGAGCTCTTCGACGTCCGGTTCATCTCTCTCGCGGCAGCGCTGCCGCCGCTGCGCGCGCGTCCGGCACCACATCGTAGGTATAAAGATGCTTCCGGAATTCGGCGTGCGCGACGAGCTCCGCGTCGCGGGCATCGAGGTCGGCGCGGGCAGAGTCGAGACGCAGCCCATTGCGCCGGGCGCCAAGCTGAATTTCCGCCACCCGCTCGCGACGCAGCCGCTCGTAGGCAAGCAGCGACGCCGGCACTGCCGCCGCGTTGACTTGCTCCAGAATGGTCGCGAGCGCCATGCCGTCCTCGATGGACTGGTTGGCCCCCTGACCGAGATGCGGCAGCATTGGATGCGCCGCGTCGCCGAGCAGCGCCAACCGGCCTTTGGCCCAGGTCGGCAACGGCTCACGGTCATAGAGCGCCCAGCGAAACGTCTTGTCGACCTGCTTCAGCACCTCGCAGACGCGCGGGTCCCAGCCATCGAACTCGCGGCGCAGCACCTCCGGATCGCCAGGTGCGGACCACGATTCCTTCATTTCCTCGTCAGTCGGCACGAAGCCGGCGTAGTTGACCATCGTGCCGTGTCGGACAGGGAAGACCAGGAAATGCCTGGACGGACCGGCCCACATCTGCCAGCGATCCATGGGCCAGTCCGGCAGGCGCTCGCGCGGGACCAGACCCCGGTAACAAATGGTGCCGTGAAAGACGGGCTTTGAAGGCGGAAAGACGTAGGGACGCAGTTCGGAGTGGATGCCGTCGGCGGCAACCACAACATCGGTCTCGACACTGGCGCCGTTGCTGAATATGACGCGGGCCAGGCCGCCGTTCTGCTCAAAGCCCACGGCGCGGCGGCCGGTATGGACGATTCCTGCGGGCAGGTTGGCGGCGAGGAAATCGACGAAGTCGGCGCGGTGCATGCCAAAGGTCGCGTTCCAGCCGGAGGCATCCGACACCTGCACCGGGGCGATCGGCGTACCGTCGTGGCGAAAGTAGTAGGAGCCCGGACCGACTCGCGCGCCCCATTGCTCGACGGCAGGCCCGAGACCCACACGCTCCAAGTGGCGCACCGCATTCGGCGTCACATAGACACCGGCACCCACCTCGCCCAGTGTGGACGCCTGTTCATAAACTGAAACGCGCAGCCCTTGGCCGATCAGCGCATTGGCGGCGAACAATCCGCCGATGCCGCCTCCGACGATCACGACGCTTGGCCGCGATGCCATATCCGCTGTCTCTAGAATTGTTCAACGCTGCATTCTACGGGTCAGCCGAGTGGGCACGTAACGCGCGTCCGCTTCGGGACAGCCGATCACAGTTACGCCACAACCGTGACGCCGTTCTGGCCCGTCGATGGTGATGGGCACGGCCGCCGCCCGGCCATTGACATGCGACCTGAATCAAACATAAGATTCAAACGAACGTTTAATTGAGACCTGGGCGGAGGCTTCGATCCGCCCGGCTGCCGATCGAGGAAGCATGGACGCGAACATCGTTGCCATCGGTGGAGTGCGCGGCGCGGGCGCCACCAAGGAACGGATCCTGGACACCGCGGAGGCGCTGTTCATGGAGCACGGCTTCGAGGCGACGGGACTGCGGTCGATCACGGCGGCGGCCGGGGTCAATCTGGCCGCGGTGAACTATCACTTCGGCACCAAGGAAGAGCTGTTCGAGGCCGTCCTCACGCGCCGGCTGGACCCCATGAACCAGGAGCGCGTGTCGCTTCTGGACGAACTCGAACGCAAGGCGGCGCCCGACCCCTTGTCCTGCGACCGGATCCTGATGGCGTTGTTCGTCCCGGCGCTTCGGCTGGCGCGCGATCCCGCGCGCGGCGGCAAGAATTTCCTGCGCCTGCTCGGCCGCGCCTATGCCGATCCGGCGCCGTTCATCCGGAACTTCCTGTCCGAGCAATACTCGGTGACGGTCGCGCGCTTCAAAGGGGCGTTCGGACGGGCGCTGCCGCACCTGCCGCGCAAGGAGTTGTCGTGGCGGCTGCACTTCATCATGGGCGCGCTGTCATACACGCTGTCGGGCACCGATGCGCACAAGATCATCAGCGAATTGAGCCCGCGGGAAGCGAACAGCGATGAAATCCTGCTGCGCAGGCTCGCGCCGTTCCTGCTGGCGGGACTGAACGCCCCGCTGCCCGACCTGAGCGAAGTCACGCGCGAAGTCGACATCGCCCTTTCACGCAAACACGGCGCCCGTCGCGCGCGCGCGACACCGGCACGACCCAACCGGCAATCCAGGAAACAATGACCATGCTGACATTGATTTTTCTGCTCTTGATCGTGATCGGCGCGATTGCGCTGGCCTATGTCAACGCGTCCGGACGCGCCTGGGCGCTTGCCGGCCTGGCCGCGCTCGCCGTCTCCTGGTACGCGCATGCGCTGCCGCTTGCGCTCAACCTGCTGTTCACCGTGATTTTCGTTGCGCTTGCCATTGCGCTGGCATTTCCCGCGCTCCGGCGCTCGCTGATCAGCGACGGCGTGCTGTCGGCGTTCCGCAAGCTCATGCCGCCGATGTCCCAGACGGAACGCGATGCGCTGGAAGCGGGCACCGTATGGTGGGATGGCGAGCTCTTTTCGGGACGGCCGGATTGGCGCCGGCTGCTCGACGCGCCGCGCCCGGCCTTGAGCGAGGCGGAGCGGCATTTTCTCGAGCACGAAGTCCAGACGCTGTGCGGCATGACCAGCGACTGGGAAACCACCAACGTCCACAAGGACCTGCCGCCTCACGTCTGGCAGTACATCAAGGACAAGGGTTTCCTCGGGATGATCATTCCCAAGGAGTACGGCGGCCTCGGCTTCTCCGCCTTCGCGCACTCGGAAGTGATCAATCGGCTGTCGACCCACAGCGGAACCGTTGCCGTGACGGTGATGGTGCCCAACTCGCTCGGTCCGGGCGAACTGCTGTTGCATTACGGGACCGAGGAGCAGAAGCGCCACTACCTGCCGCGCCTGGCCAAGGGCCTGGAGATTCCGTGCTTCGCGCTGACCAGTCCCAGCGCGGGCTCGGACGCCGCATCCATTCCCGACTTCGCATTCGTCTGCTGGGGCGAGCACGAGGGCAAGCGCACGCTCGGCCTGCGCGTCACGTGGGACAAGCGCTACATCACGCTGGGTCCCGTTGCGACGCTGCTCGGCCTGGCGTTCAGGGTCTACGATCCCGACAAGCTGGTCGGCGACAAGGAAGACCTGGGAATCACCTGCGCGCTGATTCCGGCCGCGCACCCGGGCGTCGACATCGGCCGCCGTCACATGCCGCTCAACGCGGTGTTCCAGAACGGACCCAATTCCGGCAAGGACGTCTTCATTCCCATGGATTGGGTGATCGGCGGCCAGCCGATGCTCGGGCGCGGCTGGAGCATGCTGATGGAGTGCCTGGCGGCAGGCCGGGGCATCTCGCTGCCATCGTCGAACACCGGCATGGGCATGCTCGCCGTGCGCACGGTGGGCGGCTATGCGCGCGTGCGCACCCAGTTCAAGACCGCGATCGGCAAGTTCGAAGGCATCGAGGAAGCGCTGGCGCGCATGGGCGGCAATCTCTACATGATGGACGCGACGCGGATCGTCACCGCGGGCGCGATCGATCAGGGCGAAAAGCCGGCGGTGCTGACGGCGATCGCGAAATACCATATCACCGAGCGTGCGCGGCAGATCATCAACGACGGCATGGACGTCATCGGCGGCAAGGGCATCTGCATGGGTCCTTCCAATTTCCTGGGCGGCGCCTACATGCAGCACCCGGTCGCCATCACCGTCGAGGGCGCCAACATCCTGACGCGAAGCCTCATCATCTTCGGGCAGGGCGCCATTCGCTGCCACCCGTACGTGCTGAAGGAGATCATGGCGACGAGGGAAGCGGATCCGGCGCGGGCGTCGCTGACATTCGACGCCGCGTTGTTCGGGCACCTGCGTTTCGCCCTCGCCAATTTCGCGCGGACGTTGGTGATGGGCTGGACGGGATCGCACTTCGTCGCGGTCCCGGCTGATGTCGCGCCGGAAACGCGCCGCTACTACCAGCAGCTCACCCGCTTCTCTGCGGCGCTGGCGTTCCTGGCGGACGTCTCGATGGGAACGCTGGGCGGCGCGCTCAAGCGCAAGGAAAAACTCTCCGCGCGTCTTGGCGACATCCTCTCGCTCATGTACCTGTGCTCCGCGACGCTCAAGCGCTTCGAGATGGAGGGCCGCCAGGCGGCCGACGCGCCGCTCATGCACTGGGCGATCTGGGATGCGATGTACAAGGCGCAAGGCGCGTTCGAAGGCGTCATCTCCAACTTCCCCAACCGCCTGATCGCATTCGCGCTTCGGCGCGTCGTGTTCCCGCTGGGCCGTCCGTACGTCGTGCCCTCGGACCGAATCGGCCACGACGTCGCGCGCCTGCTGATCGAGCCGTCCGCCACGCGTGACCGCCTGACCGCGGGCATCTTCATCGGCACGAAGGACAACGATCCGGTGGGGTTGATCGAACGCGCGCTGGATGCGACCGTGCTTGCCGAACCCGTCGAGGCCAAGTTGCGCACTGCGATCCGCGAAGGCCGGCTCGACGGCAAGCTGCCGCCGGGCGTGGGCGTCGACGCGCTGGCGGACCGCGCGCTGGCGGCGGGCATCATCAGCGTGGACGAGGCGCGCGCGCTGCACGCGCAGCGCGAGCTGGTGGCCCGGGTGATTCGCGTCGACGACTTCGACAAGGACCTTGGGGCTTCCCTGTTGCAGCCCGCCATCGACACGGTGCGGCCGCCATCGCGCGGTCATCGCGCCGCGGCCTGAGATCAGATGAGTACGAGCAAAGGCCGCATCGACGGCGCCATGACAGGTTTCATCGCCCACTCGCCCCGGCGCCCGGATCATGACTGAACCCGTCTACATCATCGACGGCGCGCGCACGCCTTTCCTCAAGTCGCGCAACCGGCCGGGACCTTTCGCGGCATCCGACCTGGCCACCGATTCCGGCCGCGCGTTGCTCGTCCGCCAGCGTTTCGATCCCACGCAACTGGACGAGGTCATCCTGGGCTGCGCGGCCCCCGCGGCGGACGAAGTGAACATCGGCCGCGTCGCGGCGCTGCGCATGGATTGCGGGCTGAAAGTGCCGGGCTGGACGGTGATGCGCAATTGCGCGTCCGGCATGCAGTCGATCGACTCGGCCGTCAGCAACATCCGGGCGGGACGTTCCGATCTGGTCCTCGCGGGCGGCGTGGATGCACTGTCGCGCGCGCCGTTGCTCTTCTCCGACGCCATGGTGATGTGGTTGTCCAACTGGTACGCCGCCAAGTCGTTCGGGCAGCGTGCCGCGCTTTTGGCCAGATTCCGGCCGGGCTACCTGGCGCCGGTGATTGCGCTGATGAAGGGCCTCACCGATCCCATCTGCGGGCTGCTGATGGGCCAGACGGCCGAGAACCTGGCCTTTCGCTTTGGCATCACGCGCCGCGAGATGGACGACTATTCGGCGCGCAGCCACCAGCGCGTGCTGGCGGCGCAGGCGGCCGGGCATTTCGCCGGGGAACTTGTGCCGATTTATGACCGGAAGGGGAAGCTCTATGCCGCCGACGACGGCGTGCGCGCCGACTCGACTGCGGAGAACCTGGCCAAGCTGCGACCTTTTTTCGACAAGAAGTATGGCAACGTGACCGCCGGCAACAGTTCGCAGATCACCGATGGCGGCGCGTGGCTGGTCATTGCTTCGGCGCGCGCGGTGGAGCAGCACCGGCTCACGCCCATCGGCCGCATCGTGGATTCGCAATGGGCGGGGCTCGATCCGGCGCAGATGGGATTGGGTCCGGTGCACGCCGCGACCCCCATCCTCCAGCGCCACAAGCTGGCGCTGAACGACCTCGACGCCTGGGAGATCAACGAGGCGTTCGCGGCGCAGGTCATCGCCTGCCGGCGCGCCTGGGAAAGCGACGAGTATTGCCGAAGCGAGCTCGGTTTGCCGGGCGCGCTGGGCAGCATCGACGACAGCAAGCTCAACGTCGACGGCGGCGCGATCGCGCTGGGTCATCCGGTGGGGGCATCGGGAACCCGCATCGTGCTTCATGTGCTGAACGTGCTGCGCCGGACCAACGGCAAGCGCGGAATGGCGGCGATCTGCATCGGCGGCGGCCTGGGCGGCGCGATGCTGATCGAGCGGGCGTGATCACCGCGGGCGCATCGTCGGCGGGAAGCGCCGCGGCGCCGAACCCCTTCAACTGAACTCCCCGGAGCCCTGATGCAACACTGGACTCTTTCCCGCGACGGCGAAGGCCTCGCGTGGCTCACCTTCGACAAGGCGGGCGCTCCCGTCAACACGCTGTCCGCGGCGGTGCTGGCCGAATTCAACGACGCGCTCGACCTGCTCGACAGGGATCCGCCCAAGGGTCTCGTGATCCGTTCCGGCAAGGCCAACGGCTTCATCGCAGGCGCCGATGTCGAGGAGTTCGGCGATGTGCGCGACGATGCCGGCGCGCTGGCCATCGTCAAGCGCGGCTGGGACACGTTCGAACGACTGGCGCGGGTTCCGTATCCGACCCTGGCGCTGGTGCGCGGGTTCTGCCTGGGCGGCGGACTTGAACTGGCGCTCGCGTGCCGTTATCGCGTGCTGGTCGACGAACCCGGCACGCGGTTGGGATTGCCCGAGGTGATGCTCGGCATCGTTCCGGGGTGGGGCGGGATCAAGCGCCTGCCGAGGCTCGCCGGCGCGCCGGCCGCGCTCGACCTGTTGCTGACCGGCAGGACCATCGACGCGCGCCGGGCCAAGCGCATGGGAATCGCGGACGAGTGCGTTCCGGTCCGGATCATGGACGCGACGGCGCGCGGGGTCCTGCGCGCGCTGCCCGCGCCGCGCGCTCTGCCGTTTCCCTTGTCGGCGTCGCTCAATCCGCTGGCGCGTCGATTCATCGCCGCGCAGGCCGAAAAGAAAGTCGCGCAGCGCGCACGACGCGAACATTATCCGGCGCCGTACGCGGTGCTCGACCTGTGGGTCAAATACGACGGCAATGCGCTCTCGGCGCCGGCAAGCGATCCCGCGTCGATCCCCGCGCTGTTCCGGTCGCCGACGACCGCCAATCTCCTTCGCGTGTTCAAGCTGCAGGAGCGGCTGAAGGGCCTGGGCAAGGACGGCGACTTTCGCGCGGCGCACGTACACGTGGTCGGCGCGGGCACCATGGGCGGCGACATTGCGGCCTGGTGTGCGCTGCGCGGCCTCACGGTCACGCTGCAGGACCAGAACGCCGAACGCCTGGCGCCGGCGATGCAGCGCGCCGGCAAGCTCTTTGCCGACCGGCTGCGCGATCCGCGCCGCGTGCGCGATGCGACGGACCGCCTGATACCCGACGTCGATGGCTACGGCGTGGCGCGCGCCGACGTGATCATCGAGGCCATCTTCGAGAACGTGGACGCGAAGCGCGCGTTGTTCGCGGCGCTGGAGCGCAAGGCGAAGCCCGGCGCCGTCCTCGCCTCCAACACGTCGAGCATTCCATTGGAAGACATCGCCCCCGCGCTGGCGGATCCGTCGCGCCTGATCGGACTGCACTTTTTCAATCCGGTGGCGAGGATGATGCTGGTGGAAATCGTCGTCGGCCGGCAGACCCGCGATGCGCTCGTCCCGCAGGCGGCGGCGTTCGTCCGGCAGATCGACAAGTTGCCGCTGCCGGTGAAGAGCGCGCCCGGATTCCTGGTCAATCGCGTGCTCGCCCCGTACCTCATGGCCGCCATGCGCTGCGTGGACGAAGGCATCGCCGCGGAAACCGTCGACGAAGCGGCACTCGCGTTCGGCATGCCGATGGGTCCCATCGAGCTCGCGGACACCGTGGGGCTCGATATCTGCGTTGCCGTCGGCAAGCTGCTGGGAGACAATGCCACGCCGCCCGGGAAGCTGATGGAACTGATCGGCGCCGGACATCTCGGTCGCAAGACGGGACGCGGTTTCTATGCGTGGACAGACGGCAAGGCGCAGAAGAGCGCGGTGGGCAAGGTTCCCGCGGGTCTTGCGCAACGCCTGATCGGGCCGTTCGTGGCAGAGGCCGCTTCCGCGCTGTCGCAGCATATCGTCGCGGACGCCGACCTGGTCGATGCGGGGGCCATTTTCGGCACGGGTTTCGCGCCGTTTCGCGGCGGGCCGTTGCACTACGCCGAAGCGACAAACTGACCGCCGGGGAGGCCGGGGCGCAGGCATCTGGTGTAGGATTTTCCTGTCGGACGCGGTCGCCCCACGCATGGGCGTGCGCCACTCATGAAGCCAACCCCAATTTCCGTTCGGTAACGCGCCGCAGGTGCAGGACCGCGGCCAGGAGGAACGTCGTGGAAAGAATCTGGCTCAAGCAATATCCGAAGGGCGTCCCCGCTGAAATCGACGTGAACGAATATGCGTCGCTGCGCGACGTGTTCGAGGAGAGTGTCGCCAAGTACGCTGCGCGGCCCGCGTTTTCCTGCATGGGAAAGTCGCTCACTTTCGCGGAGCTCGACACGCTTTCGGCGGCATTCGGCGCGTGGCTGCAGGGCATCGGCTGCAAGAAGGGCTCCCGCGTTGCGCTGATGATGCCCAACATCCTGCAGTACCCGGTGTGCCTGTTCGGCGCGCTGCGCGCCGGCTGCACCGTGGTCAACGTCAACCCGCTCTATACGGCGCGCGAACTCGAGCACCAGCTGGGCGATTCAGGGGCCGAGGTGCTGGTCTGCCTGGAAAATTTCGCCAGTGTCTTCGCGCAGGTCCGCACCCGGACCAAGGTGCGCCAGCCGGTGATCACCTCCGTCGGCGAACTGATGGGTTTCAAGGGGCTGGTCGTCGATCTCGTCATCCGCCGCGTGAAAAAGGCCGTGCCGGCCTTCTCGATCCCGGGGGCGATCCGCCTGTCCGATGCGCTCGCGGACGGCCGCAAGCGCAAGCTTGAGACGGTGCCCCTGGGGCACGACGACATCGCGTTCCTGCAGTACACCGGAGGAACGACCGGCGTGGCCAAGGGCGCGATGCTGGTCAATCGCAACATCATCGCCAACCTGCTCCAGGCGCGCGTGTGGCTTCAGCCGTTCCTGAGCGGCGGGCGCGAAATCATCATCACGCCGCTGCCGCTGTACCACATCTTTTCCCTTACCGCGAACTGCCTCGTGTTCATGACCCTGGGAGGCGAGAACGTGCTCATTCCCAATCCCCGCGACATCCCGGGATTCGTCAAGGAAATGGGCAAGTACCGCTTCACGGCGTTCACCGGGGTCAACACGCTGTTCAACGCGCTCGTGAACAACGCCGAGTTCGCCAAGCTCGATTTCTCGAGCCTGCGCCTCGCGTTGGGCGGCGGCATGGCGGTGCAGGAAGCCGTCGCCGTGAAATGGAAACAGGTGACCGGCGTGCCGCTGATCGAAGCCTACGGACTGACCGAAACCTCTCCCGCCGCCACTATCAACCCGCTCGACCTGCCGGCCTACAACGGCTCGATCGGACTGCCGCTGCCGTCCACCGAAATCATGCTGCGCGACGACGCGGGGCGTACCGTGGCGCTCGGAATGCCCGGCGAAATCTGCGTGCGCGGACCGCAGGTGATGACCGGCTACTGGCAACGACAGGACGAGACCGACAAGGTGATCGACAAGGAAGGCTGGTTCGCCACCGGCGACGTCGGCGTGATGGACGAGCGAGGATTCATCAGGATCGTCGACCGCAAGAAGGACATGATCCTGGTCTCGGGCTTCAACGTTTATCCGAACGAGATCGAAGCTGTGGTGGCGATGCACCCCGGCGTGCTCGAATGCGCGGCCATCGGCGTCCCGGACCCCAAGTCCGGCGAGGCCGTGAAGCTGTTCATCGTGAAGAAGGACCCGAAGCTGTCCGCGGACGACGTGATTGCGCATTGCCGCTCGCATCTCACGGGCTACAAGTGCCCGCGCGACGTCGAGTTTCGCACCGAGTTGCCGAAGTCCAACGTGGGCAAGATCCTGCGCCGTGAGCTGCGCGACGAAGCCAAGAAGCAGCCGGCGTAGTTGGCTATGAGTGACCGGGAACCGCAACTCCCCGGCCGGGAGCCCGTGCTGCGCGTCGTTCCGATGCCTGCGGACGTCAACCAGCACGGCGACATCTTCGGCGGCTGGATCATGTCGCAGGTCGACATCGCCGGAGGCGTTGTCGCGGCACGCCGCGCCCGAGGTCGCGTGGCGACGGTAGCGGTCAATTCCTTCACTTTCAAGCAGCCGGTCCTGGTTGGGGATCTCGTGTCCTTTTTCGCCGAAATCACCCGGGTCGGCCGAACCTCCATCACGGTCGCGGTCGAGGTCTTCGCCCAGCGCAACCCGGACGACGTGGTCACGGTCAAGGTCACCGAGGCCAGTTTGACCTACGTTTCCGTGGGGGCCGACCGCCGGCCGCGCGAAGTGCCGCCAGAATGAGACACCCGGGCTTGACCGGGGTCAAAAGCCCTCCCCACGCGCCCGGTCCGGACGTCCCGCAGGTGTATAGTTTTGTTCAATAGGCCGGAAAGAGGGCAAAATGGCCCATCGGTCGAAAAAGAAGCATTTGGGCGAAAAACGCCTGATCCGACGCAGTTCCCCTTTGGAGAGAGGACACCCCATGCAATCGAACCAATTCCGACGCACCCGCGTTGCGGCCGCCGTGGCCGGTTTGGCGCTTGCGCTCGGCGCCAGCCAGGTGCTGGGCGCGGGTTTCGCGCTGCAGGAACAAAACGGCAGCGGTCTCGGCAACGCGTTCTCGGGCGGCGCGGCGGCCGCGGAGGACGCGAGCACTGTCTGGTCGAATCCGGCAGGCATGTCGCGGTTCAAGACGATTCAGGTCGTCGCCGCCGGCGACGTGCTGATGACGTCTAACAAGTTCAGGAACGACGGATCGCTGGCGGCCTTGAACCAGCCGCTGGGCGGCAATGGTGGGAATGCGGGCATCACGGCGCTGTTGCCCGCGATGTATGTCGTGGTCCCAATCAACGAGCAGTTCGCGTTCGGCCTGGGCATCGGCGCCCCGTTCGGCCTCGAGACCGACTGGGACGGCGGCTGGCTCGGACGGTACCAGGCTTTGAATTCGAAGGTCGAGACGCTCAACGTCAATCCCGTGTTTTCGTGGAAGATCAACGACAGCTTCACGGTGGCGGCGGGTGCCGATTGGCAGAGGATCAAGGCGAACCTGACCAGCAACTTCAATTATTCCGCCGGCCTGGCCGATGCCGCGCAGAAGGCTGCCGCCGCCGGACAGATCACTCCCGCGCAGGCGCAGGCGTTTGTCGCGGCCACGGGTGGCCTCGACTCGAACAACAAGCTCACTGGCGACGACAGCGCCTGGGGCTGGAACATCGGCGTCATGTGGAACATCTCGCCCGACACTCGCGTCGGCGCGCACTACCGCTCATCGATCAAGTACGACGTGTCGGGCAACGTGCAGATCGACAATCCGCCGCTGCCGCCGTTGGGGCCGCTTGCGCCAATCGGTGCGCTCCTGTCGGCGGCCGTCAACGCGCAACTCGCAAGCGGCGGTGTGACGCTGGCGCTGGAAGTTCCCTCGATCACCAACGTGTCGTTCTTCAGCCGCATCAATCCCAACTGGGAGGTGATGGGCGACGTGCAGTTCACGCAGTGGTCGGTGTTCAAGGAACTGGCACCCATCCGTACCGGACCGGGCAGGCCCATTCCTGCGACGCCCGAGAACTTCAAGGACGTCTGGCGCGTGTCCGCCGGCGCCAACTACATCGTCGACAGCGAGTGGAAGCTGCGCGGCGGCCTTGCATGGGACCAGTCGCCGGTGAATGACACCGACCGCACGCCGCGGCTGCCCGACGCCGACCGGTTCTGGGTTGCCGCCGGCGCGCAGTATACGTATGCGAAGCAGTGGAAGTTCGACGTCGGCATGGCCTACATCTGGGCGCAGAATGCCTCGTCGAACCAGAACGCCGGCAGCACGGCGACGTATGGCCTCATCAAGGGCAGCTACGACAGCAGCGTGTTTATCGTCGGCGGCCAGGTCGCGTACTCGTTCTAGCGCACGGCGTCGCGCCCGCCGGGAACTTCCGGTGCCGGCGCGACGGGTAGTCGATCCAGTCTTGTTTCGACATTGCGCGGCCGGTCTCCCCGGCCGCGCAATTTTTCACCGGTAACCGTTGTCCAATCTTTTTTGAACCAGCCCCTGGCTGCAACCATGTCCTCCTCCCGATTGCTTGTCCGCCGAGCCGCCGTGCTTGGCGCCGGTGTCATGGGTGCGCAGATTGCCGCGCACCTCGCCAATGCCAACATCCCGGTCGTCCTGTTCGACCTCGCGGCCAAGGACGGCGACGCCAACGGCCTCGTGGCCAAGGCGATTTCCGGCCTGACCAGGCTCGAGCCCGCTCCGCTGGGGACCAAGGACCGCGCGGCTGCCATCGACGCCGCGAACTACGGCAGCGACCTCGCGCGGCTCGCCGAGTGCGACCTGGTGATCGAGGCGATCGCCGAACGCCTCGATTGGAAGCGCGACCTGTACGAAAAGATTGCGCCGCACCTTCCGCCGCACGCCGTCCTGGCGTCGAACACGTCGGGACTTTCGCTGGCGGCATTGTCGGCGGCGGTTCCCGCCGCGGTTCGTCCGCGCTTTTGCGGCGTGCACTTCTTCAATCCGCCACGCTACATGTACCTGGTGGAACTCATAAGCGGGCCGGAAACCGATCCGGCGCTGCTCGATGCGCTCGAGGCGTTCCTGACCACCACCCTCGGCAAGGGCGTGATCCGCGCCAAGGATACGCCGAACTTCATCGCCAACCGCATCGGCATCTTCTCGGTGCTGGCAACGATGAAGCACACGGAGCGCATGGGGTTGAGCTTCGACGTCGTGGATGCCCTGACCGGTCCCGCGATCGGCCGCGCGAAAAGCGCCACCTATCGCACCGCCGACGTCGTGGGCCTCGACACGATGGCGCATGTGGTGAAAACGATGCACGACACGCTGCCCGATGACCCGTGGCATGCGCTGTTCGCCACGCCGCCGGTATTGGCGGGGCTGGTCGCGCAGGGTGCGCTGGGCGCGAAGACCAAGGCGGGCTTCTTCCGCAAGGTCGGCAAGGAAATCCAGGTGCTCGATCCGGCCGCGCGCGACTACCGTGCAGCCGCAGGTGAAGTCGCGCCCGAAGTCGCGGAGATGCTCAAGATCCGTTCTCCCGCCGAGAAATTCGCCAAGTTGCGGGCGTCCGCGCATCCGCAGGCGCAGTTCCTGTGGGCGATTTTCCGCGACCTATTTCACTACAGCGCCTATCACCTGCGGGATGTCGCGGACAACGCCCGCGATGTCGACCTCGCCATTCGCTGGGGGTTCGGCTGGCAGATGGGCCCGTTCGAAACGTGGCAGGCGGCAGGATGGCAGGACGTCGCGACCTGGGTCGCCGAGGACATCGCCGCCGGCAAGGCGCTCTCCAGCGCGCCGCTGCCGGACTGGGTGAAGGGCGCCAAGGTCGCCGCCGCGCGTGGCGTGCACACATCGCAAGGCGCGTATTCGGCGGCCAGGGACGACTTCGTCGCGCGGTCCGCGTTGCCGGTTTACTGCCGCCAGTACTTTCCCGATCCGGTTCTGGGAGAAAAGGCCGGCACCGGCACGACGATATTCGAGACCGACGCTGTGCGCATGTGGCACCTGGGCGACGATGTCGGAATCGTGTCGTTCAAGAGCAAGGGCCACACGATCGGCGAAGACGTGCTGGACGGCGTCAATCGCGCGCTCGACGAGGCCGAGAAAAGCTGTGCCGGGCTCGTGATCTGGCAGACCAGGGAGCCGTTCTCGTTTGGCGCCAACCTGAATGCCATCGCGCCGGCGATCGCGGCGAAGCAATGGGATTCGATCGAAGCGGTCGTCGCCAAGTTCCAGCAGACGGCGCTGCGGCTGCGCTACAGCCTGGTGCCGACGGTCTGTGCGGTGCGCGGGACTGCGCTGGGCGGGTCTTGCGAATTCATCATGCATTCGGATAGGGTGGTCGCGGCCCTCGAATCCTATATCGGCCTGGTGGAGGTCGGCGTGGGGCTTCTGCCTGCCGGCGGCGGCACCAAGGAATTCGCGGTGCGCGCGGCGGAGGAAGTCAGGCGCGGCGCCAACGGCAGCCAGCTGGACCAGTTCCCGTTCCTGCGCACGTACTTCCAGACCATCGCCATGGCGACCGTGGCCAAGAGCGCGCTGGAGGCAAAAGACCTGGGTTACCTGCGCCCGTCGGACGTGGTTGTCATGAACGCGTACGAGCTGCTGTACGTCGCCAAGGCGCACGCCAGGGCGCTGGCCGAGTCCGGCTATCGCCCGCCGCTTTCCCCGCGCAACGTGCCGGTCGCCGGCAAGACCGGTCTTGCGACGTTGCAGATGATGCTGGTCAACATGCGAGAAGGCGGCTTCATCAGCCCGTACGACTTCGAGGTCGGGTTGAAGGTGGCGCGCGTGCTGTGCGGCGGCGAACTCGAGCCGGGCAGCCTGGTGGACGAGAACTGGTTCATCGAGCTCGAGCGCCGGGAGTTCATGAATCTGCTGCGGAACGAGAAGACGCAGGCGCGGATCGCGCACACGCTGGCGACCGGCAAGCCGCTTCGGAACTAGGAGATAGAGGCAAGCATGAGCAAACAGATGCAGGAAGCCTACATCGTCGCCTCGACGCGCACCGCGGTGGGCAAGGCGCCGCGCGGCGCCTACCGGTCCACGCGTCCCGACACGCTGCTCGCGCATGTGTTGCAGCGGGTCCTGGCGCAGGTGCCGGCGATCGACGCCAGGCAGGTGGAAGACGTCATCGTCGGCTGCGCGATGCCCGAGTACGAACAGGGGATGAACGTGGCGCGGATCGGCCTCTTGCTGGCGGGCCTTCCCGACAGCGTGGCGGGCATGACCATCAACCGCTTCTGCTCGTCCGGCCTGAATGCGGTTTCGATCGCCGCGGATCGCATTCGCACCGGCGAGGCCGACATCATGATCGCCGCCGGCACGGAAAGCATGAGCATGATCCCCATGCTCGGACGCCTGGCGCTCAACGAGGCCGTCTTCGCGCAGGGAGAGCACGTTGGCATCGCGTATGGCATGGGGCTGACGGCGGAAAACGTCGCGGCGCAATGGAAGGTGTCGCGCGAGGAGCAGGATGCCTTCGCGCTGGCGTCGCACCAGAAGGCGCTCGCCGCGCAGGCCGCCGGCGAGTTCGACGCCGAGATCAGCGCGATCACGGTGCACGAGAATCTGCCGGACCTGGCTGCGGACAAGATCGTCACGCGAAGCCGCGCCATACCGCGCGACGAAGGTCCCCGTGCCGACACCTCGGCCGAGGGTCTCGCCAAGTTGCGTCCGGTGTTCGCGGCGAAGGGTTCGGTGACGGCGGGCAACAGCTCGCAGATGTCCGATGGCGCCGGCGCGTCGATCCTCGTGTCCGAACGCGTGCTGAAGGAGCTGAACCTCGCTCCGCTCGCGCGCTGGGTGGGCTTTGCGGTCGGCGGCGTGCCGCCCGAGATCATGGGCGTCGGCCCCATCGCCGCCATTCCCAAGGTCCTGCAATCCACGGGGCTCAAGCAGGACCAGATCGACTGGATCGAACTGAACGAGGCGTTTGCCGCGCAGGCGCTGGCGGTAATCAAGGAGCTGAAGCTGGATCCCGCGAAGGTGAATCCGCTGGGCGGCGCCATCGCGCTAGGGCATCCGCTTGGCGCGACCGGAGCCATCCGCACGGCGACGATCACGCACGGATTGAAGCGCCGCAGGCAGAAATACGGCATGGTCACGATGTGCGTCGGCACGGGAATGGGCGCCGCAGGAATCTTCGAATCGGTTTGAAACGGAGGCCTCGCGCCCCGCAGTACCCATGCGACGTCGCAGGCCCGCCGCAACGAAACGTCGATACGGAAGTCAACCACGGAGGACAGCATCATGCGCAAACTGCTCATCGCCCTCGCGGCGCTCGTTTTCTCGTCCAGCACGCTCGCCGTCGACGTCGGCGGCGTAAAGCTCGACGACAAGGCCAGTGTCGGCGGGCAGGAACTGGTGCTTAACGGCGCCGGAATCCGCACCAAGGTCTTCATCAAGGTCTACGTCGGCGCCCTGTACGTTCCCGCCAAGGCGACCGATTTGGCCGGCGTGCTGGCCAAGGGACCGCGACGGTTCCAGCTCACGCTGCTGCGCGACCTGTCGGCCGACCAGCTGATCGACGCGCTCGTCGACGGCATCAAGGCCAACAGCACACCGGAGGAGCAGGCTGCCATCGCGTCCCAGACAGCTGAAATGGTCGCGACGATGAAGGCCTTCAAGGACGTCAAGGAAAAGGATGTCGTGACGCTCGATTTCGTCGACGGAGCCACCAAGATCGGTCTCAATGGTGCCGCGAAGGCATCGATCGCGGGCGAGCCCTTCAATCGCGCGCTGACCAAGGTCTGGCTGGGCGACCATCCGGCGCAGGCGGATCTCAAGAAAGCCATGCTCGGCGGCTGACGGAACCTGCGGGACGGCCACCGACGATGCCCGACTATTGGCCCTCCTGCGGCTACCGACATCTCACCCGCGGAGGTGACGGGCGGCTGACGGTTTCCGACGCCTTCCTGCGCGGTTACCTGACGCGGCCGGAATTGGCGCCCGTTCCGGAATCGTGCCGCGAAGAGCTCGCCCTGCACGACGCTCTGCTGGCGAATCCACGCGTCGCCGTGTCGTCCGAGACCTTGGCGCGCCTGGCCGACGCGGACGCTCGGGAAAATTACGCGATCTGGCTGCGCTTCCGGGCGCGGCTGCTGGCCGCCAATTCGCTTGAAGCAGCCTACGTCGGGCTGTTCGAAGGCGCGGGCGTGGACGTCCCGCCGCTGCTCGTCAATCACCTCACGCAGGTGCTGCTGAGGCACATCCTTGGCGACGGCGCATCGCCGATGGAGGCGCGGGTGGCCGAGATGCTGTTCCGTCCCCAGAAGATCGCGATCACGGACGATGGCGCGGTGATGGCGGCCGACGAGACGGCTGTGGAGCTTCTTGCCACCACCGCGGGTTTCGGCTCGCTGGGGGAACTGCTGGCGCAGAACAGGACGCCGGCGCGGTCGGTCGACCTGGACGTGCTGGACGCCGACAACGCCGCGCAGTACTGGGACCGCGACGAGCGACATGATTTTTCCGTAAGCCTGAACCGAGGCCAGCCGGCGCAGGATGCGCTGACTCGCGTGCTCGAAAAGTGGATCGCGCATTTCCTCGGCGTGTCCGTGACCATCGCGCAGGAGCGGGCGATCGACGACGAGCGATGGGTATGGCACGTCGGCCTCGATGCCGAGGCGAGCAGCCTTCTCAACGATCTGTACAATCGAGTCGACCTGCCCGAGGACCGGATGCGGCGGCTGCTGTGCCTGTATCGGCTCGAATTCGCGGACCCGGCCGACATGCGTCAGGCCATCAAAGGACGTCCTGTCTATCTCGCGATGGCGATGGACGCCGACCAGCGGTTGAAGCTCAAGCCCCAGAACCTGCTTCTCAATCTGCCGCTCGCGCGGCCGCAATGACCGGACTGTCTACGATGAATCCCAGCCTTCCCGATCATCCGCTTGCGCTCGGCGTGTCGTTGTTCGCCGCGTGTTGCCTGTGGGCGGCGCCCGCCGCCGCGCAGACCGCCCCCGCCGCCAAGTCCCCGCCTTCCGCGCAACCCCCTGCCGCCGCCGCCCCGGCGCCATCTCCGTCCGGAGCTCCCAAGCCTGCCGTTCCGGCAATGGAGCTTCGCTCGCTGTCGTGGCTCGAAGGATGCTGGAAGGGCGAAGTGGCCCAGTACGAATTCCACGAGCATTGGCTGCCGCTGCGCGGCGGGCTGATGATCGGCGCGGCGCATGTGCTGTTCCAGGGCAAGTCGCAGGACTTCGAGTATCTGCGCCTCGAAGCGCGCGCCGACGGCGTCTACTACGTTGCGATTCCTTCAGGCAAGAAGGAGACGCCGTTCAGGCTGGCGACGATCACCGTCGAGGAAAAGGACACGATATTCACGTTCGCCAACCCGGTCGACGAATTTCCGCAACGAATCATCTATCGGCGCGGGACGGAAGGCTGGCTCTATGCCACGGTCGAGGGATCGGCCAACGGCAAGGAGCAGAGAGTCGTCTATCCGATGCGCCGAGTCGACTGCCAGACCGGCGCCTTCATTCAAAAGTGAGCGGCTTCATGTTCGAGCGCGGTCCCTTGGGCGAGCTCGAATGACCGGAGGCGACGGCAATCCGGCAGCACGTGCGTTGGCCAGTTTCCTGAAGATGCTCGATGCGGGCAAGGACAGCGCGCTGCTGCGATACTCGCTGGGCAACGAGTACGTCAAGATCCACGACACCGAACGCGCGGTCCCGCACCTTCGCCGCGCGGTGGAACTGGATCCGGAATACACGGCTGCGTGGAAGCTGCTCGGCCGGGCGTTGGCGGAGGCGGGTCAAACGACGGATGCGCTCGCTGCCTACGCGGCAGGCATCGACGTTGCCGGGCGGCGCGGCGACAAGCAGGCGCTAAAGGAGATGCAAGTCTTCTCCAGGCGCCTTCGAAAATCGTAGGACCCGGCCCGACTGCTAGGCGACGCTGGCCACGCCCCGGTTGGCCAATTCGTCGGCGCGCACGTTGCCGGGATTGTCGGCATGGCCTTTCACCCAGTACCACTTCACATCGTGCTTCATGCGCAGAGCATCCAGCTCGCGCCAGAGTTCGGCGTTCTTGACCGGCTTCCTGTCGGCGGTCCTCCAGCCGTTTCGCTTCCAGCCGTGGATCCACGTCTCGATGCCGTTCTTGACGTACTGCGAGTCGGTATGGATTTCGACCGCGCAGCCGCGAGTGAGCGACTCCAGCGCCCGAATCACGGCGGTGAGTTCCATCCGGTTGTTGGTGGTGTGCGATTCGCCGCCGCAGAGTTCGCGCTCGTGGTCGCCGGAGAGCAGGAGCGCGCCCCAGCCGCCGGGCCCGGGATTGCCCTTGCAGGCCCCGTCCGTGTAGATGACCACCGCGGTCATTCCGGCGAACGCTCGGAAGTCGTGATGCCCTCGCGCGCCCGTCCGGCCGGCGCCAGCGCCTTCTGGCGCCGCTCCCTGCGTTCCCACGTCGGCGTCAGCAGGCGCATTCCGAGCACCTTCTTGGTCGCGCGCAGAAAGTAGACGCCACCGGCGATCGGCCACCAGCGATCGCCCGCCGCCTCCAGAAAGGCGAAGCGCTGCAGCCACTTGTGGCGCGCAAACGGCGGCGCGTACGCGTCGAGACGGCCGCCGACGACGTCGAATCCAAGAAGCGTCAGCCAGTCCTTCAGGCGGTAGAGGGCGATGAAGTTGCCGTTCCAGGGTGGTGTTTGCTCGCGCCCGAAATACCGCTTGGCGCCGTAGAGAGAGAACGGATTGAAGCCCGAGATCACGATCTGGCCTTCCGGCCGGATGACGCGATAGGCCTCGCGCAGCATGAGGTGCGGGTCGTCGGTGAACTCGAGCGCGTGGGGCAGGACCATGAGGTCGAGGGCGTTTTCGCTGAACGGCAAACCGTGCGGGTCCGCGATGACGTCGGCGGGCGGATCGTAATCCAGCGTCCAGCGCGAAGTGATCCGGCTTTGCGCGAGGAACGGGCAATCCGGCAGGCCCACCTGGACGGCGTTGTAGCCGAAGATGTCCGCGACGGCCTGGTCGAAGTACGCCTGCTCGCGCGCCAGCAGGTAGTTGCCGAGATCCGTGGCGAACCAGAGTGCGAGCGTCGTTGACAGACCGGCCGGCGGTCCCGAAGATGCGTCCATGGCGCAGATTATCCCCATCCCCGCATTTGCGGACAACTACATATGGCTGTTGCGCAGCGGCGACGCTGGCGCAATCGTCGACCCCGGCGATGCCGCACCGGTCATCGCCCATCTGGAGCGTGAAGGGATCACGCCCTGTGCCATCCTCGCGACCCACCACCATGGCGACCACGTCGGCGGCATTCCGGCGCTGCTCGCGCGATGGTCCGTGCCCGTGTTCGGCCCCGCGCGCGAAAAGATTCCCGGACGCACGCAGGCACTTTCCGGCGGCGACAGGATTTTCGTGCCGGGCATCGACGCGACCTTCGACGTGATCGACGTACCGGGACACACGGCCGGCCACATCGCATTGTTCGGCGAATATGGCGGCGGGCCGGTGCTCTTCTGCGGCGATACGCTGTTCGCCGGCGGTTGCGGCCGCCTGTTCGAGGGAACGCCGGAACAAATGTGGCGGTCACTGTCGGCGCTTGCCGCGCTGCCGCCCGAAACCCGCGTCTATTGCGGGCACGAATACACCGTGGCAAACCTTCGCTTCGCACTGGCGGTCGAACCGGATAGTTCCGAACTCAGGGCGCGGGACGAACGTGAAAGGGCGAAGCGCGACCGCGACGAGCCGACGGTGCCTTCGACGATGGGCATCGAGCGCGCCACCAATCCGTTCCTTCGCGCGCATCTGCCCGCTGTCCGGGCGGCTGCCGCCGCGCATGCGGAACATCCGCTTGCCGACGACATCGCGTCCTTCGCGGCTCTGCGGGAGTGGAAGAACCACTTCTGATCGCGGGCGTCCTGCACGGCGACGGGACCCGCGGCGCAAGTCTCGGGTAACCGCGCAAGGCTTGCGCGGAGGTTACCTAAGGCCTACCATCGCCTGAATTTTGTGCAACGCACCGAGCGATGCAGCGGGAGACCCGGGTCAACCACGGGTCAACCGAGGCCGTTCGTGGCGGTCGACAGGAAATCGAATTGCGTCTAACCACAGCTCTCACCATTGTTCTTTCCGCCGCGCTGCTCGCCGCATGCGCGACGCCCGCCCCTCCACCCGCGCCGCCGGATCCACCACCAGTTGTGGTCGCCGCAGCCGAGCCGCCTCCGCCGCCCGCACCGGCGCCGCCGCCGGAACCGGATCCGTTCGCCGCCGCGGCCCGCGCTGAACTGGAGCCGCTGCCCGCGCCGGCGCCTGACTTGTGGGAGCGCATCGTCGCGGGATACGCCATTCCCGACATCGAGGGTCCGCTGGTCGAAAAGTGGGAACGCTGGTACGCGGACCGTCCCGATTACGTTGGACGCATGGTCGACCGCAGTCGACTCTACCTGTACCACATCGTCAGCCAGGTGAACTTGCGCGGAATGCCGACCGAGATCGCGTTGCTGCCGATGGTGGAAAGCGCGTTCAACCCGGTCGCGATGTCTACGAGCCGCGCCGCGGGCATCTGGCAGTTCATCCCTTCGACCGGTAAGCACTATGGTCTCAACCAGGATTTCTGGATGGACTCGCGGCGCGACGTGCTGGCGGCCACCGACAAGGCGCTGACCTATCTCGACAAGCTGCACGGTGATTTCGACGACTGGCAACTGGCGCTCGCCGGCTACAACTGGGGCGAAGGCAACGTCGCCAAGGCGATTGCGCGGAACAAGGCCAAGGGGCTGCCGACCACCTACCAGAACCTGCCCATGCCGGTGGAGACCGCCAACTATCTGCCCAAGCTCCAGGCCATCAAGAACATCGTCCGCGACCCCGAGAAATTCGGACTGGCGCTTGCGGACATTCCGGATGCGCCGTATTTCGCGGTCGTCAAGACGACACAAAAGATGGACACCAAGTTCGCCGCCGAGCTGGCGGAAATGTCGATCGAGGAATTCCTGGCGCTCAATCCCCAGCACAACCGGCCGGTGATCGCCGGCGCGGACGAGCAGACGCTGCTGTTGCCGATCGATCATGCCGAGATCTTTGCCGCCAAGCTCGACCTCACCAACCAGCCCACGCTTTCGTGGCAGGCATACCACCTGCGCCCGAACGAAACCCTGCAGCAGGTTGCGGCCAAATACGGGATGCCGGTGGAAACGCTGCGCACGGTGAACGGGATCGGCTCGCGGGCCAAGGTGCCCGCCGGGCACACGTTGCTCGTGCCCGCGCAAAGCGCGTCGGCGGATGCCGCGACTTCGCTGTCCCAGGCCGTGTTCACGACGGTCCCCTCCGGCCGCACCTTCTATTACACCGCCAAGCGCGGCGACAAGCTGTCGGTGATCGCCGTTCGCTACGGCGTCACGACGCAGGAACTCAAATCCTGGAACGGCCTCGGCACCGACGCGCTATCGCCCGGCCAGAAGCTGCGGGTCACGAGCGACGTGGTGCCGGTGCGCAAGGCAGGTGGACGGACTAAGCGCGTGGTGGTGGCCACCAAGGGCGCCGGCAAGCACACGCCGGCGGGCGGGAAGGCGGCGGCGTCCAAGCCCGCTGCAGCCAAATCCAAGCCGGTAGCCTCCAAGGCGACGCCTGGCGCCAGCACCGCGCGAACTAACGGCAACAGCGGAGGCTGATCGCCGGAGACTTCCTCCGTCCCGACCCTGGCGATATCACCGATCGAGGGCCGGGAACCGAGGCGCGGCGAATCGGGGTGCGGCCATCGAGTCGCTGCCCTGCGGAGCATCCCCCGGCAGCGCACCAGGTCCATGGGGCGCACCAATGAAAACGGGCGACGCAATTGGCGTCGCCCGTTGTTCATCCATCGCTGACTCGCGAAGGACTTCCTGACGAAGGGGCCTACAGCTTCTTGGCGGCTTTCTTCTTCGTCGCCTTCTTGGCAGCCTTCTTCTTCGGGGCGGCCTTCTTCTTCGTCGCCTTCTTGGCAGCCTTCTTCTTCGGGGCGGCCTTCTTCTTCGTGGTCTTCTTGGCGGCCTTGCGCTTGGTCGTCTTCTTGGCGGCCTTGCGCTTGGTCGTCTTCTTGGCAGCCTTCTTCTTCGGGGCGGCCTTCTTCTTCGTCGCCTTCTTGGCGGCCTTCTTCTTCGGGGCGGCTTTCTTCTTCGTCGCCTTCTTGGCGGCCTTCTTCTTCGGGGCGGCCTTCTTCTTCGTCGCCTTCTTCGCGGCGCGGCGTTTGACTGCCTTCGCGGCGGGAGCCGCAGGCGTCATCATCGACATCATGTCTGCCATCATTTCGGGTTTCTCCTGTCTGAGTTACCGTAGCTGTTATGTTGCTTTTCATCCAAGCAGGAGGCGTCGGACCGTCGTTGGTGCGCCCTTTTTTTTTCCTGGAGCACTTGACAAACCTACTCCGCCTGCTGCCTGCATTGTAGCCACGTTTCCCATATTTGCAAGATTTCGCCGCCTATTCCGGTGCTTGGAATCGAAAGTGTTGCGATTTCGCACACGCCGAATTTGCGGTTTTCGAGTGCGATTCCGGACATTTCGATTGCATGTTCGCGCGCGCGAGGATTGCATGCGATGCGCAGTTCGCGCAGTTGGAGTTGCGTCAGGGCAACCTCGATTCGGCCGCGAAAAGTTCATTCGCGCGCTCGCGTCGGCGCACCAGATGTGCGCTGCTGTCGTCGACAATCACCTCGCATGCACGGGGGCGCGCGTTGTAATTCGAGCTCATCGCCATCCCGTAGGCGCCTGCCGCTCCAATGGCGAGCAAGTCGCCCTCTTCCAGCGCAAGCGCGCGGTCGTGCGCCAGGAAGTCACCGCTTTCGCACACCGGGCCGACGATGTCCCAGAGTCGCGCGGGCGCGCCGCGCGGCCGCACGGCCGAGACGGGATGCCAGGCATCGTAGAGCGCCGGACGCAGCAGGTCGTTCATTGCCGCGTCGACGATCGCGAAGTTCTTTGGGTCGCCCGGTTTCAGGTATTCGACGCGGGTCAGCAGCACGCCGGCGTCGCCGACGAGATGGCGGCCAGGCTCGAAAATCAGCTTCTCGCGCCGACCCGCGAAGAGTTCCGCGACCATCGCAGCGTAGTCCGCAAGCGGCACCGGCGTCTCGTCGCGATACCGGATCCCGAGGCCGCCGCCCAGGTCGATGTGCGCAAGCGCAATTCCGTCGTCGGCCAGGCGGTCGACCAGTTCCAGCACCTTGCCGGCGGCTTCGCGGTAGGGCGCCAGCTCGGTGATCTGCGAGCCGATGTGGATGTCGAGTCCGTGGACGGCGATGTTGGGCAGCGCCGCCGCACGCCGGTACAGCGCAGGCGCGTCGGCAAAGGCGATGCCGAATTTGCTCTCCTTCAGGCCCGTCGAGATGTACGGATGCGTCAGCGGATCGACATCGGGATTCACGCGAAAGCTGACCGGCGCGACCTTGCCCATTCGGCCCGCGACGGCATCGAGCCGGGTGAGTTCGGACGAGGACTCGACGTTGAAGCAGAGGATACCGGCTGCCATGGCGTCGGCCATTTCGGCTTCGCTCTTGCCGACGCCGGAGAAGACGACCTTGCGCGGGTTGCCGCCCGCGGCCAGCACGCGTGCCAGCTCGCCGCCGGAGACGATGTCGAAACCGCTGCCCATGCGCGCGTACAGGTCGAGCACTGCGAGGTTTGGGTTGGCCTTCATCGCATAGCATATGAGATGCGGGACTCCCGCGAACGCGGCGTCGAATCCTCGCCAGGCGGACTCGAGCGCGGCGCGCGAGTAGACGTAACAGGGCGTGCCGAACTCCGCCGCGATGGCGGACAGCGGCACGCGCTCGGCGCACAGCTCGCCGTCGCGAAGCGCAAAGGCGGTCACGGCTTGCGCTCGGCGGGCGCCGCGGATTTCGCAGGATCGGGCTTGGCGGGGTCGGCGGCCGGCGGGGCCGCGGCTTCCGGTTCAGACTTCGCGACCGGCGGCGGCGGGAGCACCAGCGGGCCCTTGATGCCGCAGCCCGCGGCGGCAATGAGGAGGATTGCCACGGCGACGATTCGGAATTGACGTAACATCGTCGTGAATGCTATCACGCCGAATATCGGTTTCTCCATGACCACCGACAGCACGTTCATTGCCGGCGCGGATGCCGCTCTCGCGGCCATCGGCACAGCGCTCGATGAGGCGCTCGCGGACAGCGATGTCGACGCCGACTGGAACCTCAACGACGGGATTCTCGAGATCGAATGCGCCGACGGCAGCAAGCTGATCGTCAACCGCCATGTTCCCAACCGCGAGATCTGGGTCGCGGCGCGTTCCGGCGGCTTCCACTTTCGCGCGGATGCCGGCGCATGGCGCGACACGAGGTCCGGCGAGGAGTTCGCGGCGCAACTTGCGCGCCTGTTGCAGGAACAGGCCGGGCTCGCCGTGAATCTGTCGCGGTTGCCGGCGCCTCCGGCGTAGCGACGACCTACGCCGCAAGCAGCGCGGTCCAGTCCTCCAGTTCGCGACGCCGCGCGGCGTGTCCTGGCAGCAGCGACTCGACGATCGCCCAGAAACGGGCGGAGTGGTTGAGCTCGACCAGGTGCGCAACTTCGTGCGCGACGATATATTCGGCCAGCGACGGCGGGAGCTGCACCAGTCGCCAGTTGAGCCGGATCTCTCCGCGGGCGTTGCAGCTGCCCCACTCGCTGCGGGCGTTGGACAGGCGCATGGCGGGCGTGCTCGCCGTGACGCGCTGGGCGTAACGTACGACCTGCGGCGCGACCAGATTCCAGGCTTCATCCTTCAGCCACTTGCTGACCAGGGTCGCCACCGCCTCTTCATCATGTGCGTGCGGATGCAGCACTGTCAGATTGAACAGGTCCGGCGCGACGGCGGATCGCCGCGAAGGAAATACTTCCAGCGCCAGTTCGCGACCGCGATAGAGAATCGGCGCGCCCGACTTCCACACAAGCGGCATCACGTCGCGCCGCCGCGCGCGCCATTCGGCCAGCGCCTTGACGATCCACTTCGCGCGCTCGGACAGCGCCGCCTCGATCTCGCCCAACGTCACCCAGCGCGGCGCGCGGACGGTCAGGCCCTCGAGGTCGACTTCCATGCCGATGGTGCGGCGGCGCGCGCGGATCAGGCGATAGTCGACGGTCTCGCCGACCAGCACGATGCGCCTGGACAGCCCGTCCCGGGCGCGGCGCGCGGAGTCCCGGCCGCGGGGAACCTCGTCGAGGCGAAGATGCGCCGTGGCCGGCCGTGCGATCTCGCGCGTCACGCCGGCACCCCCAGTCGTGCGACTTCGTCCTCGATCCATGCCTCCACTTCCTGCATCAGCGCCTGCGGATCCTTGCCGGTCGGCGAGATCGGCTTGCCGATGGTCATCGTGATCGTGCCCGGCTTCTTGCCGAAGACGCCCTTGGGCCACAGGTAGCCGGCATTGTGCGCGACCGGAATGACCGGCACGTCCAGCATGATGGCAAGGCGCGCGCCGCCCGTCTTGTACTTGGCGCGGGTGCCGGCCCTGATCCGCGTTCCTTCCGGGTAGATGGCGATCCAGAATCCCTGCTTGAATCGTTCGCTGCCTTGGGTCGCGATCTGCTGCATGGCATCCACGCCGGCCTTGCGGTCGATGGTGATCGGCGAAGCCAGCGCGAAGCCCCAGCCGAAGAAGGGAATGGACAGCAGCTCCTTCTTGGCCACGTACGCCAGGCTCGGGAAGAATTGCGTGAGCGAAAGCGTCTCCCACGTCGAGCTGTGCTTGGACAGCACGATGTGCGGCGACAACGCGGCGCCCGAGGGAACGTTCTCGCGCCCGTTGACCCGCCAACGGATGCCGCAGATCGTCCTCGCACCCCACAGGTTGACGCCGCACCAGCTTGCGGCCATCCGGTAGGTCGTGATGCGCGGCGACCAGGCCATCAACAGCATCGCGGCCGCATACAGCGGCGTCACGGCTAGCTGGAACAGCAGGAACAGGAGGGAGCGAATCGCCGACACCGGGGTCGCTTGGGAAGGCGGGCTAATCGCCGGCCAGGAGCGCCGACACGGCGAAGGCCAGGTCGGGAAAGATCACGGTGTTCTTCGGAAAATTGCCTTCGCGCAACGTCTTCTCGCCTTTCCCCGTCAGGACGAGCATCGGCTGGGCGCCGACGCTTTCCGCGTATGTGAGGTCGCGCAAAGAATCGCCGACGCAGGGCAGTCCCGTCAACTCCATGTTGAAGCGCTTGCCGATCTCCGCCAGCATGCCCGGCTTGGGTTTGCGGCACTCGCACTTCGAGTCCGCCGTATGCGGACAGAAGAACACCGCGTCCACGCGGCCGCCGACATGCGTCAGCGCCTTGTGCATCTTTTCGTGAATGGCGTTCAGCGTCGCCATGTCGAACAGTCCGCGCCCGATGCCGGACTGGTTGGTGGCGACGACCACGCGATACCCCGCGTGATTCAGCCTGGCAATGGCCTCGAGGCTGCCAGGAATGGGCCGCCACTCCTCGGGCGTCTTGATGTACTGGTCGCTGTCGTAGTTGATGACGCCGTCGCGGTCGAGGACGATGAGCTTGGCCGCGCGGGTCGCGACCACGGCGTCGGAGGCGAGCTGGACCATGGGTGGGGGGCTATTGTGCCAGCTTGGAAATGTCCGCGACGCGGTTCATCGTCGTTGCGACGCCGCGCAGCAGGGCGAGCCGGTTCGAGCGGATGGCGGGATCGTCGGCCATCACCATCACGTCGTCGAAGTAGCGGTCGACCACCGGTTTCGCCGTGGCAAGCGCCTGCAGTGCACGGGCGAAATCGCCTTCGCCGAAGTCGGCTTCCACCTCGGGCGTGAGCTTCTGGAATTCCATGTACAGATCGTGCTCGGGGCCTTCGGCCAGCAGGCTCCGGTCGACTGCCGGCGCCGCCTCTTCGCCGTTCTTGCGCAGGATGTTCACGATGCGCTTGTTCGCGGCGGCGAGCGCGGCCGCCTCCGGAAGCGACTCGAAAGCCTGCACGGCGGCCAGGCGCGAGGGGACGTGCATGATGTCCGCGGGCTGGTCGTCCACGACGGCGGCGATCTGGTTGGCGGTGTACCCCAGCTCGCGCAGATACCCGCGAAGGCGATCGTAGATGAAGTTCGCGAGTTCCGGGCTGGCGTCCTTCACCGCGGGAACGCCGTCGAACGCATCGAACGCCATCGAAAGCAGCGACGGCATCGGAAGGGGGAGCTTCTTCTCGATCAGGATGCGGATGACGCCAAGCGCCGCGCGGCGAAGCCCGAAAGGATCCTTGTCACCGGTCGGCACCTGCCCCAGGCCGAACATGCCGGCGAGCGTCTCGAGCTTGTCCGCAAGGGCCAGGCTCTGCGCGATGCCGTCATCGGGCAGCGCATCGCCGGCGAAGCGCGGCCAGTAGTGCTGCTCGATGGCATTGGAGACCTCCGCCGCCTCGCCGTCGTGCTCGGCATAGTAGCGGCCCATCAGTCCCTGCAACTCCGGGAATTCACCGACCATGTCGGTGACGAGATCGGCCTTGGCCAGCTGCGCCGCCCGGTCGGCGGCGTTGACGTCGGCGCCCAGCGTCGCGGCGACTGTCCTGGCCAGGAACTGCAGGCGATCCACGCGGTCGGCCAGTGTGCCCAGCTTGTTGTGGAAGACGATGCTGCGCAGGCGCTCGATCCGCGATTCGAGTTTGGTCCGGCGGTCCTGGTCGTAGAAGAACTTGGCGTCCGCCAGGCGCGCGCGCAGCACGCGTTCGTTGCCCGAAACGATGGCCGACGGGTCCTTCGTCTCGATGTTGCTCACCAGCAGGAAGCGGTTGACCAGCTTCCCGGCGTCGTCCGCGAGCGCGAAGTACCGCTGGTTGAGCTGCATGGTCAATATGAGGCACTCCTGCGGCACTTCCAGATAGGCCGCGTCGAACGTGCCCTGGTACACCGCGGGCCACTCCACCAGCGCGGTGACTTCGTCCAGCAGCGCGTCGGGCATGATCGGCATCGCCTTGCCGGCGGCGCCTTCCAACCCGACCACGATCTTTGCGCGGCGCGCCGCGAACGACGGAACGACTTTCCCTTCCGCCTCGAGGGTCGGCGCGTATGCGTCGGCGGAACGAATTTCGATGTCGCCGCGCGACAGGAAGCGGTGCCCGCCGGTGACGCGACCGGCGGGCAGGTCAAGGGCGGTGACCGGCACGACCTCCGTGCCATGGAGCGCGACAAGCTTGTGCGCGGGGCGTACGAACTTGGCGTCGTTGTAGTAGCTGCCGGGCGCGGCATAGCTCATTACCTTGGGGATGGGCAACCTTGCGAGCACCTCATCCAGCGCGCCCTGCAGCGCATTCACCAGGGGGCCGCCCTTGGCGATGTCGGCGTAGAACAGCGATTCCGCCTTGCCATCCGGTTCGCGAGTGAGCGTGGCCAGGTCGATGTGCGCAAGTTGCCTGGCTTTGAGCCGGCCGAGCAGGGCAGGCGTCGGCTTGCCCTGCGCGTCGAACGCGAGACTGACCGGCAGCAGCTTCTCCTTATAGGGCTTGTCCGGTGCGACGGCCAACACCCGCGTGATCGACACGGCCAGCCGGCGCGGCGTTGCGAAGCCCGTCACGAGCGAATCGTCCGACAGGAAGCCGCGGTTGCGCAGGCCGGATGCGAGCCCCTCTGCAAACGCCTCGCCGAGCTTCTTCAGCGCCTTGGGCGGCAGTTCTTCCGCGAACAACTCGACCAGCAGCGTCGCGGCCATCATTGTGTGGACCCCAGGTATTGGGCAGGCAACTTCGCGCGCGCTTCCGGCGAAAGCATAGGATAGGGCGGCTGCATCGTGGCGCGTGAATCTCGATAGGCCGTGGCGACCTTGCGGGAGAGATTGCGGATGCGTCCGATGTAGGCCGCGCGCTCGGTGACGGAAATGGCGCCGCGCGCGTCGAGCAGGTTGAACGTGTGCCCGGCCTTGAGGATCATTTCATAGCCGGGCAACGGCAGCTTCGCTTCCAGCAGCCGCTGCGCCTCGGACTCGAAATACGTGAACTGGTCGAAGAGTTTCGGCGCGTTGGACTGGTCGAACGCGTATTTCGACTGCTCGACCTCGTTCTGGAAGTACACGTCGCGATAGGACATCGCGTCCGTGTAGGCGAGGTCGTATACGGACTCCACGTCCTGCAGGTACATGCACATCCGTTCCAGGCCGTAGGTGATTTCGCCGGTGATCGGGTCGCAATCGAGGCCGCCGACTTGCTGGAAGTAGGTGAACTGGGTGATTTCCATGCCGTTCATCCACACTTCCCAGCCCA
>DAOMGB010000002.1:0-8111 GCA_035430095.1 Casimicrobiaceae bacterium | reverse complement strand
CGCCCCAGTAACTCTGCAACCTCAGGATGACTTGCTGGAACGTGAGCATGGGTGGCGCGCGGACGAATGCTCCGCGGTACTTTCGCGAGGCTTGGAAAGTCCTGATTTTACGGGATATCGGTGCGCTTCCCCAAGGCAGCGCGGGGCGCGCCGCCACCCGACAGGTGCCGGTGTTGCAGATCCGGCAACGGCGATTCGTTCAGCAGTTGCCGCCGCCGCCGGGTGGTGACTAGCCCAGGTCGACGGCGACGGTGTTGTCCTTCGGCCGGCGGTCGATCAGCTTGTTGTAGGGGTCGATGCCCGCGCGAACCGGTTTCCTGTCCACGATGACGGTGAACTCCGTTTCTTCCCGGTCGAGTTTCCTCTTTTCCAGGAACAGCGGCTTGTTGTCCGCGTCCAGCACGCCGATATCGATCCAGTCGGCGAGCGGCACTTCGGTCTCCTTGCCCAGTTCGTCCGCCCTGCGCTTGTTGGCGATCACCTTCAGCGTCACCTCATAGCGGCCGTCCGGCAGCGCCCTGGCCGTCGCGGACTTCGCGCGGTTGTCGTAGAGCACGATCGAATCGAACATGTCGTCGATGACGTACTGGTACTGCGACGGCGTGACCGCGCGGATGTGGGTCAGCAGCTGCGTCGTGTTCGGGTATGGCGGGCCCTTGAACCGGTGCTCCTCGAGGAAAGCCTGGATCGCGCGATTGAGGTTTTTCTCGCCGATGTAATCCTGCAGCGCATACATGACGACGCTGCCCTTGCGGTAGTGGATGTATGGCTGGTTTTCCACGCGCGACAGCGGCAGCTCCTTCTTTTCCTCGGTGCTGCGGCCCAACAAGTAGCGGTCCATCTCGTATTGCAGGAACCTTTGCATCTTCTCGTCGCCGTACTTCTGCTTCATCACCATCAGCGCCGAGTACTGCGCCAGCGTCTCGATCAGCATCGTCCCGCCCTGGACGTCGCCTGCCACGACCTGGTGGCCCCACCACTGGTGGGCCAGCTCGTGCGCGGTCACGTAGTACGGGTAGTCGATGTCGTCCTTGTTGTCCTCCCGCACGCGGGCGATGAAGCCGATGCCCTCGGAATAGGGGATGGTGTTCGGGAACGACTGCGCGAACGCCTGGTAGCGCGGAAACTCGATGATCCGGAACTGCCTGTGCTGGTAGGGGCCGAAATTGGCGGTGAAGTAATCGAGCCCGGATTTGGTGGCCGCGATCATCCGGTCCAGGTTGTACTCATGCCCAGGCTGGTAGTAGATCTCGATGGCGACATCGTTCCAGCGGTCTTTCTTCACCGCGTAACGGCCGGATTGGTATGCGTAGAAATTCGCGATCGGGCTGTCCATCCTGTACTCGAAGTAACGGCGGCCTCCTTCCATCCACTCCCTTTGCAGGTATCCGGGAGCAATCGCCAACTGATCCGCTTCGGTGCTGACCGTGGTCTCGAACGTGATGAAGTCCGCGTCGCGCGACAGGCCGTTGATGGCCAGGCCGACGGGATCATCGCGATCACGCGCTCTTTCGCTTGGGGGAAGGCCGAACTTCTTGCGGTCGCGGTCGGACGTGATTTCGCCGCGCGGCTGGTAGCCGATCACGGGCAACATCGATTGCGCGTTGACGAACGAGCCGTTGTACTCAACGTCGGTGAAGGCGCCCGTGTTGGTGAAGCCGTGCGCCCCCTTGGTGAGGTCGAACGCAAGTTCCGTGGTTCCTCCGGGAGGCAGCGGTGAAGCGAGTTCGTAGGTCCGCATGCCGATGGGGACATCGTTGGCGGCGAGTTTCGCGGGCACGCCGAACTCCAGCTTGTCCACCGTGACCAGTTCGCCTTCGGCAATCAGCAGGTGAACGGTGCTGATCGGCTCGACCGTCTTGTTCTGCAGCGTGTAAGTTCCACGCATCCTGACCTGCTGCTGGCCGGGATAGAGGTCGACCGCCACCTTGACGGCGGTGATCTTGGGTTCCGGCACATCGGCCAGCGCCTTGTACTTCTTCTCGTATTCGGCGAGGCGCGCGGACACGTCGTTCGACGTCATGTAGCGGTTGAGGATGTTGGTGTTGTAGTAGATGAACGCGCCGAAGCCCGCCATCGAGAGGGCGGCGGCGCCGGCAAGCATCGCGGCGGGACGCGTGAAACGGCGACGGGCAACGGCAACCCGGCCGCGCCAGTCGGCGGTGGTTCCGCGCACCCAGAACAGGTAGGCCGCGATGGCGAGCAGGACGGCCGCGGACGCCCAGTACGCCTGGAATGCGCGCGCCCGCAGAAGGAAATGCCCGAACCCGTTCATGTCGGAGTACACGATGGGCGGCGACACGCCGTACTTGTACAGGTTGTGCTCGAAGCCCAGAACCCCGGCGAAAGTGATGACGATGAAGTACACGATCATGATGAAGTGACCGAGGTACTTCTGGTTCACAAGCGAATGGACGGTCATGGCCAGCACGCATACCAGCCAGTAGTCGATCAGCTCGATCCCGAACAGCCCTTTCAGGTAGAGCCCGATCTCGTAATGGTGATAGCCCTTGGCGGTCTGGATGCCCAGCCCGCACAGCATGAGCAGCGCCTGCAGCACCACGGGAACGAGCATCAGCGCCAGGAGCTTGCCGACGAAAGGCAGCCAGGTCGGGATTGGCAAGGCGTCGTGGATCTGGTCCAGCCGGTTCTCGCGCTCGCGCCACGCCAGTTCGCCCGCATAGAACGAAATGATCACCAGCATGAACACCGAAAACGTCCCGGACAGGAGGTCGAGCATCTGCCACGTGACGGGCCAGGTGCTGGTGCCGAAGATGTCGCCGGCGGTCGAGCTGGTGACGACCAGGAACAGGATGCCGGAGAGCGCAATGACGCCGAAGTAGATGTTCTTGACGGTCTCGCGGAAGTTGAGCCAGACCAGGCGGGGGAGCAGCCGCCAGCCGCTGACCGCCTGAGGCTCGATGCGCCGCGGATGCGCGACCGGCAAAGCGACGTGCTCCTCTTCGGGCGCGTCCGCGCGTCGGCGTCCGCTGTCCCCGGACTGGGTCATCCGGAAACGCCAGGTCGCGAGACCGATGATCAGCGCGCCGATCGCCAGCCAGAGCAGGCGATTCCACAGCAGGTAACCTTCGAGTGGCAGCAGGCGGAGGTTGCGCTCGCTGATCGACCAGTAGGCGGTCAGCTGGGACGTCGCGACGACGCCGAATGGATCGAGCAGCGACGCCATCGTCTTGTTGGTCATGTCGCGCAGCAATCCCTGCGCCGCCAGGAAGCCGATCAGCAGGAGGACGCTGCCGATATACACCGGTAGCATGCGCCGCGTGAGTGCCGCGAGGCAGAAGAACAGTCCGCCCAGGACGATGAGGTTTGGCAGCAGGACGGTGAAGTACGGCAGGATGTAGGCGAGCGGACGTACCGGCCCGATGCGATCCGGGTCGAGTCCCGGAAGCATGAGGCCTGCCACACCGCCCAGCGCGATGCTGGACAGGATGATCAGGAGGACGGCGATGGCGCCGGCGAAGCGACCGGCAAGGTATTCCCATTTCCGGATCGGCGCGCTGAAGAAGAAATGCTCGACCCGGTATTCGAAGTCCTGCTGAACGGCCCGGCCCATGATCGCGGCGATGATCGACAAGCCGAACATGCCCAGGAACGAGACCGTCTGCGCGATGGCATAGGGCGAGTTGATCCAGACCTTGCCGCTGCCGAAGGAAACGACGGCGCTCTTGATGATGCCGCCCGCCGCGGCGACCCAGAACAGGGCCAGCGCGAAAAAGACGGCGAAATAGACCCAGGTGGAAATCCGCTTGAGCCGCATCGCGATTTCGAAGCCCGCGATGGTGAATGCGTTGCGCATCAGGCGGCCTGCGCTTCGGCGACGCGCGCGTCCAGCCGGCCGGAGATGGCGGCAAAGTACACGTCTTCCAGCGTGGCCTCGACCGGCGCGAATCCGTGGCCCGGCGCGCCTTCGCTGACGACATTGACGAGCGTGCGGCCGGAAACCAGCCGGGTCGAAATGACCGGCAGTTCCGCCTTCATGGCGTCGAGATCGCCGCGCGAAATCGCCTTCTGCCATACCCGGTCTGCGAGGCGCGCCGTCAACGCCTGTGGCGCGCCGGTCAGCAGCACTCGGCCCTTGTTGATGATCGCCATCTGCGCGCACAGGTCGCTGACGTCGGAGACGATGTGCGTGGACAGGATCACGATGACGTTCTCGCCGATGTCCGCCAGCAGGTTGTGGAAGCGCACGCGCTCCTCGGGATCGAGGCCGGCGGTGGGCTCGTCGACGATGATGAGCTTCGGATCGCCCAGCAGGGCCTGCGCGATGCCGAAGCGCTGCCGCATGCCGCCGGAAAACCCGCCCAGCGCCTTCTTGCGAACTTCGTACAGGTTGGTCTGCTTCAGCAGGGTGGCGACCACGTCGCGTCGAGCGGCCTTGTCGTTGAGGCCTTTCAGCCGCGCCATGTGGTCCAGCATTTCTTCGGCGGAAACCTTGGGATACACGCCGAAGTCCTGCGGCAGGTAGCCCAGGATCCGGCGGACGCCGTCCTTGTCTCGCAGCACGTCGAGCTCGCCCATGCGCGCGATCCCGGCATCCGCGTCCTGCAGCGTGGCAAGCGTCCGCATCAGCGTCGACTTGCCCGCGCCGTTCGGCCCCAGCAATCCAAACATGCCCGGGCGTATCGTCAGCGTGACGTCGGCCAGCGCCTGCACGCCGTTCGGGTAGGTCTTGGACAATCCGGAAATCTCGAGCGCGAAGTTCATGTCGGTTCCTGTCACTGCGGAAGGCGCGGAGTATGGAGACTGGCCGCAGGGGCGACAACCGGATGTGGCACGGGCGGCGACGGGGGCCGACGAAACGCCGGTGGGAGGAATGAACGGGGGAATGGCGTGGCCCTCGTGGAAACGGACTGGGCGGCGCCTGCCGCGCCCGCAGGCGCTACACCGTCTTGTTTCGCCTTCGGGCAACGGCGAGCGCGGCGACCAGGATGCCGCCGGCCAGGCCTGCCGCCAATGCGTCTCCCCAGCGCACAAAAGGCGTCTCGCCTCGGCGTCCCGCGATCTCGACGTCGAGGATTCCCTGCGTGAACCATGGCAGCTGCGCCAGAACGAGGCCGTCGTGGGCGATGGCCGACGTGATCCCCGTGTTCGTCGCGCGAAGCATCGGCCGGCCCAGCTCCAGCGCGCGCATCTGCGCGATCTGGTTGTGCTGCAACGCGCCGATCGAGCGTCCATACCAGGCGTCGTTGGTGACGTTGACGAACAGCGTCGCGTGGCGCGCCACGCCTGCCAGTTCTGCGCCGAACACGTCTTCGTAGCAGATGTTGACCGCGACCCGTTGCCCGGCGACATCGAACGGCCGTTGCCGCGCCGGTCCCGCCGCCTGGTCGGCCAGTGGAATGTCGAGCACCCGGTTGATGAACCAGCCGAACAGCGATTTGAGCGGGATCGACTCGCCGAAGGGCACCAGGTGGTGCTTGCGGTAAAGCTGCGGTTCGGCCGTGCCCAGGCTCAGCACGCTGTTGTAGATTCGCGGGTCCTCGTCTCCGGCCAGCGGCGCCTCGATGGTGAACAGGCCGACCAGAACGTCGCCGCCGCGCCCGCGGCCGGCGGCTTCCAGGTCTTGCAGGACTTCAGCGGGCACTTCGTGCAGGAATACCGTGAACGCGCTTTCCGGGAGCACCACCAGCCGCCCGGCAGCGGATTTCACCAGCTGCCTGTACCTGTCGAAATTGCGCGCGCGGTACGCGGGATCGAATTTCTCGTGCTGCGCGACGTTGCCCTGCACCAGCGAAACCGCCAGCGGCGCGCCTTCCCCGATCGTCCACGAAATGCGGCCGGCAACCGCTCCCGCGCCGAAGCACAGCGCGATCGATGCCAGACCGATCGGTAGCGCACGCCGGCGTTCCGCGACGAGGCCGTCGCACACGTATGCGAGCGCTGCCGCGCACGCGGCCGTGACGAGCGAGACCAGGTAAACGCCGCCCAGGGGCGCAAAGCCGGCGAGCGGCAGCGCGTGCGACGGCAGCAATTGCGCGTAGCCGACGGCAAGCCAGCCGAAGCCCGTGAGCAGCGTGCCGCGCAGCCACTCCGCCAGCGCCCACGCGGCCACGATGGCTGCCAGGCGGGCAAAGCTGTCCTGCGCGGTGAATCGGGTCACCGCCCATCCGGCGAGCGCCGGATAGAGCGAAAGGTACGCGGTCAGCCCCAGCATGCCGAGGAATGCGACCACCGTTGGAACGCCGCCAAAGGTTTCGAGCGCGACGGATATCCACGAGATGCCGACGCCGAAAAGCCCCATGCCGAAGGCAAACCCGGTCAGTGCGGCATCCCCCGGCGTGCCCGCGCGCTGCCACAGCCAGAACAGCAGCGCGAGGGTCGCGAGCGGCAGCAGCGCGAAGTGGAACGGCGCAAAGCCGAATACCGTCAGCGCGCCGGCCGCGAAGGCGAGCAGGAGGCGCAGCGCGCGCCCGGAGCCCGCCTCGGGACTCACGCCGTGTCGTCGGTGCCCGGCAGGGGCGCCAGGCGTTCGACCTGCAATGTGTACAGCCGCCTGCTGTCGGCTCGCAATACGCGAAAGCGCAGTCCCTCCTGCACCGCGGTCTCACCCCGCTTGGGCAGGCGGCCGAAGGCTCGCAGCACCAGGCCGCCGACAGTGTCGAACTCGTCGTCGGGAAAGTGGGTCGCGAAATGCGCGTTGAAGTCGTCGATCTCGGTCTGCGCCTTGACGCGCCAGCGGCCGCTGGCCTCCGGGATGATGTTGTCTTCGCTCTCGTCGAAGTCGTATTCGTCCTCGATGTCGCCGACGATCTGTTCCAGCACGTCCTCGATGGTGACGAGGCCCGACACGCCGCCATACTCGTCGACGACGATCGCGATGTGGTTGCGATTGGCGCGGAATTCGCGCAGCAGCACGTTGAGGCGCTTGCCTTCGGGGACGAAGACCGCGGGCCGCAGCGTGTCGTGGAGGTTGAACCCCTCGGGATTGGCGTAGTAGTTGAGCAGTTCCTTGGCAAGCAGGATGCCGACGACGTCGTCCTTGCTCTCGCCGATCACGGGGAAGCGCGAGTGCCGGGTCTCGACCACCAGCGGAATGAAGTCCGGAGGCTCGTCGTCGATCGAGACGCAATCCATCTGGGCACGCGGGATCATGATGTCGCGCACCGTGGTTTCGGACACAGACAGCACGCCCTCGATCATCGACAACGCGTCGCCGTCCACCAGCTTGCGCTCGAACGCGCCGCGCATGATGGCGACCAGGTCCTCGCGGGTCTCGGGCTCGCGCATCAGCAGCGCGGAGAGGCGCTCGAGCAGCGTCGGCTTGTCGCCGTTCCCCTGGGTATCCATGGGTCAGCGTTCGTCCACGGGCGCGCGGCGCGCCGCGTAGGGATCGGGAACGCCCAGCGCGGCCAGGATCGAAGTCTCCCGCGCTTCCATCAGCGCGGCGTCGGCGTGCCGTTCATGGTCGAATCCCTGCAGGTGCAACATGCCGTGGACTACCAGGTGCGCGTGATGATCGGCGAGCGGCTTGCCCTGTGCGGCCGCCTCACGGCGCACGACCGGCGCGCAGAGCACCACATCGCCTGCGCGCGGATGCTCGTCATCGTACACGAACGTCAGCACGTTGGTCGCGTAGTCCTTGCCGCGGTACTCGGCGTTGAGCGCGCGCCCCTCGATGGCGTCCACGAAGCGCACCACGACGGTGGCATCGCCCAGCAGCGCCGCGCGCACCCAACGGCGGATCGCCGGCCGCGCGGGCAATCCCGCATCGTTGCTCGCGTACTGCACCGACAGCGACAGCGACAGCGCCGGCGCCTTGCGGCGCGCCCGAACCGCGCGGCCCATCAGCGCAACGTCCGGTCGTCGAGCCGGGGTGTCGTCGCCTCGCGGTGGGAAGTTGCGGCGTCCCGGTCGTAGGCATCGATGATCTTCTGCACCAGCGGGTGTCTCACCACGTCCGCGCTGGTGAAATGCCGGAAGGCGATGCCGCGCACGCCCGTCAGTACGCGCGCCGCTTCCACCAGCCCGCTCTTCTGGCCGCGCGCCAGGTCGGTCTGCGTGACGTCGCCGGTGATGACCGCCTTGGTGCCGAACCCGATGCGCGTGAGGAACATCTTCATCTGTTCGGGCGTGGTGTTCTGCGCCTCGTC
>DAOMGB010000001.1:112122-118684 GCA_035430095.1 Casimicrobiaceae bacterium | reverse complement strand
CGCGGCCACACCAAGGGCGACACCGTGGTATGGCTGCCGCAGGAGAAGATCCTGTTCTCCGGTGACCTGGTCGAGTACGGCGCCACGCCCTATACCGGAGACGCCTACCTGACGGACTGGCCGGCCACGCTCGACGCGATCGCCGCGCTGCAGCCGCAGAAGCTCGTGCCGGGCCGCGGCGCGTCGCTGCAGACGCCGGCCGAAGTCAAGGCCGGTCTGGATGGCACGCGCGCCTTCGTGACCTCGATGTTCGAGTCGGTCAGGAAGGGCGCGGCGGCCGGGCTCGACCTGCGCACGGTCTACAAGCAGACGTACGCCGCGCTGAAGCCGCAGTTCGGCCACTGGGTGATCTTCGACCATTGCCTGCCGTTCGACGTCACGCGCGCCTACGACGAGGCGACGCAATTCAAGGACCCGCGCATCTGGACGGCGCAGCGGGACAAGGACATGTGGCTGGCGCTCGAAGGCTGAAGCCCGTCGTCGCGCCGTTTTCGCGGCATGGAAGGCCGTCGGCAATGAAGACCTACACCAATCCTGTCTTTCCGTACCATCGCGCGCCCGAGCTGGACGGCGTGGCGCGACATCGCGGCGTCGTGATCGTCGGCGCGGGGCCGGTGGGGCTCGCTGCCGCCATCGACTTCGCCCAGCGCGGCATCCCGGTGCTGGTGCTGGACGACGACGACACCGTCAGCGTCGGGTCGCGGGCGATCTGCTACGCCAAGCGCACCCTGGAAATACTCGACCGCCTGGGTTGCGGCGATGCGATCGCAGGCAAGGGCGTGAGCTGGAACGTCGGCAAGGTCTTCCACGGCGACCGGCTCGCCTACCAGTTCGACCTGCTGCCCGAACCCGGCCACCACCGGCCGGCGTTCGTGAACCTTCAGCAGTACCACTTCGAGGAACAGCTGGTGCGGCGCGTCGACGCGCTGCCCGCCGCCGAAATTCGCTGGAAACACCGCGTGGTCAAGGTCGAGCGCGGCGACGAAAACGTCACCCTTCGCGTTGCGACGCACGACGGCGACTATTCGCTGACTTGCGACTGGCTGATCGTGTGCGACGGCGCGCGCAGCCCGGTCCGCCACCTGCTCGGGCTGGATACCGAGGGCCAGGTCTTCCACGACCGGTTCCTGATCGCCGACATCCACATGACCTCGGATTTTCCCACCGAGCGCTGGTTCTGGTTCGATCCGCCATTTCACCCCAACCAGTCCGTCTTGCTGCACCGGCAGGCGGATGATGTGTGGCGCATCGACTTCCAGCTGGGCTGGGACGCCGATCCGGAGAAAGAGAAACAGCCGGAGAACATCCTGCCGCGGCTGCGCGCGATGCTCGGCGCCAATGCCAGGTTCGAGATCGAATGGGCGAGCGTCTACACGTTCCAGTGCCGAAGGATGCAGAAGTTCCGCCACGGCCGCGTGCTGTTCGCCGGCGACGCTGCGCACCTCGTCAGCCCGTTCGGCGCGCGCGGCGCCAACAGCGGCGTGCAGGATGTCGACAACCTGGTGTGGAAGCTCGACCTGGTCATGCGCGGCCTGGCGCCGGAGTCGCTGCTCGATTCCTACGACGAGGAACGCATTGCGGCGGCCGACGAGAACATTCTCAATTCCACCCGGGCGACGGACTTCATCACGCCCAAGAGCGCGGTGTCTCGGACCTTCCGCGACGCCACGCTGGCCCTGTCGCGGCATCATGCGTTCGCGCGCAAGCTGGTCAACAGCGGACGCCTGTCGGTGCCGAAGATTCTCGCCGCGTCGAGCCTGAACACGCCGGACCACGACGTGATTGCCGGGGCGATGGTGCCCGGCGCGCCCGCCGCCGACGCGCCGGTGACCGGTCCGCGGGGCGACTGGCTGATGCAACACCTGGATGGCGGATTCAATCTGCTTGTGTTCGGCGGCGCCGTTTCGCCCATCGCCGCCCGTGACCTGGCCCAGCATCAAGTGCCCTGTTCGGTCGTCCAGGTCGGCGGCATGGCGCACGAAGGGCGGGTCCTGATCCAGGACAAGGACCGGCTGCTGGCAAAGCGGTACGATGCGCAGCCGAATACGTGCTACCTGTTCCGCCCGGACCAGCACGTGTGCGCGCGCTGGCGGCGCTTCGACGCCGCCGCCGTGCGCCGGGCGATCGCCCGGGCAACGGGCACAGCCGGCGACAGCGCCAAACCATAGAGGACCGCGGCATGCACGCTTTGAAGACCGAACCCAACCTGGCCGCGCCGGACGACTTCTACGAGGATTTGCTCGCCATGCATCGCGACCTCAGCGACGCGCAGAGCAGCATCGTGAATGCCAAGCTCATCCTGCTGCTGGCCAATCACATCGGCGATGCTGGCGTCCTTCGGGCCGCCATGGCCGCGGCGCGCGAAGATGTCGCGCCCGCCTGATTCCCCGTCTCTATCTGCGGAACTGACCAACCATGCCCACCAGGACTTCCAGGCGCCCGACGAAGACGGCACACAAGACGGCCAGGATGGAACCGCCGCTGACCTACCAGACCGGCTTCGGCAACGAGTTCGCCAGCGAGGCGCTGCCGGGCGCGCTGCCCGTCGGGCGCAACTCGCCGCAGCGCGCGCCCTATGGGCTCTACGCGGAGCAGCTTTCGGGCACCGCGTTCACCGCGCCGCGCGCCGCCAACCGGCGCTCGTGGACGTACCGCATCCGGCCTGCGGCGATGCACATGCCGTTTCGCCGCATCGACAACGGCCGGTTCGAAGTCCGCTTCGGCGACGTGCCCACGCCCCCCAACCAGTTGCGCTGGGATCCGCTGCCGCTGCCCAGGAAGCCAACTGATTTCATCCAGGGCATGGTCACGATGGCCGGCAACGGCGACGCGGCCGCCATGTCCGGGTGCGGCATCCATCTCTACGCGGCCAATCGCTCGATGGTCGACCGGTTTTTCTACGATGCCGACGGCGAGTTGCTGATCCTGCCGCAGCAGGGGCGTTTGCGCCTGGCCACCGAATTCGGGCGGATCGACGTCGAGCCGCAGGAGATCGTCGTGGTTCCGCGCGGCGTGCGCTTCCGCGTCGAATTGCAGGACGGCGCGGCGCGCGGCTACGTGTGCGAGAACTACGGCGCCGCCTTCCGCCTTCCCGACCTCGGCGTCATCGGGTCCAACGGCCTGGCCAACCCGCGCGATTTCCAGATACCCCACGCCGCGTACGAAGATCGCGAAGGCAGGTTCGAGCTGGTCGCCAAGTTCATGGGCAACCTGTGGTCCGCCCAGATCGGCCACTCGCCGCTCGACGTGGTCGCGTGGCATGGCAACTACGCGCCGTACAAGTACGACCTGCGCAGGTTCAACGTCATCGGCTCGATCAGCTACGACCATCCCGATCCGTCCATCTTCCTGGTCCTCCAATCGGTCAGCGACACGCCGGGCGTGGACACCATCGACTTCGCCATCTTCCCGCCGCGCATCCTGGCCATGGAGAACACGTTCCGGCCGCCGTGGTTCCACCGCAACATCGCGAGCGAGTTCATGGGCCTGATCCACGGCGTCTACGATGCCAAGGCCGAGGGCTTCATGCCAGGCGGCGCGAGCCTGCACAACTGCATGACGGGGCACGGTCCCGACGCGGAGACGTTCGAGAAGGCCAGCACCGCCGACCTCTCGCAGCCGACGCGGATCAGGGACACCATGGCGTTCATGTTCGAGACGCGCCAGGTGATCAGGCCCACGCTCGGCGCGCTCGAGTCCGCGCAGTTGCAGAGCGAATATTTCCGTTGCTGGCAGGGGCTCGCCAGGAACTTCGACCCGTCCAGGCGCTGACTTGCGCATCACACCATTCGAGAAACAGGAAACGCCATGAACTTCGAGAACATCATCGTCGAGATCCACGGCCGCGTCGGAATCATCCGCCTCAACCGTCCGACGCGCATGAACGCGCTCAACGACGCGCTGGCCAAGGAACTCGGCGTGGCGCTGCACGCGTTCGACGACAACGACAGCATCGGCTGCATCGTGCTCACCGGCAACGACAAGGCCTTTGCGGCGGGAGCCGACATCGGCGCGATGGCCGAGTGGGACTACGCCAAGGTCTATCGCGACGACTACATCACGCGCGACTGGGAGGAGATCCTGCGCATCCGCAAGCCGGTGATCGCCGCCGTGGCCGGTTATGCGCTGGGCGGCGGCTGCGAACTGGCCATGGCCTGCGACACGATCATCGCCGCCGACAACGCCAAGTTCGGGCAGCCGGAGATCACCATCGGCACCATTCCCGGCATGGGCGGCACGCAGCGGCTGCCGCGCGCCATCGGCAAGGCCAAGGCCTTCGATTGGTGCATGACCGGGCGCATGGTCGACGTGGTGGAAGCCGAACGCGCGGGCCTGGTCGCGCGCATCGTCCCGGCCGACCAGCTCGAAGCCGAGGCGCTCGCCTTCGCCACCAAGATCGCGTCGTATTCCCTGCCGGTCGTGCTGAAGATCAAGGAATCGATCAACAGCGCCTACGAGTCGTCGCTGGCCGAAGGGCTCACCTTCGAGCGGCGCGAGTTCCATTCCACGTTCGCGCTGGATGACCAGAAAGAGGGCATGCGCGCGTTCGTGGAGAAGCGCAAGCCCGTGTTCAAGCATCGTTAGTCGACTGCCGCCGACGCCTGCCCACCTCGTCCGGTCTTGCTAAACTGTCGACGATGGATCAACCGAGACAAGACATCGTCGTCACGCGGCCCGACGGCGGCGTCGTGCAACTCACGCTGCACCGGCCGGAATTCCGCAACGCGCTGCGCACGCAGACGCTGGCCGAGATCGCGGCGGAGCTTGCGCTGGCGGCGGACGACGAGGCTACCAAGGCCGTCGTCCTGACCGGCGGACTCACGTGCTTTGCCGCCGGCGCCGACGTGCGCGAGATGGCGCCGCTCGGCCCGGACGAAATCCTCACTCACCAGCGGCAGCTCCACTGGCGGGCGATCTCCGCCTTTCCCAAGCCTTTGGTCGGCGCGGTATGCGGCTACGCGCTGGGGGGAGGGTGCGAGCTGGCGCTGTGCTGCGACATCCTGATCGCGGGCAAGAACGCGCAATTCGGGCAGCCGGAGGTCAACCTCGGCATGATCCCCGGCGCGGGCGGCACGCAGCGCCTCGCCCGCACCGTCGGCAAGGCGCTCACGATGCAGATGGTGCTGACCGGCCTGCCGATCAACGCGCAGGCGGCGCTGGCCTCGGGCCTGGTCGTGGAGGTCGACGAGCCGGAAAGCGCCCTTGCGCGCGCCGTGGAAATTGCCTCGATCATCGCCACCAAGCCGGCGCTCGCGGTGCGCCGGGCCAAGGAGGCCGTGCTGCGCGCGTATGATATGCCGCTCGCGGAGGGACTGGCGGCGGAACGCCAGGCCTTCGCGCTGCTCGCCGCGAGCCACGACCGCAACGAAGGAATCGCCGCCTTTCTCGAAAAGCGCAAGCCGGAATTCATCGGGCGCTGAACCTGTTTACCTCGAGTCGATACCAAGGAGACATCATCATGAGAAAACTGACCAACGTCCTGGTGCTGCTCTTCGCCGCAGTGCTGCTGGCGGCCTGCCAGTCGACAACCATCAACTCCGCCTGGTTCGACCCGAATTTCAAGGGTCCGGCGATGAAGAAGATCGTCGTGGTCGGCGCGGGTACCAACCTGTCCAACCGTCGCGTGTTCGAGGACATCTTTGCGCAGAAGCTGCGCGACGCTGGCGTGGAAGGTGTTGCCGGCTGGACGGTGATCCCGGATGAGGCGCGGGCGGCGCAGGGCCAGTTCACCGACGCTGTCGCTCGCAGCGGCGCGCAAGGCCTGCTGGTGGTCCGGCTGCTGGGCGTGGACACGCGGACCCAGGTCACCACGACGATGTCTCCCGCCGGTGCCATGATGTGGGGCAGCGGACCCTGGGGCCCCGGCTGGGGCGGCGGATTTGGTCCTGCCATGGTCCCGGTGACGGAAGTCTCGCAATACGACCTGGCGACGGTCGAGACGACGCTGTTCGACACCACGACGAGGATGGTCGTGTGGTCGGCCAACACGCAGACGCTCAACCCGCGCACCGTGGACCGTGAGACCCCTGCTTTCGCCGATCTCATCATCGGCCAGCTCAAGGCGCGGGGAGTGATCGCGGGCGGGGGGAAGTAGCGAAAGCACAATTCAGGCTGCGGGCCGGAAGCGCTCGACCCGACGCATCGCCACCCCTTCCAACTGCGGGTTAGTCGCAGGTAGCACCCTCACGGGCCGACGGCAAGTCATCCAATCGGATGAGTGCCGGTCGGCCCGATTTCATTCACTCTTGCCAAAACCTCGGCTTCCTTCAGGGACCGGGATCACGGGTGCACCTTCGGCAACGAATTGGAAAAGCGGGGCGGCTGGGATTACGCTTTGCGGCGGCGGCTTGGCATTCATCAAGGGGAGACTGGAATGACCACACCTGCGACCCAGGTTGGTTCGAGTGGCGGGCGTGCGATCGCCTCGTCCGTTGGGCGTCCTACCAACATCTGCAGATATGTTCTTCCCCTTGCTGTCGTCTTCGTTTCATTGACGGGCTGCGAGAAATTTGCCCTTGATCGGCAAATGGAAGAACTCTGCAAGAAAGACGGGGGCGTACGA
>DAOMGB010000001.1:99630-112022 GCA_035430095.1 Casimicrobiaceae bacterium | reverse complement strand
AACATCGGCACCGAGTTGCTGAAGTTTTTCGGTATCGTCAACGCGACCATCCCAAGTGACAAGATCTTCAATGTGCGCGCGCTCGATGGCATATCAGGCGCAGCAGGACTTGGACAGATGATTGGTTCCGTGCAGAGCATTCGCATTGAACCGGGTGGACCGATCCACAACCACTCGATAGTCACGCTTACCGACGCGCTTGCGGTACAGAGCGCGCTTTCCACCATCGATCCGACCTTGAATTCATCTGCCATGGCGTCGATGTTCATTGGTGCCGGTACGGCGAGTTTGCGGCTGGAAGGACTGGTCGACGGGCTTCGGCGGCAGTTGTTCGGTGTCGGGGTGGCTGGGACACCGGCGGAAGATAGAGCCGTCTTGCACGAGAACCTTGCCGCAGTGGATTCGAGCATTCCGTATCGTGCGCTGCTTTCCAATCCGCAAGCGGGTGGGGGATTTGTGCAGATTGTGCCGGTGGATGCCGCCCGAGGCGCGTCGATCGCGTCGTCGGGCAAGACCGACTTCGGCAACTTCCTTGCCTTGAGAACACTCACCCCGTTCGCGCTGCAGGCGCAGCCGGGGGTTGCTGGCGCGCAGGCCGCGCTCGACGTGATTTGGGCGAGCGCGCATGGCGGCGATTTTGCCGAGTGGACCGCCGACAAGAGTGCGCGGCTGTACGGCGACACAACGAAAGAGTTCGCCTACACCGATACGTGGTATGCCGATCGAGCCGCGATGCTGACGTGGGAACTGCAGCGAAACGCGGCCAATACTGAAGCGGTGCGAGGCGCGGCCGCGGAGAGCTACAGATTTCAGGACATGGCCCTTGGCAAGGCCTTCACGGTGGTGGGTGGATTACAGGCTGGCGGCAATGTCGCGGCGGGCAGTAACCCGGCGTTGGTGCTGTTCGGCAGCGACGCCGGGGAGACGCTTGCGGGAGGCGGGGCGGCCATCGGAGATCATGTTTATGGCATGGCCGGTGCCGACACGATCAACGGCAACGGAGGCAACGACTACCTTGAAGGCAACGCCGGTTCCGACACGCTCAACGGGGGCGATGGCAACGACACGCTGCTCGGAGGCGCGGACGCCGATTTTATCTACGGCGACGCGCTCGATGACAAGTTGTATGGCGGGCAAGGTGCGGACACGCTGGATGGCGGCAATGGCCGCGACGAACTCTACGGCGGATCCGAGGCGGATTTCCTGCGCGGGCAAGCGGGAGCCGATACACTGGACGGTGGAAGTGGCAACGACATCCTGACCGGTGGTACCGACGGTGATGTGCTGCGGGGTGGTGCCGGCGTCGACAGTTACGTCCTCGTGTCCGGGGATGGCAACGACACGATCGATGATGTCGACGGACTGGGCGAGATTCGCATCGGCGCGACAAAGTTGATTGGTGGCAGCGGCGAGTTTGCCGGGATTTGGAAACAAAGCGTCAACGGCAAGGACGTCACCTATACCTTCACGCCAGGCGCGGATGGGCGCGGCGATCTCCTCGTGCGCTCCGAAGTCGGGACCACTACAGTCAAGCACTTTCAATCGGGCGATCTCGGCATTGTCCTCAATGCGCCGGCGCCTAATGGCATCAATTATTCCAGCCCGATCGATCTGGTCATGGGCACCACGCTGGACGACAATCGGTCGAGCACGGGTGGCCGCCACGCCGTTCTGGGGGCCGGCGGAAACGACCGTGTCCAGGGCCTCGCTGGGCGCGACGAAGTTGACGGGAAGGCAGGCGACGACATCGTCGAGGGCGGAACGGGCATCGATGTGGTGACCGGCAACGACGGCAACGACACGATGTTTGCGGACAGCTTGCTTACCGAAGCCGCGTTGCGCGACTACATCAAGACGTCGGCTACGGCGCTCACCGATGGCGCCATGCCCGCAAAGCTCTATGTGTCGACGAGCGAGTGGCTGCAGGGCGGCCTCGGCTCCGACACTGTGGCTGGTGGTGACGGGAACGACATCATTTTCGGCGGTGGTGGCAAGGACCTGCTGGTGGGCGGTGCGGGACACGACTTGATCAACGGCGACGACGATTACGAGCCCGGAGACCTCACCACGATGTACGTGCAGCCGGCCACGGGGGCAGGCGCTCCATTCAACGCCTGGTACTCGTCGGTCATACCGCATAGCTCTGCATTGGACGTAGGCGCCGCCGACGAAATTCACGCGGGATCGGGCGACGATGCGGTCTACGGTGAGTTGGGTGACGACACGATCTGGGGCGACGATGGCAACGACACGATGTCAGGTGGCGAGGACGACGATGTCCTGTTCGGCGGGAATGGCGATGATCGTCTCGCTGGCGACGACTATGGCCAGCTCATCGGCATCACGTCGGCCACACCGATCGGGGCCGACTTCATCGATGGAGGAAGTGGCAACGACCGGATCTTCGGCGACGGGGGTGCCGACACATTGCTGGGCGGTGCGGGCAACGACGTGATTCGAGGCAACAACGACATTGCTGTGGGTGGCGTCAGCCCAACGGCAGCGGACGACGGTGACGACTACATCAGCGGCGGCGACGGCAACGATACGCTGGCGGGTGATGCGGCCAAGGACACGATTCTGGGCGGCGACGGCGACGACCTGCTTTTCGGGGACTCGGACCAGACGCCGACTGCCAATCAGGGCGACGACTATCTCGATGGTGGCGCCGGGGCCGACTACTTGCGCGGCTACGGTGGAAACGACACGCTGCTCGGCGGCGCCGGTTCGGACCAATTCCTGGGAGAGGCCGGGGACGATTTCATCGACATGGGGCGCGATGGCGGCGACCCGGAAGACAGCAACATTGCGTCCGGCGGCGACGGCAATGACGTCATCGTGGGGGATTTCGGGCAACTCAACGATTTCCTGGGCGATGCCGGCGACGATGAACTGAAGGGTGACGGTCATCTGTGGGGTGGCGACGGCAATGACACGTTGCTCACCCATGGTTATTGCGGCAATTTTTCGCAGCAGACGTTGTTGCAGGGCGGCAACGGGAACGACGTCCTCAGCGCGCCCTTTGGCGGGGCTTCGCTCTATGGGGAGGCTGGCGACGACATCCTGAGTGGCGGCACGGGCGTTACCTATATGTCCGGGGGCACAGGTAACGATGCCATTCAAGGCGGCGGAGGAATCGACTACGGATGGGGCGATGAAGGCGTTGACGCGATAAGCGGCGGTGCCGGGCCCGACCAATTGGCTGGGGGTGCCGGTAACGATCTGCTCTTCGGCGACTCGGGCGACGACCTGCTGTTTGGCGAAGACGGTGACGACACATTGTCCGGCGGATCCGGCCGCAACTATCTGGTCGGCGGCGCCGGCAACGATACCTACCTCATCGACGCCCAATCCGACGGCGACGTCATTTTTGATTCCGGAGGCAGCAATGTCGCCCAGTTTGCCGCAGGCGTCACGTCGGCGCAGTTGACGTTCCGAATCGGCGTCGACCAGTTCGGCAATGGCCGCAGCCTGGTCGTCGACGGATTCGCGAGCGGTCGCTCGCTGGTGGTGATGGGTGGGCTCGATGGCACGATCTCAGCCTACAAGTTCGACGATGGTTCGACGCTCACATCCCAGCAGGCACGGGATCTGGCGCTTGCAGCCGCCGGGCCGGCCAAAAAGATGCCGACACAAACGCTTGGGGTGACGGGCAGTTCCGGCAACGACACCATTGACGGCAGTGCGGCACAACAGCAAGTCAATGCTGGGTCAGGAAACGATACGCTTATCGGCGGAAAGTTCGACGACATGCTCGGTGGCGAGGCTGGCGATGACCGCCTGACGGGCGGAGGGGGCAAAAACCAGCTGTCCGGCGGCGATGGAATGGACACCTATGTACTGGGACTGGAGGATGGCGGCACCACCATCGCGGAGTCACATGCCTCGGTCACACCGCAATCCGAACTGGATACGATCGAGTTTGGAACAGGCGTCCTGCCAGGCGAAACGCGCCTCATCCGGGACGATGCAGACTTGGTCGTCGCGATGAAGAACGGCGCCGTTCAGTCGCGCATCGTCGGCTACTTCGTTGCAACCGTGCCGACCCTCACCGGCACCGCGTTCGTGGATCAGAAAATCGAGCGATTCCAGTTCGTGGACGGGACGGTGTGGAACAGTGCGCAGATCGCCACTCGCATCGAAGCAGGCACCGTCAACGCGATGACGGGCACTACAGGCAACGACACTTTCGTCGTCGACGACGGCCAGGACACCGTAGCCGAACTGCCCAACGGCGGCAACGACACGATTCGCAGTTCGGTCAGCTTTGGACTACCCGGCAATGTGGAGACGCTCATTCTGACCGGGGTGCTCGATGCAAATGCCTGGGCAAATGCATCGAACGCCACCAGCTATCTCGTCGGCAATGACGGCAACAACATCTTCGACGGACCGGGGGGACCCCTCCATTCGGCAACCGGCGGAGGCACTGGTGGCTACGCAGTGATGTCCGGGGGCAAGGGCAACGATACGTATTACTACGACTATTTCAAGGGCGGCGTGGCCGTCGAGAATCCGAACGAGGGAAACGACACGGTCATTCTTACCCATGGCGCCGGTACCTTCACTTTGCCGGGCAACATCGAGAATGCGATCGACGTGGGCGGGTCTTTGAATCGGGGGACCATTGGCACCGATTCGATGATCGGCAATGCTCTCGACAATTTCCTTGGCTACGCGGGCCCGCTCTCCAGCAGCGTGCCGTATTACCTGGATGGCGGTCCGGGTGCGGACACGTTGCAGGGTGCGTCGAGCAACGATGTGTATGTGGTCGACAACGCAAACGATCGGGTCATCGAACCCGGCAATCCGGATGTCGGCAGGTCTCAGTACTCGTTCGACGAAATCCGAAGCTCCGTCACCTACGAGTTGCCGGACAACGTCGAGGTCCTGACGTTGACGGGCAGCGCCGCAATCGACGGTATTGGAAACGAACTCGGGAACCGGCTCGACGCCACGCAGAACATTGCGGGCAACACGCTCCATGGCGGCATGGGCGACGACTACTACGTCGTCAACGGCAATGACAGCGTCTTCGAAAGTCCTGGTGAAGGAGTCGACACCATCGAGTTCCGTGGAACCGGCACGCGGTTGTACTCGGCCATCGACCTGGCCGCCAACGTCGAGAACCTGACGCTTGGAGACGACCTCGGTGCTTCCGACTTGCAGGGGAACTCCGGCGACAACGTACTGACCGGAAACGCGTCGGACAACCTGATCTCCGGCGGAGGCGGTGACGACTCGCTGAACGGAGGGGCCGGTGACGACGCATTGGACGGAGGGTCGGGGAACGACCGCCTCGCAGGCATGAGCGGGATGGACACCTATCGATTCAGCCGGGGATTCGGCACTGACGTCATCCAGGACTTGGATGGTGCCAGCCACATTGTCTTCGATGCAACCATAAGCCACGACGATATCCGATTCGATCGCGGCATGCTCAACGTTCTCGGCACGGGCGATCGAATCCAACTGGCCGAATATCGCGACGATGTGCCGGGGTCGTTATCGACAGTCAGCATGTACGCTGACGCGGAAGTGGCGTTCGCCAGTGGAGCGGCGATCTCCGCCATCGAACTTCGCAGCCGGCTGGTCGCGAGCTTTTCGCATGTTCCGACTGATAGCGCGGATGGGCTGGAGGGAACCGCGAACGATGACCGACTCTTCGCGCTGGGTGGCGACGACGTCATCAATGGTTACGCCGGCAACGATTCGCTGGGCGGCGAGGCCGGAAACGACAGAATCTGGGGCGGTGCTGGCGCGGACGCGATCCGCGGTGGCGATGGTGATGATCTGCTCTTTGGCGAGGCCGGCGATGACGCCATCACTGCCGATACCGGTGCCGATACGGTACATGGCGACGACGGCAACGATGCGATCGATGGTGGTTCGGAGAGCGACACCCTATTTGGCGACGCCGGCAACGACATCCTGCGGGGCGGGGCAGACAGCGATCACGTGTATGGAGGCGATGGCAACGACCTGCTGTTTGCGGAGAACGATCTCTCGACATCCGTCGCGAATATCCTTAGTGGCGAAAATGGCGATGACACGCTGATCGGCGGCGGAGGTAACGACACGCTGTCGGGCGGCGATGGCAACGACACCGTTGGAGGAAATGATGGCGACGACACGCTGGATGGCGGCCAGGGCAACGACCTGTTGCAAGGCGGCGATGGCGCCGACTACCTCTACGATGTCGGGGGCAACGACGCACTGGAAGGCGGTGCCGGCGACGACCTCCTGTTCGGCGGCGACGGGGACGATGTCCTCGATGGAGGGGCCGGCAATGACACCCTTTCCGGGGGTTCGGGCACGGACACCTATGTCCTGAACACCGGCGGCGGACACGACGTCGTCACCCAGGATGAAATTCTCTTCACAAGCGACAAACTGATCATCCAGGTGGGTGCGGGCCTGCGCCCGGCAGACGTCAGCGTGGCCCGGGAGGACGACGACTACAGCGCAAATCTCGTGGTGTCGATCAATGGCGGCGCAGATTCGCTGCGTGTTCCAGGTTATGTCGATGCCAATCGTACCGTGGAAATTCACTTCGGCGATGGCACGGTATGGGATGGGCCAGTGGTCCTCGACAAGCTGTATGCCGTGCGCGGAACGACCGGCAACGACGTCCTGACCGCCGGGCCCTATGGCTCGCGGTTGTACGGATACGCGGGGAACGACACACTTGACGGCGGCGCTGGCTACGACCTGCTGGATGGCGGAGCCGGTGCCGACAGGATGGCCGGCAATGGCGGCGTCGACACCTATATTGTCGACGATCCCGGGGACCTGGTCATAGGCGCAAGTCCTGGATACGACACCGTCAATTCCGCGATCAGCTACGTGCTTCCAGCCAACGTCGATGCGCTGTTGCTCACCGGATCATCCGCGCTGAACGGCACGGGAAACGCGCTCTCCAACAAACTCACCGGCAATGCGGCCGACAACGTTCTGGATGGAAAGGCTGGCGCAGACTCGATGACCGGTGGTATCGGAAACGACACCTACGTGGTCGACAGCAACGGCGATGTGGTGACCGAACTCGCCAATGAAGGCACGGACACGGTGCAATCCAGCGTGACCTACACGCTTGCGGGGACGCTCGAGAACCTCACGCTCACTGGCTCCGCCGCGATCAATGGCACCGGCAATGGCGGCAGCAATGTCCTCACCGGCAACGCTGGCGCCAATATTTTGGCAGGCAATGCCGGCGATGACCAGCTGAATGGCGGCGCAGGTGCAGACACGCTCAAGGGCGGACAGGGAAACGACACCTATGTGGTGGACACCACGGGCGATGTGATCGTCGAGAACGCCGGCGAGGGTACCGATGCCGTGCAGTCATCAGCGACCTATACGCTTTCCAGCAATGTCGAAATCCTTACGCTGACCGGAGCGGCCGCGATCAACGCCACCGGCAACACGATGAACAATGTGCTGACCGGCAATGCCGGTAACAACGTATTAAGCGGAGGCGCTGGCGCCGATACGCTGCGGGGCGGGGTCGGCGACGACACTTACGTCGTGGACAATGCCGGCGACTTGGTGACCGAGGCCGCAGGCGAAGGTACGGACATCGTCCAGAGCAGCATCAGCCATGTTCTGGCTGCCAATGTCGAGAACCTGACGCTTACGGGCACCACGGCAATCAATGCGACTGGCAACGCGCTTGGCAACCGGTTGACCGGCAACGCCGGAAACAACGTGCTGGATGGCGGCGCCGGTAGCGACACGCTTGCCGGCGGCGCAGGCAACGATAGCTATATCGTCGACGTGGCCACAGATGTAGTCATCGAGGCCGTCGGCGAGGGTACCGACACGGAGCAAAGCGCAGTGACGCTGACACTTGCGGCGAATGTCGAGAATCTCACGCTGACGGGAGTGGCATCGATCAACGGGACCGGCAACACCCTGGACAATGTGCTCAACGGCAACGGCGGGGACAATGTGCTTTCCGGCGGCAGCGGCAGCGACACGATGCAGGGCGGCGCCGGCAACGATACTTACATTGTCGACGTCGGGACGGACGTCGTAGTGGAGGCTGCGGGTAGCGGCATCGACTCGGTGCAGAGCGCGGCGACGATCGCCCTCTTCGCCAATGTCGAGTACGTCACGCTGTCCGGCGCGGCGGCGATCAATGCGACGGGCAACCTGCTGGACAACTGGGTGCAGGGCAATTCGGCGGCGAATACACTCGATGGTGGCAACGGCAACGACACGGTGTGGGGGGCTTCCGGGGACGATTCATTGCTTGGCGGCGCCGGCAACGACCTCCTGCAGGGCGGCATGGGCAACGACACGCTGACCGACGCATCGGGCAACAACCTGCTGGATGGCGGCATTGGCATGGACACTCTCACCGGTGGCGCGGCGCGGGAGATGTTGATCGGCGGTGCCGGCAGCGACACGCTCACGACAGGCGGTGGCTCGGACGTTATCGGGTTCAACAAGGGTGACGGAGCGGACATCGTCAACGCGAGTACGGGCACCGACGACACGTTGAGTTTGGGGGGCGGCTTGGCGTATGCCGACCTCAAGCTGAAGAAGACGGGACTCGATTTGATCCTCGACGCCGGCAATGGCGATCAGATCACCTTAAGGAACTGGTATCAATCCGGCGTCAACAACAAGAGTGTCCTCAACTTGCAGGTCATTGCCGACGCAATGTCCGCGTTCAATCCGGCCGGAAGCGATCCTCTGCTCAAGAGGAAGGTCGTCAATTTCAATTTCACCGGGATCGTCAGTGCGTTCGATGCCGCAATTGCCGCCAATCCGACCATTACCAGCTGGAACCTTTCCAATGCACTGTCCGGCAACTACCTTTCGGGAAGTGACATTGCGGCGCTGGGTGGAGATTTCGCGTACGACTTCGGGCATCGAAACGCATTGACGACCATGGGCGCGACGCCGGCGCAATCGATTCTCGCCAGCGCCAGCTTCGGAAGTTCTGCCCAAGCGCTTCAGGCGGCAACTACACTTTATTCCGGCGCGGTGCGCCTGGCTTGACGCTGGATGACCATCGCGAACCGGCCTGACTAGCTCGCCGTCCTGAACCGCATGGTCGCGCCGTCGGCCAGCGTCAGCAGCAGTTCGCCTCCCGCGATTGTGTACCCCGTGACCTGCGCCAGCGAGCGCAGGAACTCGCCGTCCTGCGAACCTTGCGGGCACATCATGCGGGTGAGCGCGATGGCGCCGAATTTCATCTGGGTGCCGTTGACCTCGTAGCTGCCGCTGCCGCTGTTGCAGTCCGCTCGCACGTTGACGCGACCGCCAGCCTGGAAGGCCAGCGTGTAGCGACCGGGCGATGCCGCCACCACTTGCGGCGCCGCACCGAGGTGCGTGCGCTGCCATTGCCACTCCGGACCGACGAGCGCGTCCGACGCGTTGGTCACGATGGGCGGCATGGCATTGGCGGGAACATAGGCGGGGGCGGCGGATGGGGCGAGGCCGGCCTGCGGCATGTCCTGGCACGCGGACACGGCCAGCGCCAGTGCGCAGGCAATCAGACCATGGTTCATGGACATTGGCCCAGTCTAGCACCGCTCGCGCAGGTGTTTACAAGGGGAAAAGTTGGCAACTTTGCCAACAACGGGTCCGGGTTAGAATCCCTTCGTCTCGTCCAACAAGCGCGACCGGCGCACGCGTCTTCGCGACCCCATGCCCACCGATCCCGGCCTTCTCACCGCACTGCAGCCCCAGCGCATCTGGGACCGGTGCCAGGCGCTCGGCCGGCTGTCGGAACTTCCGGGCGGATTGACGCGGGTGTTTCTTTCCGAGGAACAACGCCAGGCCAACGCGATGGTGCTTCGCTGGATGCGCGAAGCCGGCATGGCCGCACACTTGGACGCCATTGGCAACTGCATCGGCCGCTACGAAGGCGAACGCGCCGGGGCGCCGTGCCTGATGCTGGGGTCGCACCTGGACACGGTTCGCGACGCCGGCAAGTACGACGGCATGCTGGGCGTGATTTCCGCCATCGAATGCGTGCATGCATTGCATGTCGCGAATCGGCGCCTGCCATTCGCCATCGAGGTGCTGGGTTTTGGCGACGAGGAGGGCGTGCGCTACGGTTCGACGCTGCTCGGCAGCCGCGCGGTTGCGGGCACCTTCGATCAATCCGTGCTCGACAAGACCGACGCGAACGGTGTCACGATGCGCGACGCGCTGCGCGGCTTCGGGCTCGACCCGGCGCAGATCGCCGCCATCGCCCGCAAGCCCGGGCATGTGCTGGCCTATGCCGAGTTGCACATCGAGCAGGGGCCGGTGCTCGAAGCCGAAGGCCTGGCGACCGGCGTGGTCACGGCGATCAACGGCGGCAACCGGTTCAGCATCGAATTGACGGGGATGGCCGGGCACGCCGGGACGGTGCCGATGGCGCTGCGCCGCGATGCGCTGGCCGCGGCGGCCGAGTGCATGGTTGCGGTGGAACGCATCGCCGCGTCGTTGCCGGACATCGTGGCCACGGTGGGGCGTATCGAGGCGCTGCCGGGCGCGATGAACGTCATTCCCGGCAAGGTCCGCTTTTCGCTGGACGTGCGCGCGCCCACGGACGCGCAACGCCATGCGGCGGTCGCGGCGATCCGTGCAGAATGCGAGGCCATCGTCCGGCGTCGCGAGATCGAGATGGCGGTCACGCCGCTGTGGGAAGCGAAGACCGCGCCGTGCGACCCCGCCATGCAGCGCCAGATCGCCGCCGCCATCGCGGAAGACGGTGGCCGTGTCCATCATCTGCCGTCCGGCGCCGGCCACGACGGCATGGCGCTGGTCGCCATCGCGCCGATCGGCATGCTCTTCGTCCGCTGCAAGGGAGGCATCAGTCACAATCCCGCGGAGGCGGTGACGCAGGACGACGTCGCCGCCGGCGCGCGCGCGTTCCTGCGCTTCATCGCGTCGTTCACGCCGGTCCTGAGTCGTTAACAGAATCACCGAACATGCCCGACATCGTACTCGCCATCCACGATTTCCTTGCCGCCCATCGTGGCGACGAAGACCGATTCCTCGCGGAACTGGTCAAGGTTCCTTCCGACAATCCGCCCGGCGACTGCGCGCCGCATGCGCGCCGCGCCGCCGAATTGCTGGAGGCGATGGGATTCACCGTCGAGCGCCACGTGATCCCGGACGATGCGGTCAAGGCCAACGGAATGATCAGCTGCACCGTGCTGGTGGTCCGCGTCCGCTTCGGCGAGGGCAGGGGGCCGGTGATCGCGCTCAACGCGCACGGCGACGTGGTGGCGCCCGGTTCCGGCTGGACCACGGACCCCTACGGCGCCGAGGTGAAGGACGGCACCATGTACGGCCGCGGTGCGGCCGTGTCGAAGTCGGACTTCGCGACCTACGCGTTCGCGCTGCTGGTGCTGCGCGATGCGGCGGTGCATGGCGCGGCATTCGACGGGACGGTCGAGCTGCACCTGACCTACGACGAGGAAGTGGGCGGCGCGCTCGGCCCGCAATGGCTGCTGCAAAACAAAATCAGCGCGCCTGACTACGCGATCTCGGCGGGCTTCTCGTATGGCATCACCACCGCCCACAATGGATGCCTGCATCTGCAGGTCGACGTCGCCGGCAAGTCGGGGCACGCCGCGGAACCCGAGAAGGGCATCGACGCGCTGGAAGCCGCGACCGGCATCCTGTCGGAACTCTATGCGCTGCGAAAATCGTATGCGGTGCAGAAGTCGTCCGTGTCCGGCATCGGCTCGCCCACGCTGGTGGTCGGGCTGATCAAGGGCGGGATCAACACCAACGTGGTGCCCGACCACGTGTCGTTCCGCATCGATCGCCGGATCATCCCGGAAGAGAACCCCGCCGAAGTCGAAGCGACGCTGACGACGCAGATTCGCGAGTTCGCCGCGAAATGGCCGGGCATCGACGTGAAGGTGACGCGGGTCCTGTTGGCGGTTCCCTTCGTGCCCATTCCCGGGCAGGAAAAGCTGGTGGCGGCATTGCGGCGCCACGGCAGGGCGGTGATGGGCGAGGACCTGCGCACGCACGGCGTGCCCATCTACACGGACGCTCGGCTGTATTCGACGGCAGGCGTGCCCACGGTGCTGTACGGCGCGGGCCCGAGGACGCTGGTCGAGGCCAACGGCCACCGCGCCGACGAGAAGCTGAAGTTGGACGACCTGCACCGCGCGACCGAGGTCGTGGCGCTGGCGCTCGCCGACATGCTGCGCAAGGCCTAGCCCTTGCCGGACACGTTTCGCGATCCGCGGCTGTGGCGCACGGTCAGTGCGCTCGGCGTCGCGCAGATCATTTCCTGGGGTTCGCTGTTCTACACGATCGCGGTGCTGGGCGGCGCGATGAGAACCGAGCTTGGGATCTCCGACGTCTTCCTGTTCGGCAGCTTTACCGCCGGGCTCTTCCTGTCGGGAATGGTCTCACCCGTCGTCGGC
>DAOMGB010000001.1:0-99530 GCA_035430095.1 Casimicrobiaceae bacterium | reverse complement strand
CGGCAGCTTTACCGCCGGGCTCTTCCTGTCGGGAATGGTCTCACCCGTCGTCGGCCGGCAAATCGACACGCGCGGCGGGCGCCGCGTGCTGGCAGGCGGATCGCTCCTCGGCGCGGTCGCATCGGCGGCACTGGCCACCTGCCAGGGTCCGCTGACGATGCTTGCGGGATGGCTGCTGGCGGGCGCGGCGATGGGCGCTTGCCTCTACGACCCGGCATTCGCCACGCTGCACCAGTTGTCGGGAACGTCGTATCGTCGCGCCGTGACCGCGCTCACGCTGTTCGGTGGATTCGCCAGCACCGTGTTCTGGCCGCTGTCTCAATACCTGCTGGACGCGATCGGCTGGCGCCACACCTTCGCCGTCTATGCCGGGCTGCACCTGTTCGTGTGCCTGCCGCTGCACCTGTTCCTGGTTCCTCGCGTGGCTCCGCACGCCATTGCCAGGGAAGACGCGTACGCGACGACCGCTGCCGCCGGCGCCCGCGGCGCGGCCTTCGCGTGGCTCGCGACCGCGCTCGCGCTGGCGGCGTTCATGGGCACGGCGATCGCCGCGCACCTGATCGACCTGCTCACCGCGACGGGTCTGTCCGCGCGCGACGCAGTCCTGGTCGGGTCGTTGATCGGGCCCATGCAGGTCGCCGGGAGAATCATGGAATTCGCGTTCGGGCGCCACCTGCGCGCGCTGGCCGTGGGCACACTGGCATTCGCGCTGATGGCGGCGTCGCTGGCGCTGTTCACGCAGGTTCGCGGCGTGTGGATCGTCGCGCTTGCGTTCGCGATGATCTATGGCTGGAGCAACGGCGTCATGACCATCGTTCGCGGGACCGTTCCCGCGGAGCTGTTCGGACACCGCGGATATGGCGCGCTGCTTGGTCGCCTCGCCAGGCCGCAGTTCGTCCTTAAATCCAGCGCGCCGCTGGCGCTCACGCTGCTGTACACGGTCGATCCGGACAGGACGATCACGCCGTACGCGCTGCTGGCAGTCACGCTGGCAGCACTGGTCGCCTATCGACTGGCGTTGGCCGCGGCGGGGGCGCGGAAGAAGGCGGTTTGAAGCGCCGTTTCAGGCGCGGGCTTGCTCGTACCAGCGCTGCGACGCGTTGACGACGAACACGACCGACAGCATCACCGGCACCTCCACCAGCACGCCGACGACGGTGGCCAGCGCCGCCCCCGATTCGAGACCGAACAGGCTGATCGCTGCCGCCACGGCCAGCTCGAAAAAATTCGACGCCCCGATCAGCGACGACGGTCCGGCGGCGCAATGCGCCACGCCGAACCTGCGATTGAGAAGGTAGGCCGCGCCGGCGTTGAAGTAGACCTGGATGACGATCGGCACCGCGAGCATCGCTATGACGAGCGGCTGCGCGAGAATCTGCCCGCCCTGGAACGCGAACAGCAGCACCAGCGTGGCCAGCAGCGCGGCGATCGACAGTGGTCCCAGCCGCGCCAGCGTTCGTTCGAGCGCGCCATTGCCGCTCCGCAGCAGCGCGTAGCGCCAGAACTGCGCAAGCACGAGCGGTACGACGATGTAGAGGATGACCGAGGCGAGCAGCGTGTCCCAAGGCACGGCAATGGCAGCCACGCCGAGCAGCAACGCGACCAGCGGCCCGAACGCAACGACCATGATGAGGTCATTCAGTGCGACCTGCGACAGCGTGAAGTATGGGTCGCCGCGGCACAGCTGGCTCCAGACGAACACCATCGCGGTACAGGGCGCCGCGGAAAGCAGGATGAGGCCGGCGACGTAGCTGTCCTGCTGGTCGGCGGGCAGCCACGGGGCGAACACGTGGCGCACAAACACCCAGGCGAGCAGCGCCATCGAAAAGGGCTTGATCGCCCAATTGATGAACAGCGTGACACCGATGCCGCGGGCGTGGGTGGCGACGCGGTGCAAGGCGCCGAAATCGATGCGCACCATCATGGGCACGATCATCAGCCAGATCAGGATGCCCACCGGAACGTTCACTCGTGCGATTTCCAGCTTCGCCAGCGCGCGGAAGGGCGCGGGCGCCCACTGGCCCAGCGCAATGCCGGCGACGATGCACAGCGCGACCCACAGGGTGAGCCAGCGCTCGAACACGCCAAGTGCCGGCTTGGGCGGCGCGCTTGCCGCGATCGTGGCGGTCATGCGTCGCGCCTCCCGATGTCGTGCAGTTGCTTTTGCAGCGTCAGCCGATCGAGGGTCGCCAGCGGCAGGTTCGCGAGCGCCTGGATGCGATTGCGCAGGATGTTGCTCGCGCTTTTGAACGCCTTGCGTCGGACCTCTTCGGTGCCTTCCACGGCGGCAGGATCCGGCACGCCCCAATGCGCGGTCATCGGCTGCCCGGGCCACACCGGACAGACTTCGCCGGCGGCGCTGTCGCATACCGTGATCACGAAGTCGAATCTGGGAGCATCGGGCTGCGCGTAGTGGTCCCACGACTTGCTGGCGAGGCCATCGGTCGGCATGCGGCTCGCACGCAGCAGCTCCAGCGCCAGAGGATTCACGACGCCGGTCGGCCGTGAGCCGGCGCTGAACGCGCGGAAGCGTCCGGCGCCCAGGTGGTTCAGAATCGACTCGGCGATGATGCTGCGCGCGGAGTTCCCGGTGCACAGGAACAGCACGTTGTAGACGCGACCGGCCACTGCCGCGTCGTCCTCAGCTGCAGCAGCGGGTCGGCTTGGCCACGTTCGCTGAGTCGCGCGGCGACGCAGCCGCAGGCGAACAGCATCCGCTTGCAGCGGGTTCGCTCGCCGCATCCTCGCCGAACAGCGGAATGGCGCCCAGCGTATGGAACGCTTCCCACGCGATGCCCTGCGGGTCGGTGACCCAGTGCTTGTCCGACTTGACGTAGCAGCAGTTGGCTCCCGGTTCAGCCACGGTGGCCTTGGCGTCGGCCGACTCGAATCGGGTGCGAATCGCGGCGAGCTCGTCCGCGGATTCAGCCTGCAGTCCGAGGTGATTGAGTCCCGTCTTCCGGCCGCGGCTGGATATGGCGAAATTGACGCGCGGATCGTCCAGCATCCACTTGGCGTAGTCGGGCTTCTGTACCGTGGGCGACATGCCGAACAGCCCCGAATAGAAACGAATGCTGGCGTCGAGGTCGGGGACGCCCAGATGAACGTGGAAACGCTTCATTGCTTGCTCCTCGCGCGTTTGGAAGGGATGCCGCAGCCGGCCGGGGCGCATTCCGGCTCGCAGGCGTTGCCGCCCGTGCCGCGGCAGCAGTGTTGGGTGAGATAGGCCATGAGCGTGCCCATCGCCGCAAGGTCGGCCTGGTACCAGATGAAGCGGCCTTCGCGGCGATCGACGATCAGCCCGGCATTCGCCAGTTCCTTGAGGTGAAACGACAGCGTCGCGGGGGCGAGCTTGAGCTGCATGGCGATGGCGCCGGGGGTGAGACCCGTGGGCGCGTACTCGACAAGCAGGCGGAAAATGGCCAATCGGGTTTCCTGGGCCAATGCGGCGAGTGCCGCGACAGCGACGCCCGCTTCCGTCGAGGCTGCCTTGTGTTCTGTGGGTGAACGATAGGATTTCATACTTCCAATAATATGGAAATCATGGGGCGATGTCAAACGTGCGATCGCCAACCCGGGAAGACTCGGTGCGCGGCGCTACTGGCGCCGCATGTGCCGCCAGCGCCAAAGGCGCCATAGCACGATCGGGATGCCGATCACCGTCAGCAATCCCCAGACCAACACCGCATAATCCGACGGCCGCCAGCGCGGCGGCAGCAGGTCGGGGTCCTTCAGCGACTCGGGGAAGGGACGCGGCGGCACCGGAACGATCTGCACCAGCGCGGGATCGTTGGGAATCAGCGCCTTGTATTCCCACGTGGTCACCGCGGGAGCGTCGCCGAACGCACGGCTCGACGGGAATTGCGGAAAGCGCACGAAGGCCAGCGCCTCCAGGTCTTCCGACAGCATGCGCGCAAGCAGTCCATCGCCTTCCGACAGGCCGCCCTTGCCAAGCGTCAACAGGCTGGCGAAGGCCTCTTCGAGCGCCGCCGCCGGCATCAGCCGCGTCTGGTCCGTACGCAGATAGTCGAAGGCGAGCTTGGCCTTTCCGACCGACAGCTCCTTCGCGGCAACGAACGGAAAGCCGAGCCATGCCAGCGTGCGCGAGGTGGGCCCGCGCTGAGGAACCGCCCATCCGAGCGAGCGAAGCACGTCGATGCTGATGCTGGTGCAATTCTCGTTGGGGTGGTAGTAGACGAGCTGGTGTCGCCAGAACTGGTTGTACACGCGATTGAGCGCAGACTGCACGAGGACCGCCGCGCGCTCGTCCTTCAGCAGCGCGACGACCATGTACGACGGCCGGTACCAGCCCTGTCCGGAATTGAGATCGGCGAGGTAGTTGTCCATCGGAACCGGCGCGGCGAGGATGCCTTTCTCGCTCTCGACATCGAGCGAATAGAAGTTGTTGACCAGCCAGTCGCCGATCTGGCCATCCGGCTGCACGCGACCGGTGACCAGCGCGAAGTGACCGCCGTGCGCTTCGTCGTCGTCGCCCTGCGCGCCGTTGACCATCAACGCCAGTACGGGACGGCCGCTCCATTCCTTGGGGGCGGTGGTTCGCTGCCACACCGTCGACGCGGCGAAGGGGCTCTGCGCGCCGCCGCGCGGCTCTTCGCGCATCATGCTGCGCATTTGTTCCGTTGCGGGAAAATCCCGGGGAAAGATGCGCGGGGGCGGCGCTTCGGCGCCGACGCGGAAGTCCTCGGGCCAGATCGAGCGCGCGACGAACGCGTCGCCTGTTCGCGTTCCCCGCACGGTGACGTCGCGCAGCGCGAAGTACGCAATCGACGAGCTGTCGTAATACGAGCGGTTGAGCGGGATCCTGGCGACCGGCCGGACCGCGATCGTGCCGCCGCTGGTCTCCAGCGCCCTGGCATCGACGGAAAACCTGGCGTTGCGCACGATCTCCGGCGCTGCGACCCACACCAACGGCGGGTAGTCGATCGGCGCGTCGGGCGCGCGCGCTGCCGCCCATTGGCGGACGTCGTCGGCCGCATGCATGCCCAGCGCGAACTCCGCCACCGGATGTCCCGGAAGCGGCACCGCAATGGTCTGGTCGCGGAAATACCAGAGCGCCTGCGGAATCGTGGGGCAATCACGGCATTCGCCGGTGGCCAGGCGGAAATGGGGCGCCGGGTAGAGCCCGAAGTCGCCGCTGGCGTTGGCGGGCTGGATGTCCGGTGCGGCGGTGCAGGTTGCGGTGAACATCGTGGCAGTCCACATCAGGGCAAGTGCCGGAGGGACTCGGCGCAATGCCGCGACAAGGCGTTTCATCGTCAGCGGACAACTATACGCGGGGCGCCTGCACCGACTTCACCGATGACGGCGACCTGCGCGAAGCCGTCGCGGCGAAACAACGCCAGGACGTCCTCAACGCGGTCCGGCGCGCACGCGACGAGCAGGCCGCCGGAAGTCTGCGGATCCGTCAGGAGCGCGCGTTCGGCCGGACCCAGCGACGCGGCCAATTCGACGTCGTGGCCGTAGCCCGCCCAGTTGCGTCCCGATGCGCCGGTCACGATGCCGTTGCGCGCGAATTGCATTGCATCGGCGAGCAGCGGCAGCCGGGCGAAGTCGACGGTCGCGCCCACCGAGCTTCCGCGGCAGATCTCCATCAGGTGCCCCAGCAACCCGAAACCGGTGACGTCGGTCAGCGCGTGGACGTCGGGCAACGTGCTCAAGGCCATGCCCGGCGTGTTGAGCTGCGTCGCGGAGGACACCATCGCCTGATAGCCGCCGGCCGACAGCAATCCTTTTTTCAGCGCGGCGCTGTAGATCCCGACGCCGAGCGGCTTGCCCAGGATCAGCGCGTCTCCCGGCCGGGCGCCCGCGTTGCGCTTGACGTTCCTGGGATCGACGACGCCGATTGCCACCAAGCCGTAAATGGGTTCAACCGAGTCGATGGTGTGGCCGCCGGCGACTGGGATCCCGGCGCGTGCGCATACCGATTCGCCACCGGCCAGTATCTTGCGGATCGTGTCGACCGGAAGCTTGTCGATCGGCATGCCGACCAGCGCAAGGGCGAAGAGCGGCGTGCCGCCCATCGCGTAAACATCGGAGATCGCGTTGGTCGCCGCAATCGCGCCGAAGTCGAACGGATCGTCGACGATCGGCATGAAGAAGTCGGTCGTCGCGACGATCGCCTGGGATTCGTTGAGGCGATAGACCGCCGCGTCGTCGGCGGTTTCGACGCCGACCATCAAATTCGCGGGGAGCATGCCGGGAGCGGAACTGCCGAGTATCTGCTGCAGCACGCCGGGCGCGATCTTGCATCCGCAACCGCCGCCATGGGAGAACGACGTCAGCCGCAATGGCACGGATTCGGGAGCATTCACTGCGGGATCCTCGGTGGTGGAGCGATTCATGCGGCAACGCATCGTGCATTGCTCGCTCGACATTCTATCGTTCGGCCCGCGGCGACCGCGCAGCAGCGGCAAATCGCCGCCGAAGTTGCAAAAACCCCACTCTGAACAAGCTCTTGATTCGATTAGCGCTTTCCCTGCGGCAGCGTCAGGCGTAACATGCGGCAGCGACAAGGGTCCGGGCGTGATTCCTGCTTATGGGAGTGGAATTGCGCCAAACAACAAAGCGACCCGGCGCGCCACTGGAGAGTTAGGCTTTGAAGCCGACGGATATTGCCCACCCTGACTATTTCCACAAAGTCGTCGATTGTCAGTGGGCGTGCCCCGCCCATACTCCCGTCCCCGAATACATCCGGCTGATCGCCGCGGGCCATTATGGCGACGCGTACCTGGTCAACTGGAAGTCCAACGTCTTTCCCGGCATCCTGGGACGCACCTGCGATCGCCCCTGCGAACCCGCCTGCCGCCGCGGCCGCGTCGAACAAGGGTCGCCGGAAATCGCGAGCACGCATGCCAAGCCGGAACCGGTGGCCATCTGTCGCCTGAAGCGCGTCGCGGCGGATTTCAAGGAGGACATCCGCGACCGCCTGCCGTCGCCCGCGACAAAGAGGAACGGCAAGCGCGTGGCGCTCGTCGGCGCGGGGCCGGCGTCGCTCACCGTCGCGCGCGACCTGGCGCCGCTCGGCTACGAGTGCGTGGTGTTCGACGGCGATCCGCGCGCCGGCGGAATGATTCGCTCCCAGATTCCAAAGTTCCGGCTCCCGGATTCGGTGATCGACGAGGAGGTCGGCTACGTGCTCGGCCTGGGCATCGAATTCCGCGGCGGACAACGCGTCGACAGCATGAAGCAGTTGCTGGCCGAGGGCTGGGACGCCGTGTTCGTCGGCAGCGGCGCGCCGCGGGGCCGCGACCTCGATATCCCCGGCCGGAAGGAAGCATCGGCGAACATCCACATCGGCATCGATTGGCTGTCCTCCGTTTCGTTCGGGCACGTCACGAAGATCGGCAAGCGCGTGGTCGTACTGGGCGGCGGCAACACGGCGATGGACTGCTGCCGATCGTCGCGACGCCTGGGCGGCGAGGACGTGCAGGTCGTGGTGCGTTCCGGCTTCGACGAGATGAAGGCCTCGCCCTGGGAGAAGGAAGACGCGATGCACGAGGGCATCCCGATCCACAATTACCTCGTGCCGAAGGAATTCACCCATGTTGGCGGAAAGCTGACCGGCGTGACGTTCGAAAAGGTCGCGCCGCAAAAGGACGCGAAGGGTCGCCGGAAGCTCGTCGCGACGGGCGAGCCCGACGTGCACATACCCTGCGACGATTGCCTGGTCGCGGTGGGACAGGAAAATGCTTTCCCGTGGATCGAGCGCGACATCGGCATCGCGTTCGACGAATGGGAAATGCCCGTGGTCGATCCGGTGACGTTCGCCTCTTCGCGGCCTGGAGTGTATTTCGGCGGCGATGCGGCGTTCGGTCCGAAGAACATCATCTGGGCGGTGGCGCACGGTCACGACGCGGCGATCTCGATCGACCTCGAATGCCAGGGCAAGCCGGTCGGCGAACGGCCGGCGCCTCACGTGAACCTGCTGTCGCAGAAGATGGGCATCCACGAGTGGAGCTACGACAACGCCATCCACAACGACAAGCGCTATCGCGTCCCTCTCAAGGACACGGTGATCGCGCTGCGGGACATTCGCGCCGAGGTCGAGCTGGGCTTCGACCGCCGCGTGGGCTACGCCGAGGCGCAGCGCTGCCTCAACTGCGACGTCGAGACCGTGTTCTCCGGCAAGCTGTGCATCGAATGCGACGCGTGCGTCGACATTTGTCCGATGGATTGCATCACGTTCACCGCCGATGGCGACGAACCCGAATTGCGCACGAGACTCAATGCGCCGGCATTGAACCTGGCGCAGGACCTCTATGTGGCCGGCGGGCTCAAGACCGGCCGCGTGATGGTGAAGGACGAGGACATGTGCCTGCATTGCGGCCTCTGCGCCGAACGTTGCCCGACAGGCGCGTGGGACATGCAGAAGTTCCTGCTCGAAATGGCGCACGCGGACGATCGCTGCCACCCGCCGGGCGGCTCGACGCGGGCGGCGAAGGCCGCCGACCGGCGTGCGGCGACCGCCGCGGCGGCGGACTGAAACCATGACGCCGCCGTCCGCCCTTTCGCGCGTCAACGATTTCGTCATCAAGTTCGCCAATGTCAACGGCTCGGGCTCGGCGTCGGCGAACGGGCTTTTCGCCAAGGCCATCCTGCGCATGGGCGTGCCGGTGGCGGCGCGCAACATCTTTCCCTCCAACATCCAGGGCCTGCCGACGTGGTTCGAGGTGCGCGTCGTCGAAGCCGGATGGCGCGGGCGCCGCGGTGGCGTCGACATGGCCGTCGCCATGAATCCGCAGACGTGGGAAAAGGACCTGGCGGAAGTCGACGCCGGCGGATACGTCTTCTACGACTCGACCAAGCCGCTTCCTCCGTCGAAACTGCGCGTCGACGTGACGCCGATCGGCGTGCCGCTGACGGCTATCTGCAACGCCGAATACAGCGATCCGCGCCAGCGGCAGCTGTTCAAGAACATCATCTACCTCGGCGCGCTGTCCGCGCTCCTGTCCATCGACCCCGCGGAGATCGAGCGCCTCTTCGCCGAGCAGTACAAGGGCAAGGAGGCATTGCTCGAGTCGAACCGGAAGGCGCTGCACCTCGGGCGCGATTACGTCCTCGCCAATTTCGAGTGCCCGCTGCCGATTCACGTCAAGCGCAGCGACAAGGTCGGCGACCGGATCTTCATCGACGGCAACAGCGCGGCGGCGCTGGGTTGCGTGTACGGCGGCGCGACGGTTGCCGCGTGGTACCCGATTACGCCGTCGTCGTCGCTGGCCGAGGCGTTCGCGGGCTATTGCCGCAAGTTTCGCGCGGACAAGGACTCGGGGAAGAAGCGTTACGCCATCGTGCAGGCGGAAGACGAACTGGCGTCGATCGGCATGGTCATCGGCGCGGCGTGGAACGGCGCGCGCGCGTTCACCGCGACGTCCGGTCCCGGCGTCTCGCTGATGCAGGAATTCCTGGGCCTCGCCTATTTCGCCGAGATTCCGGCGGTGCTGTTCGACGTCCAGCGCGGGAGCCCTTCCACCGGCATGCCGACGCGAACGCAACAGGCGGACCTGCTTTGCTGCGCGTACGCGTCGCACGGCGACACCAAGCACGTGCTGCTGTTTCCCGAGGACCCGACGGAGTCGTTCGAATTCGCGGCGACTGCGTTCGACCTCGCGGACCGCCTGCAGACGCCGATCTTCGTGATGCTCGACCTCGACATCGGCATGCAGGACTGGCTCACCGAACCCTTCAAGTGGGACGACAGCCGACGGATGGACCGCGGCAAAGTGATGACCGCGGCGATGCTCGACACCGGCCGCGACTTCGGCCGCTACCTCGATGCGGACGGCGACGGCATCCCGTTCCGGACCTACCCGGGGACGCATCCTTCGCGAGGGGGCTATTTCACCCGCGGCACGACCAAGGATCGCTATGCACGGTACACGGAGGAGGGTCCCGCGTACGTCGACAACATGCAGCGGCTGCAGCGCAAGTTCGAGACGGCCAAGAACCTGGTTCCCGCGCCCGTGATCGAGCAGGGGGGCAAGGCGCAGAAGTCCGGCGTCATCTGGTTCGGCTCGACGGGCGCGGCGATGAGCGAATCGCTGGCCGCCCTCGACGCCGAGGGCATCCGGCTCGATCGCCTGCGCATCCGGGGGTTCCCGTTCGCGGAGTCGATCGCCGATTTCATCCAGGCGCACGAGCACGTCTTCGTGATCGAGCAGAACCGGGACGCGCAGATGAAGTCGCTGCTCGTCAACGAATGCGGCATCGATCCCGCCAAGCTCATTTCGATCCTCCACTACGACGGGACGCCGATCACGGCGCGCTACATCACGCGCGAGATCACCGAGAAGGCGCGCCTGTTCAACGTCCTGCCCTTGCGGAAGGTGGCGCCATGACCTACCTGGCCAAGCCGAAGATCCATCACCCGTCGCTGCCGAAGAACGCGCTCGGCTTCACCCGGCGCGACTATGAGGGCGCGATCTCGACGCTGTGTGCCGGCTGCGGCCACGATTCGATTTCCGCCGCGATCATCCAGGCGTTCTTCGAGCTCGACGTGGCGCCGCACCGGGTCGCCAAGCTCTCGGGCATCGGCTGCTCGTCCAAGACGCCGACCTATTTTCTCGGCAATTCCCACGGATTCAACAGCGTGCACGGCCGGATGCCGTCGGTGCTGACCGGTGCCGCGCTCGCCAATCGCGATCTCATCTACCTGGGCGTGTCGGGAGACGGCGATTCGGCGTCGATCGGGCTTGGGCAGTTCGCGCACAGCCTTCGCCGCGGCGTGAACATGGTCTACATCGTCGAGAACAACGGCGTGTACGGCCTGACCAAGGGACAGTTTTCCGCGACCGCGGACCGGGGCAGCAAGAGCAAGCGGGGCGCGGTCAACCGGGACGAGTCGATCGACCTCGGAATGCTCGCCATGACGCTGGGCGCCACGTTCGTCGCGCGCGGCTTTTCCGGCGACAAGGCGCAGCTCGTGCCGCTGATCAAGGCGGCGGTCGAGCACAAGGGCGCCGCGCTGATCGACATCGTGAGCCCATGCGTCGCCTTCAACAACCACCTGGGGTCGACCAAGAGCTACGACTACGTGCGCGAGCACAACGATGCGGTGAACCGCCTCGACTTCATCTCATCGCGCGACGAGATCACGACCGAATATGCTCCGGGGGACACGCGCGACGTGGTGCTGCACGATGGCGGGACGATCCGCCTGCGCAAGCTCGACGAAGGCTACGATCCCACCGACAAGGTCTCCGCGATGGCGTATCTCGAAGCGCGCCGCGCCGCCGGCGAGGTGGTGACCGGTCTTCTGTACCTGCACCCGGATAGCGCGGACCTGCACGACGCGCTGGACACCGTGTCCGCTCCGCTGAACACGCTTTCCGACGCCGATCTCGTGCCTGGCAACGCCGCGCTCGCCGGCGTCAACGCCAGCCTGCGCTAGGACCTGGCCTTTTCCTCGGCAAGCGCGGTCGGGTTCAGCGCCGGCTCGCCGATCCTGTGCAGCGTATTTCGGTCGGTATGGTGGAACGGCGCATCCTGTCCCGGCATGACCAGCACCGTGTCATGATCGTAGGACCAGGTCCCGTCGGCATTGATCGTGACGGTGATGGTGCAGCTCTCCGTCCGGAATGCGTGTTCGAGAAACTTGCCGGAGACGATGCCGTTGGTGAGCGAACCTCGCTTCGCTTCCAGTCGGAATGACTTCGCATCGGCTGCGGCATTCCCCTGATACATCGCCACCTGGCCGCGCGGAATGGCCAGCGTGAGCAGCAGCTCGCCGGTGGCGGGCTCCCAGAGCCAGTAGCCGACCTGGTCGTGAAAGGTCTCGGGGTCGCCGGGCTTGAAGATCTGCGTGTGGTAGCGCAATCCATAGTAGAGCTGCGGACCGTTGACCTGCGCATCGATCGGCTGCAGTTCGTAGCGCTCGATGAACGCCTGCTTCTCGGGTCCGTCGGCCTTCGGCGAGACATCCAGGCCGCGCGCGCCGGTCCAGATGCCGGCCATGGGCCGCAGCGGCCCCAGGTTGGCCAGCGTGTCGACGTCCGCGTCGGCCTCGGTGAAGATGTCTACCGGAAATTTATCCATGCCGGATTTTAACCGCTCTTTGGCTTCTGCTCAGCGCTCGATCAGCGCTTCCAGGCGCAGGCGCGCGATCTTCGCCACCTGCTGCAACGCCTCGGCAAACTCCGTCGCCTGGTCATGTTCGACACGGCGGCCGAACTCCCGCAGGATGGCTGCGCGGTCCATGCCCCTGACCGCGACGATGAACGGAAAGCCGAACTTGGCGCGGTAGCGCCGGTTGAGTTCGGCCATCCGCGCAAGCTCGGCCGGCGAACACTGGTCCAGGCCCGCGCCGCCTTGCTCGCGTGCCGACTCCACGGTCAATTCGCCGCGACTTGCCTCCCGGCCCGCCAGTTCCGGATGCGCTTGCAGCAGCGCCCGTTGTTCGCCGGCCGACGCGCGTGTCATCGCCTCGACCATGGCTGAATGCAGGTCGCCGACGCCGGCAAAGGGACGGTCGTCGAAGCTGCGCTCCGCGACCCACGGCGATCGCTCGAAAATCCCGCCCAGCAAATTCACGAACGCGGCGCGGTCGACGCGATTGAGTTCGGCCAGCGTCAAGCGCTCTCCGCGGCGGGATGGGTCGAGAGCCAATGCCTCGCGATGTCCACGCGGCGCGCGATCCAGACGTCGTCGTGCTTGCGCACGTAGTCCAGGAAGCGCGCGAGCGCCGCCGCGCGTGCGGGCCGCCCCGCCAGCCGGCAGTGCAGGCCGACCGACAGCAACTTCGGCGCGTTCAGTCCGCCCGGATCGCCCTCCGCATACAGCACGTCGAAGGCATCCTTAAGGCAGGCGTGGAACGCCTCGCCATTGCCGAAGCCACCCGGCGTGACGCAGCGCATGTCGTTGGTGTCGAGCGCATAGGGCACGATCAGCAGCGGGGCAACGCCGGCCCTCGTTGGCACCGCTGCATAGTAGGGAAGGTCGTCGGCGTAGCTGTCGGCCGAATAGAGGAAGCCGCCGTGTTCCGCGACCAACCGCAGCGTGTTCGGACTGTCGCGTCCGGTGTACCAGCCCTGCGGCGGTCGCCCGGTCATGCGCGCGATGGTCGCGACCGCCAGCGCCATGTGCTCGCGCTCGGTCGCCTCGTCCACCTGCTGATACGAAATCCAGCGCCAGCCGTGGCTCGCGATTTCGTGACCGTCCTCCATGAATGCGTCGACGACCGCCGGATTGCGCGCAAGCGCCATGCCCACGCCAAAGACCGTCAACGGCATCGCGCGCTCGCGGAACATGCGCAGCAGTCGCCACACGCCGGCGCGCGAACCATACTCGTACAGCGATTCCATCGACAGGTGGCGAGCCGCGAAAGGCTGCGCGCCGACGATCTCCGAAAGAAAGGTTTCCGACGCCGCATCGCCGTGCAGCACGCAGTTCTCCGCGCCTTCCTCGTAGTTGAGGACGAACTGCAGCGCGATGCGTGCGCCGCCGGGCCATTGCGCGTGCGGCACCCGCCGACCGTAGCCGGGGAGGTCGCGGGGATAACCGGGATCGAACGGGGTCGATGCGCTCACGTGAGAGCCGTCCGCGAAAGCAGGCGGCAGTTGTCGCCAAACTGTATACAATCCCGATCGCTCGTGCAAATGTCGTCGATCCGGCAATCGATCCGGACGCCATTGCGCACGCGAAGCGCCGGCAGTTTCACCGGGAGGCCGTCGATGGGTCGACTTACCACGCATGTGCTCGACACCGCCCGGGGGCGGCCGGCGGCGGGCATCACCGTCACGCTCTACCGCAATCTCGGCGACCGCTATGCGCTGATCCGCGATGCCGTGACCAACGCCGACGGCCGCTGCGAGGAGCCCTTGCTCGAAGGCGCATCCTTCACGGTCGGCCGCTATCGCCTGGTATTCATCATGGGCGTCTACTTCGCCAAAGCGGGCTTTGCCGTCTCCGATCCTCCTTTCGTGGACGAGGTGGTGATCGACTTCGGTGTCGCCGACCCATCCGCGCACTACCACGTTCCGCTGCTCGCCTCGCCGTGGAGCTACTCCACGTACCGGGGCAGCTAGGCGACCTGGCGTGGAAGCGTACACGGGCGAGTGGCTGCAACTGCTGCTCCGCTGGGTTCACCTGATCACCGGCATCGCGTGGATCGGTGCGTCCTTCTATTTCGTCTTCCTCGACAACAGCCTCCTGCCGCCGTCGAAGAAAGAAGACGCGGACGATGGCGTGGGCGGCGAACTGTGGGCCATTCACGGTGGCGGCTTCTACCACGTGCGGAAGTTCCGCGTCGCGCCTGCGGCGCTGCCCGAGCCGCTGCACTGGTTCAAATGGGAGGCCTACTGGACGTGGATGACCGGCTTCGCGCTGTTCGCGGTCATGTATTACGCGCACGCCGACGTCTACATGATCGATCGCGGCGTGGCCGACCTCGCGCCGTGGCAGGCAGTGGCGATTTCCGTGGCGCTGCTGGTGGCCGGCTGGGTGTTCTACGACCAGTTGTGCAAGCGCGCCGGGCTCGACCGGGAGAAGTTGCTCGCGACCGCCATGGTCGCGTTCTTCGTGAGCGTCGCGTGGGGGCTTTCCCACGTGTACAGCGGACGCGCGATGTTCCTGCAGATCGGCGCGATGATGGGCACGATCATGGCGTGGAACGTGTTTTTCATGATCATGCCCGCGCAGCGCAAGCTGGTCGAGGCGAAGCAGCTGGGGATCAAACCCGACCCGGTGCACGGGCTTCGCGGCAAGCAGCGCTCGGTGCACAACAACTACTTCACGCTGCCGGTGCTGTTCGTCATGGTCAGCAACCACTATCCGATCACGTTCGGCCATGCGCGCGCCTGGCTGGTGCTGGTGGCGGTCCTGCTGCTTGCCGCGTTTGTCCGCCACTTCTTCAACCTGCGGCACAAGGGCAGGACGGTGTGGTCCATTCCCGTGGCGGCCGCCGTGGGGACTGTGGCGCTGGCTGTCGCAATCGCGCCGCCCAAGCCCGGACCCGCGAAGAATTCCACGTTTGCCGACGTGCAGCGGGTAATCGCCACGCGTTGTGCGGGCTGTCACGCCGAGTCGCCGACGCAGCCGGGATTCACGGTCGCGCCCAAGGGACTCGTGCTGGAAACGGCGGCGCAGATCGTCGCCAATGCGGCCCGGATCAACGAGCAGGCCGTGGTTGCCCGGACGATGCCGATCGGAAACCTGACCCAGATGACGGACGAAGAGCGCGGCGTTCTCGCGGCGTGGATTGCCGCCGGCGCGTCCAACCCATAGCCGGCGTTACGGCGAAACTTCAGAACAGCGATTCCTGTTCCGGCGGCGGCGGAGGCGGCGGCTCCTCATGCACGCCCGACGCCTGGGCGTCCGGGTGTGCGATCAGCGTTGGATCGTCGTGCTTGACGCTGTTGACCCTGGTCGACACCGGGTAGTACTTCATCAAGTCCGCGGGAAATGGCGCGAAGAGCGGGGCGGTGTCGTCGTTGGCCACGTCGAGCCATCGGTCGAAGGCCGGGGGGGCGACGATCACCGGCATGCGGTCATGCAGCGGGGAGAGCAGGGCGTTGGACCGGGTGGTGAGGATCGTGCAGGTGTCGAGCACTTCGCCGGCCGGGGACAGCCAGCGCTCGAACAGCCCGGCAAACGCAAACGGCGCACCGTCCTTCATGCCGATGTGGATCGGCTGTTTGTTTCCCGATGGCGTCTGCATCCATTCGTAGAAGCCGTCGGCCGGCAGCAGGCACCGGTGATGCTTGTACGCGGTGCGGAACGATGGCTTTTCCGCCACTGTTTCCGAGCGCGCGTTGATCATCTTGCTGCCGATGGCCGGGTCCTTGGCCCAGCGGGGAACCAGGCCCCAGCGGACCATTGCCAGTTCGCGTCCGCCGGCGGCCCCGCGCTTGATGATGGGCACCTCCTGCATCGGCGCAATGTTGTAGCGCGCGTGCATTGCCGGCGGAAACGGCACGCCGAAAGCCAGCGCCAAGGCTGCGGGTTGCGTATGCAGTTCGTAGCGGCCGCACATGTTCGCCGCCTTCGCTATTCGCCTTCGATGTCGGCGGGAGCGGACAGCAACTTGTGCGCGGTCTTGGCGACCTGCAGCGTGTCCCAGTACGCGTAGGCGCTCACCGCGGCCGCACCGGCCAGCGGCACCCACCGGGTGGCCGCGGTTCCCGCAACGCGCCTGCTCAGGGAAAGGCCCACCTTCTGCGCGAGGCCTCGCAGCGCGCCGGAAGCGACCTGTTGCACGATCACCCGCTGTCCCGTTCGCACGACGACGTCGCGCAGCACCTGGCTCGCGGCGTGCCGAAAGAGGCAATAAAGCATGTGCACGCGCGTCAGTTCCGCGCTTCGTCCGTACAGACCGAAAATGTCGGCGACCATTTGCCGCTGTGTCTTCCAGATGAGATACAGGTCCGGCAGAACGGTCAGCATTCCGAGCGGTCCGGGCGGCAATGCGAGTGATCCCGAAAGCAGCGCGGCCTGCTTCGCGGCGCGTTTGGCAATGGCTTCGGCCTCGTGCTCCGGATCCGATACCGCGTGCGTGCGCGGCGGCGGCACATCGGCGATGACGCGTTCGATGGCGCCGCCGACGTCGCGCGGTAGCGAGTCGATCGCCACGGGAAGGGAGGGAGCGACATTCCGGGTCATGATGTAGGACGCCGTGGTCCGGGGCCGTGTGGTCCGGGACGGCTACTATAGGCCGCCGCGCCGCGGTATCGCAATCCGAAAGACCCCGAAACCCGGCCCGCCGAAAGCCCCATTCAACCGGCAACGCTACAATCCGGTTCCCTTCCGCTGAATTCTGGTCCCCGCCATGAAAATCGACCGGCCCGCCCTTGCGTTCCTCCGCCTGCCGGCCGGTTGCGGATCCTAGAGACGATGCGCATCTTCGGTTTCGCCGGCTGGTCGGGCAGCGGCAAGACGACACTGATCGAGGCGGTCATCCCCATTCTGGTGAATCGCGGCCTCCGGGTCTCGCTTGTAAAGCACGCGCATCACTCGTTCGATCTCGACCACCCGGGCAAGGACTCGTACCGTCATCGCGTGGCCGGGAGCACGGAGGTGCTGATTACTTCCGGCGTGCGTTGGGCGCTGATGCACGAACTGCGGGGCGATGCCGAACTGACGCTTCCGCAGGCGCTGTCCCTGCTGTCGCCATGCGATCTGGCACTGGTCGAGGGATACAAGGCCTACCCGATCCCCAAGCTCGAGGTCTGGCGCAAGTCGGTGGGGAAGCCGCTGCTTCATCCACAGGATCCCCACATTGCCGCGATCGCGTCAGATGACCCCGAATCCTTTGCGGCAGGCCGCATTCGGTCCTTCCCGCTGGGCGCCCTGGACGAAATCGCAACATTTATCCACACCCATGCCGTCGAATGGCCGGCGTCGAATTGACTTGGCCCCGGGCCGGGAGTAGGTTGAACTTGTATCGATCCCGAATGACCAATGAAGCTGGGCCAAGGACGTTCCTTCGGCTTCGCCGAGTTGCCTCTATAGGGTGAGGCCTCCATCCGTGTCGTACTACGGTTATGATTAAAAATCAATTACTTGCAGCTGTTGTCTTAGCCATTACCGGAGCCGCGGTGGCGTTGCCGGCGGTGGCGAACGACCGATTGCAGGATGCCGATTCGACAGGGTTCTACGGTGGATTGGCGATGCGGGACCGCGGCAACGACGCCGACGGCATTCAGTTTGGCCACATCACGTCCGCCTGGGGCAAGTTCACGCCGCCCGCGACCGAAGACTCCGGCGCGCGAACGTTGGCTTTCGGCGGCTATCGCTGGGCGAACGACTTCGCGGTCGAGGCGGCGGTGGCGTCTGCCGATCGTTTCGCCCTTCGCCCCGACAGTCCGTTGGGGCGACCGGGCATGGGTCTCGCCTTTGCCAATGTTCCGGAGACCTCCAACCGGACCTGGAATGCCGACGTCTATACCAGTTGGGGCTTCGCCAAGAAGTTCTCGCTGTATGGGCGGTTGGGATATGTCCAGAACGAGGCCGTTTCCGCCATTCCGGTCTACAGCGTCGTCGGCAACACCCAACGGACGCGGGACGGTGTCAATTACGGACTTGGCATGCGCTACGATGTGAACCGGGTTCTCGGCCTCAGGCTCGAATATTCGCGCTACGGCCGGCTTGCGGGCGAACCCGTGACCGGTGTCCTGCCTGAATCGGACCAGGTCCAATTCGGCATGCAGCTCCGCTTCTGATTCTGCATCCGTTTGTCTTGCCTTGCGTCGCCTCGCTGAGGCGGCCGATAGGCTGCCCCTCGTCTCCAACGCCCTCGCCCCACGCGTAAAATCGGGATAGCGGTTCCGCGGCCCGCGGTGCCGGACTCCTTGAGATTCCATGCCCGATTCGCGCGCTTCCGATGCAGTTACGATTCGCCTGGTCTATCTCGCGCGGTTGCGGGAGGCCTTTGGCAGTTCCGGCGAGTCGCTGTCGCTTGCGTCATCCGGCGAGCCATCGACGGTTGCAACGGTGCTGGACCGTTTGCGGGAGCGGGGAGGGCCGTTTGCCGCGGAGCTCGCGCGGGGACGCGCCGTGCGGATTGCGGTCAACCACGAACTGGCTGGCACGGAAGTCATCGTGCGCGACGGCGACGAGGTAGCCCTGTTCCCGCCGGTGACCGGCGGATGAGTGAACAATGCAATGCCATCGAGCGCCCCGCCCGTTGCGTGCCAAATGAGTGCCGCGTGAGCTTGCACACGCCATGACCGTACGCGTCCAGACCGACGATTTCGATGCCGGCCGCGAAATTGCGGCGCTGCGCGCGGGCGATGCCCGTGTGGGCGCGGTGGCAACCTTCATCGGCACGGTGCGTGACGTCAATGACGCCGCGAACGTGTCGACGCTGACGCTCGAGCACTATCCCGGGATGACGGAAAAAGCGCTGGAGGCCATCGTCGCCGAAGCACGGGGTCGTTTCGACATCCTGGACGCCCTGGTGATTCATCGCGTCGGGACCCTCGCGCCAACCGACCAGATCGTGCTGGTGGCGGTGACCAGCGCCCACCGCGGCGAGGCTTTCGATGCCTGTCGCTTCCTGATGGATTTTCTCAAGACGCGGGCACCGTTCTGGAAAATGGAAACGACGCCGGAAGGCACGCGCTGGGTCGATGCGCGTGCAAGCGACGACGAAGCGGCCGCACGCTGGCAGGATCCGTCCCGGCCATCCACCTGATTCGCGTCGCGCAAGCCGGAACCCTTGACCGCCTCATCGACGCTCCTTACCATCGATCGCCAGACCGGGTCCCGCGACACGCGCATGTCGGCGTAGGCTGTCTTTCCTGCTCGCCGTCCCGTCACAATCCTTCCATCGTCCAATCCGACCAGCCATGCCCGACGTGTCGCTCATCGCCATCGACTGGGGGACGACTTCGGCGCGCGCCTATTGCGTGGACGGCTCTGGGGGAGTCATGGCCATGCGCGCCGTTCCGCTCGGCGCGTTGCATGTCCGGGAGGGCGGCTTTCCCGAGGCGCTTGCCACCCTCCTGGGCGATTGGCAGGACGTCGCCGCGCCCAGGCTCGCGTGCGGCATGGTGGGCAGCCGGCAAGGCTGGATCGAGGCGCCGTATGTCGATTGTCCAGCACCCCTTGCGACACTTGCGGCAGGGATCGTGCGGACGAGTGGCGACGCGCTTGCGATCGTTCCCGGCGTGCGCACGCGCGACAGCAACGGCATTCCCGACGTGATGCGTGGGGAGGAGACGCAACTCGTCGGTGCCGTCGACGAGGCGGAGGAGCGTGTGCTGGCCGTGTTGCCCGGCACGCACTGCAAATGGGCGCTGGTCGAGCGCGGACGCATCAAGGACTTTGCGACCTACATGACCGGCGAAATGCACAGTGTGCTGCTGCAGCACAGTATCCTCGGCCGATTGGCGCAGCCTGCCGGATCCGAGCCCGGTCCCGCGTTCGCACTTGGCGTGACGCGCGGATTGGGCGCGGGTGGGCTGAGTCATGATCTGTTTGGCGCGCGCACATTGGTGCTTACCGGGGAATTGGCTACTTCCGACGTGTCGGACTGGCTGTCCGGACTGCTGATCGGTCGTGAAGTGCGCAACGCCCGGCTGTGGGCGCATCGGCAAGGTTGCGACGGCGCAACCGTGCGGCTGGTCGGTGCAGACGCGTTGCTGGCCCGGTATGCTGCGGCAATGTCCCAGGGCGGAATTGCGGTGCAGCGGGCGCCCGCCGACGCGGCGGCGCTCGGCCTTTGGCGCATCGCGCAGCACGCCGCGCTGGCACCCGTTTCGCTGCACTGAGCGCGCGTATCGACACTTGTGTTTCCTGAATCGACCAATGAGTGCCCTCGTGAATCCACTGCTCGCGTATCTCGATCCGTTGCCGCTGATTGCCGTATTGCGCGGCATCACCCCCGAAGAAGTCCCGGCCATTTCCAAAGCCCTGGTCTCGGAAGGATTCCGGGTGCTTGAAGTGCCGCTCAACTCGCCGCGTCCTTTCGAATCGATCCGGCTGCTGGCCGACGCGTGCGGCGACCGCTGCCTGGTCGGCGCCGGCACGGTGATCGACGTCGCCGACGTCGCGCGCGTGCGAGCTGCAGGCGGCAAGGTGGTGGTGATGCCTCACGCCGACACCGCCGTCGTCCGGGAAGCAAAGGCGCAGGGGATGGTGTGCGTTCCCGGGGTCGCGACGGCGACCGAGGCGTTTGCTGCCTTGGCGGCGGGTGCCGACGGGCTCAAGATGTTTCCCGCCGAAGGATTGCCGCCCGGCGCGCTCAAGGCGTGGCGCGCGGTGCTGCCGAAGGAATCGCTGGTGTTCGCCGTCGGCGGCATCCGCCCCGACAACATGGCGCCGTACTGGGCGGCTGGCGCGACCGGATTCGGTACGGGCTCCAATCTTTACGCGCCGGGCGCGCGTGCCGAGAATGTGCGGACCGCGGCGGCCGCCTATGCCGCGGGATTCCGGGCCTTGCCCCCGCGCTGATCCGGTCACGAAAGGAATCAACGATGAATTTCCCGATGCGCGCGATCACGATGTTGGTTGTCCTGGTCATGGTCGTGCCGGTGTCCCCGATGGCCTGGGCGGCACGGGGCTCGATCCGTTGCGAGAGCAGGAACTACAACCGCAATTTCTGCCGGGTCGACACCGAGAACAACGTCACGTTGCGCCGGCAGATTTCGAGCGCGCCGTGCCAGCGCAATCGCACGTGGGGATTCGACAACCGGGGCATCTGGGTCGATCGCGGATGCAGCGCGGACTTCGATTTCGGGAGAGGCAGCAACTCCGGCAACTCCGGCGGTTCCGGCAACAATAACGGCGCCGCGATCGCCGCGGGAATCCTGGGCGCGCTGGCGCTGGGTGCGGTGATCGCGAATTCGAACGACCAGTCCGCGCAACCGATGCCGCCCCCTCCGCGTCCGCTTCCGCCGCAGCGACCCCCGGGCTGGGCGGTGGGCAGCTTCCACGCGTGGGACCCCGAGTTCCGAAGCACCGTCCTGCTCGATGTCGCGGGTGACGGTCGCGTCTTCCTGCGCGACCAGGTGGGGCGGCCGATCAACCAAGGCGCGTTTCGCGACGGCATGGTGTACTGGAACAACGGACAGCGGTCGTGGATTGCGCGGGAGGGGCCGGGCGTGATGCTCGGCGACGTGGACAGCGGCCGGCACTTCAACTTCAACCGCAGCTGATCCCTTGTCCGCGATCGGCAATCATCTCGACGTCGTCGCGCTTGGCGAGCCGATGATCGAGTTCAACCAGACTCAGTCCGGGCAGCCCAATGCCTACGTGCAGGGATTCGGCGGCGACACGTCGAACATGGCGATCGCCGCGGCGCGCCTTGGCGCGCGCGTCGGCTACGTCACGCGACTGGGCAACGACGCCTTCGGCCGATTGTTCCGCAACCTGTGGAAAACGGAAGGCGTCGACATGCGGGGTGTCGCGACGGACGACGAGGCGCCGACCGGCGTCTATTTCGTTGCGCATGGCGAGCACGGCCACGAATTTTCGTACTTGCGCGCCGGATCGGCCGCAAGTCGCATGCGGCCCGAGACGCTGCCGCTGGACCTCATCCGCTCGGCGCGACTGCTGCACGTGTCCGGCATCAGCCAGGCCATTTCGGCCGGCGCGTGCGACGCCGTGTTCGCCGCGATCGACGCTGCGGCCGGCGCCGGCGCGCTGGTGACCTACGACCCCAACCTCAGGCTCAAGCTCTGGCCGCTGGCGCGCGCCCGTGCGACGATACTGGCCGCCATGAGCCGATGCAACTGGTGCCTGCCCAGTCTCGATGATGCGCAGTTGCTGTTCGACAGCGACAACGCCATGACCGTGGCGGCGGCCTGCCATCGCGCCGGGGCGCCGGGTGTGGTCGTCAAGCTTGGTGCAGCGGGGTGCGTCGTGTCCGATGGCACGCGACAGCAACATGTTCCCGCTCACCGGGTCACGCCCGTGGACGCAACGGGCGCGGGTGACTGTTTCGACGGCGCGTTTGCGACGCGCCTCCTTGCAGGCGACGATCCCTTCGCCGCGGCCGCCTATGCCAATGTCGCGGCGGCGCTTGCCACGACCGGATACGGTGCGGTCGCGCCGCTGCCGCGAGATGCCGACGTGCGCGCCGTGATGCGCGATGCCGCCGCATGACGTCCCCCACCTTCGATTCCGACCTGTATTCGGGCCAGGTCGCGCTGGTCGTCGGCGGCACGAGCGGGATCGGCGCGGCCATTGCCGAGGCGTTTGCCGATCTGGGGGCGGTCGTTACCGTGACCGGCGCCTCGCGCGCCGAATGCGATGCGGCGCGCTCCTCGCCGGGCTTTCGCTGCAGGGATGCCATTCCGCTGGACGTGCGCGACGATGCGGCCGTGAGGGCGCTGGTCGACGCGTTGCCCAGGCTCGACGCGCTGGTCAACTGCGCGGGCATCATCCGTCGCGGCGACGAGCACGATGTGTCGGTGTTCGCGGAGGTCCTCGCGATCAACCTCACCGGCACCATGCGCTGCTGTTCGGTCGCCCGCGAGAAGTTGAAGGCGAGCAAGGGCCGCATCGTCAACATCGCATCGGTGCTGTCGTTCCAGGGCGGCGGCCTGGTGCCAGGGTACAGCGCGAGCAAGGGAGGCGTGGCGCAGCTGACCAAGTCGCTTGCCATCGCCTACGCGGCGGACGGCATTCGCGTCAATGCGATCGCGCCTGGCTGGGTTGCCACGGCCTTCACCGCGGCATTGCAGAACGACGCGCAGCGCAGCGCGGCCATCATCGCCCGCACGCCGCTGGCGCGCTGGGCGCGGCCGGAGGACATTGCCGGCGCCACAATGTTCCTCTGCTCGCCCGCGGCAGCCTTCATCACCGGCGCCATACTGCCGGTCGATGGCGGGTATCTGGTTACGTAGCGTGCACTCATGGGGGGACCTATGCCGATTGGTACCGCAGTCCGTTACCTCAAGAAGCGGGATTGGGAAAAGGCGCACGTGATCGTCCAGGCGGATGCGACGACACTTGGCTGCTGGGCGCACGGAATCGTGCACATGCAGGAAGGCGACATTGCCAATGCCCGCTACTGGTATCGCAAGGCGCATCGCGATTTTCCGAAGCAATACGACGAGTCCGCGGAAATCGTCGCGCTCGCCAAGGCCATCAAGGAAGAAGGCCAGTGAATGCGCCGCTGATACTGCCGACGACGGGCATCCGGCCGGAAATTGCGCTCGCCGCCATTCCGGCCGACGAGCGCGTATGGGTGCCGCAGGCGAGAGACGTGTGGTTTCGTCCACTGCTGCTCAACACCGTCAGCGGCGGCTGGTGCAACCTGCTGCGGGTGCGCAAGAGCGGCGTCCTGTCGCGCCACCGCCATCCGATGCTGGTCGTCGGTTACGTGATCAAGGGCCGCTGGAAGTACCTGGAGCACGACTGGACGGCGGAGGAGGGCAGCTTCGTCTATGAGCCGCCCGGGGAGATTCACACGCTGACGGTCCCGGAGGACTGTCCGGAAATGATCACGTTCTTCAACATCAGCGGCGCGATGATCTACCTCGATGCCGACGGCCGGCAGAACGGCTACGAGGACGTCTGGAGCAAGATCGACATGTGCCGCGAATACTACGCGCGATGCGGGCTCGGCGCGCAGTATGTCGAACAATTCATCCGCTAGGCCGCTCGCCATGGCGACTGCCTTCAGGCGCGACGCATGATCGGTCAATTCGCCGCTGTGGGCCTCGGTGCGGCTTTCGGCGCCTGGATGCGATGGGGCCTGTCGACGTGGCTCAACGCGCGTTTGCCGAAGTTCCCGCTGGGCACGCTCGCGTCCAACCTGGTCGGCGGCTACCTCGTCGGTTTCGCGGTCGCGTTTTTCCTGGCGAGGCACGACCTCGCGCCCGAGTGGCGGCTCTTCGTCGTCACGGGGTTCCTGGGCGGACTGACGACTTTTTCCACGTTTTCAGCCGAGGTCACCGAACTGCTCGCAAGCGGCGACTACGCGGCCGGAATCTCGCTTGCCGCGGTCCATCTGTTTGGGTCGCTGTTGCTGACGGCGGCGGGCTTCGCCACGTTTCGCGCCCTCGCCTGACGCATTGCGGCGTCGAATTCTCGCGCCGCCACGGGTATATTGACAGTCCCTTCCGCACATTCGAGTCCGAATCCAATGTCCCAAGCCATTCGCATCCACTCCGTCGGCGGTCCCGAAGTGCTGGTCATGGAAGAGGTCGCCGTCGGCGCGCCCGGTCCCGGCCAGGCACGCGTGCGCCACACCGTCATCGGCGTCAACTACATCGACACTTACCACCGCAGCGGACTCTACAAGCTGCCGCTGCCCGCAGGCATCGGCATGGAAGCCGCCGGCGTGGTCGAGGCCGTGGGATCCGGCGTCGACGACATCAAGGTGGGCGATCGAGTCGCCTATAGCGGCGCCGGACCGGGGTCGTACTGCACCGAACGCGTCGTGCCCGCGGACAAGCTGGTGCCCATTCCGGCCGGCGTGACCGACGAGACGGCGGCGACGCTGATGCTCAAGGGATTGACCGTCCAGTATCTGTTCCGGCAGACGTTCCCGCTCAAGGGCGGCGAAACCATCCTCTTCCACGCCGCTGCCGGTGGCGTGGGCTTGGTGGCGTGCCAGTGGGCGCGCGCGCTCGGCGTGACGATGATCGGCACGGTCGGCTCCGACGAAAAGGCGGCGCTGGCCAAGGCCCATGGCTGCACGCATACGATCGTGTATACACGCGAAGACTTCGTCGCGCGCACGAGGGAACTCACCGGAGGCAAGGGCGTGCCGGTGGTGTACGACTCCATCGGCAAGGACACCTTCCCTGCATCGCTCGATGCGCTGCAGCCGCGCGGCCTGTTCGTCAGTTTCGGGAGCGCGTCGGGTCCCGTCGCCGCTTTCGACATCGTCCTGCTTTCGCAGAAGGGTTCGCTGTACGCTACGCGGCCGACGCTTTTCACCTATGCCGCGACGCGGCCGGCGCTGCTGGCCATGGCGGAGGAGATGTTTGCGCTGGTGGCTGCCGGCAAGATCAGGTCGGAGGCGCGGCAGCGGTTTGCGTTGAAGGACGCAGCCGACGCGCATCGCGCGCTCGAGTCACGCGGAACCACCGGCGCGACCGTCCTGCTGCCCTGATCGACCGCTAGATTCGGCGCGCACGATTGAGCAGCGCGCGTGCCGCATCGGGCAACTCCGACGCGGTGAGCCCGATGGGCCCGATGCCCTGCGCCACCATCGCGTCGGCGGTCGCGCCGTGCAGGCACACTGCGTAGCGCAGCGCGGACTTGGCGTCCAGGCCCTGCGCCAGCAGCGCGCCCAGCAAACCCGACAGAACGTCGCCGCTGCCCGCTGTGGCCAGCGCCGGTCCACCGCTGGCGTTGATGTCCCAGGTGCCGTCCGGATAGGCGAGAACGCTGCCCGCGCCTTTCAGCACGACGTGCGCCGCCAGTTCGCGCACAAGTTGCTGCGCAGCGTGGAATCGGTCGTTTTGCACCGCCGCGATTTCCATGTTCAGCAGGCGCGCCGCCTCACCCGGATGCGGTGTGGCGAGCGTCGGCGCGCTTCGCGCCCGGGAGGCTTCCCGCAGCGCCGGATCCCGGGCGATGAGGTTGAGCGCGTCGGCGTCGAGCGCAATCGGTATCGGCTGCGCCAACGTGCGCGCAAGGAGCGAGCGTGCCGCGTCGCTGGTGCCAAGACCGGGCCCCACGACCAGCGCGTCGGGCTTGGCATCGAGCACCGGACCGGCGTGACGCAGCATCAGTTCGGGCATGCTGGTATCGAGTTTGGGCGGGTCGGCCATCAGGAAGCCCAGCCAAACCTTGCCGGCGCCGGTGCGCAGCGCCGCCCGGCCGGCCAGGATGAGCGCACCGCCCATGCCTTCCGTCCCGCCCAGAATGCCCAGCGTTCCGAATGTGCCCTTGTTGACGTTGCGCGTGCGCCGGCTGAGCACCCTCGGCAACGATTCGGCGAGGACGGGCCAGTCCAGCCGGTGGCCGCGTGCCACCAGGTGGGCGTCGAGGCCGAGGGAATGCACCGAAACCTCGCCGCAGAAGTCGGGTCCGTCCGCGGTCAGGAGCCCGGGTTTCAACGCAATGAACGTGGCGGTTGCGGCGGCACGGATGGTGGGCGCCAGCGCCGTGCCGGTTTCGGCGTCGAGTCCCGTGGGGATGTCGAGCGCCAGGATCGGCGCGCCGGCACCATTCGCCCAGTCGATCAGGCCGGCATAGGGGCCTTCGGCCGGTCCCCTGAAGCCAATGCCGAACAGGCCATCGACGACCAGTGCGGGATGCAGCCCGTCCGGCGCGTCGACGGTGCTCCCGCCGGCGCCGACGAAGGACTGGTGCGCCGCCGCGGCGTCGCGAGGGAGCCTTCCGGGATCTCCCGGAAAGACCACCAGCACGTCGTGGTACCAGCTTCGAAGCCAGCGCGCGGCGACGAAAGCATCTCCCCCGTTGTTGCCCGGACCGGCAAGCACGACGATTCGCCCGCCCCGGTCGCTGGCCATGCGCCGCGCCGCTTCGGCAGCCGCCAGGCCGGCGCGTTCCATCAGGGGTTCATGGGCATGGTGCGCCTCGATCGTGCGCAAGGCGTCGATATCGAGTATGGGCGGGAGGTGGGTCGGCATTGCCGGATTATAGGGGTGCCGCCGCACAATGACAGGCCGGGCGCGAATGGACGCCGGGCCATTCGGTGCCCGACTGTCGCGCGTAGACAAACCCACCGGCGCGCCGCTAAACTAGGTCGCTTGGCACCAACTGCGCGATAGGGTTCTAGCGCGAGTCTGCCGTTCACGTCGATTTCATTTCCGCTTCAAACCCGTGCCCTAACGCCTGCATGTGACTGCGGCGCATAACTGGAGGTTGCGATGAAGTTCCTTTCCAAGACTGGTTTCGTCCTGATCGCTGCATCGTTTGCCCTTGCGGCGCAGGCGCAGGACCTGACCGGAACGCTCAAGAAGATCAAGGACAGCGGCACGATTACGCTCGGCGCGCGCGAGTCCTCCGGCGCGCTGGCTTACACGCTGGGCGACGGCAAGTACGTCGGGTTCCACACCGAGATGAGCGAAAAGATCGCCGCCGACATCCAGAAGCAGCTCAAGATGGCGAAGCTGGACGTCAAGTTCCAGCCGGTCACATCGCAGAACCGGATTCCGCTTGTGCAGAACGGCACGGTCGACCTGGAGTGTGGATCGACGACCAACAATGCCGCGCGGCAAAAGGATGCGGCATTTGCAATGACCACCTATGTCGAGGAAGGCCGTATCGTGGTCAAGGCCAACTCGCCGATCAAGGGCATTGCCGACCTGAACGGCAAGACCGTCGCCACCACGACCGGCACCACGTCCGTGCAGACGCTGCGCAAGAACAAGCGCGCCGCGAACATGGACTTCAAGGAAGTCTTCGGCAAGGACCACGCGGACAGCTTCCTGCTGCTCGAGTCCGGCCGCGCCGACGCCTTCGTGATGGACGGACAGATCCTCGCCGGGCTGGTCTCGAAATCGAAGAATCCGGCGGACTACAAGATCCTCGGCGAAGTGCTCAGCGTAGAACCGATCGCCTGCATGATGCGCAAGGACGACCCGGCCTTCAAGAAGGCGGTGGACGACAGCATCAAGGCGATGGTGAAGAGCGGCGAACTGGCAAAGATGTACGACAAGTGGTTCGTGCAGCCCATTCCACCGTCGAACACCAAGGTCGGACTCCCGCTGTCGGAGGCCACGAAAAACGCGTGGAACAATCCGAACGACAAGCCGATGGAAGAGTACGCACTGCCTTGAATGACGGCGGGGATGGGACCGGCGGCGCCGGTGCCCGTCCATGTCGCGGAGGCGCGGCGGTGGAGATTCCTCGTCGCGCTTTTTTCTGACCGTTGGCCAAGGGGGCGGCTCGATGAGCTGGGATTGGCAGGTTTTCTTCCAGGATACCGGGGGCGGTCAGACCTACTTTCGCTGGATGATGTCGGCGTGGGGCTGGACGCTGCTCGTCTCGGCCTGCTCGCTGGTGCTTGCGCTTTCCGTGGGTTCGATCATGGGCATCCTGCGCACGACGCCGGTCAAGGCGTTCGTGTGGATCGGCAACGCGTGGACCGAGCTCTTCCGCAACATTCCACTGCTGGTCCAGATCTTTCTCTGGTACCACGTCATTCCGTCGCTGTTCAAGACGCTGCAGGCAGTTCCTGACTTCGTCATGGTCGTCATCGCGCTGGGCTTCTTCACGTCCGCGCGCATCGCCGAGCAGGTCAAGGCGGGCATCCAGGCGCTGCCCAAGGGCCAGCGCTATGCCGGATTGGCCATGGGGTTGACCCTCCCGCAGACGTATCGCTACGTGCTGCTGCCGATGGCCTATCGCATCGTCATTCCGCCGCTGACCAGCGAGTCGATGAACATCATCAAGAATTCGTCCGTGGCGTTCGCCGTCAGCATCTCCGAGTTGACCTTCTTCGCGATGCAGGCACAGGAGGAGACCTCCCGCGGCGTTGAAATCTACCTCGCCGTCACGTTCCTGTATTTCATCTCCGCCTTCGCCGTCAATCGGGTCGCCCACGTCATCGAGCATCGCGTGCAGGTGCCCGGGATGATCGGGAGCAAGCGATGAACCTGAGCTTCGCTTTCCTCGACTGGGGCGTCGTTTCCAGCTTCATCGTCAAGGGCCTGATCTTTTCCGTCCAGCTCACGCTGTTCGCGATGGTCGGCGGCATCCTGCTCGGCACGCTCATCGCGCTGATGCGGCTGTCGGGAAAGAAGTGGCTGGTGACGCCGGCGGCGATCTACGTGAACACGCTGCGCTCGATCCCGCTGGTGATGGTGATCCTGTGGTTCTTCCTGCTCATTCCGCTGCTGATCGGGCGGCCGCTGGGCGCGGAACTGTCGGCGATCATCACGTTCACGGTGTTCGAGGCCGCGTACTACTCGGAGATCATGCGCGCCGGTATCCAGTCGGTGCCGAGCGGGCAGGTGTCCGCGGGGTACGCGGTGGGGATGACCTACGCGCAGTGCATGAAGCTCGTCGTTCTGCCGCAGGCCTTCCGCAACATGCTGCCGGTCCTGCTCACGCAGACGATCATCCTGTTCCAGGACACATCGCTCGTCTACGCCGTCGGAGCATACGACCTCCTGAAGGGCTTCGAAGTCGCGGGCAAGAACTTCAACCGTCCGGTGGAGATGTACCTGTTGGCGGCCGTGACCTACTTCGTCATCTGCTTCAGCCTGTCGATGGTCGTGCGCCAGCTGCAGAAGAAGATCGCCATCATCCGCTGAATCCGAAGGAACGAGAGAACGCGCCATGATCCAAATCAAGGACATTTCCAAGTGGTACGGCAGCTTCCAGGTGCTGACCAACTGCACGACCAGCATCAAGAAGGGGGAAGTGGTCGTGGTCTGCGGTCCCTCCGGGTCGGGCAAGTCGACGCTGATCAAGTGCGTCAATGCGCTGGAGCCGTTCCAGAAAGGAGACGTGGTCGTGGACGGCATCTCGATCGCCGATCCGAAGACCAACCTGCCCAAGCTCCGCGCCCGGGTCGGCATGGTGTTCCAGCATTTCGAGCTGTTTCCTCACCTCACGGTGACCGAGAACCTTACGCTGGCGCAGATCAAGGTGCTGGGCCGCTCCAAGGACGAGTCCATCGCGCGCGGCCTCAAGATGCTCGAACGCGTCGGCCTCATGGTGCACAAGGACAAGTTTCCCGGCCAGCTTTCCGGCGGCCAGCAGCAGCGCGTCGCCATCGCCCGCGCGCTGTCCATGGACCCGATCGTCATGCTGTTCGACGAGCCGACGTCGGCGCTCGATCCGGAAATGGTGGGCGAAGTGCTGGACGTGATGGTGAAGCTTGCCGAGGAAGGCATGACGATGATGTGCGTCACCCACGAAATGGGATTCGCGCGCAAGGTTAGTCATCGGGTGATCTTCATGGACCGGGGCGAGATCGTCGAGGACGCAACCAAGGCGGAGTTCTTCGGACAGCCGCGTTCGGAGCGCGCCCAGCAATTCCTTGCCAAGATCCTGCAACACTGACTTCGGCGGGCCGGAATGTCGCGACCGGCCAGTGACCGTCACCGCCGCTCCAGGAATGGCTCAATGGCACGTTGGCCGGTTGACTCCATGAGTCCTGCCCTAAGGTTCGGGCTGGCCCTGATGGCGCTGGTGAGCGCCATGGCGCTTGCAGCGGACTTTCCCGACCGCGCAATCACGATGGTCGTGCCGTTTCCGCCGGGCGGCGTGGCGGACACGGTCGCGCGTCCGGTGGCCGAGGCGATGAGCCGCGACCTGCAGCAGCCGGTCGTGATCGAGAACAAGCCGGGCGCGGGGGGAGGCATCGGCATGGCGTTCGCGGCGAAAGCGAAGCCCGACGGCTATACGATCCTGATGGCGCTGTCGTCCTACACCGTGCTGCCGGAAGCGGACAAGGTGCTCGGCCGCGCGCCGCTTTACCAGTTGGATCAATTGAAGCCCATCGCCCGTTTCACGGCCGACCCGACGGTCTTCGTCGTTCGCGCGGACGCGCCATGGAAAACGTGGGCTGAATTCGCAGCCGCGGCGCGCCTCAATCCCGGGAAATATACCTATGGCTCGTCCGGCAATTACGGCACCATGCACGTGCCGATGGAAATGCTGTTGGCGGCAACCGGTCTCAAGATGACGCACGTTCCCTATACGGGCGCCGGTCCGGCGATCGTCGGCCTATTGGGCGGAAGCATCGACGCTGTCGCAACGGGTCCGGCGACCGTCGTTCAGCAGATCGCCGCCGGCAAGCTTCGCGCGCTCGCGCAGTGGGGCAATGTCCGCTTGGTCGCGCTGCCCGACGTCCCGACCTTTCGTGAGCTCGGGACCGATGTCGACTACGCGCAGTGGTCGGGGTTGTTCGTTCCGGCGGGCACGCCGGAATCCGTCGTCAAGCGCTTGCGGGATGCCGCTCGCGCGGCCGCCAACGATGAGCGCGTGAAGCAGGTGATGGTCACGTCCGGAAGCCCGATCCAATATCTCGACACGCCGGAATTCACTCGCTACGTCGACGCCGACGCCAACAAGATGAGCGGCGTGGTGAAGCGCATCGGCAAGGTCGAGTAGCTCGATTCGCATCGTGTGGTTCGGCCGAAAGCAGACTATCCGGACCAAAAGCGCCGCGCGTAGATCACACTGATCACGCATCCCACCGCGATCACCAGATAGCGCATGGGCCGGGTCGGAATGATGCGCACCATCCGGCCGCCGGTGTAGCCGCCGATCAGGCCGCCGCCACCCATCACCATGGCGTGTGGCCAGTCGACCAATCCGGCGGCGATGAAGAGCGTCGCGGCAACAATGCTCATCGCGCCGCCGATGAGATTCTTCAATACGTTGACCGTACGAAAGTCACCGTGGTCGCCGAGCGAAAGGATCGCCAGGAGCATGACGCCCGCGGCCGCGCCGAAATAGCCTACGTAGACGGCTACCGGCGTGAGTAGAGCGAGCCCGACGAGATCAGCACGCTTTGTGTGCAGCGCGGAACTGTCACTGTGGCGTAGCGTCCAGCGCTTGATCGGCTCCTGAAACGCAAACAGGAGCGTGGCGCCTGCGATCAAAACAGGTATCGCGCCCATGAACGCACGCTCAGGCGTCCGAAACAGAAGCCATGCGCCGACGCCGCTACCGACGATGGAGACGAGGACGATCCACGCGAACGCCGGCCGCCACCTCGGCAGTTTGTTGAAGTCGGCCATCGCGGCGATGAAGTTGCTCGGCATCATCGAGACGGTGTTCGAAGCTGCCGCCGCCACAGGCGGCAGACCCACTGCCAGCAACGCCGGGAAGGTGATCAGCGACGAACCGCCGACCATTGCAGTGATCAGGCCGCCGACAAGGCCCGCCCCGAGCAGCAATGCGACCGTCGTCGCATCCATCAATCGTAGCTTGTCTCAGGAATCAATCGGGATACCTTGCTGTGCAGACGATCATCAAGCTCTTGGATGAATTTCCAAGTGTAGCAAGGGCCACGTCCAACTTGCTGATCGGCCAGGTTCAGCCCCGTTTCCGTGGGATAATCCGGCTTTGCGCGCCTCACCCATCGCGATGTCCGAAATCCTCTCGCTGGCCGGTCGGCCGGCGCTGTCGAAATTCCGCCTGGCGAAGTTGCAGCAAAGCCTCGCCGCATCCCGTCCCGCGCATGGCGTCTCAGGCATCACCGCGACGTTCAGGCATTTCGTCGAATTGTCCCGCGCGCTCGATTCGGTGGAGCGAAGCACGCTGGACCGCTTGCTGACCTACGGACCGGAACTGCCGCCGGTACCGGCCGACGTGCACACCACACTGCTGGTAGTGCCCCGCCCGGGCACGCTTTCGCCGTGGTCGTCCAAGGCGACCGACATTGCGAGGAACTGCGGCCTGTCTCCTGTCGTCCGCATCGAGCGCGGCGTCGTTTATGGCATCGCGACCCGAGCGGGCGAGTCGCTCACCGAAGCAGACCGCGACGCGCTGTTGCCGCTCATTCATGACCGGATGACCGAAGCGGTGTTCGCGGACGTCGCGGACGCGCGCCAGTTGTTCGCGCATTTCGCGCCCCGGCCGCTGACCACGATCGCGCTGCTGCGGGACGGGCGTGCCGCGCTGGAGCGCGCGAACGCCGACATGGGACTGGCACTGGCGCCCGACGAGATCGAATACCTCGACGCCAATTTCCGCGCGCTGGGTCGCGACCCGACCGATGTCGAACTGATGATGTTCGCACAGGCCAATTCGGAACACTGCAGGCACAAAATATTCAATGCGCAGTACATCGTCGACGGCGTGCCCCAGGACAAGAGCCTGTTCGGCATGATCCGCGAGACGCACAAGGCGCATCCGCAGGGCACGGTGGTCGCCTATGCCGACAATTCCGCGGTGATGGAAGGGTCGCAGGCGGCCCGCTTCTATCCGCGGCAGGAAGGCCGCTACGGCGCGCAGCCGGAGTTGACGCACACGCTGATGAAGGTGGAGACCCACAACCATCCGACCGCCATCGCGCCGTTTCCGGGCGCGGCCACGGGATCCGGAGGCGAAATCAGGGATGAAGGCGCCACCGGCGTCGGTGGAAAACCCAAGGCAGGACTGGTCGGCTTTTCGGTTTCCCATTTGAGTATCCCGGGGCAGACGCAACCCTGGGAGGGCGCATATGGCAAGCCAGAACGCATTGCTTCGGCGCTGTCGATCATGCTCGAAGGGCCGATCGGCGCGGCGGCGTTCAACAATGAATTCGGCCGGCCGAACCTGACCGGCTATTTCCGCACGTTCGAGCAGCAGGTTGCCGGCGAGGTGCGCGGCTATCACAAGCCGATCATGATCGCCGGCGGACTGGGCAACATTCGCGCCGAACACACGCACAAGCGTCCGCTGCCGGCGGGTGCGCTGCTGATCCAGCTAGGCGGCCCCGGCTTGCTGATCGGCATGGGTGGCGGCGCCGCGTCGTCGATGGCCACGGGGGTGAACACCGCCGACCTCGATTTCGATTCGGTCCAGCGCGGCAATGCCGAGATCGAGCGCCGCGCCCAGGAAGTGATCGACCGCTGCTGGCAGCTCGGCGAACACAACCCGATCCTTTCGCTGCACGATGTGGGCGCGGGCGGCCTGTCCAACGCGCTGCCCGAACTCGTGCATGGCGGCGGCGTCGGCGGCACGTTCGACCTGCGAGCGGTGCCGTCGGAAGAGCCGGGCATGTCGCCGCGCGAAATCTGGTGCAACGAGGCGCAGGAGCGCTACGTCCTGGCCATATTGCCGGAGACTCTCGCCGAGTTCGAGGCGCTGTGCGCGCGCGAGCGTTGCCCGTTCGCCGTTGTCGGCCGCGCCAATGCCGAGGGGCGGCTGGAAGTGACCGACCCGCACTTCCGGAACAAGCCCGTGGACGTGCCGCTCGACGTCATTCTCGGCAAGCCGCCGATGATGACGCGCGACGTCTGGCATGTTGCAAAGGTCCTTCAGCCGCTGGACCTGGCCGGCGTCACGGTCAGGGACGCCGCGTACCGCGTGCTGCGATTTCCCGCCGTCGCCGACAAGACATTCCTGGTCACGATCGGCGACCGCACGGTTGGCGGCCTGTGTTCGCGCGATCCGATGGTCGGGCCGTGGCAGGTGCCGGTGGCCGACGTCGCCGTCACGCTAATGGATTTCGAGGGATTTGCCGGCGAGGCGATGGCGATGGGCGAGCGCACGCCTGTCGCGCTGATCGATGCGCCGGCCTCCGGCCGCATGGCGGTCGGGGAGGCGATCACCAATCTTGCCGCAGCCAGCATTCGCGGGCTTGGCGACGTCAAGCTGTCCGCCAACTGGATGGCGCCGGCCGGTCATCCCGGCGAGGATGCGGCGCTGTACGACACAGTGCGAGCCGTGGCCATCGATACCTGCGTCGCCATCGGACTGTCGATTCCGGTGGGCAAGGACTCGATGTCGATGCGCACCACGTGGACGGACAATGGGGTCGCGAAGGCCGTCACGGCCCCCGTTTCGCTCGTCGTCTCCGCGTTCGCGCCCGTCACGGACGCGCGCAGGACGCTGACCCCCATGTTGCGCTTCGATCGCGGCGACACGGTGCTCGTGCACATCGACCTGTCCGGACGACGCCGGCGACTCGGCGCGTCGGCGCTGGCCCAGGTGTACGGGCAACTCGGCAACGAGGCGCCGGACCTCGACGATCCGCAGTCACTCGCCTCATTCTTCGGACTCGTGCAATGGCTCCATGCCGAGGATTCCGTTCTCGCGTATCACGACATCGGCGATGGCGGGCTCTTCGTCGCGCTGGCGGAGATGGCCTTCGCGTCGCGTTGCGGCCTGGAAATCGATGTCGACGCAGGCGATGGCGAAGCCCTTGCCGCGTTGTTCGCGGAAGAACTCGGCGCGGTCGTGCAGGTGCAGCGTACGGTCGCGCCCGCGCTCATCGCCGCCGCGAATGCGGCAGGTCTCGCCGCGGCGGTTGTCGGCGCGCCGACGCGTTCCGCAAGGATCACGGTTGCGTGCGCCGGCGCGACTGTGCTCGACGAGTCGCGCATCGACCTGCACCGTGCCTGGTCGTCGACCACGCACGCAATGCAGCGACTGCGGGACAATCCGGAAGCGGCCGACCAGGAGTACGCGCGCATCCTGGACGCGGACGATCCCGGACTCGTGCCGCTCCTCACCTTCGATCCAGAGCGGGACATCGCCGCGCCGTATATCGCGACCGGCGCCCGGCCACGGGTGGCGATCCTGCGCGAGCAGGGCGTCAACGGCCACGTCGAGATGGCCGCCGCATTCGATCGAGCGGGCTTCGACGCCTACGACGTGCACATGAGCGACCTCGCCTCGGGACGCCGTTCGCTCGGCGAGTTCAAGGGTTTCGTGGCCGGGGGAGGATTCTCCTACGGCGACGTGCTGGGCGCTGGCGAAGGCTGGGCCAAGTCCATCCTGTTCAACCCATCGGTGCGCGACCAGTTTGCCGCGTTCCTTTCGCGCGGCGACTCCTTTGCGCTGGGCGTCTGCAATGGATGCCAGATGATGAGCAACCTGCGCGAACTGGTGCCGGGCGCCGCCCACTGGCCGCATTTCGTGCGCAATGCGTCGGAGCAGTTCGAGGCGCGCCTTGTCATGGTCGAAGTGACGCCGTCGCCCTCGCTGTTCTTCGCGGGCATGGCGGGCAGCCGCATCCCCGTGGCAACCGCGCACGGCGAGGGCTACGCGGAATTCCACGACCCGGCACAGCTCGCAGCCGCGCAGCCCCTGGTGGCGATGCGGTTTGTCGACCATCGCGGCGCCGCCACTGAGTCGTATCCGTACAATGCCAACGGCTCGCCGCAAGGCATTACCGGCCTCACGACCGCCGACGGCCGTTTCACGATCCTGATGCCGCATCCGGAACGCGTGCACCGGTCGGTGCAGATGTCGTGGCATCCGGAGGAATGGGGCGATGCATCGCCCTGGATGCGCATGTTCCGCAACGCGCGCGCCTGGCTCGGCTAGCCGCGGCCAGCGACGAAGGAGAAGCGTCATGATCCTGACCGTGTACTCGATCGACGGCATGACACCTGTGGTCGATCCCACGGCCTTCGTGCATCCGTCGGCGGTGTTGATCGGCGATGTGATCGTCGGGGCGGGTTGCTATGTCGGACCCTGCGCCAGCCTGCGCGGTGATTTCGGGCGCATCGTCGTGCGCGCCGGCGCCAATATCCAGGATTCCTGCGTGATGCACGGCTTCCCGAGCACCGACACCATCGTCGAGGAAGAGGGCCATATCGGCCATGCGGCGATCTTGCATGGCTGCGTGGTCCGCCGCAACGCGCTGGTGGGAATGAATGCCGTGGTCAACGACAATGCCGAGATCGGCGAGTCGGCGATCGTCGCGGCGATGGCCTTCGTCAAGGCGGGGTTCGTCGTGCCGCCGCGCACGCTGGTCGCCGGCGTTCCGGCGAAGCTGATGCGCGAACTGTCCGAGCAGGAGATGGCGTGGAAGGTCGAAGGGACGCGCAGCTACCAGGAACTCACGCGCCGCAGCCTGGCCACGATGACGGCGACCACACCGCTGGCGGCCCCCGAGCCCGGGCGCAGGCGAATCGACGTGAGCGAGCTCCTGCCGCTCTCCGTGCTGAAAGCGGGCAAGACCGACTAGAAGCCCGCGGCCTGTCCGTCGCGGCGCGAATCGGATGACGCGATGTACCCGTCGTCGGTCTTGACGATGAACTGCCCCGCGCCGAAGTCCATGTAGGAATCGGGCACCGATTCCATCTTGTGACCCAGCGACATCAGCCCGGCTCGCAGTTCCGGTGCCGCCGCCGCTTCGAGGTCGACCGAGCCGTCGGCGTTGACTTTCCACCGAGGAGCGTCGAGCACCGCCTGCGGGTTCATCCTGTAGTCCAGCAGGCGCACCAGCGTCTGCACGTGGCCCGGGGGCTGGATCGGCCCTCCCATCACGCCGAACGCGGCATAGGGAAGCCCGTCACGCGTGACGAAGCCTGGAATGATCGTGTGGTAGGGACGCTTGCCGCCGCCGATCTCATTGGGGTGGCCCGGCTTCAGCACGAAGCCCGCGCCGCGGTTCTGCAGGCTGATGCCGGTGCCGGGCACCACGACGCCCGAGCCGAAGCCCATGTAGTTCGACTGGATCAGCGATACCATCATGCCGGACTCGTCCGCCGCGCACAGGTAGACCGTGCCACCGCGGGGCGGTTCGCCCGGACCGAAGTCCTGCGCGCGGCGCGGGTCGATGAGACGCGCACGCTTCGCAACGTAGTCCGGATCGAGCAGGGCGGCGGCGGATACCGTCATGGTGCGCGGATCGCTCACGTACCGGTAGGCATCGGCGAACGCGAGTTTCATTGCCTCGATTTCGAGGTGCTGCACCGCGACCGAGTCGCAGCCCTGGCCGGCAAGATCGAAGTGCCCGAGCATCCCCAATGCCATCAATGCCGACACGCCCTGGCCGTTGGGCGGAATTTCGTGCACCGTCGTTCCCCGGTAGTCCTGCGCGAGCGGCGCGACCCAGTCGGCCTCGTGCGCGGCGAAATCCGCCAGGGTGTGCGCGCCATTGGCCGCGCGCGAATGCGCGACCATCGTGTCGGCAAGTTGGCCACGGTAAAAGGACTCGCCCCCGGTCGTCGCGATCTTTTCCAGTGAACTCGCCATGGCTTCGCACGCAAAGCGCTCACCTACCCGCGGCGCCCTGCCGTGCGGCATGAAGACGTCGGGCCAGCCCAGGTCCATGGGCAGGTTGGGCACAGCGAGCGCCCATTTGTCGGCGACCACGGGCGACACCTGGTAACCGTCGCGCGCGTGGCGAATGGCCGGCTCGAAGAGATCGGCGAACGGGAGCTTGCCGTAGCGCCGCGACAATGCCACCCACCCGGACACCGCGCCGGGAATGGTCACCGTCTCCCAACCGCGCTCGGGCATCGCCGTTCTGCCCGCAAAGCGCCGAGGGTTCCAGGCCGCTGGCGCGCGACCCGAAGCGTTCAGTCCGACGAGCTCGCTGCCTGTCCAAAGAATGGCAAACAGGTCCGAGCCCAGGCCGTTGCTGCAGGGTTCGACCACCGTAAGCGCGATGGCTGTTGCCAGCGCCGCGTCCATGGCGTTGCCGCCGCGGGCAAGCATGGCGACGCCCGCCTGGGTGGCCAGCGGCTGCGACGTCGCGACCGCGTTTCGCGCAAAGACGGGCTGGCGCCGCGACGCGTAGGAATTGGACCAGTCGAACGGCATCATTCCTCCTGAAACGCTTCCTCGCGCTTGCGCCGGATATTAGGCAGCGCGATGACCAGGATCAGCAGGACGGCCGCTGCCAGCATGACGGCGGACAGCGGGCGCGTGACGAACACCGTCGGGTCGCCGCGCGACAGCAGCATGGCGCGCCGCAGGTTCTCCTCCATCATCGGCCCAAGCACGAAACCCAGCAGCAGCGGCGCGGGCTCGCATTCCAGCTTCACGAACAGGACGCCCAGCAGCCCGAAGAGGGCCGTCTGGCTGACGTCGAAGCTCGCATTGTTGATCGTGTAGACGCCGATCGCGCAGAACATGAGGATGGCGGGGTACAGGATGCGATAAGGCACCGTCAGGAGCTTGATCCAGATGCCGATCATCGGCAGGTTGAGGACGACCAGCATCAGGTTGCCGACCCACATCGATACGATGAGGCCCCAGAACAGGCCCGGGTTGCTGGTCATCACCTGCGGACCCGGCTGGATGTTGTGGATGGTCATGGCGCCGACCATCATCGCCATCACGGCGTTCTCCGGGATGCCCAGCGTCAGCAGCGGAATGAACGAGGTCTGCGCGCCCGCGTTGTTGGCGGCCTCCGGACCGGCGACGCCCTGGATGGCGCCCTTGCCGAACCGCGACGGGTCCTTGGCCACTTTCTTCTCGACCGCGTACGACGCGAAGGATGCCAGCATCGCGCCGCCGCCCGGAAGCAGGCCGAGAAACGACCCCAGCCCCGTGCCGCGCAGGACCGCGGGCCACGCGGCCATGAACTGATCCTTCGATATCCACAGGCCCTTGATCCTGCTTGCGAGCCTTTCGCGCTTTTCGCTGGACTCGAGATTGACGATGATCTCGGCGAATCCGAACAGGCCCATCGCCACGCTGACCACGCCGATGCCGTCGGTCAGCTCCGGGACGCCGAAGTCGAAGCGCGCCACGCCCGAATTTACGTCGGTACCGACGATGCCGAGCAGCAGGCCGGTGATGATCATCGCAATGGCCTTGATCAGCGACCCGTGCGCAAGCACGACTGCGCCGATCAGCCCCAGCACCATCAGCGAGAAGTATTCGGCAGGGCCGAACTTGAGCGCCAGTTCGGACAGCGGTATCGAGACGGCGGCGATGAACACGGTCGCCACGCAGCCGGCGAAGAACGACGCAAGGGCGGCCGTCGCCAGCGCCGCGCCGGCCTCGCCCTTGCGCGCCATCTGGTAGCCGTCGAGACACGTGACGGCCGACGACGTTTCGCCGGGCATGTTGATGAGGATCGACGTTGTGGAGCCGCCATACTGCGCGCCGTAGTAGATGCCGGCGAGCATGATGAGTGCTGAAACCGGCTGCAGCGCATACGTCGTCGGCAGCAGCATGGCGATCGTCGCCACCGGACCGATCCCCGGCAGCACGCCGATCAGCGTGCCCAGCACCGAGCCGATCAGCGCGTACAGAAGATTGATCGGCGTCATCGCGACGGAAAAGCCCAGGGACAGGTGGTTGAGCAACTCCATTGTTCACCCCTGGAGGAACGTCGGCCAGATCGGGACCTGGAGCTTGAGGCCGACGACGAAGACACCGACGGCGAGCATCGCAAGCAGTATCCCGCTGACGATCGCCTCCTTCGGACGGAACTCGGCGCTCGCTGCGCTCGCGAGCACGATCAGGATGACCACCGAGATCGCCATGCCGACCTTGGTCAGGATCAGTCCGAAGATGACCACGCTGCCGAGAACGATGACGGTCGGACGCCATTTCCACGCTGCAATCGGTCCGCCATTGAGCCGCAGCCCGCGCAGCGCGATGATGCTGCCCAGGACGATCAGCAGGATGCCGAGGATGCGCGGGAAGTAGCCCGGCCCCATTCGTGCCGCAGTGCCGAGGTTGTAGCGGGAACCGATGATGATCGCGGCGAGCCCGAGTGCGGCGAACAGGACGCCGGCCCAGAAGTCCTTAGGATTTCGAATGCGTCCCACGTCTCCCCCGGATGAACGTTGCGCATGTCGGCGCAAGCTTGTTTCTCGTAAGAATAGCATCTGCGAGCGCCGGCGCAGAACGAAGAAAGGGCGGGCCGTGGTGGCCCGCCCTTCTTCAAACAATGCATTCCTTGCCGGTTAAACGCCGTTCTTGGCGCGCAGTTCCTTGAAGTACTTGTCGAGGTGCGCGGCCTGCATGCGCTGCTGCAGCTGCGGCTTGACTTCGTCGAACGGCGGCACCTTCGCCTCGCGGATGTCCTCTACCAGGATCACGTGGTAGCCGAACTGGGTTTGCACCGGCGCGGTCGAGAACTTGCCCTTGGGCGTCGCGACCATCGCGTCCGAGAAGGGCTTGACGAAGCCCGCGGGAGCGTTCCAGTCGAGGTCGCCGCCCTTGTCCTTGGAACCCGGGTCCTTCGAACGCGCCTTGGCGAGGTCGTCGAACTTCGCGCCCTTCTGCAGCTGGGCGATGATGTCCTTCGCCTCGTCGTCCTTCTCGACCAGGATGTGCTTTACGCGGTATTCCTTGTCCCCGATCTGCGCCTTGATCACGTCGTACTCCTTGCGCAAATCCGCATCGGAGATCGGGTTCTTCTTGACCCAGTCGGCCACGAACGCGCTGACCAGCACGGTCTGCGACGCCAGGTCCATCTGGTTCTTGATGTCGGCGTTCTTGTCGAGATTGGCCTTCTTGGCTTCGCGCGCGAGCAGCTCGCGGGTATTGAGTTCCTCGCGAATCGCGCTGCGCATTTCGGGCGAGTCAGGCTGCCCCTGCGCGATGCGCTGCTTCAGCATGGTGTCGAACTGCGCTTGCGGGTACAGCGCCTTTCCGGCCGCGGCCGGGGCGGCGGCGGCTTTGGGGGCTGCGGTTTGCGCCTGGGCCACGCCCACAGCGAGTGACGCGGCAAGCACCGCGACGAGAATCTTGTTGCTGGTCATTGCATACATCCTTTCGTCAGGAAGGGAATTCGTCCGGGGTGTACGCGCGAATGGCGAGCGCGTGCACTGGATGGGGGATGAGGTCGCTCACACGGTCCAGCACGGCGCGATGCCGCGCGAGCCGCGTGAGCCCCGAAAACTCGTTGGAAACGATCAACAGCGAAAAATGGCCACCGCCGGCAGCGGCGCCCGCGTGGCCGGCATGTTCCGCGCTGTCGTCCGCCAGCTGGAATACGACGGGGGACAGCGAGGCCAGGCGTGCCTCGAGCGTGCCGGCGACGGTGCTTTGCGTTGCGCTCACTTGCGTCCACTCATTGCGGCTTCTCCTTCGGCTCCTCGATGTGGCGAGCGAGCATCAGCCCCTGCGCCAGAGCGAAGGCCAGGAACAGCCCGATGCCGCCCCAAACCTTGAAATTGACCCAGGTTTCGGTGGGGTAGTGGAAGGCCACATACCAGTTCAACGCGGCCATCGCGAACAGGAACACGGCCCACGACCACGTGACCCGCGACCACACCGCCGGCGGCAGCGTGATGTCGCGCAGCAGCGCGCCGATCAGGTCGCGTCCAAAGGCAAGCTTGCCCACCGCGAGGATGGCTCCGAACATGCCGTACAGGACCGTCGGCTTCCACTTGATGAACACCTCATCGTGCAAAACCAGCGTGGCGCCGCCGAAGATGGCGATGATCGCGAACGAAATCCAGTGGATGGTCGACAGCTTGCGCTTCCACTTGAACCAGCCGATCTGCACCACCGACGCGATCATGGCGACGGCGGTGGCAAAGTAGATCCCCTGCCACTTGAAGGCAATGAAGAAAAGGATGAGCGGGAAATAATCCGCCAGTAACTGCATGGGGTCGAAGGATGCACCGGGCCGCCTTAAGGACGCCTTAGCTTCCGCCAGGTTGCCCTCCGTGGCCAACTCGAGCCAACGCAGGCCAACTAAGGCCAACCCAAGCGTCCGGTCCGCGCGGTGGTGCGGGTCCAGCCGAAAATAGCCCGACTAGGGCAACCGCCCATTATAACCGATTGGCCGGCAGCCCCCGCCTGGAAGTCTCCGCCCGGGCGTCAGTTCGCCCGGCCGTCGGTCGGACCGACGCCCAGCAGCCGACCGAGCCGCGGCCAGTCGAATGCCCGGCCCGGATCGGTCTTGCGCCCCGGGGCGACGTCGCTGTGGCCGGCCATGTCCCGGATGGGATACCTGCGGCAGAGCGCCCGGGCCAGCCGCGCCAGCATCAGGTATTGCCGGGACGTGTAGGCGAGGTCGTCGGTTCCTTCCATCTCGATCCCGACCGAGAAGTCATTGCACGAGGGCCGCCCGCGCCAGGAGGAGACTCCGGCATGCCAGGCGCGCCGGGCGCACGCGACGAATTGCACGGCAGCGCCGTTGCGCCGGACGAAGAAGTGCGCCGAAACCCGGAGGTGGGCGATGCCCGGGTAGTACGGATCGGCGCCGGGGTCCAGCGTGTTGGTGAAGAGCTGAACCACGCCGTCGCCGCCGAAACGTCCCGGCGGCAGCGAAATGCCGTGGACCACGATGAGGGAAATTTCCGCGCCGATGGGCCTCGAGTCGCAGTTGGGCGAGGGAATCTGCGCGGCGAATGCCGCCACCCCCTGCGCGTCGATCACTTCGGGAATTCGCCGGGTCACTTGATGCCGAGCCGCTCCATCCGGTACCTCATGGCGCGAAAAGTGATTCCCAGCAGCTTTGCCGCCGCGGTGCGGTTGTAGCGCGTCTTCTCGAGCGCCTCGTTGATTGCCGCGCGTTCCACGCGGTCCAGGTAGTCCTGCAGCGGCCACTTCTCGCCGGGCGGCATGGGTGTGTCGCTTTCCTCCGCCAGCGGCGTCAGATGCAAGTCTTCCGCGGTGATGTGCTGCGGATCCGCCGCCAGCGACAGGCCGCGTTCGAGGATGTTCTCCAGTTCGCGCACGTTCCCCGGGAAGGGGTAGCGCTCCAGTGCCGCCACGGCCTCCGGCTCGAGTTGCGCCGTGACCCCGCGCGAGAGCTTGGCCAGGATCGCGTTGGCGATCAGCGGGATGTCCTCGCGCATTTCGCGCAGGGAAGGCATGGCCAGCTCGATCACGTGCAGCCGGTAGTAGAGGTCCTGCCGGAACTCGCCGGATTCCACGAGGCCGGCCAGCTTCTTGTGGGTGGCGCTGATGATCCGCACGTCGACCGGGTCTTCCTGCGTCGCACCCACCTTGCGCACCTTCTTCTCCTGGATCGCCCGCAGCAGCTTGACCTGCATGGCCAGCGGCAGGTCGGCCACTTCGTCCAGGAAGAGCGTGCCGCCATTGGCCGCCTGGAAGAAGCCGTCGCGGTCGGCATCCGCGCCGGTGAAGGCGCCCTTGCGGTAGCCGAAGAACTCGCTCTCCATCAGGTTCTCGGGAATCGCGCCGCAGTTCACCGCCACGAACGGCAGTTCACCGCGCGGACCGTTCAGGTGGATCGTGCGCGCGGCGAGTTCCTTGCCGCTGCCGGACTCGCCATTGATGAAGACCGGCGCCTGGCTCTTGGCCAGCCGTTCGATCAGTCCGCGTACCTGCTCGATGGCCTGTCCTTCGCCGAGCAGGCGATACGAACTCGCCGGTTGCGCCTTTTCCGGCACCTTTAGCGCCTGCTTGACCAGCGCGCGCAGTTGCTCGAGGGCGACGGGCTTCGCGAGGTAGTCGAACGCGCCGGCCTTGAGCGCCGCCACCGCGTTTTCCGCGCTGCCAAACGCGGTGATCACCGCCACCGGAACGTCGAGCCCCTTCTGCGTGATGTGTTCGACGACGCGCAGGCCCTCGCCGTCCGGCAGGCGCATGTCGGTGAGGCACAGGTCGAAGGTGTCCTTGTCGAGGAGGCCGACGGCCTCGCCGACGGTTTGCGCGCAGACCGTGTCGAGTCCCATCCGCGACAGCGTCAGCTCCAGCAGCTCGAGAAGATCCGGTTCGTCGTCGACGACCAGGATCCTGGGTTGGCCGCGTATTTTTCTTGCCATGTTTCGTCTCCCTCACATCGCACGGACTTCAGGCCGGCTGGCCGGGAGTCAATGCCCGTTTCAATGTCATCCTGAAGTGTGCGCCCGGCCCCTTGGGCAGCAGTTCGAGCGCCGCGCCGTTGGCGTCCGCCAGTTCGCGCGCTATGTAGAGTCCGAGCCCGGTGCCGCCCGGACGGGTCGTGAAGAACGGTTCGAAGATTTGCGGCCGCAATTCCGCGGGAATGCCCGGACCGTCGTCATTGAGTTCGCAGATCACCGCGTCGCCCATGTAGCCCGCGCGGGCCACGATGCGGATGCTGCCTTCCTTCTTCTGGCAGTGCTGCCAGGCGTTGCGCACCAGGTTCCAGACGATCTGGTTCAGGTGCCCGCGGTCGAAGATGATCAGCAGGTCCTCGGGTATTTGCATCAGCACGCCGCCCGGCGGCATGTTTTCCGACGGCACGATCTCCTCGATCAGCGAGCGCATGAACTCCGCGAAATGCACGGTTTCCGGCTGCTGGCGGTCGCGCCGGTTCAGTTGCAGCACTTCGCCGACGATGCGGTCGATGCGCTTGGCGTTGTTGCGGATCATGCCGAGAAGCCTGGCGCCTTCCGGCGCGACGGCACCGTCCTCTTCCAGCAATTGCGCCGCCTGATTGATCGCCGACAGCGGATTGCGAACCTCGTGCGCGATGGAAGCCGTCAGGCGGCCCATCGCGGCCAGCTTCATCTGCTGCGCCTCGGTCTGGGCGCGGCCCAGGTCCTCGAGGTAGATCAGCGTGCCGCCGTTGAGCCCCGAACCGATGCGCACCAGGCGCACGCGCAGCAGCCGCTGCGTCGCTTCGACCTTGAACGGCTCCAGCGTTTCGCTGAAATCCTCCTGCCAGCGTCGCCAGTAGTCGTGCAGCGTGGTGCTGAACTCGGCCAGCCGCATGCCGCCGCGCATTCTGCCGAAGCCGCCCAGCAGGCGCGTGACCTGCGCATTATGGCCGCGCACGATGCCATTCAGGTCGACCACCAGCACGCCGTCCTGCATGTCCTGGATGATGAGCCGGTTCACCTGCTCCAGGTTCGCGACGTCGATGCCGCGTTGCGCCGCGAGTTCTTCCGACTGCTTGGTGTACCTGCCGAGCGCGACGGCGATGCCGACCGTCGTGAAATAGCCGAAGCCGATGATTCCGGTCTGGAACAGCTGAGCGCCGGCGGCCTGGCCGTTCCACATGCGGAAGGCGTCGAGTCCGAGCAGCGCGAGCGAGGCAAAGCCGGCTTGAAAGAACGCGGTCTCCTGGCGGAGCAGCCAGCCCGCCGCGGCGAGCTGTGGAAAGAGCAGTATCGGCAATGGGGCGCTGAAGGTGCCGCCCGCAAACATGATGAGGCCGAGGAAGAAGACGTCGCCGACCAGCAGCCCGAACAGGATGTGCGGAAGCGGCATGGGCAGGCGTTCCTGCTGGACCCACCAGAACGACGCCAGGCCGAAGCAGAAGTACAGTCCGACGCCCGTAACGAAGGCATTCGGCGCGGCGATGTTGAGGAGCTTGGGGTCGATCAGGAGCGCGGTGCCGAGCAGCAGCGCCGCGCAGACCGAACGATAGAGGCCGACGATCCAGATGATGCGCCGGCCCGAATCGCTCAGCGACGCCGGCAGCGGGGGCGGCTCGAATGGCGGAACGGCTGGCGCGGGCTGCATCGGATGGGTGTGAGGCGCCCCGGGGTTCACGTGGCGCCGCGCTTCCGGTTGGGGCAGGACGGGTCGCCGCAGCGATAGCCTCCGGACGTGGTCGCGGCATCCGCTGCGGGCAGGAACACGCCGCACTCCACGCACTTGATCATCGGCATGGCCTTGGGCGCCTGCCCGCGGTTCCGGTCCCCGCGGGCGGCCCGCGACCTGGACGCGTTCCACATTCGCAGCGCGAACAGCACCCCGAACACCAGGACAAGCCAGAAGATTATCTTTCCCATCGCGCTGTCAGAGAACCTTTCCCGGATTCATCAGATTTCCCGGATCGAACGCCGCCTTGATCGAACGCATCAGCGCCAGCTCCACGTCCGACTTGTAGCGCTTCAGCTCGGACCGTTTCAATTGTCCCACGCCGTGCTCCGCGCTGAAGCTTCCGCCGTAACGGGCGACGCAATCGTGGACGATGCGGTTCGCGGCGGCCCCGTTTTCCAGGAACTCCGTGGCGACCACGCCTTCGGGAGCGGAGAGGTTGTAGTGCAGGTTGCCGTCGCCAAGGTGCCCGAATTCCACGAGGCGCGAACCGGGAAACGCCGCAGCCAATTCAGCGCCGCATTCGATCAGGAATGCGGGGATGGCGGACACCGGAAGCGAAATGTCGTGCTTGATGTTGGGGCCTTCGCGGCGTTGCCCCTCGCTGATGGATTCGCGCAGCGCCCAGAGCCTGTCGGCCTGGTCGATCGTCTGTGCAATCACGACGTCCAGGACGACGCCTTCGGCAACCGCGGCCGCGAGACCCGCTTCCGCCATGGTCGCCAGCGGCGCGTCTGCCGCGCTGTCATCCGCCTGGATCAGCACGTACCAGGGATGGCCGGGCAGCGGGTCCGGCAAACTCGGATGGTGCTTCACCGAAAACGCAAGCGCCACCGAGCTCATCAGCTCGAATCCGGTGAGCCGGTCGCCCAGCGCCGCCTTTTGAAGCGACAGGAGTTCGATGGCGGCCGCCACCGACGCCACCGCGCACAACGCGGTCACTCGCGTGCGCGGCGCAGGGAAGAGCTTCAACGTCGCCGCGGTCAGGATGCCGAGCGTGCCTTCCCCGCCGATGAAGAGTTGCTTCAAATCGTACCCGGTATTGTCCTTTCGCAGTCCGCGCAGGCCGTTCCAGATCCGGCCGTCGGCCAGCACGACTTCGACTCCCAGTGTCAGGTCCCGCGCATTGCCGAACCGCAGCACCGCGGTGCCGCCGGCGTTGGTCGACAGGTTGCCGCCGATCGTGCAGCTTCCTTCGGAAGCCAGCGAAAGCGGAAACAGCAGGCCGGCCTCGGCCGCGGCCTGCTGCACCGCGGCCAGCGTGACGCCGGCTTCCGCGGTCAGGGTTGCGTTGGCAGCATCCAGCGCGCGAATGCGCTTCATGCGCGCCAGCGAAAGCACGATTTCCGTACCCGTGTCGTGCGGGGTCGCGCCGCCGCACATTCCGGTGTTGCCGCCCTGCGGCACGATGGCCACGCGCAGTTCCGCGCAAGCGGCGACGACCGCGGCGACTTCCTCCGTCGTCGATGGGCGCACGACGGCCAGCGTCGCTCCGTGGTAGCGGTCGCGCCAGTCGGTGAGGTAGGGCGCGACGTCCGCCTCCTCGGTCAACATGTTCCGTTCCCCGACCAGTTCCCTGAGTCGGTCATGCACGGTTGCGCGAAGGTCCGCCATGAGGGAGGATACTAGCAGGCCGAAGGAGGAACGCGGAACGCCTGGGCAACAGTTACCGGACAGGAGGAGCGATGAGCAACGACAAGAAGAATCCCGGACCGACGTCAGACACGGGCGGCATGCCGTTCTCGCCGCAGGACGCGATGGAATTCATGCAGAAGATGTGGAATCCGCTCGGCGTCACGATGCCAGGATTCGGCATGCCGGGGATCACGCCGCCTGCAATGCCCGGAGCAATGCCGTTTCCGAACCCTGCCGCCATGTTCGCCGCGCTCGACCCGGTGGAGATCGAACGCAAGATCGCGGAACTGAAGATCATCGAGAATTGGCTGACGATGAGCCTGTCGATGATGCAGATGAGCATCAAGACGATGGAACTGCAGAAGGCGTCGGTCGAGGCCATGCGCGGCTCGGCCGGCACCAGGAAATGACCATAACAACCGACCGCACGAGGATGAACAGATGAGTCTGACGCTCTATTACGGATCCGGGTCGCCCTACGCATGGCGCGTACAGCTGGCGCTCGAACACAAGGCCTTGCCGTACGAACTCAAGGTGCTGTCGTTTTCTGCTGGGGACACGCGCAAGCCGGAGTTCATCGCCCTCAATCCGCGCCACCAGGTGCCGGTGCTGGTCGACGGCGATTTCGTGCTCTATGAGTCGAACGCGATCGTCGAGTACCTGGACGAAGCGTTTCCCGGTCGCGGCGCGCCGTTGTTCCCCGGCGACGCAAGGCAGCGCGCGCTGGCGCGAAGAATGGTGCTGGAAGTGGACAACTATTTCGACAAGTCGACCGACGACATCATGACCCAGGCCTTCTGGAAGAAGCCGGAGGAACGCGAGCCCGACAAGATCGTCGCGGGACGAAAGGCCGCAGTCGAGGAAATCGGCATGTTCACGCGGGCGATGAAGGGCGAGTTCCTGGCCGGGTCGTTGTCGGCCGCCGATTTTGCGCTCTATCCGATGGTAGCCGCTCTCTGGCGCGCCCAGATGAAGCTGCCCGATCTCGATGCGGACGGCATGATGACGCCGGAGCTGCGTGCGTGGAAGGGTCGCATCGAGGCCTTGCCCTATTTCGACAAGACCATTCCGCCGCACTGGAAGGCCGCGCCGGCCTGACCGATCTGCCGCGCGGCGCCGGGCAGGTGTCAGGGCAACGCGAAATCGGGCGCGCCGGTACGCCAGAGCAGGAAGGCGAAAAGGTCGGTGGTCTCGTCGTACTCCTGGGGCGTGTCCGTGCCGTGGCCGCCGTCGAAATCGACGCGCAACAGGACGGGCTGGCCGCCACCGCCGAGCGATGCCTGCGCCGACTGCAGCCGCGCGGCCATCTTGCCGGGATCCCAAGGGTCCACGCGGGCATCCTGAAAACCGATGGTCAGCATCGCAGCGGGATAGCGGACGCCGTCCTCGACTCGGGCGTAGCTGCTCATCGCCAGCAGGTTGACGAGTCCGCTCTCCGTCTCCACGGTGCCGAATTCCGGCACATTGGCAGGTCCCGCCGCGCCCGCCTCGCTGCGCAGGGCATCGTGGAAGCCGGATTGGCTGACCATCGCGGCGAAGAGCTCGGGACGTTCGATCATCGCGTTGCTGACGGTGAGTCCGCCGGCGCTGCTGCCCATGATGGCCAGCTTCGGCGGGGCCGTCCAGCGTTCGTCGATCAGCCACTGCGCGGCGGCGATCAGGTCGCGCCAGGCATTGGGCTTGGCGTCGCGGTACCCGCCGTGGTGCCAATCGGCGCCAAGCTCGCCGCCGCCCCGCACGTGCGCGACCGCGTAGACGCCGCCACGCTCCAGCCAGACGGCCAGCGACGGCCAGAACCGAGGTGACAGGCTGATCCCGTACGCGCCATAGGCCTCGAGCAGCAGCGGTGCACTGCCGTCGCGCGCCGCGTTCCTGGGATAGACGATGGTCAGCGGGACTTCGGCGCCGTCATGGCTCTTCACCTTGAACTCCGACGTGACGACGTCGCTCCAGTCGGCATCGGCACGCGGCAGGAGGTCGGTGCGGCTGATCGCGCCGGTCTTGCCGTCCACGTCGTACCAGGAGGGCGACAGGGTCCAGCCCGCGATCTTGACCAGCGCGCCGGCACGAGTCGGATCGGTGGCGAGTTCCTGGATGGCGCCACGTGCCGGAAGCTGCAATTGGGTCCCGCGCGCGATGCCCGCGGTCTTGGGCAGCGCGGCCGGCTTGCCGGCGGCCCGGCTCCTGGCACCTGCGCGGACCGGGGCGGTGCGTGCCGGCGCCGCGCGCCTCAGCTTGACGTTGTACTCGAGTCGCCGCAGCACGCCGATCTCGCCGTCGGTTTCCTGCACGTACAGCGCGTCCTTCGCCACATTCAAGCCACGTACCACGCGCTCCGAGGTTGGCACGACGATTTCGGCGTCGGCCAGCGCGAAGGGGCGAGGATCCCGCAGCGACCAGCGCGCAATCTGGTAGCGCGGAGCGTTCTCGTTCGTCAGCAGATAAATCCACTCTCCGCGCAAGTCGAAGTCGGTGATTCCCCGTTCCGGGCCGGCCAGTTTCCGCCACGGCGTGGCGGCACCGCGCAACTGCGTCAGGGGCGCGACGTAGATCGAAAGTTCGTTCTGGACGCCGTGGCTGACGACGCCAATGGCATAGGGCGAGACGGGCGAAACGTGAACCGACGGCATGTCGTCGGCGTCGAAAGCCACGGCCGGATTGACGCCACTGCCAAAGATTGCCACATCCTCGCCATTCGCCAGGTTGCGCATATAGGCGCGGCGATGGCGGTCCCGCTCCGACGCGGGTTCCCCGTCCTTCTGCTCGCGAAGTTGCGTATAGAACAGGACTTCGCCATCGAACCGCCAGACTGGGTCGGCGCCGCGGGCACGCGGAATCGGCGCGCCGATCTCGCGCAGCGTCGCGACGTCGAGCAGGTGGATCGTGGCGTCTTCCGTGCCACCCGCCGCCAGGCCGACGGCGAGCCGCTTGCCATTCGGCGAGATGCTGAAATATTCGATCGCGGCGGCCCGTTCGCCAATGTCAAAGCGGGCGGGATCGAGCAGCAGGCGTTCGGCGCCGTTTTGTCCTTCGCGCAGAAATAGCTTGAAAGTCGCGTCGTTCGGTCCGCGCCTGAGGTAGACGTTCGAGCCTCCGGCGATCTGTATGTCCCTCAGGTGGGTCAGGTTGCGATTGATCTCCACCAATCGCGCATGCAGTGCCGCGCGCCCGGGCAATGCGTCCAGCACGCTGCGCGTGTACGCGTTCTGCGCCTTGAACCACGCCAGCACATCGGGGGACGCAGTGTCTTCCAGCCAGCGGTACGGATCGTAGATCGTGTGGCCGTAGAACGACTCGATTGTCGGGTCGACCGGCGTGTCAGGAGGAATGAGCGGCGGTACGAGGTTTGGCGGGCGGTGCTGCGCCAACGCACAGTTCACCACTGCCGAAAGCGCCAAACCCAAGCCAAGTCGGAGTGCTGCTCTCGCCACGCTCGAGACGAAATTCCTCAACTCTGCGGCCCGAGCCATGCATCCCGGCGCGCGGCCGTGGCCTCGATCGGATTCGGGTCGAGCACGAGATACGCGGTGTCGAGAGGGGCGGCGTCGAGCTCGACGCGAAATGTCTGCAACTCGTCACGGCGGAACGCGCGGACGACGAGCGGATTGCCGGATCCCGGCTGGTCGAGGAGCGAGTCGAGCATGTCCTGCGAGACCTTGAGATCATCGATCGCGACCAGCGTGTCTCCGGCGGCGAGCCCCGCGCGACAGGCGGCACCCCCCCGAAACACGTGCGTGACCTTGAAGTCGGGCGCGACCTGCGCGCCCAGCGTGTACCGGGGCGCGCCACCGGCCGCCGCCTTGCCTCCGCGGTCCTTCGATCCGGTGGCCGCTCGCAGATGCAATTCGACACCGAACTCCGCCAGCAATCGGGCCAGCGGCAGTTCCTCGGTACCGAAGACGTACCGCGTGAAGAAGTCGCCCAGGTCCTCGCCCGCCAGTTCGCTTGCGATATGCTCGATGGCATCCTCGGGGACGCCGACGCCCGGTTGTCCATGCCGTTGCCACAACGCGCGCATCAGGTCGTCAAGCGTGGCGTTACTGCGCGACCGCAGCGTCAGGTCCAGGCACAAGGCAACGAGCGAGCCCTTCACGTAGTAGCTGGCCACCGCATTGGGCGTGTTCTCGTCGCGCCGGTAATACTTGATCCATGCGTCGAAACTGGACTCCGCCACGCTTTGCACCCTGCGGCCGGGATTGCGCAGCACCGAGGTAATCCCTTGGCCAATGAGTTCAATGTAGCGTGCCGGCGGAATCAGCCCGCAGCGCACGAGCGTCAGGTCGTCATAGTAGGAGGTGATGCCCTCGAATGCCCAAAGCTGCCGCGTGTAATTCTCTCGGGTGAGGTCGTACGGCGCAAACGATGCGGGCTTGATGCGCTTGACGTTCCACGTGTGAAAGTATTCGTGGCTGGCAAGGCCCAGGAAGCGCAGATAGTCGTCCGATATTCTTTCCACGCCGTGCTTCGGAAGGTCCTCGCGCCGGCACAGGAGGCTCGTGCTCGCCCGATGCTCGAGTCCTCCATAACCTTCGCCCACTGCCATGACCTGGAACAGGTAGCGATCGACCGGCGCGGAACTGCCGGGCGCACCGCCAAACAGGTCGATTTGCCATTGGCAGATGCGGCGCAGGTCCGTCGCCAGGCGCTGCAGGTCGGCATGATGCTGGCCCGTGATTGCAATGTCGTGTTGCGCGCCCCCGGCAATGAACGTCCCGGTGACGAACGTGCCGGTCTCCACCGGATGGTCGATCAGCTCGTCGAAGTTCTCGGCCCGGAACCGGCCAAAGCCGTACGGCGGTGCCGACACGGCCGGCAGCGTAGTCGCCACATTCCATTCGCCGAAAGCGGGATCCGGCGGCGCAATGTCCAGGGTACACGGTGCCTCCTCGCGTCCAACCGGACAAAGGAACACCGCCGCCCCATTGAAATAGCCGCGCGCGCCGTCGAGGTACGCCGCCCGGACCGACAAGTCGAAGGCGTAGACGTGCGCTACCACGGTCAGCGGACCGAAGCAGGGCGCCGCGCGCCATACATCCTTGGCTTCCTTGGTTATCGTGATCTCGCCGGCTTCCGCTTCGGCGCGAACGGTGACGAAGTGGCGCGCGAACTCCCGGATCAGGTAGCTGCCAGGAATCCACGCGGGCAGCCGAAAACGCTGGCCCAGCGGATCCGGATCGACTACGGTGACGCTCACCTCGTACAGGTGCGCGTGGGGGTCGAGCGGAACGATCGAATATTGCGTTGGGGCAGAGAAGGGGGGCAAAAGGAATCCTGCGGGAAATGGATCTGATTCGCTATCGCGCCGCCCACGGCATCACCGGCACGGCCGAAATGGCATTCATGGGCGAGCCCTCGAGCACCCGCTTGCTGATGGCGACGTACACCAGCGTGTTGCGCTTGGCATCGAACATGCGGATGACCTTGGTGTTCTTGAAGATCAGCGATGTGCTCTCGCTGAACACGCTCTCTTCCTTCGGCAGCTTCTCCGCGAGCGTGATCGGTCCCGTCTGGTGGCAGGTGATGGCGAAGCGCGACGGGTCCTCGGCCACGCCAATCGCTCCCTTGTAGCCGCCTGTCTTCGCCTGGCTCATGTGGCATGTGACGCCGGGAACGCCCGGATCGTCGAAAGCCAGCACGCAAACCTTGTCGTTGGGACTGAACAAGCGAAAGGTCGTCGACGTGCATCCCACCTCGTCGGCCGTGGCTGGCAGGCTCAGAACCAGGAGCGCCGCGACCATCGCCAGCAGGGCCGCCTGGCGCATGGTGCGCGCCCTGCGGCCGCGGCTTCGGCCACGCGCCTCGTCAACGCCCATGTTTACCTGCCTCTCGTTTCTGGTGCCCCGGGCCGGAGTTGAACCGGCGACCTACCGCTTAGGAGGCGGTCGCTCTATCCACTGAGCTACCGGGACGAATGCCGTGGGCGGATTTTACCGGAACCCGGCCATGCGCCTAAACTTCCGTTTGCAGTTCTCCAATTCGCCATGGTCCACATACCGCTCACAAAGTTTGCGTCGATCGACTGGAGCGCACAGGTCATCCTGCCGATGATCGTGCGACGCGACTTTGGTTCATGGGCGTGGCACATGTTGTCGCATTGAACGCTGCAACATGCTCGCCTGGCTGCAACACGACGCCCCTTTCCCGCCGCTGTCCACGGCGCTGGCCGACCCCAACGGCCTGCTCGCGGCTGGAGGCGACCTGTCTCCCGAGCGGCTGATCGCTGCCTACCGCCGAGGCATCTTTCCGTGGTTTTCGGCCGGCCAACCGATCCTGTGGTGGAGTCCGGACCCGCGGATGGTCCTGTACGTCGATGAATTTCGACTAGCGCACTCGCTCGCCAAGCGTGTGCGGCGGCGCGACTTCGAAATCCGGATCGACACGGCATTCCGCGACGTAATCGAAAGCTGCGCCAGGGTACCGCGCGCCGGCCAGCGCGGGACCTGGATCACGCCGGGGATGATCGACGCCTACTGCGAATTGCACCGGCGCGGCATCGCGCACTCGGTGGAAAGCTGGCGAGACGGGCACTTGTGCGGCGGGCTTTACGGGATGGCATTGGGCAAGGTGTTCTTCGGGGAATCCATGTTCGCGCGGGAAACCGATGCCTCGAAGGTGGCGCTCGTCCACCTGATGGACATCTTGCGCCGCCAAGGCGTACCGCTGGTGGACTGCCAACAGGAAACGGCGCACCTGCGGTCCTTTGGCGCCAGACCGATCACCCGCGACGCGTTTGCGGGGCATCTGGACGCCTTGATACACTCGACCGAACCGGTGTCCGGGTGGCACGCGGGGGCAATCGAGGCATCCGTGTCGTGAGCAAGCTGAACGACCTTCCCCTGACTTCCCTGCAGTTCTACGCGACTGCGCCCTATCCGTGCAGCTATCTGCCGGACCGCGCCGCGCGCTCGCAGGTGGCAACCCCGAGCCACCTGATCGACACGCGTGTCTACAGCGAGCTCGTCCGTCTGGGCTTTCGCCGCAGCGGTGCGTTCACCTACCGTCCCTATTGCGATCACTGTCGCGCATGCGTCCCCGTTCGGGTGCCAGCGAAGGAGTTTGTGGCGAGCAGGACACAGCGTCGAATTCTGCGGAGTCACGCGACGTTAACGGTAGTTAGGCGCGAAATGGCCTACGATGCCGAACATTACGCGCTTTACCTAAGCTATCAGCGGTTTCGGCATCCAGGTGGCGGGATGGATCAGGACAGCCGGGAGCAATATCAGCACTTCCTCCTCCACAGCAACGTTTCCACGGACTTGTTCGAGTTCCGCGACCGAGGCGTCCTGCGCATGGTCAGCCTTGTGGACCGGCTTCTCGACGGCCTGTCTTCCGTCTATACGTTCTTCGACCCGAACGTCGCGGGAATGAGCTACGGAACCTACAACGTGCTCTGGCAAATCGAGCGTTGCAAGGCGGCGGAATTGCCTTATGTTTACCTCGGCTATTACATCGCCGAAAGCCGGAAGATGGCATACAAGGCGACCTTCCGGCCGGTCGAAGGGCTGTTGGGAGGGCAGTGGAAGCGGTTGTGAGGAGGAAATCATGCCGTTGCGACTACTAGAACTGAAGCCAGGTTCCTTTCCCTCGGCACGGGTGGTGCCAAACATCTTTCTGCCATTGGTCGAAGCAGCCGCCCAAGGCGGTGATCTCGTAGCTGTTGTTCGCACAATCGTCGAAGCCTTAGGATTTGATAGCTTCGCCTACGCGCTTAGCACAAATCCGCGACCAGACAGGGAGGCGCGGCTATTCATCTTTACGACAATGCCGTCTGAATGGATGGTGTTATACGACAAGAATGCCTACGTCGAAGTTGATCCGAGAGTCCAACGTGTTTATGACAGCACGTTACCGCTAATATGGGATCAGACTGACTTTCGTGGAAGGAACGCGCGCACCGATAAATTTCTCGACGATGCCGCGCGCTACGGCACGAGAAGCGGCATCGCGTTCACTCTCCACGATGTCGGGCATGGCGGCATTATGATCGTCTTCAATTCGCAGATTTCTGTCATTGACGGTGACAGAGTCGAGTTGATTCAGAAAAACCTGCCGGACCTCCTCTCGTTTGGCCACTACTTTCACGAATGGTTTATGAAATCGGTTGTGGACAAAGGGCTGCCGTCAAGGCTAACGGGGGCGCCACTAACTTCACGTGAGCGCGGAGTCCTAGGAATGGTTGCAAATGGTCTGACCAGCGAGGATATTGCCAACAAACTTAGTATTAGTGAGCGCACAGTACATTTTCATATAAGTGCGGTGCGAACGAAGCTTGGCGCGGCAAATCGTCAAGAGGCGGTTGCAATAGGCATGCATCTTGGGTTGGTTTCCGGATTTCGCTGATCACTTGTGGATCTCATTACCTGAGACTGCACCCATATTCATTGCGGCCTTCCAGACTTTGTCGGTTCAAAAGGCGGATGCCGCACTTCGAGTTTCCGAACCATTGTATTGAGGCGGAAACTGACGAAATGCGGGATGAAATTCCATATCCCCGGCTGAACTGCTATTGGCAATTGACCGGCACGTCTCTTGCTTGTATTGGATATGCTCTCTGGGTTGCGAGGGTCGGCGTCGTGTTTTTGTCCCCCGAATATGGCGAATATTCAGGTTAATTTGGGCGTGGGTGGCGTTGTACAATCAGCAATAATTTCAATCCCTTGGCTGAGAAACTGACGTTCATGCGCGCGTGGTTGACCCGAAAGCGTTGGAAGCAAATGTTGAGTTCGGCGCCGCGCGCCGAACTTGAACAATCCTTACTTCGACTCGGATTGGTGGGGGCAGCATATGTCTATCTGTTAGTCCACACGCTCAAGGACTGGCAACTTAACCCCGACGAAAAGCAACTAGTTCTAGTTGGAGCTGCTTTCTTATTGTTGTCAGTGGCGCTAACGGTGTTTGTCCTTGCAAGCGGTAAGGACTCCGTACCGCGCCGAGTCGTAGGTATCGTTGCCGACAATGCGGCAACCACCTATTTCCTGCTCCAGATGGGAGAGAGTGGGGCAATCGTCGTTGGGGTATATCTGTTCGTTTCCTTTGGGAACGGATTCCGATTTGGTCGTTTCTATCTCCATATTTCGCAGGTGCTGGCGCTTCTCGGCTTTACTTTCGTATTGGTGTTCTCACCGTTCTGGTCGAAGCATCTGGGAATTGGAATTGGCTTTCTTGCTGGACTTGTTGTACTTCCTTTCTATGTCGGCGTACTTACGCAGCGAATTACCGAAGCCAAGAAACGTGCTGACGAAGCAAACCAGGCCAAGGGACGCTTCCTAGCGAACGTCAGTCATGAAATGCGGACACCGTTGAATGGTGTCATTGCCATGGCCGACGTGCTTCGCGAAACAAGTTTGAATGAATCGCAAAGTGAAATTGTTGCGACGATGACGACGTCGGCAAATCTGCTGCTTGCACAGATCGAAGATGTCCTGGACATGGCCAAAATTGAGGCCGGTCGCGTTCAAATTGAGATTTCGCCATTCGACTTGGGCCAACTCCTCAAGTCGACGGTCAAGATCATATTGCCGCAGGCTCGCTATAAAGGGCTGGATGTTCGCACTGAAGTCTCGCCTGAGGCTACGGCATGGTTTAGCGGTGACTCCTATCACCTTCGCCAAGTTCTTCTGAATCTTTTGGCAAATGCCGTGAAATTCACGGAAAAGGGACACATCACCTTGCGGGCACGAGCGCTGGGGGCAAACGATGGTGTCTCGATGATGCGTTTCGAGATCGAGGACACCGGTATCGGCATCGCTCACGAAAAGCAGGCAATGATTTTTGAACCGTTCACTCAGGCTGACGACTCGATAACAAGGGTGTACGGCGGAACGGGTCTTGGTACAACGATTGCGCGGCACTTGGTAACGTTGATGGGCGGGCGGATCGATTTGACGAGTAATCTTGGTGTCGGCACAAGATTTTGGTTCGAAATTCCGTTGCCACACGCGGAACCAAGAGGCATTGATCTAACCGAGGAACTTACTTCGGCGATCAAAGTTTCTGCGACTGTGAGAGCGCTTTCGACTAGCAACCTTGCTAGTGTTCACAAACTCCGTGGTGCGAGAATTTTGGTTGCCGAGGATAACCAGACCAATCAACGCGTAACCCAGATGATTCTCGAAAGCGGTGGTCATTTGGTAACGATAGTTGACAACGGAGAAGCTGCGCTCGACGCGCTTGAGCGCGGCGGCTTCGACCTTGCTTTGGTCGACCTTTCAATGCCGATAGTTAGTGGGCTTGAAGCACTAAAGCTCTATCGTTTCTCCACGCGAAGTCCGATCCCCGTCTTGATTCTTTCGGCGAATGTTACGACGGAAGTGATCGATGAATGTATGCGAGCAGGGGCGGCGGAATTTGTTACAAAACCCATTCGCGCATCCGTCCTGCTGGATGCGGTCGAACGCAATTTGGAGATTGAGCCAGTTCTGAACATGCTTGCCGCACCACCGCTGCGTCTGGAGGATCGACAGCCATTGCAGGTCGTTGAAACGCCACCTGTGGATGCGTCCGTGCTGGAGGACCTGGGCCGGTTGTCCAAAGATCCGACGTTCGTTGAACGACTCCTTCGCGGCTTTCGAGGAGATACCGAGCGGATCGTCGGTGAAATCACCGACGCGATCGCACAGCGGAAATATGAAACAGTGAAGGACGCTGCCCACGCGCTCCGAGGGGGCTCGGCGAGCGTAGGGGCGACTCAATTAGCTCAATTGGCAGGGCGACTTGAGAAGGCTCCGCATGCTCAATTGCGGCTAAAGGCCGCGCAATGGACTGAGGAACTCCTTCGCACCTCAGCACGTACATTAGAGGCGCTGGACATACATCTGGAGGAGCGAAGAAACAGCCTGAAATCCTCACAATAAGTTGCGGGCTCCTGCAACTATTCAGTCGTCCCCCGCTGCCGCCCCAATCTTCAATTGACTGGGTGTCGGTATTACCTCAGCCGCATTTGCAATACCGCGCTGCTGTGCACGTACCAGACGTTCCATCATTTTCATATCACGTGCGTCTAGTTTGAGCGCCGTGTCCGCCCATATTTCGACAACCCTGGCAAGTTCGGAGTAGGTTAGGGGCTCAAATTCATTTCGAACTGATTCTATTGCGCGGCGAGCATTCGCCGTCTTGGCATGTTTACGGATGTAACTATATACGGCCGCTTCTCCCGTGCCATCAGGTGTTACTACGTCGACAACTCCGAAATCGTAGAGCTCGCGTGCCGAATAGATATTTCCGCTGGTGATCATTTCCTCTGTCTTACGACGTCCAACCTTCCGGACAAGGAAACTGTATGCCCCCATTCCCGGAAATAGATTGAAAAGAATTTCGGGGAACCCCATGCGGGCCGATTCTTCCGCGACAATCACTGTGCTTGATAGCGCACACTCGAATCCGCCGCCAAGCGCATCGCCTTGGACAAGTGAAATCGTAGTCATCGGAAGATCGAAATTGCGGGACCAAGGAAACTGGTTGTCGATGCACTTGCGACCGTAGCTGACAAGCAAATCACGGTCCTGCGCCAATATGGCTTTCTTGAACAGTTCAAGATCGCCACCCAGGTTAAAAATTCCAGGGACCTTGGATGCAATCACACCGTAGTTAATCGTGTGCTCGGATCCGTCGTGCCGAAGTTTCCCCCTCGGCAGGTCAATGCTACGCACGAAGGCCCCGAGTTCGTCGAGAATTTGGGGGTTGAAACAGGGGCGAGGCAGGGGATTCATGAATCCCCACAAGACGCCATACTCGGAATCGAACCGCGTTTCGACTTGCTTGAACAATGGAATTGGTTTCGGAAAAGCGTGAATCTGTGCATTCGCATTCATGCTGGGCTCCCTTGAATTTAAAGCGGTACGGTACTTGACTTAAGCAACTCTAGTGCGGTTGTGATGTACATTCTGGCCTAACCATCGAAATCTGGGGGTCTTATTGAAGAGGGATGCTAGGATATTTATTCGTGGGTGAAATGACGTCGAAAGTGTCGCTGAAGTGCTTCCGGTTCATAGTAGACACTAACCTCCGCCTCTTTGTAAATCACAATGCGTTTGGAGGCGCGAGGGCTTTTTCTTTGTGACCTATTGGAGCCCAACTGGCAAGAATCGAGGACAGGATGTAGTGTACAGTATGAACTTTCCAACTCATTAGCACCTTAAACGTAGTAATAATCGAGTTTCTTCGAGCCAATGCAAGTAATGACTCATATACATAGTCATTTTGTTGTGCATGCTCGAACCAATTGCATGCATCTATATGTTTTTATGGAATGTTGTGATTACTTCACGGCATCGTCCACAGGCTAAAACTGAGAACGGTGAGCATAGAACCTCAGTTCAAGTAGCCAAAGGTAGCCGGAGCTTATAGCCGACTAATTTGGGACGGAACAGAGTTGGACACAGTAGGAAGAGCACACGAGAACCAGCACTTTACGATCGAAGTGACTGGATGATTTTCATGTGCCCATTTTGTTGAAACTTCTCCTGATCTTGACTATTTCAATAATTGCAAAGAGTGCGATCAAAAGGGCAAGTTTGCTGCGCGACTTGTTCCTAGTCCGCGCCGGCGACCTGCGCGAAGAACGGCTGTTACGGCAGGGTCGGGGCTGGATCCATATTCCCGGCCAGGGCCATGAGGCGCTGGCAGCCTTGGCAACCTCCCTCGAACCCGATGACCTGTTGTTCCTTTACTACCGGGATCGAGCGTTGATGCAAGCGCGCGGTGTAACTCCGCTTGAAATGGCGCGGGAGCACTTGGCGACGGCCCATTCGTCGTCCGGCGGCCGGCAGATGCCGGTACATGGGTCGTTCAGGCGACTCGGCATTTATCCGCCTGCCACGCCGACTGCATCTCAATGCCTGCCCGCCCTCGGTGCCGCATGGGGAATCAAGCACTTGGGCATGAACCGCGTTGTACTGTGCACGATCGGAGACGCGTCCACGCGGCAGGGGGAATTCTTCGAAGCCGTGGTACAGGCGGTGCAGGATCGTCTGCCTATCGTCTTTGTGGTCGAGGACAATGGCTATGGAATCAGCACGCCGACGCTCGATCAATTGCCCTTTCGCCTTGGCATCTTCGACCCGTCGATCTTTCGCCATGTGGACGGCCGCTCTGTGGAGATGGTCGCCGATGCTGGAAGCGATGCCATTGCGGCCGCGCGACGGGGAGATGGGCCGATGGTGCTTTGGGTGGAACTCGATCGGCTGACGTCACATACCAACAGTGACGATCACAGGATCTACCGCACGACGGCGGAGATCGCGGCGATGCAAGCCCGGGACCCGGTCACCCGATACGCGGCGTCGCTCGTGGAACGCGGCATGCTCGATGCCACACAGGTCGAAGCGCTGCAAAGTGAGGCAACTGCGGAGGCAGATGCTGCATATGCGGCGGCAGAAATCGAACCGGCTCCCATGGCCAGTTCGGCCAACACCAAGCTCTTCGGCCCGTTCGAACGCGACGGATACCTTCCTCCGTTCACGCTCGAGGATGCCGCAAACACGATGGCGGGCGCGCTCAATGCGACGCTGCGCGAGGCACTGGCGCGGATACCGAACACCATCATTTTTGGCGAAGACGTCGAGGATCCCAAAGGCGGGGTGTTCGGCTTCACCAAGGGCTTGTCGACTCGCTTTCCCGGGCGCGTCGTGAATTCGCCGCTCGCGGAAGCAACGATCGCGGGAATGGGAGTCGGCCTTGCGGCCACCGGCTTTCGTCCGATCCTGGAAATGCAGTTCATCGACTTCATTGCACCGGCGTTCAACCAGCTCCTGAACCAGGCCGCAACTTTGCGCTGGCGTTCCAATGGCGACTGGACCTGTCCAGCGGTGTTCTATGCTCCGTACGGCGCGTACCTGCCTGCGGGCAGTACGTGGCATAGTCAATCGAATGAGGGTATCTGGACACACATTCCGGGCCTAAGGGTGGCGGTTCCCAGCACGCCTTCGGATTTGATGGGCCTGTTGTGGAGCGCGCTGCAGGAGTCCGATCCGACGCTGTTGCTCGTCCCCAAGCACATCATGCGTGTGCGACACGACCCCTTGCCTCCGCAGGCGCGGGGATTCGGGCGGGCGAGGACCGTGCAATCCGGTACCGACGTCACGTTGGTGACGTGGGGAAACTGCCTGGAGATCGCGCAAAAGGCCGCCGCGCATCACGCCGATCGCTGGTCGATCGAGATCATCGACCTCATCAGCCTGGTGCCGTGTGATTGGGCCGCCATCGACGCCTCCGTGGCGAAGACGGGGCGCCTGGTCGTCGTGACCGAAGACGCGCGCACCGGCAGCTTTGGCCAGGCGATCATCACCGAGGCCGTCGGCTCGCAGGCAAGATTCAATCGCTTCCTGTCGCCGCCTCTGCTGGTGGCTCGCGAGGACGGCCATATTCCATTCAACCCAGTGCTGGAGTACGCGGTGCTGCCGGATGCGGCGCGAGTGCATGCGGCGCTTGCGGAAGTGATGCAATGAGTGAGCGCGGTGCAAGAACCATCAAGGTACCGCAGCTCGGGGAAGGGCTGCGGGAGGCGCGAATCGTGCAGCTGTTGCGTGCGCCGGGCTCGCCATTGCGCCGGGGCGACCCTCTGTACGTCATAGAAACCGACAAGACGACGGTCGAGCTCGAGGCTCCGTTCGACGGCACGCTGCTCGAGTGGCACGTGGGCGTCGGGGATGTGGTGGACATTGGCGCGACGGTGGCGTTGGTCGCATACACGAATGGCACGCGAAAGGCGGCGACGTTGCCGGTGTCGGCCCGAATCATCCCACCGCGCACCCGGGCGCACGCGCTGGAACGCGGCATCGATGAACATGGGTTGGCGGCGATTCCCTCGGTGACCAACAAGCTGCTGCCCGAGGACGTCGACAAGTACCTGGCCGAACGCGCGACTGAAGCGCGCGAAGTCGAGGGCATGCGCGAGCACCGGATTACCGGCGGCCACCGCGCGGTCATCTTCCGCCTGCGCCGCAGCGCGACACTGGTCATCCCCGGAACGCTGGCCATCGACGTCCCCTGGTCCTGTCTCGAAGTGGCGGGAGAGCCGGATGGCCGCGCACGACCAACGCCCTTCCAGGTGTTCGCCCATGCCGTCGCGCGCGTCGCCCATACGCATCCGAAATTCCGGTCCGTGATGTTGGGCGACGACCGCATCCGCGAGTACGACCACGTCAATGTCGGTATTGCGTTGGCTCGGCCCAACGACGAGCTGGTCATCGCCGTGGTGCGAAAGGCGGAAACCCTGAGCCTGCCGGAGTTCATTCGGGCAAGCGCGCGCGGAATGCGCGCTGCGATTCGCGATGGCGCCGAAGCGGCTGAAGACACGCAGATTCTGTTCACTCACCTGGGCGAGTTCGGAATCGTGGATGCCGTGCCGACGCTGGTGGCGCCTGCCAGTTCGATTTTTTTCCTGGGAGCGCCGCAACTTCCCGGGGGGAATGTACGAATCGCGGTGACGTTTGATCATCGCCTGATCAACGGCGCCGCGGCGGGTCGCTTCCTCGAGGACCTCGCGACCGCGCTATTGCGCCGGTAGCGGAACCCTGTATCAGGCGTTGGCGTTGGCCCCGGTGCGCTTGGCGGCCTCGTCCGCCATGTCGCGAATCACGGCGGTGAGGTCGGATTCGACGACCATCGTGCCCTCCACCGACGCTCGGCCATGGATCTTGGCCACGCCACGGGCGGCACGCTTCATCGTGCATTCGAGCAGAAGCCGGTCGCCCGGGACGACTGATTGGCCAAAGCGGCACTTGTCGAAGGCGGCAAAGAAGAAGATGGTCTGGCCGATCTTGCTCATCATTCCCGAGTAATGGCACAGGACTCCCGCGGCCTGCGCCAGCGACTCCAATATCAGCATTTGCGGCATCACGCGACCGGCTTCCGGGACCGCGCTGAAGAACTCCTCGTTCTGGGTAACGTTCTTGATTACGCGGACCCATTGGTTCGGCTCGCACGCTTCCATCCGGTCAATCAGCATGAACGGGTAGCGGTGCGGGATGTGCTTCAGGATCTCTGTGGTATCCGAAGGGGGAAGCAGCGTAGCTGACGTCACGGGCACCTCTGGCGGGATGGTGTTGTATCGGGCGGCCGCTCATCCTACGTTGCGGGGTGTCTCCGGGCAACTGGAGCCGCGTCCGGGCTTGTCGCCAGGAGAGTGGGTGCAGCCCGGTCAGCAAAGATATAATTATCGAATTGCCGTCCGGCACGTGCCATTCGACTTTCACACTTTCATAGCCTCGGTGCCCATCGCCATGAAGATCCTCGTTCCCGTCAAGCGCGTCGTCGATTACAACGTCAAGGTCCGTGTGAAGCCCGATGGTTCGGGGGTGGACACGGCAAACGTGAAGATGTCGATGAATCCCTTCGACGAAATTGCCATCGAGGAAGCGGTGCGCATGAAGGAGAAGGGCATTGCCACCGAGATCGTCGCAGTCTCGTGCGGCGTCATCGCGTGTCAGGAGACGCTGCGCACGGCGCTGGCGCTCGGCGCGGACCGCGCGATATTGATCGAGACCGACGCCGAACTTCAGCCGCTGGCCGTGGCCAAGTTGCTTGCTGCCGTCGCGGCAAAGGAGCAGCCGAAGCTCATGATCCTGGGCAAGCAGGCAATCGACGACGATGCCAACCAGACAGGGCAGATGCTGGCCGCACTGCTCGACTGGCCGCAGGCCACATTCGCGTCGAAAGTGGAGATCGCCGATGGCGGTGCCACGGTGAGGCGGGAAGTCGATGGCGGCTTCGAGACATTGCAGATGAAATTGCCGGCAATCGTCACGACCGACCTGCGCCTCAACGAACCTCGCTACGCGACGCTGCCGAATATCATGAAGGCCAAGAAAAAGCCGATGGAGACCACCAGTCCGGCCGCGTTGGGTGTCGACGTCACTCCGCGCCTGACGACGCTGAAGGTGGTCGAGCCACCCAAGCGCAAGGGGGGCGGCAAGGTTGCCGACGTGCAGGAACTGGTCGCCAAGTTGCGCAACGAAGCCAAAGTCATCGCCTGAAGACCCCCATGACCACACTCGTCATCGCCGAACACGACAACGCGTCACTCATGTCAGCGACGCTCCATGCCATCACTGCCGCGAAGCAATTGGGCGGCGACGTCCACGTCCTGGTTGCGGGTCACAATGCTGGGGCAGCGGCGCAGGCCGCCGCAGCAGTTGCCGGAGTGGACAAGGTGCTTCATGTGGATGCCCCCCATTTCGGCAAGCCAACCGCCGAGAACTTCACCGCGATGGTGGTGGGACTGGTGCCGGGAGCGTATTCCCACGTCCTGGCGCCGGCCACGCCGTTCGGCAAGAATATCCTGCCGCGCGTGGCAGCCAAACTCGACGTGGCGCAGGTATCGGAAATTACCGCCATCGTTGCGCCCGACACCTTCGTGCGTCCGATTTATGCGGGCAACGCTTTCGCCACCGTGCAATCGAAGGATCCGGTCAAGGTCATCACCGTGCGGACGACGTCGTTCGACGCGGCCGCGACGACCGGCGGCAGCGGAACCGTCGACGCAGTTGCGCCATCGGCCGATACAGGACAGGCAGTGGTGACAGGCCAGGAACTCACCAAGTCCGAACGGCCCGAGCTGACCAGCGCCCGCGTCGTGATTTCCGGAGGCCGTGGCTTGGGCAGCGGCGAGAATTTCAGGATGCTCGAGGCTCTCGCGGACAAGCTCAATGCGGCCCTGGGAGCCTCGCGCGCGGCGGTCGATGCGGGCTATGTGCCCAACGACTATCAGGTGGGCCAGACCGGCAAGATCGTTGCACCGGACCTTTATATCGCCGTTGGCATTTCAGGCGCCATCCAGCATCTGGCGGGCATGAAGGACAGCAAGGTCATCGTCGCGATCAACAAGGACGCCGAGGCGCCCATCTTCCAGATCGCCGATTACGGCTTGGTGGGCGACCTGTTCGAGATCGTTCCGCAACTTACCGCGGCATTGGGTTGACCGGGCGGAAGCGGCGGCCGTACCGGCTGCCGTTGTTTAGAGCATTTGCTCCAGTCCGGGGGGCTTAAGCTTCTCTCTGGCTTCTTTGCTATGCGCTCGTTGCGCCGTCCATCGTCCATCAATCACCCAGGTTGACCGTCCAGCATGAGTACCTATCACGCCCCCCTAGCCGAACTGCAGTTCGTGTTGAACGAGCTTGCCGGACTTCCACAGATCGCCGGGCTGCCCGGGTTCGAAGACGCGGCGCCGGACACGGTGACTGCGATTCTCGAGGAAGCTTCCAAGTTCGCGACCAATGTCCTCGATCCGCTCAACTACCCCGGCGATCGCGAAGGCTCGAAGCGCCTCGCGGACGGTTCCGTCAAGACGCCGGCGGGATTCAAGGACGCATACAAGCAGTTCTGCGACAACGGCTGGAACGGACTGACCAAGGATCCCGAGTTCGGCGGGCAGGGACTTCCGCAGCTGGTGCAGACCGCAGTCGAGGAAATGTGGCACGCGTCCAACCTCGCCTTCGACCTTTGCCCGCTCCTCACCCAGGGTGCGGTCGAGGCCATCACGTTGAAGGGCTCGGACGCGCTCAAGCGCAAATACCTGCCGAAGATGGTTGCCGGAACCTGGACCGGCACGATGAACCTGACCGAACCCCAGGCGGGTTCCGATCTCGCGGCCGTGCGGACGCGCGCGGTGCCCCAGGGCGATGGCACCTACAGGATTTCCGGACAGAAGATCTTCATCACGTTCGGGGAACACGATTACACGGAAAACATCATCCACCTGGTGCTCGCGCGCACGCCTGACGCGCCGGAAGGCGTGAAGGGGATCTCGCTGTTCGTGGTGCCAAAGGTGCTGGTCAACGACGACGGCACGCTCGGCGCCCGCAACGACGTGCAATGCGCTTCGCTCGAACACAAGCTCGGCATACATGCCAGCCCTACCGCGGTTATGGTGTACGGCGAAAAGGGTGGCGCGATCGGGTACCTGGTCGGCGAGAAGAACCGCGGCCTCGAATACATGTTCATCATGATGAACCTGGCGCGGTTCTCGGTGGGCATGGAAGGCGTGGGACTGTCCGACCGCGCGTACCAGCGCGCCGTTGCCTATGCCAGGGACCGGGTGCAGGGCAAGGCCGTGGGACTCGACAAGGCGGCCAAGGCCGGCCCGATCATCGACCACCCGGACATCCGCCGCATGCTGATGACGATGCGCGCGTATACGGAGTCGATCCGCGCGGTGGCCTATGTCACCGCCGCCGCCCTCGACAACGGCCACGCACACCCGGATCCTGAGGCGCGCAAGCGTCACCTGGCCTTCGCCGAATTCATGATTCCGATCGTCAAGGGCTGGTCGACGGAAGTCGCCCAGCAAGTCACTTCGCTGGGTGTGCAGGTCCACGGCGGCATGGGTTTCATCGAAGAGACCGGGGCGGCCCAGCACTACCGTGATGCCAGGATCATCACGATCTACGAAGGCACGACAGGCATCCAGGCCAACGACCTCATCGGTCGCAAGACTGCGCGCGATGGGGGTGCCGTGGCCAAAGCCATCGCGGCGGAAATCGACAAGCTGGCTGCCAAGCTGGCGTCGCATGCCAACCCCGCGCTCACCGCGATCGGGATGCAGCTTGCCGCGAGCACGTCGGCGCTGCAATCGGCGATCGATTGGATGGTGCCGGCCTATGGCCAGCACACTCGTGTCGCACACGCGGGCGCGGTGCCCTATCTCAGCTTGTGGGGCATCGTGGCCGGCGGCTGGCAGATGGGAAGGGCAGCGCTCGTCGCCCACGAGCAACTCGTGAACGGCCTCGGATCCTCCGATTTCCTGCAGGCAAAGATCGCCACCGCGCGCTTTTACGCGGAGTGCCTGTTGCCGCAGGCGTCCGGATACGCCCACGCCGTGACCCATGGCGGCGATAGTGTGCTTGCGCTCCCGGCCGAGGCGTACTGACGACGTACCGGCGTGCTGCTCAACAATCGACGCGAATCGGTGCCCGGTCTGTCCGTTGACGGGCCATGTTGCCTAACGACTTCGGCGGCGGGACGGGAACTCGCGGCGCGCTGACGCGCGTGCGCACATTGCGAACGTCAGCGCGGTCCCGGGGGAATCACCACGACACCATGCCGCGCGAACGCAATGCCCGTGGTTGTCCCCACGGATAGCGGCTGATCGACCCCGGTGGAGATGACGAAAAGGTCCCCGAGCGGCGTGGCGAGCGTGTATTCCATCAGGCCGCCGAGGTAGGAAGCCTTGCGCACGGTCCCCCGGAGCAGCGCGTCGGCGGCCTCAGGAAGCATGATCGCCTCGGGCCGGATGGACAGGTCGACGTCGCCATCGGGCAGGCCGCGGTGCGCGAGCGCAAGCGTCAGGCCGGCCACCTTCACATCGGCCATCGTGGCGTCGCGGCGGGTCAATGTTCCGCGCACGCGATTGGCGTCGCCCATGAACCCGGCGACAAATGGGTCGCGCGGCTGTTCGTAGAGTTCGCGCGGCGAGCCCTCCTGCGCGATGCCGCCCCCGTTCATCACGATGATGCGGTCGGACACGGCCATCGCTTCCGACTGGTCGTGCGTGACATAGACGACGGTCAATCCAAGCCGTTGCTGCAGTTCGCGGATCTCCTCGCGCATCTGGCGGCGCAGGCGGGCATCGAGATTGGACAGCGGTTCGTCGAAGAGCAGCACCTGCGGCTCCAGCACCAGCGCGCGGGCGACGGCCACTCGTTGCTGCTGTCCGCCGGACAGTTCCGACGGCAGCCGCAGGTCGAATCCGGTCAGCCCGACAGTGGCCAGCGCAGCTCGCGCGCGCTCGTCCGCGAGGCCCTTCGCCATGCCCGAAACCACGAGGCCGTAGCGCACGTTTTCGAGCACGGACATGTGCGGAAACAGCGCATAGCTCTGGAACACCATCGACACGTCGCGCTCTGCTGCCGAAACCCGGGAAACGTCGCGGCCGCCGATGAGGATGGCGCCCCCATCGGGCAGTTCGAGGCCGGCGATGAGCCGCAGCGAGGTGGTCTTGCCGCAGCCGGACGGACCCAGCAGCGTGACCAGGCTGCCGGACGCGATCGTGAACGTGAGATCGCGCACGGCGGCGACGTCACCGTAGCGCTTGGTGACGTTCCGGAATTCGATCGAGGCTGCGGTCATGACACGGAGTCCTGAAGTCAGGCCGTGGAGCTGGCCAGCGATCCCACATCCGCCGCACGCGAATCGCGGCGTCCGAGCCGGCGGTCGCCGACGGCCCATTGAATGGCGCCAATGACCGCCAGCATGAGCACGATCAGCACGGAACTGTATGCGATCGCCACGCCATAGTCGCCGTTGACGACGCGGTTGATGATGTACGTCGTCGCCCATTCGTATTGTGCGGAGACCAGGAAGATCACGGCCGAAACGGTGGTCATGGACCGGACGAAGCTGTAGACCAGTGCGGCCACCACGGCGGGCCGGAGCAGGGGCAGCAGCACGCGCCGCAGCGTGGCCATGCTGCGCGCTCCCAGGGTGGTCGACGCCTCGTCCAGGCTGCGGTCGATCTGGGTCATCGATGCCATGCCCGCGCGAACGCCCACCGGCATGTTACGGAAGATGTTGCACACGACCAGGATGATCGCGGTGCCGGTGATCTCGATGGGCGGGACGTTGAACGCAAGGATGTACGACACGCCGATGACGGTTCCCGGAATGGCGAAGGAGAGCATCGTGCCGAACTCGAACCAGGCCTGACCCGCGAATTTCTGGCGCGTAAGCAGCCACGCCGTGAGGATGCCGATGGTCGCGGTGAGCGGCGCCGCGATCGCCGACAGCTCGACGGTCGTCCAGAACGAGTTCCATGCGGCGCCCGTCCAGAGGATGCCCTGCGACCCCCATTCGACGCCGAAGGCCTTGACGTAGTGCCTGAGCGTGAACGTGTAATCGCGCCCCCAGGTCTCGACAAAGCCGCCGGCCAGCGCCATCCCGTAGATCACGATGGTGAGGAGTGCCCAGGGAAGGACCAGGCCGTAGCAGAGGCGCCGGGCGCCGCGCGGAAGAGGCGCGGGCAGGCCCGAGTCGCCCTTGCCGGACAGCGATGTGTAGACCTTCGTGCCGAGCAGGCGGCGCTGCAGGAAGAAGGCGCCGAGCGCAAACAGCAGCAGCACGATGCCGAGGGTCGCCGCGCGGCCCTGGTCGAGCTGCGCGCCGACGACCGAGAAGAAGATTTCGGTGGACAGCACGCCGAAGTTCCCGCCGAGGAGAATCGGGTTGCCGAAATCGGCGATCGATTCGATGAACGTGATGAGAAACGCGTTGGCGAGCCCGGGCCGCATCAACGGCAGCGAGATGTCGGTGAACGTGCGCCAGCGCCCGGCGCGCAGCGTCTGCGCCGCTTCCTCGAGCGACGGGGAGACCCCCTCGACGACGCCGATGAGGATCAGGAAGGCGATCGGCGTGAACGCGAACAGCTGCGCGACCAGCACCCCCGGCAGGCCATAGAGCCAGCGGGTGGGGGTGATGCCGAACACCCATTCCAGGAGCTGGTTGACGAGTCCCGAGCGGCCAAAGAGCAGGATCAGGCCGAGGCCGATGACGAAAGGCGGCGTGATGATCGGCAGCACGGAGATGATGCGCAGGAGCTTCCTGTGGCGGAAGTTCGTGCGCGTCACGACCAGCGCGAACGCAAGCCCGAGCGCCGTGCAGCCGACCGCGCATGCCACCGCCAGCAGCAGCGTGTTCCAGGCGACGCCGCAGCGCGTCGCCCCGACGAGGCAACCCATGCCCCAGACCTTTTCGGTGAAAAGGCGGGCGAGAAACGCGGAGACCGAGTAGGCGCCCTCGTTGTCCTGCACCGCCTGGATGAGGATCGTGAGCACGGGGAAGAAGGTGAACACCGCCACAAGGCCGCCGATCGCGACGACGGCGCCGGCGACGAACGCATCGCCCTTGAAGCAGCCGCGCCCGGCAATTCCGAGCGCCAGGATCATGGCCATGGCGGAGGCGTAGATGCACGCGCCGAGTCCGAGTCCGAACTGCCTGCCCGACAGGGGGCCGAACAACCTTTCGAGCGCGGCAATACTCCAGCCGGCGGGGCCAATGGCGAACCCCTGGGCCAGGAGCCAGGCGAGCGCGGTCGCGCCGACGGCGATCATTCCGTTCGCGCGAGCGCGTGGGTCGAGCGGTGGGACAAGCAACGCGAATCCGGCGAGGAGCGCTGCGCCCAGCGGAAGGAGCCACACACGCCCGTGCCGCGATGCCTGAATCAGCGCCGGCGCATTGTCCCCGCCTGCCCAGTTGCGCATCCATGCGATGCCCAGCACCGAGTCCTGCAGCGCATACCAGGGCAACAGGCAGAAGCCGATCGCCCCGACAAGCAGCCACGCGAGCAGGGCGCGACGCGATTCAGCCATCTACTTCGGCGCCGAATTGATTTCCTTCTCCCACCGCTCCAGCAGCCGCTTGCGCGTGTCGTTGGCGCCGAACCTCGAAAAATCGTAATCGATGACCTTGACCTCGCTCAATTTTGGAACCATCGGCGGCAGCGCCACATTGCGGTTGGTCGGTATTGCGAATTCCTTGAGGTCGAGGCCGATTCTCTGCGCTTCTGCGGTCAACGACCAATCGTAGAACTTCTTCGCGGCGTCGAGGTTGCGGGCGCCCTTGATGACGGCCACGCCGGCGACTTCATAGCCCACGCCTTCGCACGGCAGCACCGGCGCCACCGGGAAGCCGCGCACGATCTCATTGATCACGCCGTGCAGCACCGTGCTGCCGGCATAAACTTCGCCGCGGGTGATAGCGGTCATCGGGCCGATGCCGGAACGGGCGTAACTCGTGACGTTCCTGTTGATCTCCGCCATCAGCCTGAACGCCTCGTCTTCCCCGAACACCTGCACCATCGTCGCCAGCATCAGGTAGGCGGTGCCGGACGTGGAGGGGTTGCCCAGCATCAGTTCGCCCTTGTAGACGGGGTTGGCGAGGTCGCGCCAGCATTTGGGCGGCGGCAGTCGCTTCTTGTCGCCGATCTCCGTGTTGTAGCCCAGCGCGATGATGCCGCCATAGACGCCGGCGACCCGACCGGCCGATACCTTGCTGATCTGCCGTGCCCAGTCGTAGAGCTCGATCAGGTTGGCGGAGCGATATTCTTCCAACAGTCCGTCGTCGGCCGCCTGAAGGTAGGAGTCTGCGGGGCCGGCCCACCAGATGTCGCCCTTCGGGTTGGCGCGCTCGGCCCGGATCTGCGCGAACATTTCGCCCGTCGCCTTCTGGATGACCGAGACCTTGGTTCCGGTGGACTTCTCGAAGCCGTTGGCCATGCCCTGGCACCACGCGGTGTTGGGCGAGCTGCAGTACATGTTGAGCTGCGCCCGCGCCATTGCCGGGACCATGGCCAATGCCATCCCGAAGATGATCGAGGTCAGGTCGCGACTTCGCATGCTTTGCGCGGGGCTCCGGTGGTCGATCCGCGTCCGGCAGCTACTTGACCTGGGAGCCGACCTCGCGGTCCCAGCGCTCCAGCAGTCGCTTGCGCTCGGCGGATGCGCCGAATCGGGCGAAATCGTAATTGATGAGCTTGATGTCCGCCGTCTTGGGCGAGAGCGGCGATACCGGCGTCGAGACGTTGGACGGCAGCTGAAACTGCTTCGACTGCGCGGCGAGCGCCTGTGCCTTGGGAGTGAGTGCCCAGTCGTAGAATTTCTTGGCGTTGTCGAGATTGCGCGCGCCCTTGACGATCGACATCGACCCGATCTCGTAGCCGGTCCCTTCGCAGGGCGCGACGCTCCTGACCGGGAACCCCGCCTGCGCCTCGGTCACGACGTCGTGGATGAACGAGATGCTCGTCATCGTCTCGCCGCGCGCGACGGCCTTGATCGGCGCGACGCCGGAGCGAGGATAGTTGTTGATGTTCCTGTGCAATGCCTTGAGGAACTTGAATGCTTCCTCTTCGCCGAAGACCTGCACGATGGTGGCAATCGCGGTGTAGGCGGTGCCCGAGGCATTGGGATTGGCCATCTGCACTTCGCCCGCGAACTCGGGCTTGGTCAGGTCGCGCCAGCACGACGGCGCGGCAAGTTTTTTCCTGGCCAGCAGCTCGGTGTTGTAGCCGATGCCCAGCACGCCGAGGTAGAGGCCGACGGTCCGATACTTCGCCTGCTCGGCCTGGCGCTGCGCCCACGGCTGCAGTTGCGCAAGCAACGGAGACCGGTATTCCTCCGTCAGGCCCTGCTCCGCGGCCTGCAGGTGCGGGTCCCCGGTGCCGCCGAACCAGAGGTCGAGCTTCGGGTTGGCCTTTTCCGCGGCAATCTGGGCGAACGACTCGCCGGATCCCTTCAGTGTCATTCCGACCTTGATGCCGGTTTCCCGTTCGAACTCGGTCGCCACCAGGTTGCACCATTCGGCTTGCACGGGGCAGATGACGTTCAACTGCTGCGCGGCGGCCGGTGTTGTAAACGCCATGACGAACGCCGCCACTACCGCGCCCGGCAATCCCGATCTGTGAAACATCAATTTCCTCCCGGCGTTGCAAATTTGTCACGTCGGCAACGAAAGGTAATATTCGTTCATCGCGCGGAGGGGGTCAACCCGAAGGGGCCAACAGGCGGCCCCATCCGCGCGCGAACACGAGAGGCGTCGGATGCGCGAGGCAATCCGCCTTGGAGTCGACCTGGGCGGCACCAAGCTGGAAATCGTGGCGATGGACGCCGATGGTCGCCCGCTCCTTCGCAGGCGGATTCCCACGCCGCAAGGCGATTACCACGCGACGATCGCTGCCGTGGCGTCCCTCGTGCGAGACGCGGAGCGGGACCTGGGATTGCCGGCCGGGATCGCTCCCGTGGGCGTCGGCACGCCCGGCTCGATCTCGCGCGCCAATGGCTTGCTGCGGGGGTCCAATTCAGTGAGTCTCAATGGACGTGCGATCCCGGAAGACCTTACCCGGATGCTCGGGCGTCCCGTGCGTGTGACCAATGACGCCAACTGTTTTGCGCTGTCCGAGGCGACGGACGGCGCGGGTCGGGGTGCCGGCGTCGTTTTCGGCGCGATCCTCGGCACCGGTGTCGGCGCAGGCATCGTGGTGCATGGCCGGGTGCTCGAGGGGCCCAACGCCATCGCCGGCGAATGGGGTCACAATCCGCTGCCGTGGCCGCGCGACGACGAGCGACCGGGACCCCCGTGCTTTTGCGGGCGCGCCGGTTGCATCGAGACGTGGCTGTCCGGTCCGGGTCTCGCCAACGATCATGGCCGCACCACCAGCAAAGTGCTGGCCGCGATCGACGTCGTTGCCGGCGCGGGCGCGGGCGATCGCGACTGCGAAGCCACGCTGGCCCGCTACGAGGAACGGCTGGCGCGCGCGCTGGCGCACGTCATCAACCTGCTCGATCCCGACGTGATCGTGCTGGGCGGCGGCATGTCCAACGTGGATCGCCTGTACGCGAGCGTTCCGAAGCGATGGGGAGCGTGGGTGTTCTCCGACCGCGTCGATACGCGGCTGGTCAAACACGCTCACGGCGATTCGAGCGGTGTGCGCGGTGCCGCCTGGCTGTGGAACGAATTCGGGGAGTGAAATGGGGACGCCGACCGGGTGGCGGAGCCGGGCGCGCCAGGGTGGCACCGGGACCGGTCGCGTGGTGCCGCTACATGCCGGGGTAGTTCGGCCCGCCGCCGCCTTCCGGCGTGACCCAGTGGATGTTCTGGCGCGGATCCTTGATGTCGCAGGTCTTGCAATGCACGCAGTTCTGCGCATTGATCTGAAGCCGTTTCGCGCCCGTCACGCCACTTTCCGCCTCCACGAATTCGTAGACGCCCGCCGGACAGTAGCGCTGCTCGGGCCCGTCGTAGAGCGCCAGGTTCACGGCGACCGGAATGGACGCATCGCGCAATTGAAGGTGAACCGGCTGGTCTTCGTCATGGTTGGTGTTCGACAGGAACACCGACGAGTTCCTGTCGAAGGTCAGGACGCCGTCGTATTTGGGGTATTCAATGCGCGGCATCTCCCTTGCGGGCCGCAGGGATTCGTTGTCCGGCTTGTCGTGCCGCAGTGTCCATGGCACCAGCGCGCCAAGCCCCAGGTCGTTCAGCCACATGTGGATGCCGCCGTGAACGGTGCCCGCCCACATGCCCCAACTGAGCCCGGGCTTCACGTTGCGCACCTTGTAAAGGTCCTCGTACACCCACGACTTGCGCCACGCATCCGGATAGTCGGCCACTTCATCGTGCGCGCGGTCTGCGTTGAGCGCGGCGAATACCGATTCGGCCGCAAGCATTCCGGTCTTCATCGCGTTGTGGCTGCCCTTGATCCGCGGCAGGTTCACGAATCCCGCTGCACACCCGATCAGCGCGCCTCCGGGAAACGAGAGCTTCGGGACAGACTGCAGGCCGCCTTCGTTGATCGCACGCGCGCCATAGGCGATGCGCTTGCCGCCTTCGAAGGTCGTGCGGATCGCGGGATGGGTCTTGAACCGCTGGAATTCGTCGTAAGGCGACAGGTGAGGATTCGCATAGTTGAGGTGGACGACGAATCCGACCGCGACCAGGTCGTCGTCTAGGTGATACAGGAACGACCCGCCGCCGGTCTCCGGATCGAGGGGCCAGCCCTGACTGTGCACGACCAGCCCCTTGCGATGCCTGTCCGGGGCGACCTGCCACAGTTCCTTGATGCCGATACCGTACTTTTGCGGGTCCACGCCATCGCGAAGGTTGAACTTCTGCATCAGTTCCTGCGCCAGCGAGCCCCGGCAGCCTTCGGCGAACAGCGTGTACTTAGCGTGCAGTTCCATGCCCGGCTGGTAGTCGCCCTTGTGCGCGCCATCCTTCGCAACGCCCATGTCGCCCGTGGCCACGCCGCGAACCGTGCCGCGATCGTCATGGAGAATTTCGGCGGCCGCAAACCCCGGATAGATCTCGACGCCGAGCGCCTCCGCCTGCGTTCCAAGCCAACGGCACACGTTGCCCAGGCTGACGATGTAACAGCCGTGGTTGTCCATCAGCGGCGGCATCGTCCAGGCGGGAATGCGGTGTGCCTTCGTTGCGGTCAGGACGAGGAAGCGATCCTCGGTCACGGGCGTTGACAGCGGCGCGCCCTTTTCCTTCCAGTCCGGGATGAGTTCGTTCAGCGCCTTGGGGTCCATGACCGCGCCGGACATGACGTGCGCGCCGATTTCCGACCCTTTTTCAAGGATGCAGACGGAAACCTCACGATTGTGCGAAGCCGCGAGTTGTTTCAGGCGAATGGCGGCCGACAGGCCCGACGGGCCCCCTCCGACGATCACCACGTCATATTCCATTGCCTCGCGCGTCATGCGGTGGACCTCTTGAATTGGCTTGTACTTGCCGTTGTGAAGCTGGCCGCCCATTATAATTCTCGTCGTGTCCGACTCCCGCAATTTGGTCCACACTTCCCGCCAGGTCGTCCGTTGGGGCGACATGGACGCATTCGGCCATGTGAACAACACGCTTTATTTCCGTTACATGGAAACGGCCCGCATGGAGTGGCTGGAAGCGCTGTCGGACGACTATGTCGGCCAATCCGCGCCGGACGGGCCGGTCATCGTGAACGCAACTTGCGAGTTCCTGCTGCCTCTCACCTATCCTGCCGACCTCGAGGTCAGGATGTTTCTGGGCGATCCAGGCCGGACCAGCATCGGTTCCTATTTCGAGATCTGGAGCGATGGCCGCAAATTTGCCGAAGGGGCGGCACGGATGGTCTGGATCAATCGCGCGACGCAACGATCGACTCCGCTGCCGCCGCTCGTCGCAGGGTATCGGGCCGGCGGCGGCAAGGCGGACTGACGCGATGCCAGCCTCGGCAACTCCGCTCTGGAGTCCATCGGCCGACCGCGTTGCGGCCGCGAATCTGACCGCCTTTGCCGCCAGGCTCGGCGCACGGCATGGCGTCGAACTCTCCAGCTACGACACGCTGTGGCGATGGTCGATCGACCACAAGGCGGACTTCTGGCGCGAGATATGGGACGACTCCGGCGTCATGGGATCGCGCGGCGACAGGATCGTGGTCGATCCCGACAAGATGCCGGGTGCGGCGTGGTTCCCGGACGCGTCGCTCAATTTCGCGCAGAACCTGCTCGAGCGCAAACCGGCGGACGACGCAAGCGACGCGCTCGTATTCTGGGGCGAGGACAAGGTCAGGCGGCGGGTTTCCCATCTCGAGCTGCATGCCCTGGCATCGCGCGCGGCGGCGGCATTCGCCGCACACGGCATCGTTCCGGGCGACCGCGTCGCGGGCTATGTTCCCAACATTCCCGAGGCGGTGATCGCCATGCTGGGTGCGGTCGCGCGCGGCGCCACCTGGTCGTCGTGCTCGCCGGAATTCGGGGTCCAGGGAGTGCTCGACCGGTTCAGCCAGATCGGACCGCGGGTCCTGATCACCGTGGACGGCTATTTCTACAACGACAAGGTGATCCCGATCCTGGACAAAGTCGCCGCCATTGTCGAGCGCATGCCTTCGGTCGAGAAAGTAATCGTGATCCCCTATGTCCAGCCGGCGCCGCAGGATTCGGCCGATCTTGCGCGCGTGCGCGGGGCCGTGGCGTGGGAAGTCTGGCTGGCCCCGTTTCTTCCCGGCCCGATCGATTACGTTTCTCTGCCCTTTGCCCATCCGCTGTACATCCTCTATTCGTCGGGGACGACCGGTGCGCCGAAGTGCATCGTGCACACGGCGGGCGGCGTGCTGCTGCAGCACCTGAAGGAGCATCGCCTGCACGGGGACGTGAAGCGTGGCGATCGGATGTTCTACTTCACGACCTGCGGCTGGATGATGTGGAACTGGCTGGTCACCGGCCTGGCTTCCGGCGCGACGCTGCTGCTGTACGACGGTTCGCCATTCATCCAGCAGGGACGCGTTCTCTGGAAACTGGCGGCGCTGGAACGGATGACGCATTTCGGCACGTCGGCGCGTTTCATCGATTCGCAGAAGAAGATCGCACGGGTGCCCCGCAAGGACTTCGACCTGTCCGCGCTGCGCGTCCTGTTCTCGACCGGGAGCGCGCTGAGTGGAGAGAGTTTCGACTACGTCTACCAATGCGTGAAGGAAGACCTGTGCCTGTCGTCCATTTCCGGCGGCACTGACATCGCGTCGTGCTTTGCGCTCGGCGCGCCGACGCTGCCGGTATGGCGGGGCGAACTTCAGTGCCGCGGTCTGGGCATGGATGTCGACATCTTCGACGACGACGGAACGCCGGTGACGCGCGGCAAAGGCGAGCTGGTTTGCAAGTCGCCTTTTCCGGCCATGCCCGCCGGCTTCTGGAACGATCCCGACGGCGAGCAATACCGCGCGGCCTATTTCGAGCGATTCCCCGGTGTCTGGCGCCAGGGCGATTGGGCCGAGTTGACCGAGCATGGCGGCATGATTTTCTACGGCCGCTCCGACGCGACGCTCAACCCTGGAGGCGTGCGCATCGGCACTGCTGAGATTTATCAGCAGGTCGAGGCGCTGCCCGAGGTGGCCGAAAGCCTGGTCATCGGCCAGGCCTGGCCGCCCGGCGAGTGCAGCGATGTCCGCATCGTGCTGTTCGTCGTACTGCAGGACGGCCTCGTGCTCGACGACGCGCTCGCCGAACGGATACGGCAGACGATCCGGACCAACACCACGCCTCGCCATGTGCCGTCGAAGATCCTGCAGGTGACGGAAATTCCGCGCACGCGCAGCGGCAAGCTCGTCGAGCTGGCCGTCAGCGACGTCGTGCATGGCCGCGACGTGCGCAACGTCGAGTCGCTCGCCAATCCAGAGGCGCTCGAGTCGTATCGCGACCTGCCGGAGTTGAAGCGCTAGTTCTGTGCAGGATCCCCCCAATCCGATGCAACTCCCGACCAAACAACGATGCTGATCGATGCCGAACGTTCGGTGCTGCTGGTCATCGACCTGCAGACCAAGCTGGTTCCCGCGCTCGCAGATGCCGAGCAGGTCGTCGCCAACGCAGTGTGGCTCGTCCGGATTGCTCAGAAGCTGGGCATTCCGGTTGCGGGAACCGAGCAGTACCCGAAGGGGCTGGGTCCGCTCGTGCCGAAGGTGCGCAAACTCCTGCCTGCCGGGTCGATCGCCGCCAAGAACCACTTTTCGGCCGTCGCGGCGCAATGTCTCGCTGCGCTGCCCGGGCACGACTCGGCGCAGGTCGTCGTCGTCGGCGCCGAAGCGCATGTCTGCGTGCTCCAGACCTCGCTTGAATTGCTGGAGGACGGCCGCGAAGTCTATGTGGTCGCCGATGCGGTTGCGTCACGCCATCCGGCCGATCGCGAGATCGCCCTGACCCGCATGCGCGACGAAGGCATCCGGGTCGTCACCCGGGAGATGGTCGCCTTTGAGTGGCTTGCCGTGGCCGCGACACCGGTATTCAGGGAGATCAACGAGGAATTCTTCAAGTGAGCCTTAAGTGAGCGGGCGGGCATGAGTTTCCTGGCGCTGCTGGCCGCGCTCGGGCTCGAGCAGTGGCGTGCGTTTGCCTGGCGTGCCGAGGTCGAGCACGCATTCGTCCGCTTTGCGCGAGGGATCGAGCGCCGCTGGAACGGCGGGACGTCTCAGCACGGATGGTTTGCGCTGGCCGCCGCGATCGTGGGTCCGGTCGTGGCCGTGGAAGTGGTGTTCCTGGCGGCATGGCTGGTGCATCCCGCACTCGCGGTTGCCTGGAACATCGTCGTGCTCTATTTCATGATGGGATTCCGCCGCTTCAGCCATGCGGTATCCACCATCATCAATGCGCTGACGGCAAACGATCTCGCCGGGGCACGGCGCGCGCTGGCTCTGTGGCGCGGAGGCGGCGGGACCAGCGAACTGAGCAGCGACGACGTGGCGCGCCTGGCCATCGAGCGCGGCATGGTCGACGCGTACCGCCAGGTGTTCGCCGTGATCTTCTGGTTCGTCATCCTGCCGGGTCCGGCGGGCGCGCTGATCTACCGCGCCGTGGCGCTGCTGGCCGAGGAGTGGGGCGGCGTGGCGCCCGGCGTCGAGCCCACGCCGCTTGCACAGGCGCGCGAGGCGTTCGGGCGACCGGCGCGGCAGGTGCTGGCGATCATGGACTGGATTCCTGTACGCCTGACTGCGCTGTCCTTCGCGATCGTGGGGGATTTCGAGGATGCCGTGGCCTGCTGGCGGACACAGGCGCAGCGCTGGGCCGAGCACCATGGCGGACCTGCCATCGGCATTCTGCTGGCCAGCGGCGGAGGGGCGCTGGGCGTGCAACTGGGCGGACCGCTGCCGGTCCTGGTTGGCGAACCGGACGTGCGTCCGGAACTGGGAACAGGGGAGCCCTCGGGGCCGGAACTATTGCCGTCGGCGGTCGGACTGGTGTGGCGGGCGCTCATCCTCTGGCTGCTGGTCATCCTGCTGGTCACGGTCGCCAACGTGGTCCCATGAGGCCACGGGATCAGCGCGCCGGGTCGCGCGCCGCGCGCGCTTCGTCGATCATGCGGTGCAGCAGCGCGATGCGGTGCGGCGCCACCAGTCCGCGCTCGACCGCTTCCAGTACGGCGCATCCTGGCTCGGCATCGTGCCGGCAATCGCGGAAGCGACAATGCCCGAGCAGCGGGCGCAGTTCGACGAAAGCATCGGCAATCGCCGAGGGTTCGAGGTGCGCCAGGCCGAAGGCCTTCATGCCCGGGGAATCGACGATCCAGGTATCCGTGCCCAACGCGGGCAGCGGGTAGAGCGTCGTCGCCGTTGTCGTGTGGCGACCGGTCCCGAGCGCCGCCGAGATTTCACTCACGCGAATCGCGGCATCCGGGATGAGCGCATTGACGATCGTCGACTTGCCCATGCCGGATTGGCCGACGAGAACCGTGTGGTGGCCGGAAAGCCAGGGACGAAGCGGCGTCACGTCGCGCGTTGCCGCGAGCTCGACGACCGGGTACCCGAGGGCGGAAAACGGCGCCAGGCGCTCGAGCAGCGACGGATGGTGCGGCAGGTCCGATTTGTTGGCGGCGAGCACGAACCGGCAGCCCTGGGATTCCGCGGCGATCATCCAGCGGTTGATGAGTTCCTCGTCGAGACCGATACCCGGCGCGACGACGCCGATGATCTGCGTGACGTTGGCCGCGATCAGCTTCTCGCGAAACGCGTCGGAGCGAAAGAGCAGGCTGCTGCGAGTCGCGACGGACTCGATGCTGCCGCCGCCAGCTGCGCGCAGCACCTCGACGCGGTCGCCGCAAGCGATGGCCAGCGAACGTCCCTTGAGCACGCATTCCAGGGTTTCGCCGCCGGCAAGCGTCACCGCATAGTGCCGGCGGTAGGTGGCGACGACCAGACCCTGGATCGTGCCGCCGGGCGCGGGACTGCTGCGCAATGGCGTCAAGCGAAGAGGCGCTCCGCCTTGGCCGCACAGATGGCGTCGTTCAGCGTGACGCCGCCCGCGCTGTGCGTCGTGAATGCCACGACGCAGCGGTTGTAGTGGACCGAAAGATCGGGGTGATGATCTTCGTGCTGGGCTATCCACGCGAGCGCGTTGACGAAAGCGATGGTCTCGGGATAGTTGGCGAACAGGAACGTCTTCTCGATCCGCCGGTCACTGCAGGTCCACCCGGGAAGCGCGGCGACATGCGCGGCGAGCTCGTCTGCGCCCAGCGCCGGCGCGCCGTCGCGGCAGTGCATGGACGCCAGCGCGAGCAGTCGCGTGTCGGGCAGGGACGGGGTTGCGGTCATGCTTTCTGCAGCGAGGCATTGCCGCGGGCCAGCGAATCGATATGCGCGATACGGATCGCCGCGGGCGGATGCGAATCGTAGAACGCCGAGTGCAGCGGGTCGGGCGTCAACGTCGACGCGTTGTCCTCGAAAAGCTTGACCAGCGCCTGCGTCAGCGCCCCGGCATCGGCATTGCGCGTGGCGTAGGCATCCGCCTCGAACTCGTGCTTGCGCGAATAGAGCGAACCCAGCGGCTCCAGCACGAATGTGAACACCGGCAGTGCCAGGAGGAAGAGTTCCAGCGCCACGCCGGGCCGGTTCATGCTCACTGCCAGCAACGCGTCCGGAATGCCGAGGCCCGTATAGAACCACGGCTCGCGGGCGAACCACGCCAGCATCGCCAGCACGACCAGCGACATTGCCGCAGACCAGGCCACCCGCTTGGCCACGTGCTTCAGCTTGTAATGCCCCAGTTCGTGGGCGAGAACCGCCTCGATTTCATCGGGCACGAGGCGTGTCAGCAGCGTGTCGAAGAACACGATCCGCTTGGCGCGGCCGAAACCTGTGAAATACGCATTGCCATGCCCCGAGCGCTTGGAGCCGTCCATCACGTACAGCCCGGCGCGCGCGAATCCGCAGCGTGCAAGCAAGCATTCGATGCGTTCGCGCGCCGGGCCTTCTGCCAAAGGCGTGAACTTGTTGAACAACGGCGCGATCACCAGCGGATAGAGAACCAGGATGAGGAGCTGGAACGCCATCCAGGCCGCCCACGTCCATAGCCACCAGAATGCGCCGGCGGTGCGCATCAGCCATAGCACGAGTACCAGGAGCGGCAGGCCGAGCGCAATGGCCACGGCAAGGCCTTTGGCCATGTCGGTGAGCCAGAGCCTGAGCGTCATCCGGTTGAAGCCGAAGCGCTCCTCGATGCGAAACGTCTGCCACCACGAAAATGGCAGGTTGACCGCGCCATAGACGAGGCCGGTCACCGCGAACAGCAGCACGTCCCGCCACAGAGGCGAGGCGTCGATAGTCTCGGTCCAGCCAATGATGGCCGCGAGGCCCCCGCCTGCCGTCATGAGCAGAAGCAGCCCGCCGTCCACCAGCGTGTTGAGGATTCCCAGACGCTGCTTCGCGACGGTATAGTCGGCAGCCTTCTGGTGCGCCGCCAACCCGACGCGGGCAGCAAACGGCGCGGGCACGGCGCCGCGATGCGCGAGCACGTGGGCGACCTGTCTTCGCGACAGCCACACACGGACGGCCAGCGAGACCGCCAGGGCAACCAGGAAGACGGTGGCGAATGGGGATGTGTTCAAGGTTCCGCTCATTGTTCGAATGCGGCCGGAGTCTGCGGCCCGACGCTTTGTGCGAAAATGGAGAGCGCATTTTACGCCAATTGTTTTTCATCCATTTTTGACGCGGTGCGGTCGCCTTCTGACCGTCGCCCGGCGGTCTTTCGCACGCCTCACCGCGTCTCCACCACTCCCAATCCAGGCCCCACACCGATGCCCCAGGACGCCAATCACCTCATCTGGATCGACATGGAGATGACCGGCCTCAACCCCGACACCGATCGAATCATCGAGGTCGCGCTGGTCGTGACCGACGGGAATCTCAACACGGTGGCGGAAGCGCCGGTGTGGGTCGTGCATCAGGACGACGCGGTGCTGGAGGGCATGGACTCCTGGAACAAGGCCACCCACGGCAGGTCCGGTCTCATCGACAAGGTGAAGGCATCGACGCTCGCCGACGCCGCCGTCGAAGCCAACGCGCTGGCCTTCCTGCGCGAGCATGTGCCCGCCAAGGCATCGCCCATGTGCGGCAACTCGATTTGCCAGGACCGTCGGTTCCTTGCCCGCTGGATGCCGGCCTTCGAGGACTGGTTCCACTATCGGAATCTCGACGTGTCGACGCTGAAGGAGCTGTGCCGTCGATGGAAGCCCGATCTGATGAAGGGCATCCCGAAGGAAGGCAAGCACGAGGCGCTCGCCGACGTGTACGAGTCGATAGGGGAATTGAAGTATTACCGCGCCAATTTCATCCGCGACTAGCGCTCGGGCGTGCGGCGACCGGGTGAAGGTCAGTTCTTCATCGCCAGCAGCACGCCGTCGCCGATCGACACCAGACAGCTCGTCACGCGGCGATCGTCGCGGACCTTCAGGTTGAGCGCGCGCAGTGCCGAGGTATCCGGATCGTCTTTCGCCGGATTCGCGACCGCGCCATTCCAGAGCGTGTTGTCAAAGGCCATCAGTCCACCCGCGCGCACCAGCGTCAGGCACGCCTCGTAGTAGCCGTCGTATCCGGTCTTGTCGGCGTCGATGAACGCGAAGTCGAAGCTTGCAGGACCCAACTCGAGCAGCAGGGCTTCCAGCGTCTTCGCGGCCGGCGCCAACCGCAGGTCGATCCGCTCAGCCACGCCGGCTTCCTTCCAGTAGCGGCGCGCAATGCTTGTCCACTCGTCGCTGACGTCACAGCAGACCAGCCGGCCGTCGGCGGGCAGAGCGGTTGCGACTGCAAGCGCACTGTAGCCTGTGAACGTGCCAATCTCGAGCGCGCGGCGCGCGCCGATCAGGCGAATCAGCAGCGCGAGGAAGGCGCCTTGATCCGCGCCAATCTGCATTCCCCCGCTGGGCAGCCTGGCGGTTTCTTCGCGCAGACGGCGCTCGAGCGGCGTCTCGGACTTGGCCAGCCGTTGCAGGTAGTCGTCCACTGCCTCGGGCAGCAACGAGCGAAAGCTCATGATCGGCGTACTCCCGGAGTGCGATAATCGGAACCGGATACTGACACAGGCCGAGCCATTCCATGAAATTCTGCAGTCACTGCGGCTCGGCGAGCATCGCGCTGCGCATACCCGAAGGCGACACGCTGCCGCGCTTCGTGTGTGCGGAGTGCGGGACCGTGCACTACCAGAATCCCAAGGTCGTGGTCGGCTGCCTGCCGGAATGGGAGGGCCGCGTTCTGCTGTGCAAGCGCGCCATCGAACCCCGGTACGGGCTGTGGACGCTTCCCGCGGGATTCCTGGAAAACGGCGAAACCATCATGGCCGGCGCGCTGCGCGAGACGGTCGAGGAGGCGCATGCGCATGTTGAACCCGGAGAACTCTACACGGTGATCAGTCTTCCGCAGATCAACCAGGTCTACATGATGTTTCGCGCGCGATTGCTGGACCTCGACTTCGGCCCGGGCAGCGAAAGCCTGGAGGTCAGCCTGTTCGACGAGGCCGACGTTCCGTGGGAGTCGCTTGCCTTCCGGACGATCACGCGCACGTTGCGCAACTATTTTCTGGACAGGAAACACGGGGGCTTCCCGGTGCGAGTCAGCACGCTCGAACGGCGCCCGCCGCTACCGCCCGACCTGCTGGCGGCCGGCTGAGGGCGCGGATTCGCTGCCGCAGGGACGGACGGTGACGACGTCGCCGTCCGCGGTTGCGCCGACCCGGTCGCCCAGTGTCGCGCAATGGTCGACGGCGCACAGGACGTAGTCGCGCGTGAATGTCGAGCGGGTCAGTCGAAGCTCGGCATGGGTCGAACGGGGCTGCCACACCCAGCTGCCGTCGCGCAACGTCGAGCCCGGCGGCGGTTCCATGCCCGCGCCGCTTCCCTTTACGCGCGCCTCGACGAGCACGAGCTGTCCGTTCGTGGCGCGATAGCGCTCCTCCCAGCGGACTTTCTCCACCGAATGGTCCCAGGACAGCGTGAACTCGGGGCCGGGCAACGCGGCGCGAACCACGCCGGCGACGATGAGGCAGATGGCGCTCATCGCGGCGAATGCGCGACGAATGCGGAGGTCAATCGGTGGCCGCGGCGGACGAACTGCGGTGGCGAAACACGTGCCATGCCACGAATGCCGCGCCGAGCGCGAAACCGGCCTCGTCGGTCCAGGGCAAGGCGACGACGAGCAGGAGCGCGCCGACGGTCGCGATGACGCGCTCCGGCCAGGCGAGCGGTCCGCGCAGGTAGCCGATCGACGCGGCGCCCCACAGGACGATCGCCACGACGGCCTTGAACACGACATAGGCCGTGTCGAGCAGCGTGCCGCCCTGAAGCATCAGCGAATTGTCGTACACTGCCATGAATGGAATAACGAATCCCGCGATGGCGATGTGCGTCGCCTTCCAGCCGATCTTCATCGGCGAGGCCTTGGCGATGGACGCGGCGGCGAAGGCGGCGAGCGCCACCGGCGGCGTGAGGTCGGCCATGATGCCGAAATAGAACACGAACATGTGCGAAACGATCAACGGCACGCCCAGCTTGAGCAGCGCCGGCGCCGCGATTGCGCTGGTGATGATGTAATTCGGTATCGTCGGAATGCCCATGCCGAGAATGAGGCAGACCAGCATCGTCAGCAGCAGCGACAGCAGCAGGCTGCGCGCGCCGACTTCAAGGACGAAACCCGCGAAATTCGAGGCGGCCCCCGTCAGCGTCAGCACGCCGATGATGACCCCGACGATCGCGCACGCGATGCCGACCGCGATGGCCTGCCTCGCGCCGTCGATCAGGCTCCCGCGCATGATCGCCAGCGTCTCCCGTCCGCCCTTGGCGACGAAATTCGCGGCCACCAGTAGCGCGATCATCGCAATGATCGGCCATACGCCGAACTTGAAGAAACTGGCCGACGCGAGCCCAAGCGCGACCCAGAATACGACGCGAAAGGCCGTCGAATGGAAGCCGCTGGTGATGCCGGCGCCAAGGATCAGCACGGCAGTCAGCGCCAGGCCGACGATGCCCGAGAACATGGGCGTGAAGCCGTCGAACAGCATGAACACCAGCACCGCGAGCGGCAGCAGCAGGTACCATTTCTGCCGGATCGCCTGCCACGGGTTCGGGCAGTCGGCCTTGGGAATTCCGTGCAGGCCTTTGCGGCCCGCCTCCAGGTGCACCATCGCGAACGCCGTGAGGTAATACAGCATCGCCGGGATGATGGCGGCCTTGACGATCGTCACGTAGGGCACGTTGAGCGTTTCGGCCATGATGAAGGCGACCGCGCCCATCACCGGTGGCATGATCTGGCCGCCCATGCTGGCCGTCGCCTCGACGGCGCCCGCGAACACCGGCGTGTAGCCGAAGCGTTTCATGAGCGGAATGGTGAACTGGCCGACGGTGAGCACGTTGGCCACGCCCGATCCCGAGATCATCCCCATCATGCCCGACGAAATCACCGCGACCTTGGCGGGCCCGCCGCGCGCATGGCCAACGAATCCCAGGGCGATGTTGTTGAACAGGCTGATCATCCCCGCGTGTTCGAGGAACGAACCGAACAGGATGAACAGGAAGATGTAGGTGGCCGACACCAGCGTCGGGATGCCGTAGATGCCTTCGGTGCCGAGAAACAGCTGGCCCACGATCTGGTCGAAGCCGTACCCGCGGTGGGCGATGGCCGATGGCAGGAACTGCCCGAACAACCCGTACGCCAGGAAGGTGCCGCAGACGATCGGCAGCGCAGGGCCGAGAACGCGCCGGGCGGCCTCGAACAAGAGCACGATCACGATGCTTCCCACGGCCAGGTCGATGACCGTCGGGTCGCCCGAGCGCTGCACCAGGTCCGCCTCGAAAACGAGGTGGTACAGCGACAGCGCCGCGCCCAGGCCGCCCAGCACCAGGTCGAACCACGCGATCTTGTGCCGGTTGGCGCTCTTTCCTATCGGGTAGATCAGGAACGACAGCAGCAGCAGGAAGCCCACGTGCAGCGAGCGCGTTGGCAGGCTCGACAGTGGACTGAACGCGGCGATGACGAGCTGGTAGGTCGAAAACGCCAGTGCCACCGCGGCGACGAGTTTCCAGGCTCCGCCGGTCAACTCGCGTTTGACGCCTGTCTCGTCGAATTCGGCCTCGGCCGCCTGCACGGCGGCCCCGGGGACCGGCGACCCGGTCATTTGATCAGTCCGGCTTCCTTGTAGTACTTCTCGGCGCCCGGGTGCAGCGGTACCGGCATGCCATCCAGCGCGTGCTTGGGATCAATGGCCTTGGCGGCCGAATGCGCCGCCACGAGCTGGTCCAGGCCGGTCCACAGCGCCTTGGTCATGCCGTAGGCCGTGTCGTTGCTGACGCCGTCGTAGGTCACCAGGTAGTTCTGCACCGCCGCCGTGGGTACGTCGGCCGTCTGGCCTCGGTAGGTGTTGGCGGGGATGGTCGCGGCCAGGTAAGCCATGTCGTTGGTCTTCTTGATCACCTCGGGAGGAATGGGTACCACCATGATGTCGACCGACGTGGCGAGATCGCGCAGCGCCGACACGCCCAGGCCGGCGGACTGCAGCGTGACGTCGAGCTGGCGGTTCTTCATCAGTTCGACGCTTTCGCCAAAGGGCAGGTACTCGACCTTCGCGAAATCCTTGTAGGTCATGCCTGCCGCCGCGAAAATGGCCCGCGCGTTGAGTTCCGTGCCGGACTTGGGCGCGCCGACCGAAATCTTCTTGCCCTTGAGGTCGGCAAGGCTCTTGATCCCAGAATCGGCGCGCGCGACGATCTGGATGTAGTTGGGGTAGATCGCCGCGATACCTCGCAATTTCTTGAGGGGTGTCTTGAAGCCTGCTTCCTCGTTGCCCGTCCATGCGTCGGAGAGCGAGTCTCCCAGCGTGAAGGCGATTTCCCCGCGCCCGGCCTGCAGCAGGTTCAGGTTCTCCACCGAGGCCTTGGTGGCTTGGACCGAGGTCTTGGTCCCGGGCATGGCCTTGCCGATGCCGTTGGCCAGCGCGACCCCAAGCGGATAATAGACACCGCTTGTGCCGCCAGTGAGAACGTTGATGAACTGGTCGGCCGCCAACGCGGGTGCGGCGAATGCCGCTGCGAAAGCGAGCGGGGCGATCCTGCGCAGGAAAAATTTCATGCATCCTCCAGAAGGGTGGCGATCGTCGCCGCCGAAAGGGTGACGGTGCCGCGTTGCGCGCCGCGCTTGAACTGGTGCGGTGGGCGGTTCTTCGGCGATTATAGCGCCAAGGCACAGCAACTTTACGTGGCCGCCTCCCCGTGCGACGATCGACACGGAAATCGACAGGCGAGGTGTCGCGTGCGCAGGATCGACGAACTGTTCGAGCGATACGGCGAGTCGCACCGCAATCCGCGCAACAAGGCGATACACTGGGTCTGCGTGCCGCTCATCGTCTGGAGCGTGCTGGCCGCCCTGTGGGCCTGGGCGCCCGTCGCGGCATACGCGGGCATCGCCCTGGCCGTGGCGTACTACGCGTGGCTCTCGCCGGTCATTGCCGTGGGCATGCTCTCCGTCATCGCAGTGATGGTCTATCCGATCACCCTGCTTGGCACCCGCGCGCTCGAAGTGGCCGCCGTCGTGTTCGTGCTGGCGTGGATCGGACAGTTCATCGGTCATCGGATCGAGGGGAAGAAACCGTCGTTCTTCGAGGACGTCTTCTTCCTGCTGGTCGGGCCCGCGTGGCTGCTCGGATTCGTCTACCGGCGCTTCGGCATACCGTACTAGGTATCGCCTGGTTGTGAAGCTTCAAGACGTTGTCTCCGCAATGCATGAATTGTTCTCATCCGTCGTTCCCGCAAACGCGGGAATCCAGCGTCGTCGTGATCCGGTCTCGCGACATCCGACGGAAGTCGCTGGGTCCCCGCGTCCACGGGGACGACAGGGACTTGGATGTCGTTCGCGGGGACGACAGGGACTTGGATGTCGATCAGGGGGACGACGCTGGCTTGGGTGCATCTACGGCATTCAACCCGGTAATAACGTCTTGATGATTGACACCTAGTCAACGTGCACCGGCATGCCGGCGGCGGCGAGCGCGGCGTGCAATTCCCGCACGTGCGCGTGACCTGTCGTCTCGACGATGCAGACGACGCGGACCGCGGTCAGGTCGGGGCCGGAGAAGGCGCGGTCGTGGACGATTTCCTGGATCGAGGCGCCCGTCGACGCGATCAGTTCCGCGAGCCGCGCGAGCCCGCCGGGACGGTCGCTGATCGACACGGTGAAGCGCGACACGCGGCCGTCCGCCACCAGGCCGATTTCGATGACGCGGCCCAGCATCGTCAGATCGATGTTGCCGCCGCAGAGGGTCAGCACGACCTGCTTGCCTTTCAGGCGGTCAAGCTTGCCGGCGAGGAATGCGGCGAGCGGCGCGGCGCCGCCGCCTTCGACCACGCTCTTCTCGAGCTCGATCAGGCGCAGGATCGCCAGCGCGATATTCGCCTCGTCCACGGTCACGACCTGGTCCACCACCTGCTGCAAAACGGAAAAAGGCAGCTTCCCCAGCAGCGGCACGGCAAGTCCGTCCGCAAGCGTCGGCGACAACGCCACGGGCACCGGATGGCCCGCAGCACGCGCTGCCGTGAGGCAGGCCGCATGGTCGGGTTCGACGCCGACGACCTGCACCGTCGGGCGCAGGGATTTGAGGACGGTGCCGATGCCCGCGAGCAAGCCGCCGCCGCCGACCGGCACCACAACGGCCTCGACCCCCGGTGCCTGTTCGAGGATTTCCAGCGCCATCGTGCCCTGGCCGGCCATCACGTCGGCATTGTCGAAAGGATGGATGAACGTGAGCCCCTCGCTTTGCGCGATTTCTTCGGCGCGCGCGCGCGACTCGCCCAGATCGGCGCCGTGCAGGATCACGTTGGCGCCGAGATGCCGGCAGTTGGTGACCTTGATCAAAGCCGCGAATTTGGGCATGACCACGGTGACCGGGATGCCGAGCAGGCCGCCATGGTAGGCGATGCCTTGCGCGTGGTTGCCCGCCGATGCCGCGATGACACCGCGCCGTCGCTGCTCGTCGTTCAGCAGAAGCAGTGCGTTGCGGGCGCCGCGCTCCTTGAAGCTGCCGGTGCGCTGCAGGTAGTCCAGCTTGCAGAAGATGTGCGCGCCGGTGAGCTGGGACAAGGGAATCGACTCGACGCACGGTGAGACATAGATCCCGCCGGCGATTCGCGCCCGCGCTGCTTCGATGTCGGTGAGGGTCAGCATGGCAGCGTGGTTCAGAAAGGAAGCCTGATGCCCGGCTTGGCGCGTGCCAGGACGTCGCGGAAGGCGTCCTGTATTCGCGCGAGCGCGGCGGGATTGTCGGCCTCGAACCGCAGCACGATGACCGGGGTCGTGTTCGACGCGCGCGCAAGCCCGAAGCCATCGGGGTACTCGACGCGCAGTCCGTCGATGCGGATCACTTCGTCGGCGCCGGGAAAACTGGCCGTCGCCTGCATCGTTGCGATCAGCGCATGCGGTTCGCCCTCGGCGCAGGCCACGTTGAGTTCCGGTGTCGACAGCGCGTCGGGCAACGCGTCGAGTATCGCGGACGGGTCGGCGTGGCGCGACAGGATTTCGAGGAGACGCGCCCCCGCATAGAGCCCGTCGTCGAAGCCGAACCAGCGCTCGCCGAAAAAAGTGTGACCGCTCATTTCTCCCGCCAGCGCCGCATGCACTTCCTTCATCTTTCCCTTGATCAGCGAATGCCCGGTCTTCCACAGCATCGGCACGCCGCCGTGTCGCGCAATCCACGGCTTCAGGTTGCGGGTGGACTTGACGTCGTAGATGACTGTGGCGCCGGGCTGCCGGCCGAGGAGGTCGGCGGCGAACAGCATCAGCTGGCGGTCCGGATAGATGACACGGCCTTCGCGCGTGACCACGCCCAGGCGGTCGCCGTCGCCGTCGAAAGCCAGGCCCAGTTCGCAGTCGCCCTGCGCGAGGCGCGCGATCAGGTCGCGCAGGTTGGCCGGCTGCGAAGGGTCCGGATGGTGGTTCGGGAAGCGGCCGTCGACCTCGCAGTACAGAGGCACCACGGTGCAGCCGAGACGGGAATAGAGGGCGGGCGCAAACGCGCCGGCGACGCCATTGCCGCAGTCCACAGCGACGTGCATCGGCCGCGCGAGCTTGAGATCGCCGACGATGCGGTCGAGATACGAGGGGACGATGTCGACCTCGCGATATCCGCCGCTGCCGACGCGTAGCCTTCCATCCTCGACTCGCGCGCGCAACGCCTGGATGTCGTCGCCGGACAGCGTGTCACCCGCCACCACCATCTTCAGACCGTTGTAGTCCGGCGGATTGTGGCTGCCGGTGACCATGACGCTGCATCCTGTTTCGAGGTGATGCGCGGCGAAATAGGTCATCGGCGTGGCAACCATGCCGAGGTCGATGACGTTCGCGCCCGCGGCGCGAATGCCGTCGGACAACGCCGCCAGCAGTTCGGGTCCGGAAAGCCTGCCGTCGCGGCCGATGGCAAACGTGTCCCGACCCCGGTCCAGCGCCAGCGAGCCCAATGCCTGGCCGACGGCACGCACGACGGCCGGTGTGAGCGACTTGCCGACGATGCCGCGGATGTCGTAGGCCTTGAAAATTTCGCGGGGGAGGGTCGTCATGGCATCGGGATCGGATGGAACGGCGGGCGCGCGCGACGCGTAGTTTGGCACGCCGGGACCGCCCGGGCGGCACGGGCCTCAGATTTACCTGCCATGGCGTCTCGCGAAGAACGTGGTAACCCTGTTGGCGAGCCACTGGATGCGCCCGGGAACGGGCGGTGTGGCGAATCCGGCATGACCGCCCTGTTCCGGCTGCTCCAGCAGAACCTCGGAACTGACCGCATCCGCGCGGGGAAGCGAACCGGCGGGGACGAACGGGTCGTTGCGCGCATTGATCACAAGCGTGGGCAAGGCAATGTCGCGCAGCCACGGCTTGGATGATGCGCGCGTCCAGTAGTCGGCGGTGCCGGCAAATCCATGGACGGGTGCGGTGAAGGCGTCGTCGAAGTCCCACAGCGTTCGCGCGCGCGCGACCCGCTCGGCGTCGAACCGGCCGGGAAAGCGCTGCGCCATCGCCAGGGCCTTGGGTTTCAGCGTCCGCAGGAACATGTTCACGTAAACGAGGTGATTGAATCCCCGGTCGATGGACAGGCCCGATGCCATCAGGTCGAGCGGTACGGACGCCGCGGCCGACGCGGCGATCGTGCGCGAGGCTTCGGCGCCGGCGCGGCCCACCCAATTGAGCAGCGCGCTGCCGCCCAGGGACACGCCGAACGCGAACACCGTCCTGCCCGGCTCCACGCGGGCGCGGACGGCGGCCAGCATTGCGCCGATTTCCGCGTGGTCGCCGGAGTGATAGGCGCGCGGGAGCAGGTTGGTTTCGCCGCCGCAGCCGCGGAAATGGACGACCACGCCGCCCCAGCCCTGCGCCGCGAGCTGCGACATCAATGCCAGCGCATAGTGCGAGCGGGAACTGCCCTCGAGGCCGTGGAACAGCACGACCAGTGGCGCGTCGAGCGCCGGCGGTTGGGCGGCTTCCAGCCAGTCGAAGAGCCAGAAGTCGCCATCCGGCGTGGCGACGCGCTCACGACGATAGGTCACCGCCGGATCGGGCAACAGCACCGGGTAGATGGTCTGCGCGTTGCCGCCCGGCAGCCAGCGAGGCGCGGCGTAGTCCGTGCCGCCGGGCGCGATTCCGGACAATGGCATCAGCCGGCGAGCGCGCGATCGAGCCGCTTGGCGATGGTCTTCAGGATCTTCACGCGGGCAAAGTACTTGTCCTCTGCTTCGACCAGCGTCCATGGGGCGAGTTCGGTCGACGTGCGGTCGACCATGTCGGCCACGGCCTGTTCGTACGCATGCCATTTCTTGCGGTTGCGCCAGTCGTCCTTGGTGATCTTGAATTGCTTGAATGCGGTCTTCTCCCGGGCCAGGAAGCGCTTCAGCTGCTCTTCCTTGCTGATCTGCAGCCAGAACTTGCAAATGACGCCGCCCGCGCGGACCAGCTGCTCCTCGAACTGGTTGATTTCGTCGTAGGCGCGCAGCCAGTCGGCCGTCGAGCAGAGTTTCTCGACGCGTTCCACCAGCACCCGGCCGTACCACGAACGATCGAAGATGGTGATGCCGCCGCGCGCCGGAATCTGGCGCCAGAATCGCCACAGGAATGGCTGGTCCAGTTCCTCGACCGTCGGCGCGGAAATCGGGACCACCACGAATTGATGCGCGTCGAACGACGTCGTCACCCGCCGTATTGCGCCCCCCTTGCCGGCTGCGTCCGAACCCTCGAAGGCCAGTATCAGCGTGCGGTCATGGAATTCCTTGCGCTGCACGAGCGAGGCGAGCCTTGCCTGCCACTTGGCGAGATCCTGCTCGTAGGTCTTCTCGTCCAGCTTCTGCGAGAGATCGAGCCCGCGGATCATCGCGACGTTGCCGATGACCGACGGCGCCGCCGCCACGGCCACGCGTGGCGACGGCTTGATGCCGGCGTTGACCTTGACCATCGAGTCCAGCAGGATTCTTCCCACTGTGAGGTTGCGATAGTTGGAGTCGGTGCCCTCGACGACGTACCACGGCGCCGCGCCGATCGACGACTCGCGCAGCAGCTGCTCCCAAACGTCGTGGTACTTGTTGTATTGCTTCAAACCCTGCCTGTCGACGGAGGTCACGCGCCACGCGGTCTTCGGGTTGGACTTGAGGTCGTGCAACCGCTGCCGCTGGGCATCCTTCGACAGGTGAATCCAGAACTTGAGAAGCACGATGCCTTCGTCCGTGAGCATTTGCTCGTACTGCCTGATGTCGTGCAGTTGGATGTTGAACTGCAGATCGTCCATTTCGTGCTGCACGTGGGCGTTGACAAGCCTCCGGTACCACGCATTCATGAAGATGCCCACCCTGCCGCGTGGCGGCAGCGCTCGCCAGTAGCGCCAAGCCAGCGGCCTGGCTTCCTCTTCGGGTGCCCCGGGACCGAACGCGTAGGTGCGGATGAACCGCGGGTCCATCCATTCGTTGAGCTTGTTCGCGGTCTCGCCGCGACCGCCGCCTTCGAGGCCGCTGATCAGGACCAGGATCGGGCCGCGCTTGCCGGCGCCCAGTTCATACTGTCCCTTGAGCAGGGCTTCGCGCAATCGCGTCTCCGCGCGCACAAAGGTTGCCTTGGCGATCCGGTGTCCGACTTCCGCTGATTCCAGCATGGCGTTCGTCCTAGGACGACTTGTCCGAAGCGCGCGGCCAGAATGGCCTGGCGCGGGCAAATCCTTCCCACGCCGCAGTGAGCGCGGCACTTCGCGCGCTGCCCTGCGCGGCCGCCCAGCCGCTGAAAGCCGCGGCAGCCGGGGAATCCGCGCCGGCCAGCTCCGCGGCCAGCCGTGCGGCCACGGCGGCATCGTTCCACGCGCCCAGTTCTTCCTGCAGGACGGACAGCGCGCGGCGATAGGCCTGCGTTCGCTTCCTTTCGAACAGCGGCGCGAAAAATTCGCTTGCGTAGCGAAGTTTCTTCGCCGCCAGGCGCGCCGCGTGCCGGGTCTCGGGCGCCGCGTGGGCGAGGTCCGATCCCAACGCGAGCAGTGCCCGGTGGCGGCGCTTGAGATGAGGACGCGCGCCCGCGCGCGCGCTCGCATCGAGCGCGGCGGGGTGGGGACTGCCCGCCGCGGGCGAATTCGCCAGCGCGGCGGCGGAGAGCACCAGGCGCAGGAACCGGCCTGAACCTATGGCCGCGTGGGCCGCCGACCTTGCTTCGGCGCGTCGCGTTTCGGCCTGCGCGGCCAGCGCGTGCAACGCCGGCCTGAGGCCGGCAGCGTTGCTGCCACGCGCCACGGCCAGTGTGAACGCGGGCAGCGTCTCGAGCGTGAACACGTCCCAGTCCCTGGCTTGTCCCAGGATCTGCGCGAGCCATCGCAATTCCACCCGCAGCGGCTCGACGCGAGCCGGCGCCAGCGAACGGGCGGCGAGTGCCAGGCAGGCGCGCAATCGCCGAACGCCGATGCGCATCTGGTGCAGCCATTCCGGGTCGACCTGCGTCAGCACGCCGTCGGCATTGCCTTCGACCTGGGCAAGGCAGTTGCGGATGATCGCCGCAAAGGCGTCTGCCGCGTTTGAGTCCGGCACGTGCGCAGGTTCCTCGGCGCGCAACGGCCCGGACGGGCGAGGGCGGAGCAGTTCGTACCCGCGCTGCGACTTGCTCTTCGGCTGCAACGACAGCGGGACGTCCGACGCGAGCGCGCCCGCAAGTTCAAACAGGCGGGCCGGATTGCCTGCTTCCAGTTCCAGCTCGATCTCGTGAATGGGCGCGCGCAGACGCCCGCCGTCCACATCGGCATGAACTTCGCCCATGTCGATGCAAAGCAGCGCCATGGTGCTGTCGGCGAACGCAAGCGGAATGGTTGTGCGCGTCACGTCGGTCGTGAACCGCGGCGTGAGTCCGCGCTTTTCCGCCTTGCCCAGCACACGGCGAAAGGGTGTCGTGGCGAAACGCAGCGGGTCGAGGGCGAATCCGGAAACGGGCCACTCGAATTCGGCGCGCGCGGTCATGCCGCCGGCGCTCGCGCCTTTCGGTCGGCCCTTGACCGTCTGCACCCAGCGACGGCCGTCACGGCGCAGCCTGAGCACGATGCCGGCGTCGATAAGCTCCAGGTCGTCCGTATCGAAATAGGTCGATGCCAACCGCGACTTGCGGGAAGGTCCGCGCCGCAGCGCTCGCAGCAACGGATGTCGGGGCAGGCGAGCGGCCCCTTCCGGCGTGATCGCCAGTTTCAGCTCCGTTTCCACCGGCACGGCCGCCGCGGTGGATTCATGTGCTTTGGCCTTCACGCGCCGTTGCTCATGCAGCCTGCCTCATCAAGGATGCCTCATGCCGTCACTTTCATGCGGCCTCGATCAAGTGGTCTCGCTGAGGAGGACACGGCGCGCGCGCACGGCCTCGGCGAGCTCGCGCAGCACGGTTTCCGTGGCATCCCATCCGATGCAGGCATCGGTGACCGACACGCCGTACTGCAGCGGCTGTCCCGGCACCAGGTCCTGGCGACCCGGATTGAGATGGCTCTCGATCATCACTCCGAAGATCCGTTCGTCGCCGCCCGCAACCTGCGCCGCGACATCGCGGGCGACGTCCACCTGCCGCTCATGACGCTTCTGGCTGTTGGCGTGCGAGCAGTCGACCATGACGCGCGCGGCAAGTCCGGCCTGGGCCAGTTCCTTGCAGGTGGCGTCGACGCTGGCCGCGTCGTAGTTCGGCGCCTTGCCGCCGCGCAGGATGATGTGGCAGTCCTCGTTTCCCGCGGTTTGCACGATGGCGGAGTGGCCGCCCTTGGTCACCGACAGGAAGTGGTGGGGCGCCGATGCCGCCTTGATGGCGTCGACGGCGATGCGCACGTCGCCGTTGGTCCCGTTCTTGAAGCCGACCGGGCACGACAGGCCCGAGGCGAGCTGGCGATGCACCTGGCTCTCGGTCGTGCGCGCGCCAATGGCGCCCCAGGCGATCAGGTCCGCGATGTATTGCGGCGTGATCATGTCCAGGTATTCCGTTCCCGCGGGCAGGTCCAGCTCGTTTATCTCCAGCAGGATCCTGCGGGCCAGACGCAGCCCTTCGTTGATGCGGAAACTGTCGTCCAGCCGGGGATCGTTGATGAGTCCCTTCCAGCCAACGGTCGTGCGCGGCTTCTCGAAATAGACGCGCATGACGATGATCAGCGATTCGGCCAGCTCGGTCTTGAGGGAAGCCAGTCGCGTCGCGTAGTCGATCGCCGCGTCGTAATCGTGTATCGAACATGGGCCGACGACGACGAGAAGCCGATCGTCCGCCCCGTGCAGCACGCGATGAATGGCCTGGCGAGCCTCGAAAGTGGTGGTCGCGGGACGCTCGGAGGCCGGAAATTCGCGCAGGAGATGCGACGGCGGCGCGAGCTCGGTGATTTCGCGGATCCGGGTGTCGTCGATGGGCCGGGACGCGCCCTGCGGACCCTGGACAGGTCCCGGGTGGCGGCGGGTGATGGAGGTGGGCACGGTTCGGATTCCTGGAGGTTTTTTTCATCTAAAACAATATATTACCGCCAACACGCCGGTAGCGGCAACATTGTGCCATGTGCGGTGCTGCACCGCATGATGACGTGGCAGCAACAACCCCGGCCGGGAGGTCGGCGATTTCGTTGCTTCGCGCGTTATGGATGCCGTAGACTGCCTCAAAACCGTGGGCCATGGCCCTTCCAGCCACGGATCGGCGGGCGGACTACTCGAAGTACCCCAACGCAGGATTTCTCGGAGGTTTTCCATGAACAGACTGTACATGGTGGCAGCGGCCCTGGCGTTCGCTGCCGCGCCGGCTCTCGCCCAGACGGCGGCGCCTGCCGCAAAGCCGGCAGCCGCATCTGCCGCCGCCGCTCCTGCAGCCAAGCCGGCCGCAGCAGCCCCGGCGGAAAAGCCACGCTCGGAAAAGCAGATGGCGCAGGATGAAAAGATGAGCGCCTGCAACAAGAGCGCCGAAGGCAAGACGGGCGACGAGCGCAAGAAGTTCATGAGCAACTGCATGTCGGCCAAGCCGGCCAAGGCCGAGAGCAAGATGGCAATGTGCAACAAGCAGACTGCAGGACTTTCCGGCGACGCGCGCGCCAAGGCTCAATCGGAATGCATGAAGGGTCCCGCCAAGTAGCAGATTTCGGGTGTGGTGCAGTTGAAGTGAAGCAGCAGTGAGTTTCGAGTTATCGAACACGGTCGGGTGACCTCCTGTCCACCCGGCCGAGGCTGGCAAGGCCGCATCGGGCAACCGCATGCGGCCTTGTTTTTGGCGGCGCCGAATTGTATTGGCGAAACCGTTGGCAGACCTCGCGACGTTACTTCTCAAACGCGCCTTCGTACCGTACAACGCAATCCGCCAAACGTATGGCTGTTGCGTTGCGTTTCTTGGTATGTTCTCGGTGGCTTCTGCAATGCGCGAACTCGCGCGCGTGGCAGGCAATCATGGACTGTTTGCACTATCCCGATAACGCTCTCCTCTTCGGACCCCGCCCAATGAAAAGGTTAAGCTCGTTCGTGCCTGTTTGTTTCGCCACATTGCTGTTGATTGCAGCGGGCGTCGTCCACGCCCAGGTCAAGTTCTTTTCGGTCGGGGATCTCCCGGGTGGAATCGTCCAGAGCGAAGTGCGCGATACCACACGGGTGGGCAGCGTGCTCTACGCGGTCGGAGGTTCCTCGGCCGTGGGCGCCCCCGGAAACGATACGGCGTTCCTGTGGACGTCGACGGGTGGCATCACGCCGCTGCCTCCGCTTACCGCAGGCGTGACCGGCGCCGGCAACGGGGTCATTGCATCGGCGATCACGCCGGACGCCGCATACATCGCGGCCCGCGCGCGCTTCAACGCGGCGGCCCCCGCCCAGCGCCATGCGGTTCGAGCGACGACCAGCGGATTGACGCTGCTCGACCTGGGCACGCTGCCGGGCTTTCCGCAACAGAGCTTCGCCAACGGCATTTCGAGCGACGGCGCGGTGCTCTACGGCATTGCACGCTATGAACCGGGTGGCCTGACCCAGGCGGTGCGATTCACGGCCGCAGGGCCGACCGTCACCGCCATTCCGTTCCTCAATGGCACCGACACGAGCAGTATCCCCGCTGGCCGTGGCACGTCGTCCGACGGTTCGGTCATGGTTGGCACCAGTACCAACAATGCGGTCCTCGTCAACCAGTATGGTCTGGGCAACAGCGCGTTCCGATACGTCCAGGGCGCCGGGGTCTCCGCTATTCCCACGCTTGCCGGCGCCACCTGGAACATTGCGCTCGCCGTGTCGCCGGACGGCAACCTCGTGCTCGTGGGAGGCGACAGTTCCACTGCCCCGAACGGCGAGGCCTACCTCTACAACGCTACATCCGCCGCGTTAACTTCCCTGGGCACACCCGCGGGCGGCTGGGGACTCAACAACGTCGGGGGAATGACTCCCGATGGATCAGTCGTGGTTCTGAATTTCTTCGATCTGGGTACCCCCGCCCAGAAGGCCTTTCTTCGCAACGCATCCGGATGGCACGACGTGCAAACGATCGTGGCGGGCGCCGGTGTCGATCTGACCAACTGGAACCTGAACTCGGCCGCCGGAATTTCCGTCGACGGCACGCGAATCTGGGGAAGCGGGATCCACAACGGCAATGTTGAAGGCTGGATCGCGGAGTTTCCCGTCGGCTATCTCGCCGCCTACGGCGCGTCGCTGCCTGCGCAATCGATCGTCGGTGCGTGGTCGGGCTCGGACAACACGACGGAAGGTGCCTACGTCATCGCATTCCTCAACAATGGAACTTACTTCCACATCCAGGATGCGCTGGCGTCCGATGGGCCGGGAGGCGTCGACGGCTACGAGCGCGGCACCTATACGTGGAATCCGGTCACCAAGGCTTTCACGCTGACCACGCTTATCGATACCAACGGCGATATCGGACTCAGCGGCGTCAGCGGGCTGTCAGGCATCACGGGCACGCGCCTGAACGATATCGTCACATTGAATCTTCCCGGCGCCGGCGGCGGGTCGTACAGCGCGCCGCTGATCGAAGGAAGCAGCCC